>NZ_JASGBT010000021.1:489842-757346 GCF_030053255.1 Serratia sp. PF-27
TCTTACACCGTGGCCGGCGTAAACGCCGGTTATCGCTTTACCTGGAACCGCTGGGCGCTGGACGTGTTCAGCCGGGTGGACAATATTTTCGACCGCCGTTACGTCGGTTCGGTGATCGTCAACGAAGGCAACGGCCGCTATTTCGAGCCGGCGCCGGGTCGCAACTGGGGTGGCGGCGCCACCTTGTCTTACCGCTTTGAATAAGCCAAAGCATAAAAGGTGGAATGGATTTTACATTATTCTAACGGCCTCATGCTGAAAGGTGAGAAATAGAAAGGTTTACTGATATATAGGAGTTACAAGCCTAGAGTTACTAGCGTTTTATTTTTTAAATATCCATTCGTTGGTTTATTGAGAATTATTGCAATTCAATAAAGATTTCCTTGCTGCCTTTCTGGCCACTCGTAGCACCTTATGTGGATTCTATCCACACAGGAGTGCACGCAATGAAAATCAGCACGTTGCTGACGTTGTTTCCTCTGCTGATGCCGACAACGGTGCTTGCCGGCAGGGTACTCTATACCGATTCCCACCATTCCCCGATGAATAATGATGTCTCGGTGACCGTGATTTATCTTGACGGTCCGAAGCAGTTGCAAATGGGGCTGTTTGGTTCACTGTCGTCGAACCCGGATGAAGCGCAGCGCCAGGCGCAAGCCGTACTACAGTCACCGAATGCAGCAGCCGGCTAATCACTGACTTTTGCTGAAGAACTAACGTATGGCCACCGGTATCCCGGTGTTTTTTTCCCCGTGGGGGAACTCTTCCTCTGCGGGTGAACTCCCTTTACCAAAGGAGCTAATCATGCAGACGTTTACGGAAGCACAAAACCAATACATCGGCCTCTTTGGCCAAACGGCACGCTATCATCACCGGTAAAAACTCTTTTCTGACTTTGTTCAGTACTGTGCGATAGCTATACACAACCGCTTTTGTCCGGGTGAAGAGTTGGAGCAATAATACATGGCGATCATCAAAAGTTATGAGCGTGAGGATGTCGAGCGTCTGGTGCCTAGTACGAATAGCATTGACCGCTGAACCTTGTGACTTTTGTCCACCCCTTCCTGCATAAGCTCTCTTAAGGTTCTTACACCGGAAAGAGAGAGACCCCATGTTAAGCAGACAGGATTGTCTCATGATAGAACAGATGCGCATTAATGGCGCGCACATGCTAGATATTGCGCACAGTACGGTGAAACCTTAGCACGCCTGCAGAATTGACTGCACCCGTGCGGTGGCACATGAAACAGCTTTTATCCTTCATGCCTCACGTCGACCAGCGATTGAATGAACACGTCTGGAAGCCGAAATCATCTTCCGCGAAATCGCTCTTTAGTTTTTTGATGAAGAGCCGCATAGGCCCTTCATCACGAGCAAACCTTACTGAGGAATAATAAAACGGCTAACCGACTGTAATTTTTCGATAGTCTCTTCCAGCTCCCTCTCAGGCAACGATTGGTCAATAATCCCCGCACCAGCTTGTAACGCCACTCCACGACCATGCTTATAAAGCGAGCGGAGCACCAGCGCCGCATCCTTTTCACCCTGGCTATTGACCATGAACACGCTGCCGCTATAGGCACCGCGTGAGACCGGCTCCAGCCGCTGAATCGCCTCTATCGCCGAGCGCTTAGGTATCCCCGAAGCAGTTACTGCGGGAAACAGTGCGCCAAAGGCATCCCAGGCATTGAACTCTTTGCGAAGTTGTCCTTTTATCCGGGAGGCCAGATGCTGCACACTGCCACGCAGTGAGACATGCATAAAATCACTGACGTGGGTTGAATGGTTCTCACATAGGGGGATCAGTTCTTCAATGGCGAGCTTGACGGACACCGCATGCTCAGCAATTTCTTTCGTATCGTTACTGAGCACTTCGCGCAATCGCCGATTTTCGGCCTCGTCAGCGGTAAGTGCTCGCGTGCCGGCCAGTGGTTGAGTGCTGACAGCGCCAGAATCAGAGACTTCAACCACCGTCTCAGGGCTAAACCCAATGAAGTGATCGCCGTTCAATCGGGCAATAAACGAACGTGCCGGGGTATTGAACCGGCGGCCAACGTGATAGCTAGCTAATAAATCGACTGGAGCAGCAAGGGTTATTCGACGAGAAAGAATAATTTTCTGATATTCACCGCGCTGAATTTCTTCAACTGCCAGGGCAACGCGCTGGCAGTAGTCGCGCGCATCCTGTTCGCGAATCTGTTTGGCGATTGAAGCTTGCCATTGAGCATCAGGTTCTGGAAACACTGCAACACGATCCGCCGCCTGAACACGCTTCACCAGTTGCGATAAATCCTGATCAGAAGACGCGATCAGTTGTGCTTCCCCCGGCTTTAATTTGATTTGCACATGCGGGATAAAGAGGGTCAGCAGGGGCGTTGCCTCAGGTAAGTGTTTTGGCTGCACATCGTGTATCAGGTGTGAGAACTCGAAATGGCTCACACCATAAGCCTGCCAGTCGCTAAAGGGAATCGCATCCAGCGCCTGTTGCAGATTTGTCTGCCAGTTACCACCTTGCCAGCTCTTTTCCACCGCGTTGGGCAGGGTAAGTTCAGCACGATTACCATACAGTGAGATTTTTACCTGACTGCCTATTCCAATATCCCAGCATTCGTCGCGCTCATAGGCAATGTGACAATCAGATTCGTTCTTCAGCAAGTGATAAATGACATCGAGCGGGTCAGCCTGCAGGATGAGGGTATGGCTGGACTCACTGCTGTCCAGGGCAAGCATGGCAATATCCGCCAGCTGACGCTTATCGATCTTGCCAACGGCGGTTAATGGCCAACGCTTAACAGGTAATAACTGGTCAGGCAGTTTATTATTGCTGACACCTTGTCGCTGCAGGTAGCCACGTAAATCAGCCAGTGTCAGGTGGGTATCACCCGGTAAACAGGCACAGATACGTTCACCTAGGCGTGCATCCTCAACACCAATTACGACGCAGCTTGCCACATCAGGGTGATTAGCGATAAACGACTCAACCTCTGCGCAACCCACCTTTTCCCCGGCACGATTAATTTGCTCTTTGAGCCGACCTTCCACGACGAAGTTGCCCGCATCGGTCAGGCGCACCAGGTCACCAGAACGGTAAAAATGATCCGGTGTGAACGCCTGCAGGTTTTGCGCTTCAGCGCGATAATAGCCGCCGATAGTATAGGGGCCGTGGGTAAGAAGTTCACCGGAGACTTCGATTCCTACGGGAAGTCCATCCTGATTCACCACTCTTATTTGGTCCGCATCTGAAATCGGACGACCCTGAGTGTGTAAAATCACGTCATCGCTATCATCAAGCCGTGTGCAGCAAATCAGTCCCTCAGCCATACCGAAAACTTGCTGGAGCTGACAGTCAAAGGTGGGTTTGACTTTTGCTGCCAGTTGACTATCCAGCCGTGCTCCCCCTACCTGAATAAATTGCAAACTGGAGAGGTCGCTTTCATCCCATGCCCGACACTCCAGCCACAGGGTGACAAGCGGTGGTACCAATGCAGTAAAAGTGACTTTCTCCTGCTCAATAAGAGGGAACACTTCATCACAGCCTGAGGTTTGCGCTAGCACCACTTTGCCGCCTGAGAATAGCGTGCCCAGCACTCCCGGACAGGAGAGGGTGAAGTTGTGTGCCACAGCTAATGTCGCCAGATACACACTTTGGCTGGAAAGCTGGCAGATTTCCGCCATGCGGCGTGCGTTGTAAAAGTAATCGGCGTGCGTGCGTGGTATCAATTTGGGCGTACCGGTGCTGCCACCAGAAAGAAGGAGGAGGGCGATATCTTCAGCATGCGGTGCAGGCAAAGGCTGGGGCTCAGACTGGAACGCTGTCATCAGTGAGTCTGCATCGTCATGGATATTCACCGGCCAGCGTTGCATACCGGGATGTTTAACCGCCATATCCGATGCCAGTGTTTGATAGTCATGCCCAAGATAGTGATGAGGATAAAACCAGGCTTTGGGTTCTGCCAGTTGGCTCAAGGCATCAATGTCTGCCGCTTTCTGGCCAGGCATGGCAAGAATCGGGCGTGCGCCGAGACGGAACAGAGCGAACAGTGTTGCCACGAGGCCAATACAGTTTGGCAACTGCAGCAACACATTATCTTGAGAGCGAATCCCACGCGCGGCTAATCCCGCAGCAAGTCTGTCGGCCAGATTATCCAGCCCGGCGTAACTCAGATGCTGCTTTCCTGCCACCAGTGCGATGCTGGTGGGTTGCCGAATTGCCCACTGGCGTAACTGTTCGCCCAGAGGTTGATCGACCCAATAGCCATTTTGTCGATAGTGTTCACGCTCACTGTCACTCCAGGCGCTGTAACGTTGACGTTCGTTCATCATCTTTCTCCTTGCCGAAAAAGGATTGCCGACTACTGGCCGGCAATTACATCAAAAGTCCCAGCTAAATTTGGCAATCACCTGACGGCCTGCCCCCCAGAAACAGCCTGTGTCGGTGGAATAGCAACCCGCGACAACTTTGCGGTCCAGCAGGTTTTGTGCTGTCAGTTGCACTTTGCCACCGCGTAAAGAAGGATCGAGTTTGCCAAGCTCATAACGAATTGAAGCATCCATCAGGCCATAACCCCCGGTGTTAAACTGATTGTCCATGGTTCCTCCTTTGGTGCCGCCGCTGAAGCGCCCCCCCACAGCGACGCCTAAGCCCTCAACCTCTGTGCCTGCTGGCGCCTGCCAGTCCAGCCATAGCGCACCAAATGTCCGTGGTACGCGCAGTGGGGTTTTGCCTTCGCGGCCTTGAGTGTCCTGGGTGTACTTCACCTGCTGTAGTGTGTAGCTACCGATCACACTGAACTGTTCGGTTAAGGCACCCCGTGCCTCCAGCTCCAGCCCGCGTGCACGAATTTTTCCGCCCTGAGTCTGGAAAGCGGAATTCGCCGGATCAGTGCTCAGGCTCTTGTCCTGTGTCAGGTTGTACACAGCGGCAGAAAGCAGGGTCGTGGTACCCGGTGGCTGATACTTCACGCCAAACTCATAGAGTTCGCCGCGACTGGGTTTAAAGGGTTGTTGATCGCGAGAAAGACCGGCAACCGGCTGGAAAGATTGCGCCCAGGTGAAATAAGGCGAGATGCCATTGTTAAACAGATAATTCAGGCCAACACGTCCCGTGGTGGCCTGATCGTGTTGCTCGTAATTCTGGCCGTAGAGAAAATCTTTATTGATGATTTTGCTCCAGTCGTGGCGGATACCCACTGTGGTACGCCATTGCTGCCAGGCAATCTGGTCCTGCAGATAGACGCCCGTTTGCGTGGATGAAACGCGGCTATCCTGCCATAGCGCGGTTGGGCCAAATTCGGCGACACCATAGTCAGGATGATAAATATCAAGAGATGACACGCTGCCACTACCGTAGTCAGTATGGCCGCGCATATGGTCAACGCCCACACCCGTCAGTAACTCATGACTCAATGCACCGGTATCGAAAAAACCGTGGATCTGATTATCAAAATTGAGTGTGTTGTAATGCTCGTCAGAGACTGCGGTATTGCGGCTAATGGTGCGCATATCGTCGTTCAGACCTGACATGATCACTGCATCATAATTGGACGTTTCGCCGAAATAGCGACCTTTTAAGACCGTGGACCAGTCTTCGCTGAAATTATGGATGTAGCTGTAGCCCACCGTTGATTGCTTACGACTAAAGGTGTTGTGATTTGGCTCACCAGGGTAAGCATCCCGCGGCAGTTTGCCATTTGGGTTGGTGAACACCGTGCCATAGGCAGGCAAAGAAGTGATCACCCCTAAATCCGGGTCGTACTGAAAACGTGAGTAGAGCGTCAGACTGTTGTTGTCATCAGGATTAAAGGTGATGGAGGGGGCCAGCGCATAGCCTTTGAGTTTCGTGCCCTGCTGCATGCCGTCGGCGAGATGGCCGGTAGCGACGAAGCGATAGAGTACGCTTCCGCTGTCATTCACTGCCCCACCAAAGTCCAGGCCGACCCGTCCGTAATTCTTCGTACCACCTTCAACTTCTACATGACGAATCGTTTCACTCGTCGGCAATTTGCTGGTGAGTGCAATGATACCGCCGGGATTTGATAACCCATACAGCACGGAAGCGGGTCCGCGTAAGACATCGATCTGTTCCAGAAGGAAAGGGTCGATCTGCTGCACACCAAAGAGCAGGCCATTGGTATTGCGTAAACCATCCTGAAACACATCGGAATAGCCAGTGTCGCTGTAATTAAACCCGCGAATAGTGAACTGATCAAATGCGGTTACTCCGCCCCATTGCTCGGAAGCCACACCTGGCGTATACCGTAGCGCTTCATTAAGACTACGCGTGTTCTGATCATCCATCTGCTGTCGGGGAATTACCGAGATCGATTGCGGTGTTTCCACCAGCGGTGTCGTGGTTTTAGTTGCGCTGCTGCTTTCTTTTGCCGAAAGCCGGCCGCTATGTGATTCCTCATCTTGTGCGATGACCGTTATTGTTGAACTGTTCTGCTGCGGCTGCGCCCAGGCACTTTGCAACGCGAGGGTGAGTAAAGAAAGTGAAAGGCCCGTTACTGCGCGTTGTGTGATTTGTTTTCCTGCCAAATACGAAGCGGTGCGTTCCATAACAATCCTCTGCCTGATACAAATCAAAAGGTTTTCTTAATGCTTTTTTTGAGAATGATTATCAATAGCGTTGATTACTATGTAATGATATAACATATGATATGATCATTAATGAAGCGGAAATTTAATGATTTCGTTAAGGGAGATGCGGGGATATGAACCAGGGTTTAACCAGACGAACGCTGATAAAAACAATGGGTATTGGCGCGGGCATCGTGCTCAGTAATGGATTTTTACCGCTGGCATGGGCGGATGAACCCAAGTCGCAGCGAGGGGGAACACTGCGTGCTGCGTTCGCAGGTTCCAGCAGTGATTCTACCGATGTGTTGCGATCCACCAACAGTAATATCGACTATGTACGTTCACGCTTAGTGTGGGATTCATTAGCGGAAGTAGACAACCAACGTATCGTATGGCGCCTGATGGAATCAGCAGATCCTAATCACGATGCGACACGCTGGACCGTAAAACTTCGGCAGGGCGTCACATTCAGTGATGGTCGTCAACTCACCAGCAAAGATGTGATGTTCAGCCTGCGTACCTGGATGAGCCAGCCGGGTAGCCAAAGTGGCTGGCTGAAGCCACTCGACCTGACGGCATCACGTCTTGAGGATGATCACACACTGACATTGCAGTTGCACAAACCGGTGGGTTCATTTGATTTATTACTGGCGCAGTCAATCTTTATTTTTCCAGAAAATACGCAGGACTTTACTGCGGCAGTGGGGAGTGGGCCTTACACACTCAAATCTTGGTCACAGGATAAAAGTGTGCTGCAGGCGCGTTCAGACTATTGGGATGCGGCAAACGGTGGTCCGTGGTTGGATGAGATTCACCTCTACAGCGTAGGTGACACCACTGCACGCCTCAACGGTTTGAAAGCGGGGCAGTTTGATTATGTGGGGGGGATGGCGCTACTCACCGCGCGATCAGAGCAAGCTAATCCGTCAGTGAAACTGTGGCACTCTCCGAAATCGGAGATGAGCAATCTGGCATTTAGTATGAATCTCAGTAAGGCGCCCTTTAATCACGCCGCGGTTGTCGAAGCGCTGAAATATGCGATTGACCGGGAAACGATGGTACGCGCAGTGACCATGGGATTAGGCGAAGTCGCGAATGATGCCCTGGGCGCGGGGCAACCGTGGTTCAATGGGGAATTGCCTACCCGCCATTACGATCCTGAACGTGCCCGTGCGCTGTTGCAGAAGGCAGGCATAGCCTCTGTTGCCGCAAAGATACGCACCAGCGACTACGAATACGGTACGGCCGAAAGCGCTACATTACTGTTACGCCAGGTAAAAGGGACGGGATTTGATCTGCAACTGGACCGCGTTCCCGCTGCCGATTACTACAGCGATTTTAACCTGCTGCTGAATACACCATTACAAACCAATCTTTATCGCCCGATGCCGCTGCCCGTTGCGTTGCCATTCTATTATGGCCATGCAGCTCCCTGGTCATTCACCGGCCCGGCTACGCCGCAACTTGACGATCTGATGAATGCGATGCAGGCAGCACGCGGTGATGCGTTGCGCCAGCGTGTTGCTGATGTCCAGCACTACCTGTGGCAGCAGGGCGGTGACGCGATCTTTGCGCGAATTCCGTCTATTGCCGCTTCTGCACCAGGTGTGTTTGGCGTCAAAGCGGCTGGCTTCTTTGACTATCCGCTGCTGCGTGATGCCTGGCTGCGTTCAGCATGAAGTGTCAGGTTTTAATTAAACGCCTGCTATGGCGTGCATCGCAGGCGGTTTTCACTTTGTGGCTTCTTTCGGTGATGATCTTTTGTGCCATGTCGCTGGTTAAAGGTGATGCTGCCAGCCAGCGTCTGGCAGGGACGGGGAGCCGCGAGCAGGTGACGGCGTTACGCGCGCAGCTGGGTCTTGATCAGCCTTTAGCTGCACGCTATCTGCAGTGGGCCAAGGGTGTCATGCACGGTGACTGGGGGACCAGCTACTTAAACGGGCGATCCGTAAGTACGCTTATTCGCGAGCGTGGGGGGGCCTCACTGGCATTAGGGGCCAGCGCCAGCGTGTTGCTGGTGGTGATCGCCCTGGGCTTAGGCATCTATTGTGGGCTGCACCCAGGCAGTGTCATCGACAGGGGCATCAGTCTTCTTTCCCTGGGATTCGTGGCGTTACCGGAATTTGTGACGGGCACACTGTTGGTGATGGTGTTTTCGTTAACGCTTCACTGGTTGCCTGCGCTTTCGCTTCTCTCCCCGGGCCAATCGTTGTGGTCACAGTGGCCACTGTTTATTTTGCCAATAATGACACTGCTCAGTGTCGCGTTAGCGCAGAACATCAAATTGGTCCGCCTTGGTGTTATGCGTGCTTCTCAGTCTCCAGCCTGTGAATGCGCCCGGTTGAATGGAATTGCGGAATACCGCGTGGTATTGCACTGGATCCTGCCCGAAGCATTAGGCCACTGTTTACCGGTCCTGGCACGTTACATCACTTATCTGTTTGCTGGCGCACTGGTTGCAGAAACACTGTTTGGCTGGCCAGGCCTGGCAGCGGCACTTCTTAATGCCACGCTATCGCGCGATACGCCGGTGGTGATGGGCATCTCGATGGTGATGTGTACACTGACGGTGCTACTGAATCTCCTCGCGGATAGTTTGACCGCGTTGCTTAACCCCGCTGCTTTCCGGGGAGGGCGCGATGCGTAAATGGCCATATGCAGGATTCGTTTTCTTCAGCCTGATGGCATTCATAGGTCTTATCGGCCCCTGGCTGGCACCTTATGCGATCGATGAGATACGTGATATGCCCTTTGCTGCGCCAAATTCAACGGCGTGGATGGGGACAGATTATCTCGGCGCAGACGTCTTCAGCCGCCTGCTCAGCGGTGGTCAACAACTCTTATTGCTGGCCTGCCTGAGCGTATTACTGGCCTGGCTGCTTGGCGGGCTGTTGGGGATGCTTGCGGCGCTGAAAGGACGCTGGATTGAACGGATGTTGTTGGCGCTGGCTGACATCCTGCTCAGTATTCCGGGGCTGCTGTTACTGACACTGGTGGTTACCGTTAGCGGGCGCGGTTATACGGCCGCAGTGGTGGCGGCGATATTGGTGATGGTGCCCGATATTTTCCGTCTGGTTCGTGCCGCGACGTTGCAACAATTACAGCAAGATTACGTCGACATGGCGCGCTGTCGGGGAGAGTCACTGGCAGCGATTCTCTGTCGGGAGATCATGCCTAACCTGTTACCCCTGCTCAGTGCAGATATTGGCCTTCGCCTGCTGGCAGCCATTTTTATTTTGGCCACCGCCAGTTTTCTTGGGCTGGCGGCGCAACAACCCCTGGCTGACTGGGGGCTGATGATCATGGAGAACCGTCAGGGGTTATCGTTTCAACCCTGGGCAACCCTCGCGCCGATCTTTGCCATCCTGTTGCTGCTTATTCCTCTGAACCTGAGTCTGGATGGATTGTTTGTTTCTGCGCGTAGAAGATATGCGCCTCCGGTGGCCTCGTTTTCGCACGCACAAAGCATTGCCGATAGCAGGCTAAATATTCAACAGCTTAGCGTGGAACTTCCTGAACAGACGTTGATCAACACCGTTTCGCTGCAGATAAAAAGGGGTGAAATTGCGGCGCTGGTCGGTACTTCAGGCAGTGGTAAAAGCACTTTACTGCGTGCGGCACTGGGGCTCTTTCCCGACACCACAACTGCCATTCGCGGTGAGGTATGGCTCGCAGGGCAGTCGCTCTTTTCAATCAATGCCCGAGCATTGCGAAAGCTTCGTGCCCGGCACGTTGGCTTTGTGCCGCAAGATCCCCGTCTGAGTATGGTACCTTCGCAAACGCTGGGCGCGTATTTACGTTGGATGGCCGCCCGTCGCGGACTCACAGATGCTCAACGCGATCAGCAGGTGACGTCTCATTTCCGTCAACTGGGGCTGCCCGATGATGCGGCTTTTTTGCGGCGCTATCCACATCAAATCTCTGGCGGACAACTGCAACGCGTGATGGCAGTGGCCGCCATGCTTGGCTATCCTGGCTTGCTACTGATGGATGAGCCGACCAGCGCGCTGGATGGATTGAGTACCCAGGCGGTGATGCACTGGATCGCCTCAACTGCGCGCGCACATCAGATGAGCGTGCTGTTTGTCGCACACGATTTACCACAGGCGAGTCAGATAGCCGACCGGATTCTGGTGATGTCAGAGGGGGAAGTGGTTGAACAACAATCCACTCAGGCATTTTTGCGCACGCCTGATACCCAGGCCGGTCAGCGCCTGCTCAATGCCTGGTTGCCTTGTCCCTCTCCTGAGCAGGAAACCTCCTCTGCTCAGGTCGTCCTGCGTGCTGAGGCCGTAGAGGCCGCTTATGGCGGACGCACCGCACTGACCTCACTTCAGTTTTCTCTGAGACGCGGTGAGACACTGACCATTGCGGGCCGATCCGGCGGCGGTAAAACCACTCTTCTGCGCATTCTGGCAGGTTTACAACCTGATGCCAGCGGCACCTTAAGCCTGCATAACATGCCGCTGCCTCTCAGTATCCATCAACGCAGCCCGTCGCAAAAATGGCAACTGCAATATGTCGCGCAGAATCCCGCCAGCTCCCTGAATGCTTTCTATAGCGTGCGTGCGCTGCTGCGCCGTCCTCTGCGTCTTAGCGATCCCACATTAAGCGCTGAACAGTGTGAACAGAGGGTCATCAGCGTGATGGCGCAGGTCGGGCTTGAGGCCCATTTGCTTACTCGAAAACCGTCGCAACTCTCCGGCGGTCAGCAGCAGCGTGTGGCACTGGCAAGAGCATTAATTACCCGCCCTGACGTGTTGTTGTGTGATGAAGTGACCAGTGCTTTAGATGGGCCGACGCGTATGGGGCTGGTCCTGCTGTTGCAACAGTTGCAACAGCAGCAGGGTATCGCTCTGTTAATGGTGACTCATGATTTAACCCTTCCTGTACAGTTGGGCGGTTTGCTCATGGTGATCGAGCACGGGCGGGTTGTCGAACAGGGGCGCGTTTCCGAATTGCTTACACGGCCCACGCATTCAGTGACGTCCCGGCTCATTTCAGCAGCGCAACTCATAGAGGAGACTACGCGTTGACTTCCCCCTGGATACGAACATTAAGCGGATACATTAAGCCTGAGTTACAACTGTTTTGTCTGCCGCATGCGGGCGGCAACGCTGGGCTCTATCGCGGCTGGCGTGAACATCTTCCGCCGGAAATTGAATTGAATGTGATCTGCTATCCCGGTCGTCTGGAGCGTTGGCAGCATCCCATCCCCGCGACGATGCCGGAGCTGGTGGGGGAAGTCTCGCGGGCTATTGCTCCGCATCTTGGCGAGAACTGGGCTATTTTCGGCCACAGTATGGGAGCCGTTGTCGCGCATGAAACGATTCTGGCATTAAAATGCGATGATTTACCTCCACCGCAACTGTTGGCGGTCTCCGCCCGTGAGGCGCCGCAGTTTCATCAGCCCGGCCTTTTACATCAACAGGATGATGAAGCACTGTGCCAAGAGCTACTGCGCCTGGACGGCACCGATCCCGTGTTGTTGACCCTACCCGAGATGCGCGAACTCATTCTGCCCACGATGCGGGCGGATTATGCGTTGATTGAGCAGTGGCAGCTGAGTTCCAGACAGCTGCTGTCATGCCCCATCGCTGCCTTCATGGGCAGCGAAGATCCGGAACTTGATCAGATGCAGGCGGAAGGATGGGCAAGCTGGACAACAGCCAGTTTCACCCTGGACTGTTTTTGCGGTGGACATTTTTACTTCAGGGAACACCCACAGCCACTTCTTTCACGATTACTGGCACGCTTAAGTGCGATTCAGGCACTGTCCTGAGTCTGTTCCGGCTGTGGTTGTACCGGACGAATCAACCACAGTGCCGCCAGACCGGCGAGGGCACTTGCAACGGCGGCAACGCGGAATAAGAGGTTTAATCCATCTACCCATGCCTGCAAGGCCCGTTGCTGCAGTTCGGGCACGGCATTCAGCACATCAAACTGCGCGCTGCTGATGGCCTGAAGGGCTGATGCAGGCTGACTGATACCAGAGGCACTTAACAGGGAGAGCGGCAAAGCTTGCTGGATCACATGGTTGAGTAACAGTCCAAACAACGCGATACCCACGGCAGTACCGAGCGGGAAGAACGTATTTGCAGTGCCCGATGCAGCGCCAGCCTGACGCGCAGGAACAACACTAACAGCGAGATCCATCAGATGCGGCATGGTTAATCCTGCACCGATACCCAGCATCAACAGCAGCGGAAGGATCACCAGCCAGTCGCTGTGGATTTGCACATGACTACTGAGGGTCAGACCGAGAGCCACAATGAACATGCCAATTGCCAGCACTATGCGGACTGGAATCAGTCTTGAAAGCGGACCACTTAATCCGGCGGCGACCACCATCGCCAGTGACTGACTCAAAAGAATCAAACCGGTGTGCCACGCCGAATAGTGCAACAGGCCGCTCAGCCAAAGCGTAATAAACGGCAGCAAGCCAAAACTGAAAATGCGGCCTGCAAAGCTGAGCAGGATTGCCGCCAGGAACGTAGGGATGCGAAACAAACGTAAATGCAGCAGGGCGTGATCGCCCCGCTGAGCCTCAATCCATAAAAACAATAAAGCCGAAGCGATCCCGATGAGCAGTGCGAGGCGGACAAAGGGAGTGGCATCAGATGAAAAGTTCAGTGCGGCGTAGTTGAGGCTAAACAGGCTGAGAGTGACGAAAACCGCGCCAGCGACATCGACAGGATAACGCGGTGCGGGTACGGGTTTTTCATCAACATGGCGCAGGGTGAGAAAAATGATCAGTAGTCCGACGGGGATGTTGATGGCAAACAGCCATGGCCAACTGGCCCATTGGATGAGTATGCCGCCAATCAGGGGACCAGTTGCTGCTGACACGGCTCCCCCTGCGGCAAATAACCCCACCGCGCTGGTGCGAACCTTGGGTGATTCACCCTCACAGGCACTGGCAATCAGTGCCAGCGCAGTCCCCAAGACCATGGCACCGCCAGCGCCCTGGAGTACACGGGCAACGATCAACGCATTGATGGTAGGCGCCATTGCGCAGCCCAATGAAGCCAAAACAAATAATCCATTACCACACAAAAAAATCGGGCGCCGACCCAACCGGTCGGAGATGGCGCCAGCCAGCAATAACAAGGCGGCGAAGCTCAGGGTATATCCATTAATTACCCACTGTAACTGTGCGAGATTGGTAAGGAAACCTTCACCTATTTTTGGTAGCGCAATATTCACGACCGTGATGTCCAGCGTCATGATAGCAGCACTCAATGCGGCCACCAGTGTGGTCCATCTACGATTTTTTGCCTGTTCTTCATTCATCAACATGCCGTTGTTCCTTGTTTTCATCCCGTCATTTACAAATTGTATTAAAAAACCACCATGATAATGATTATCATTTATATTTATCTTTGGTAACGTTATAACATATAAATATTTGCGGCAATACGTTAAGCCAACGCTGCGATATAAATTTTTTTAATGCCTTTATGATGTAATTGAGAGAAGGACAAGGACTATGGCAAGCACCCTTCAGCATAAAATATGCACAGATATGGCCCCCTTTCTCCCCGGCATATTGCCGGATCGACTCGCTAATGACTGCGACCTGATCGGCCTCGGGCTCGACTCGCTGGCGATGATGAAACTGGCCGCTATGTGGCGTCGGCAAGGTTACGATGTGTCGTTTGCCCGCTTGATTGAACAGCCACGCCTGGATGCCTGGTTGGCTTTGATGACGCAACAAACGCCATCCGCGGAGCAGGAAAAAAAGGCCGTGTTGCCAGGCACACATGAAAACGAACCTTTCCCTCTGGCGCTCATGCAGCATGCATATTGGGTGGGACGCGACAGTGCTCAGCATCTGGGGGGTGTTGCTGCGCATTTCTACCATGAGTTCGATCTACCGCAACTGGATGTTGCACGCCTGGAAAATGCGGTACATCAGTTGCTTGCCCGTCACGGTATGCTAAGGGTGGCCATTCTGGAGGAGGGGCAGCAGCAGGTTCTTGAACACGCGCAGTGGCCCGGGCTTAGGGAATATGATTTACGCCAGGAGACAGCAGATATCGCCACCCTGCGAATGGAGGCGATTCGCGCCGCGCTGTCACATCGCCAGTTAAATATTGCACAAGGCGAGGTGTTTGATGTGCGTGTGACGCATAAGCCCGCCGCCCTCGGTGGTGGCTGCCGCCTGCATTTTAATCTCGATATGATCGCGGCGGATGCCATGAGCCTGCGCGTTCTGTTGGACGATCTGGCGAGGCTCTATCTGGAGCCGCAACAGCCGCTGCCTGTGCTGGATCTCTCCTATTGCCAGTATCAACAACTGCGCCACGCCTGGCTGCAGGAACCGCAGCAGCAGGCGCGCTACGCACAAGACAAGCAGTGGTGGCTGGAGCGTTTAGCCGATTTGCCTGGCGCACCGATGTTGCCCAGCGTTGGGTTAAACCCGGACAGTGCGCAGCAGACGGTGGTCCGTCGCCATCGCTGGTTTGATGCCAGGGCCCGTCAACAGCTGGAGGCCAGTGCGCGTGAACATCAACTGACCTTGCCGATGATGATTGCCGCTGCGTTTGCCGAAGTGCTGACCCAGTTCAGTGACGACGAAGATTTCATTCTTAACCTGCCGTTGTTCAACCGTGAACCGCTGCACACCAGCGTACCTGCGCTGGTGGGAGATTTCACTTCGTCAGTGTTGCTGGCGTGGCGGGGCAGCAACCCCGGCAGTTTCCTTGAACGCGCGCAGCGCCTGCAACAGCAGTTCCGTCAGGATGCGGCACATGCCTGTTTTTCCGGCGTAGAAGTGCTGCGTGAAGCGGCACGCGTGCGCGGTCAGCAGCAGTTTGCTCCCGTGGTATTTACCAGCGCTTTGGGACTGGGAGAGCTGTTCAGCGAACGCGTCCAGCAGGCCTTTGGGCAGCCCGGCTGGATTGTTTCACAGGGGCCACAGGTGTGGCTGGATGCACAAATTACCGAGTTAAATCAAGGTTTTCTGGTGAACTGGGATGCGCGTGAGTCCCGTTTTCCAGCGGGTATGCTTGATTTGATGTTCAATCAATTTACAGGGCTGATTGAGGCACTCATCGCCAGTGAGCAGGCGTGGCAACAGCCGGTGCAGAGTGCGTTACCCTCAGCACAACAGGTCGTACGCCAGCGGGCGAATGCCACCGATGCCCCTTTACCTGAGAGCGATTTGCACAGCGCTTTCTTTCGTCTGGCACAGCTGCAGCCGGAAGCGCCCGCGTTGTTTGGACCCCATCAGGTGCTCAGTTATGGTGAGTTGGCTAAACGTGCACGCCGCCTGGCGACCCATCTGCTCAATCAGGGCGTGCAGCCAGGGGAACTGGTGGCGATCGCTTTGCCCAAAGGACCGGAGCAGATCATTGCGGTGTTGGGGGTACTTGCCAGCGGTGCTGCGTGGCTACCGCTCAACCACCTGCAACCGGAGCCGCGCATTAAAGCCATCCTGCAAAATGCCGGGGTGAAACAGGTTATTGACCAACTACCGGATGAAGATTCGCGGCTCCCTCTGGCGGAAGTCACTCACAGCGATCCGCAGCATCTGGCTTACGTTATTTACACCTCTGGCTCAACCGGCACGCCGAAAGGGGTGGAGATCAGCCATCTGGCAGCTAAAAACACCATCGACGATCTTAACCGCCGCTATCCACTGGGCGATCGCATGCGCACTCTGGCGGTGTCGGCGCTGAGCTTTGACCTGGCGGTGTACGATATCTTCGCGCCGCTGTCAGTGGGTGGGGCGGTGGTATGCATTGAGGATGAGAGCTGGCGCGACGCGCAGCGCTGGGTGACGTTGATACGGCAGCATCAGGTCAGCGTACTGAACTGTGTGCCCGCCATTGCGGAGATGACGTTCACCAGTGCCGCTGCGGATAACCTGACGTTACCACTCAGGATTGTGCTGCTGGGCGGCGACTGGGTCCCGCTTGATCTGCCGAAGAAGTTACGCATAGTCGCTGAGCAGTGTCGCTGTATTGCGCTGGGCGGCACGACTGAAACGGCGATCCACTCGACGGTTCAGGAGATCACCACTGTGCCGGCTGAATGGCGCTCGGTGCCCTACGGATATCCGCTTAACAACGTTCGTTGCCGTGTCGTGGACAGCCTGGGCCGGGATCGCTGTGACTGGGTCAGCGGTGAACTGTGGATTGGCGGCGCAGGCGTTGCGCTGGGCTATCGCCACGATCCCGAGCGTACCGCCGACCGTTTTGTCGTAGAGAACGGTGAACGCTGGTATCGCACCGGCGACTTAGCACGCTATCACCCCAGTGGCTCTCTGGAGTTTCTGGGGCGGCGCGATCATCAGGTGAAAGTGCGGGGCTACCGTATTGAGCTGGGCGAAATTGAATCCGCGCTGATTTCCCACCCTGGCGTGGCACGCGGCATTGTTCTGCTCGATGATGAACAACATCTGGTGGCGGCCTATACCAGCCAGCAGCCGGTGGAGAGTGCGGCGCTGCGTCAGCATCTGCAACGTTATCTGCCGCAGGAAATGGTACCGGAACGACTGGTGGCACTGTCTGAACTTCCGCTCAGCCACAACGGCAAAATTGATCGCAATTTACTGCGACAGTTACTGGCCGACCTTACACCGGAAACGGCCCATACCTACGAGGCTGCCTTGCCAGGTGTAGAACAACAGGTGGCTGCGATCTGGCATAAAACACTCGGTATATTACCGGGTCGTCAGGATAATTTCTTCATGGCAGGCGGTGATTCACTGCTGGCTACCCGTGCCGTGGCAGAACTTCGTCGCCAGGGATTTAGCGATGTTACCCTTTCAAAACTCTTTGCTCATCCGGTATTGGCAGATTTCTGCCAGACATTGCGCGGCAATCAACCGACAACCGCCACGCCTGCCATCGTTCATGATGCTAACGGGCGTTACGATACCTTCCCGCTGACGGATGTGCAGCAGGCTTACCTGTTTGGCCGGGAAAGTGAGTTTGCGCTGGGCGGCATTGGCTGTACGTTCTATCGTGAATTTGAGGTTAATCATCTGGATCTCGCACAACTGGAGCGCGCGGTGAACCAGTTGATTGTGCGCCATGACATGCTGCGGGCGGTATTCAGTAACGGCCAGCAGCAGGTTCAAAAAGAGGTGCCGCACTATCAGATCCCGCTGTTCAACCAGCCGGGTGAAGATAACATTGGTCTGCAACGCGCAGAATATGCCTCACACAGCTTCGATCCACAGCACTGGCCGCTCTTTAGCGTCAGCGTGGCGCAGTGGGGTGAAGCGCATCGAGTGGCAATTGCTATCGACAACCTGATCCTTGATGCGCTCAGTATCCTGTTGTTCTATCAGGAACTGGACGCGCTCTATCATCAGCGTTCGTTGCCGACCGTCCCCGCTGTTCAGTTCCGTGATGCGCTACTGGCACGCCTGCCACAGCAGGCGCAACGTGAGGCTGCCTGGGACTGGTGGCGGCCACGTCTCGACCACCTGCCGCTGGCTCCGCAGTTGCCGCTGGCCCGGCAACCTGAAGCGATATCGGTACCGAAGTTTACCCGCCGTGAGTACTGGCTGGGTTCGGATCGCTGGCAGCAGCTGATGCGAAAAGCCCGCCAACACGGTGTAACACCTTCAGCGGTGATGCTCAACGCATTTGCGACAGTACTGCGGCGCTGGAGCCATCAGCCGGACTTTACCCTCAATTTGACCCTGTTTGATCGTCCTGAAGGCCACGATGATATGACCCGAGTGATGGGGGATTTCACTTCGCTGGTTTTGGTGCCGTGTCGTCATGCCGACGGCGGCTGGCTGGATGAAGTTTGCCAGGTACAACGCGATATGTGGGG
This sequence comes from Serratia sp. PF-27, assembly GCF_030053255.1. NCBI lineage: Bacteria > Pseudomonadati > Pseudomonadota > Gammaproteobacteria > Enterobacterales > Yersiniaceae > Serratia > Serratia sp. PF-27. The sequence continues at coordinate 508,218 of NZ_JASGBT010000021.1, forward strand.
CGCGCTGGATCACCGTTCGCTCTCAGCCGTTGAGGTACTCCGTGAACTGGCTCGCCTGCATCAGGCGCCTGAACTGGTGATGCCGGTGGTGTTTACCAGCGCTTTGGGAATTAGCGCAGAACCGGAGCAGGGCATCTTCAGTCAACCCGTTTATGGCCTGTCACAAACGCCGCAGGTCTGGCTGGATCACCAGTTAACCGAGCTGGCAGGCGGTGTCTCGCTGGTCTGGGATGCGGTAGAGGCTCTGTTCCCGGCGGGTATGCTGGATGCGATGTTCACCGCCTATCAGCAGCTCATCCATCATTTATGTGACCATAACTGGCTGCAGTCGCTTCCCGACCTCTTGCCTGTGCCCCAACGTCAGGTGCGAGAGGCAATCACTGCCGCCGCACATCACCCCTATGTAGCGGAAACATTGCATCACGCTTTTTTCCAGCAAGCCAGTCAGACACCGCAGCTGGTGGCGTTGATTTGGATGCAAGAGCAGCAAACCTGTCAGCTTTCTTATGCTGAGCTGGCACAGCAGGCGCTGAAACTGGCGCACTGGTTGCAACTGCAGGGGACGCTGGCGGGCGATAGGGTGGCGATTTCACTCCCGAAAGGCCCGCAGCAGGTGATCGCGGTGCTGGGGGTGTTGGCTGCGGGGGCCAGTTGGGTACCGATTGGTATCGATCAGCCACAGGCACGCAAACAGGCGATTTTGCAAAGGGCTGACGTACGGCTGATGCTCGATCAGAACACGCCCTTGACCGGCGATCAGGCCGTGCAGACGGAAGTCGCGGCGTTGGCTCATCCGGTAGCAATCTCCCCCCAACAGCTGGCGTATGTCATCTTCACATCTGGCTCGACCGGAGAACCTAAAGGCGTTGAGATGTGCCACGCCGCCAGCCATAACACGGTGCACGATTTGCGCCAGCGACTGGCGATACAGCCGCAAGACCGCATTCTGGCGCTCTCGGCACTCGATTTTGATCTTTCGGTATTTGATCTGTTTGCGCCGTTAGGCTGCGGGGCCGCGCTGGTGATGGTGGATGAGGAGTACCGTCGCGATGCAGCTCACTGGATACACTTAATGCAAACTCATCGGGTCACCCTGTGGAATTCAGTGCCAGCGCTGCTGGAAATGCTGCTGACAGCCGCGCAAAACGTCACGTTGCCTGCGCTGCGGGCGTCGTTGATTTCCGGTGACTGGGTCCCCCTGTCGCTGCCAGAGAGATTACAAATGAGCGCCCCGGGATGTCGTTTACTGGCGTTGGGGGGCGCCACCGAAGCCGCTATCTGGTCAAACATTTTCCCGGTGACCACGATCAAACCTGACTGGCGTTCGATCCCATATGGCTACCCGCTACATAATCAGCGCTGGCGTGTGCTTAATGCGGTCAATGCCGATTGTCCTGACTGGGTGGAGGGCGAACTGCTCATCGGCGGTGCGGGTCTGGCTCGCGGCTATCTCGGCGATCCAGCGCTGACTGAGGCTCGTTTCCCTGTGCTTGATGGCGAGCGCTGGTATCGTACCGGCGACCGCGGCCGCTACTGGCCAGACGGTACGCTGGAGTTCCTGGGTCGACTGGATACGCAGATGAAGCTGCGCGGCCATCGCATTGAGGCCGGTGAGGTTGAACAGGCATTGCAGACGCTTAAAGGCATCGACCAGGCGGTGGTCTCATTGTGGCACGATGGCATCACACAGCGACTTGTAGCTGCCGTCGCCCCCCACACTCCTACCTGTGTCGAGCAGGATGAGGTATTCCATCCTGACAGTACTCAACGCGGTCTGCTGCAGTATGAATCGGCGGTGGCCGAACACATTCTGACGGAGCTCCTGCAACTGCCTGCGCAAGTCGGTGCAGTCTGGCAAGTGAACGCGCTTCAGCCCGATGAAAAGGGCGAGCAGGTGCTGCAGCTGTGGCTGAAATGGCTGGTGTCGCGTGGTGTGGTTCAGCCACAGGATACACACTACATTGCCACCGGAACTGCTGCCGTGATCGCCAGACCTGAAACGGCGCAGATCGTTGCGGCACGCACCCGTTATGCCAGCTGGCGCGCCATGTTGCGAGGTGAGCAAGACCATGTCGCACTGCTGACCGACAGCGTATTCAGCCCTGCCAGCCTGTCGGCCGCGGATGATGAGACACGGCAATGGTTGTCACAGCTGGCGCTGCATGTTAACAGCCTGCACCACCAGAGCGGCAAGCCGATCAACATCGTGGAACTCAACGGGGCCAGCGGTCAGCACAGTGCTGCGCTGCTGGCGCGCCTGCCGCAGGGCAGCGTGCATTACACCTTGCTTGAATCCTCCCCATTGGCGCTGGAGCAAGCGCGGACTCAACTCGCAAACAGCGGTCATCAGATCGATTTCTTGTTGCTGAATGAACTGTATGTGCCGGAAGAACTGCAAAACTCGGCTGACATCGTGCTGGCGGCGAATGCGTTGCACCGCTACGTCCAACCCTTACATGGGTTGAAGGCAGCTTCTCAGTTGCTGAGGCCTACAGGAGAGCTGTGGATGATGGAACGCCAGTGCCTGACACCGGTTGCCATGATCAGCGCCGGGCTGCTGGCGGGAGGATATGGCAATAGCAAAAAAGATCCGCTGCGTACTGGCGCGGTGTGGCAGCAACGAGCTCAGGCCAGTGGTTTTACATCCTGTGAGTGTAACCTCAGCGGTCTCGCCGCCACCTTAACTCTACGCCCTTCACATCATCATACGCTGCCCGATGACTGGTCGAGTCAGCTGGCGGAAAAACTGCCCAAAGCCATGGTGCCGGAGCGGTTGGTTCTGCTGACACATCTGCCATTGACCGCAAACGGTAAGGTTGATCGTAAGCGCCTGCAGTCACTGTATGACAATCTGCCCAGGTCACAACAACAGCAGGAAACACTCAGTGAAACTGAAGAAAAACTCGCTCAGCTATGGGGAACATTACTTGGCATTACGCCGCACATCGGCCGCCAGCAGGGCTTTTTTGAATTAGGGGGGGATAGTTTGCTGGCCACTCGTCTGATTAACCTTATCCGTGATGAATTTGCCGTCGATATCGCGCTGCGAAAAGTCTTTAGCGCACCTGGCCTGCAGGCAATGGCTGCCGAGATTGAGGCACAGCAGGCTCAGGTTGCCACCATGGAAGGAGGTGTTCTGTGATTGGTATTTTGGGAGGATTTGGTGCCGTAGGCAGCGAGGTCGCACGTATCCTGCATCAGTGGGGGGAAACTTCGCTGCGCGTGGGAGGGCGTCACCCGCAACCTGTCGCCTGGGCACAAAGCTGCTATGTGGATGTGAGTGACGAAGAAAGTCTCATGGCTTTCGCCACCGACTGTCGGTTGATCGTGAACTGTGCTGCGCCTTCGGCACGACTGTCACAACAGGTGGCGAACCGACTGCACGCCGCAGGTATTCCGCTGGTTGACGCGGGCGGAATTGATTGCCCGGCAGCGTTAACACCTCCGGTTGGCCGGCATCCGGGCAGCGCGTTGTTCGCAGCAGGCGCATTGCCAGGTTTGTCCGGCATTCTTCCTGTGTGGCTGGCGCGTAAGCTGGGCCGCGTCGATGCGTTGCACTGCTGGTTTGGCGTGTTTGATCGTTTCACCCCAGGCGGAGCAGAAGACTATCTTGAGGGTGTGCTGCGCACGCCAGCCTCTCAGCATACCCTGCCGCGGCGACAGTCCAACGTCATCCTGCCTTTCTTTCCACGCCCGGTGCTGCTGCAGCCGTATGAAGATGAGGAGTCGCTCCGGGTCACCGAACAACTGGCGCTTCGTTACAGTCGATGGTATCTCGCGCTTGATGGTGAACACCTGGCCCGCGCGTTAGAAACAGCGCGTGTATTACCACGAGAGGCAGCAATACAGGCGGTGGTGGAGGGGGCGACACTGGATGTGGCGGGTCGACATGCATGGGTTAACTTTTTGATCCAGGTAGATGGCGTGCGTCAGGGCACTAGCACCACGTTAACCTTATTGCTGAGAGCGCCGGGCATTGCTCAGTTAACCGCCGCCTGCGCGGCGGCATGCGCTAAATGGCTGCTGAAGTCACCTGAGCCAGTCCTGGGGCTGGCAGCCGAATGCATCGATATCGAAGCGTTCATGCTGCTGTTCTGCCAGGAGCAAACCGGTATTGATATTGAGTTGTTTGACCGCGGGATTGAGCATTTAAACGAAATGAGCGGAGGTGCGCTATGAACGCGGTACCGTTAAAGGTGCTGGTATGTGGCTCCACTTTTGGCCAGTTCTGGTTGGCAGCACTGCAGCGTTATCCACTGCGCTTTAAAGTGGTGGGGCTACTGGCGAGCGGCAGCGCACGTAGCCGTGATTGCGCGCAACGCTATGACATTCCGCTCTACACCGATATCGCCTCATTACCTGAAGACATTGACCTGGCCTGCGTGGTGTTGCGTGCTACCGTGATGGGCGGTGCAGGCAGCGTTCTGGCACAGCAACTGATGGCCAGGCGCATTCATATCATTCAGGAGCAGCCTGTACATCATGATGAGGTGGTGGCGAACCTGCGCTCAGCGCGTGAATTCGGTGTGCAGTATCGGCTCGGCAACCTCTATCCACATCTGCCGGCGGTGCAGCAGTTCATTCAGTCTGCCCACCGCCTACTGCGGCGGCAAAAGCTTCAGTTTATTGATGCTGCGTGTGCCAGCCAGGTGGCGTTCCCACTGATCGCGATACTGGTGGAAGCCCTTGGTGCACCTCGCCCGTGGCAGTTTCATGCCCAGGCGCAATTACCAGAGGCACCTTTCCAGGTGGTGCAGGGACAGTTGGCCGGAATCCCCTTAACGTTGAGTGTACATAACGAAGTCGATCCACAGGACCCTGACAACCATTTCCAGCTGTTGCAACAGATCACGCTGGGCTTGCCCGCGGGACGGTTATCGTTGATCGATACACATGGACCCGTGATGTGGTTCCCGCGTTTGCATATCCCTGAGGCGGTAAAACGCGACCGCGATTTTAGCAGCCCGCAATCAGCACATCTGATGGAAGATACCAGCGCCATTATCGGCGAGGTCCAGCGTGCCAGCTGGCGCACCACATTGGCGGAACACTGGCCAGAAGCCATTGCCCAGGATTTACTGGCGCTGGCGGAGAGCATCTTGTCTCCTGAGGCCCCCCGCTGGAGTCCGCAATCCCTGTTAGCTCAATGTCAGATGTGGCAGGCGCTGACCAAAACACTCGGCTATCCGCGCCTAAATCCGGACCAGCGGTTTGAACCTCTGGCGCGTACCTTGCTGCCTGTCACCACCGGGCTGGAACCTAAAGCCACCCCACAGTGGGATTTTACCCAGCGGGCAGAGCTGCTGGTGAGTGGCATTACTGCTCAGCAGGTGACGGATTTTGTCGCGCGGATGGATGAAGCTTGCCTGAACGCCATGCTGTTTAGCCTGCAACAGGGAGGCGCGTTGACGCATCCCGATCAGGGTCACGACCTGCCAGGGATTTTGCAACAACTCCAGGTGGCCGAAGCGCATCACGCCCTGATTGGACGCTGGCTGATGCTGCTGGCCGATGCCGGTCTGGTGATGCAACGAGGCGCGCACTACTTTAGCCGACGAACGATCGGCTATACCGAGCTGCATCACAGCTGGCAGGCGGTGCACAGGGTGTGGGACAACCGCCTGGGCTCTGCCACTTTTATCGATTATCTGTGGCAAAACGCGGAAAAGCTGGGTGAGCTGATGTGCGGCGAACAGAAGGCGGCACTGTTGCTGTTCCCGGAAGGCCGTAACGATATTGCCGATGCGGTCTATCGCCATACCATCACCGCCCGTTATCTCAACACCCTGATTGCCGACTGGGTCCTGAAGCAGCTCAGCCAGCGAACGGCACCGCTAAAAGTACTGGAGATTGGCGCAGGCACCGGTGCCACCACCGAACGGGTACGGGAACGGCTGCATGAGGTGTATGGGGAAACGCCGCCGCTCAACTGGCTGTTTAGCGATGTCTCACGCTTTTTCTTGGTGAATGCGCAACAGCGCTATAGCCATCTCTCCTGGCTCTCGACTGCACTGATCGATATTGACCGCCCCCTGACCGAACAAGGCATCGCTGCAGATTCCCAGGATCTGCTGGTAATGGCGGGGGTACTGAACAATGCACGGAACAGCGAGCAAACCATTCGTTGGCTAGCGGAGGTGTTACAACCGGGCGGTGGCATGTTAATCACCGAACCGACGCGGGAACATCTGGAAATTCTCACCTCACAGGCCTTTATGATGCCGCCACCACAGGATGACCGACAGCGCAGTGAACAGCGTTTTCTTTCACCAGAGCAGTGGCAGGATCTGCTACAGCGCACCGGGTTGATTTGTGAGGCTTGCCTGCCCGACGAGGGGCATGTGCTCGCACCGCTCGGACAGCGCCTGTTTATCGCACGGAGGCCCGGCAATGCTTAGGTGCAGCCATATTCTCTGCAAAGTCGATAACATTCGTGACTGCGTAGCCCAGCTTGAACAGGCTGGGTTCAGCGTGCAGTGGGGGGGCGATCCGGCTCGGGCACACAATGCGCTGGTGTGGTTTGAAGAGGGACCGTTTCTGGAGTTCTTTGAACTGCCGCGTTGGTTCCGCTGGCTGAGCTATCCCTTTGGCTGGCGCTTCGGTTCCAGCGCCGGTCAACGTCTTAGGGGGTGGGCGCAGGCTGGCGAGGGCTGGTGTGATGTGGCGCTGGAACCTGAACAGTATCAGCCCGAAGCGCCACTTAGCCTGGATAACGTCAGTCAGCATTTGCGTCAGCAGGCGCTGGCAGGTTCGCGCGTCGTAAATGGCAGCCGTAAATCGGTACAGGGTGAAAGGGTGAACTATCGCTTTATGATGCCGCGCGGTAACCATCTGCCGTTTATCGTCTCTCATTACCACCCGCTGCAGCGGCCGGTTTGCGTCCGGCATGCCAATGGCGCACGCGCCGTGACCCGGGTGGATTTTCATATCCCGCTGCCCAGCCACCGCCAGTTGCAACGCCTGTTGCCTACGGACCGCTGGCTCAAGAGTCAGCACGGTGAGCGGCGCTATGTCAGCAGCGTGGTTTTACAGGGGTGGCAGGCACTGCCGCAGACATCCGAATTTATTCAGTCGTTATTTAACCCGTCGCAGGAGGCGTAATGCGTGAGCTATTTTCTGCCTTACAGCAGGTGCTGGAAGGGGATTTACTGTTGCCGCAGCATGCGGAATACGAAGTTGCACGCCGGGTACGCAACGCCCGTATTGACTGCCGGCCCACCGCGATTGTGCGCTGTGTCAGCGTGCAGGATATTCAACAGTCACTTCAACTGGCGGAGATTCAGCAACTGCCGGTTGCGCTGCGAGGTGGTGGCGCCCACGTGGCCGGTTACGGCACCTGCCAGGATGGGCTGGTGCTTGATCTGTCCCGCATGAAGCAGATCGCTATTGACCCGGATAAACGCCTGGCGCACGTCGCCCCTGGAACCACCTGGGGCGAACTGGATGCGGCAACGCAGGCGTACGGTCTGGCGGTACCCGGCCCGCGTAATCCCACGATCGGTATCGCCGGGCACACCCTGGGCGGCGGCGTTGGTGACCTGTCGCGCCAGTTTGGCCTGACCAGCGATAACCTGGTGAGCTGCGAGCTGGTTACGTTGTCCGGTGACGTGCTGGAAGTGAACCCACAGCACGATGCTGAACTGTTCTGGGGTTTGCGCGGCGCGGGCGCCAATTTTGGCGTGGTATCGCGTTTTACGTTTCAATTGCATCCCGTTGAGGGCGTCGTGGCCGGCGTGCTCGCGTGGCCCGCACGGGACATTCCTGTTGTGTTGCGCCGGGCACGTAACTGGCTGGCGCAGGCACCGGATCAGGCCTCGTTGATTGCCCTTGTCTGGACGGCACCGCCGCTGCCATTTTTGCCAGAATCACTGCATTTTGAGCGCAGTATCATGCTCATTCCCACCTGGTTTGGTGCGCCAGAGCAGGCGGAACAAGTACTTGCGCCCCTTAAGGTGGGCGCGTTGTGCGACACGCTGCAACCGATGCGTTACGTCGATTATCAGCGCCTTCTGCCCTCGGCGCCCAACTACCTACAGCAGCATGTTTACAACCGTGGCGAATTGCTGCGTGAACTGGATGATGACACGCTCGAACGACTGCTGGCGCTGTTCCAGCGTGCTGGCCCGAATTTCTCGCTGGTGTTTGGTGCACTTGGCGGTGCCATTGCCCGCGCCCCGGCGGGCGCAACTGCGTTTGCTCATCGAGATGCCAACTGGTTTGTTGAAGTCTGCGCCCAGTGGTACGGCGAGCCCGATAACCCAGCGATGCTTGCACCGGCCATTGAGGCCTGGCAACAGCTGCAAGCGGTGAGCTGCGGTCCTTACGCCAACCTGCTGCCTGACCATGAGCCGCGTTGGGCGCAGGCCACGTATGGCAGCGGCTGGGCACGCCTGGCGGCACTCAAACAGAGATTTGACCCGACTAATCGCCTGTGTTTTAACGTCAATATTCCGCCCCGGTCATCCCGCGCGATGGCTCCGGGCAAGGAGGATTTAGCATGACTGACCACTCCATCGCCTTTGAGCTGCTTCAACGCCTGCGCAACCGTGGCGCACAACTGTGGGAGGAGCAGGGCAAGCTAAACTACCGCGCGCCGCAGGGCGTGATTTCAGCGGATGATTTACACACGCTGAGGGCCCATAAAGCCAATGTGTTAGCCATTCTCGCAGGAGAACAGCAGCAGACCACGCTCATAGCCGATGAGACTGCGCGCTTCGCATCGTTTCCTCTAAGCCAGGTGCAGGCGGCGTATCTGGTCGGGCGTAATGATGCCTTTGGCTATGGCGGTGTGGCCTGCCATGTTTATCTGGAGGTGAATTATCCACTGCTGCAACATGCCAGAGTCAGCGCTATCTGGAATGAGCTGGTCGCGCGACACGACATGCTACGTGCGGTATTTGATCGCAGTGGCAGCCAGCGCGTTTTACCCGATGTGCCGGAACTGATCATTGACTGCGCGAGTAGCGGAGCGGAGCAGGGCGAAGCGCTGCTGGACAGCGTGAAGCAGCAGATGGGGCATCGACTCTACCAGCCCGAGCAGTGGCCGCTGTTCAGCCTGAGTCTGTCGCAGTTGCCGGCACGCAGCGTGCTGCATTTGTCGATGGACTTCCTGATTGCCGACTGGGCCAGTATCTGGCTATTGTTGGGCGAGTTTGAAGCGCGTTACCAGCATCCTGACCAGCCGCTGCCTCCGCTAAAGATTCAGTTCCGCGATTATCTGCTGGCGGAGCGCGGCATGGATGAGTCACCGGCGGCCCAACGCGATCGTGCCTGGTGGCAGCAGCGTATTCCTCAGTTGCCCGCCTCGCCGCAGCTCCCGTTGCTTGATACACAGGAACGACAGCCCGCACGCTTTACACGACGTTTTTTGCAACTGCCGGAGGAACGCTGGGCGGCACTCAAACAGCAGGCGGCACAGTGCGGTATTACCCCTACAGCGGCGGTGTTAACCGCCTATGCCAGCGTGCTGCAGCGTTGGTCTGCCAGCGAACACTTCTGCCTCAATCTGACGGTACTTAACCGCCAGCCGCTGCATGAGCAGGTGGATCGTCTGGTGGGCGATTTCACCTCGGTCAGCCTGCTGGAGGTCGATCAACGCCGTCCAATGAGCTGGGCGGAGCGCGCCAGCGCCATCAGCCAGCAATTGTATGATGACCTGGATCATCGCCTTTGTTCCGGCGTCGAGGTGATCCGTGAACTGGCTCGCGCCAAAGGGCGCGATTACGCTTTGATGCCTTATGTTTTTACCAGTGCCATCGGCCTGGTACCTACCGATGCAGAAAACGCGTTGCAGGGCAAACTGGATGGACGTGGCATTACCCAGACGCCGCAGGTGTTTATCGACTGTCAGGCGATGGACAGTGCTGCCGGTTTACAGGTCAACTGGGATGTGCGCGACGGGGTATTCCCGTCGGGGATGATCGACGATCTGTTTGCGAGCTTTGAATCACTGCTGAATGCCATGGCGCAAGAAGATGCGATTTGGCAGCAGACCGCGCAGGTTGCACTCCCCGAATGGCAACGTGAACAACGGTTGCAGGTCAATGATACCCACGCACCGCTACCCGAAGGCGGGCTGCACCAGCCATTCTTCGCACAGGCTCACCTGACCCCGGATGCGCTGGCGGTGATCGATCCCCAGCAGCAGATGACTTACCGTCAACTGGCGGACGCAGCCTTGCGCATTGCCGGCCATCTGCAACGGCATGGCGTTGCCATCGGCGAACCGGTCGCGATCACGTTGGAAAAAGGCGTAATGCAGGCCGCGGCGGTGTTGGGTGCCATGGCTGTGGGGGCGGTCTGGGTGCCAGTCGATGTCTCACAGCCGGCGGAACGTCGCCGGCAAATTCTGGCAAACGCGGGTATCCAACGGGTACTGACCCAGCAACAGGTAGTAGAGTGCGGCGTCAGTGGAGAGTGGCGTATTGATGTGGATGCACTGAACGGCAGCGAGCCTCTGCTGGACCCACACGCGTCGCGCAGTAGCGATGCGGCCTATATCATCTACACCTCTGGTTCCACCGGCCAGCCCAAAGGGGTGGTTATGGGACATCAGGCGGCACGGAATACAGTTGAAGATATCAACCGACGTTTCGCCGTGCGGGCCACCGACCGCGTGCTGGCGCTGGCGCAACTCGGCTTTGATTTGGCGATTTATGATCTGTTCGGGCCGCTGAGCGTGGGTGGCGCGGTAATCTATCCTGAACCGGCACGCGCCACCGATCCCTCGCACTGGATTGAATGCATCGAATCACAACAAGTGACCCTCTGGAATAGCGTACCTGCGCTGATGCAGATGCTGGAGAGTGCGCTCCAGCACCAGCAACTGGCGAGTTTGCGACTGGCATTACTCTCAGGTGACTGGATCCCTTTAACGCTGCCGGAATCACTGGCGACGCGTCTGCCACAGCTTCAGCTGGTAGCGCTCGGTGGTGCGACTGAAGCAGCCATCTGGTCTAACTATCACTGCTGGCAGGGCCGTGATGCCACGTGGCGCAGCATCCCTTACGGTCTGCCGCTCAGCAATCAGGGTTTCCGCGTGCTGGATGACAACATGGCGGATTGCCCTGTGTGGTTGCCTGGCAATCTTTACATCAGCGGTGCGGGACTGGCGCAAGGCTATCTTAAAGATGCTGAGAAAACTGCGCGCCACTTTATCCATCATCCGCATGATCAACAGCGACTGTACTGGACCGGCGATCGCGCCCGCTATCTGCCGAACGGTGAACTGGAATTTCTTGGCCGCGCGGACAATCAGCTCAAAATCAAAGGGCACCGCATCGAACCCGGGGAAATCGAAGCGGCGCTTAGCGCTTTACCAGGCGTGGAGAGTGCTTGCGTGGTGCCCCATGGCGAAGGTAGCCAGCGGCAACTTCTGGCATTAGTCAGCGCGCAGCGTCAACCAGCGAACCCCGTGGATTACGACCGCCTGACAGATAGTATTGATACTGCAACCGCAGGTCTTGTGCAGAACATCACCGCTACGCAGTTACAACAGGCGATGACAGCCCTGGATGCTGTGGTATTACAACAGATGCGCGACACGCTGCAAGCTTATGGTCTTAATGATGAATTCAGTGAAGCTCAGCTACGAGAAACACCCGTGAATGCTCGCTTCTTCTGGCTGGTGCGCCGCTGGCAAGCGATGCTTGCGCAGGCTGGCGCTTTGCCTGATTACAGCTGGCAGCAGGTTGACGCGCTGTGGCAGCCTCTGCTCGATGGCCCGGCATTTCTGGCTTACATCCGCAGCAACCTGGAGAATCTCGCCGGGCTGCTCGAAGGGCGTGTTGATGCTCAGAAGCTGCTGTTCCCGCAGGGGCAACTGACCAACGTGCAAGCGCTGTATCGTGAAAATCTGATGGCGAAGTACCTGAACCAGGCAGTCAGTGCCCTGACGAGCCTGATTGCACAGCAGCGCGTCCAGCGGCCTTTACGTATCCTCGAAGTTGGCGCAGGCACTGGCGGCACGACGGCGGATGTGCTGGCAGCGTTGAGCGAGCAGACGATTGAATACCACTTTACTGATGTGGCGGCCTTCTTCCTGCCTGAAGCGCGTGCCCGCTACGGCCAACGAGCGGGCATGCATTTTGGCCTGCTGAATATTGACGATGATATTCGCTCGCAGGGCTATTGCCCGGAGAGCTTTGATATTGTGCTGGCCGCCGGGGTACTGGAAAACGCCCGTGACCAACGCCGGGCACTGGAAAATATCCAGTTACTGACCGCGCCACAAGGCTGGGTGATCCTGACGGAGCCGACGCGTGAATGTCCGTGGATCATGGCTTCTCAGGCATTCATGATGACGCCACCGGAAGACAGCGAACGTCAGCAGGAGAGCTATCTTGATCAGCATGGCTGGCAGGCGCTGATGCAATCGGTCAGCGGTGATCCGGTGCTGTGCCTGCCGCGACCAGGTCACGTGCTGCATTATCAGGGCTTCCATTTGCTGGCACAACAAATCAAACGCGATCGTCTGCCGCTGTATCCGCAAGTGCTGCTTGATGCGCTGCAACAGAAATTACCGCGCTATATGATCCCGGCGCAGATTCAGTCGGTTGCAGCACTGCCGCTAACGGCAAACGGAAAAGTGGATCGTAATACAGTCGTCAACTGGTGGGTGGAGGAGGCTGCAGAGCATGATACGCCGCCAGGCCTGCAACCGCAGGGGGATGCGCTTGAGCAGTTGCTGTGCCAGCATTGGGCTGAAACGCTCGGAATTAAACAGATCGCGCTCGACCAGGATGTGTATAACCTGGGGGCTGACTCGCTGATCATGGCACGCATGGCAGGCAAGTTGCGACAGGTGCTGGCCGCTGACCCCTGGCAGATGGGAGATATACCCTTTGACACTTTGCTGCGTCATATGCTGAATGGCCCAACGGTGCGCGCGCTGGCGCAGGCCATCCGTTCGCAGCATGCACCTGATGCGGCTGCCGCAGCGCCTCAAGCCGGAGAGAAACTGCAGCCAGAAATCGAGGGACGGGCTGAGGGCAGCAACGGTATTCTGCTGCCGATGGGGGGCGGGAGTGAAGGCCCGCTGCGGGTGGTGTTCCATGCCGGCCTGGGTACCATGGATTGCTTCCGCCCGATGCTGGCGGAGCTGGAGAAAGATCCACGCGGGCCGGTCATCGGCATTGTGATTGCCGATACCGCACAATATTGCGCCTTGTCCCCACAACAGGCGGTTGAGCGCATGGCAGATGATTACGCACAACGCCTGCTGGCCACCGGACATAGCCGCTTCCAGCTGATTGGCTACTGTCTGGGCGGGTTGTTTGCGGTAGAAGTGGCGCGTCGCCTCAGCGAGCAGGGCGCAGAAATCGCTGACCTGGTGCTGATCAGCAGCCATCCGGTGTTGTTCGAGGTGCAGGATGATCTGATGATCGAATCGCTGTTTATCCCCAATCTGCACATTACGCTGGCGCAGGCCGGTTTCGGTGAGGTTGATGGCGATGCATTAGTGAAGGGCTTTATGCAGGTGATTGAGCAACATCATGGTCGCATTCCGCAGGGTGCGCTGGCGCAGTTACCCGGCGCAGCAGGCTTGTTTTTCCAACAGATGCAGTCATTACCGATTGAAGAGCGTTTTGCGCGTTATGTCGCGGGTGTTGAACAGTTCACCGGTCAGCAGATGCCAGCCGAAATGGCACTGGGCCTGTTCCGCGTATTCCGCCAGAGTTTCCATGCCGCACACTTCACCCCCAGCACTTATGTCGGCGATATCCGCTTCCTGTTGCCCAATCAGGGCTCTGGATTCGCACCGGGTATGGATGACAATACGCTGAACTTCTGGCGTAACGTCTGCCTGGGCGATCTGCAGGTTACTTCGATTGCGGGTAATCACTTCAGTTGCATCGATACGCCCAACGCACAAGCCGTGGCGCAGCGGGTGAATGAGGGGCTGAAATGAAGTTACTGGGACAGCCTGGCAGGCTAGTGGCAAGCGTGCCGAAGGTGGCGCGCTCACTTAACCTGGCACTTCTTTTTGGCAGCGTGGCGGGCTTGCTAAACGTCAGCGGCATAGCGCTGCTGGCATGGGCGGTGACGCCATTACTGTCTGTCCCGATGTTACCACCGCCGTCATTTATCGCCCTCACCGGCAGTGTGCTGCTGTTGGTGCTGGCATTCTGGTTGCGCTTACAGGCAGAAGCACGGGCCCACGAAGCCAGTTATCAATTAGAGGAAGTGCTGCGCGGGCGTCTTGTGGAGCACCTCAGTTGTTTGCCGCTTGGAGTGGTACAGCAATGGGGCAGTGGGCGGTTACGTAAAATCCTCCAGGAGGATGTTAAAGCGCTGCATATTGCGGTGGCGGATGCGGTGCCGTTTATCGGTGCCAGTCTGAGTCAACCGCTGGCCGCGCTGCTGGTGCTGGCGCTGGTGCAGTGGCGGCTGGCGCTGGTGGCGTTGCTGTTTTTGCCGATAAATCTCGTGTGTATGGCAATGATGGCGCGTGAAAATCCCCAGCAACGCAACCGATACAATGAGGCCAGTGAGTCAGTCAATGCCGGGGTGATTGAACTGGTGCAGGGTATGGCGGTTATGCGTACCTTTGATAATGGCGCCGCGGGTTGGCGGCGCTTTAACGCGCGGCTGCAACAGTTTACGTCGGCGGTGGAAACCTGGATGGCAGGCAGCAAAGTGCCCTGGAAAATCAATCGTCTGGCAGGTGCCGCGTTACCGACGGCTGCGGTGCTGATGATAGCAGGTTTTGTGCTGTATCAAGCCGGGCAGGTTACCCTGGCGCAGTGGCTGCTGGCGTTGATGTTGGGTACGTTACCCATCAAAGCGCTCGAACCGTTAGTGCACCTGGCTAACTATCTGAATGACGCTGGCGCGGCCTCAGGCCGCATTGAAGAGGTGCTGCGGCAGGACGTGCTGCCAGAGCCACTACATCCGCAGCAACCGCAAGGACACGCACTCAGCCTGAACAAGGTCAGTTTTCACTACCCGGATCAGCCGCAGCCTGCACTCAGCGACGTGTCATTAACGCTCGCAGCGGGAACACGCTGTGCCATTGTCGGGGCTTCCGGTTCGGGAAAATCGACGCTGGCGCGCCTGATCCCGCGTTTTTATGACGTGACAGAGGGTAGCATTACGCTGGGGGGGAGCGATATCCGCCAGATGCGCAGTGATGTGTTGTTGAAGCAGATGGCGCTGGTATTACAGGAGCCGTTTCTTATCAGTGGCACGCTGGAGGAAAATTTACGACTGGCTGCGCCCGAAGCCAGTGATGCAGCGTTGCAGCAAGTTATGGCCGCGACGGGGGTGAGCGAGATCGTTTCGGCACTGCCACAAGGATTAAACACGCAGATCGGTGAGCGAGGGAGCTCGTTATCGGGCGGCCAGCGTCAGCGTGTGACCCTGGCCCGCGCACTGCTGAGCAATGCGCCCGTGCTGGTAATGGATGAAGCAACTTCTTATCTCGATGCACACAACGAAAGGCATATTCAGCAGGCACTGGCGCAACTCGCGCCGGATCGCATTGTGATCACTATTGCTCATCGTTTGCAGACGGTCATTGACGCGGATGTGATTGTGGTGATGCACGAAGGCAGAGTGGCTGAGCAAGGCCGTCATGCTGACTTGCTGAAGCAGGGCGGTTATTACGCGCGTCTGTGGCAGCACTATCAGCTTGCCAGTCAGTGGACGTTAAAGCGCGAGGGAGAAGTATGATGCGCATTTATCACAACATGATTGCGGTGGCAGGGGAGTTCGCTGCGCCATTTCGCCGAACGTTAGCGTGTGCGGTGGTGGCGGCGATGTTGCAAGCCGCGGGCTGGATTATCACACTGCCGCTGTTTTCGCTCGTATTAACACCGGGCGCACTGCCCGTGCGTGACATCCTGAGCTGGCTAGTGGTGCTCATTGTTTTGCTGCTGCTTGAAGGCATGGTGCGCTGGCGTGAAATGGCTTTTGTCTATGACTACTGGCATCGCGTGACGGAGGCCATGCGTCAGCGGCTGGCACATCGCTTGCGTGCCATGCCGCTGGAGCAGTTGGCACGGCGAAAAAGCGGCGATCTGGCAACGATTCTTGGCAATAACGTCACCTTTGCGGCAACGGCGCTCTCTTCACTGGCTACGCTGGCGATTCAACTGGTGGTGGTACCTGCGGTGGTGCTGGTGTTGATCTTCACGCTGGACTGGCGTCTGGGGGCGCTGCTGCTGGCGGGAACAGGGCTCATCGTGCCGCTGATACGGCGGGCACAACGTGATGCCAATCAGGATTTTCTGCGCATTGATGAAGTGGATGCGGCAGCCAGCGCAGCCATTGTTGAGTATGTGCAGGCTCAGGCGATGTTACGTGCCAGCGGCCGATCTGGCCTGAACGCGCCTTGTTTACGCGGGGTTTTTGCTCACCAGCATCAGGTGCAGCATCAAAGCGGCAATACTGCACGGCTGATTGCCAAAGCACAACTGATCATACAGCTCACTCTGGTGGCTACCGTCGCGTTGGGGATGGGGTTATGCGCAACGCAACAGTTGCCGCTGGCATCACTGCTCTGCCTGACGGTGCTGGTAGCGCAAATGGTAGAGCCTCTGACATTGGGACTTTCCATGGTGCGCCTGTTTGAACTAGCGGACGCGGCGTTGCAGCGGGTGAATGCGGTGCTCAATGAAGCGGATCTGGTCACTGAACTGCCACTCCATCAACCACAGCACTTTGCGATTACGCTCAACAATGTCAGTTTTCACTATCAGCAGCAGGAAAAACCTGCACTCCAGGATGTGACGCTACACATTGCAGAAAAATCCCTGACGGCGTTGGTCGGTCCTTCGGGCGGGGGGAAAACCACGCTAACCCGATTGATGAGTCGCTTTGCCGATCCACAGCAGGGCACTATCACGTTGGGAGGCGCGGAATTAAAGCATATCCCCCCCGATCAGCTTTTAGCACAGGTTTCGGTGGTGTTTCAGGATGTGTGGCTGATGGACGATACGCTGGCGAATAACATCGCGTTAGGTAAACCGCACGCCACGCAGGAGGAGATCATCAACGCTGCACGTAAAGCGCATATTCACCACGTCATTGAAAGTCTGCCGCAGGGTTATGAGACACGGGCGGGTGAAGCGGGGGGGGCGTTGTCGGGTGGAGAACGCCAGAGGGTGGCGATTGCGCGCGCTATTCTTAAAGATGCTCCGGTCGTGTTACTGGACGAGCCTACGTCATCGCTGGACAGCGAATCGGAATATCATGTGCAGCAAGCGATAGACGCACTGGTGGCGGATAAAACGGTGGTGATTGTGGCGCATCGTTTATCCACCATTCGCGCAGCTGACCAAATTGCCTTTATTGAGCAAGGCCGTTGCGTTGAGTGTGGCGACCACGCCAGCTTAATGGCCATAAAGGAGGGACGTTATCGGGCATTAATTGAGGCTCAGCATCACGCCCTCGACAGGTAATCCTTTCTCTTCAGGCACTCACAGCAAAATCGAGTGCCATTCATTCTTCCCCCGGTACTGACAACAAAAAAAGCAGAATAGATGATTGTGCTTTTATTGATATGTTATAACATTGCAAATAATTATCATTTCACCTTTTAGGGAGTTTGGGCCTTATGCAAAACAGGGCACAGAAATGGCCATCGCTGAAACCACTCAGCTTGGCCTTGATGGCAATCATGGTGGCATCGCAGGCCAGTGCAGAAGAGACGATAAATGTCGTCGCCGAATCTGCCGACAGCAGTGGATTGGTCGCAACACACAGTCAGAGCGCAACCAAAAGTGATACGCCATTACTGGAAACGCCGCAGTCGATCTCAGTGATTACTCGTCAACAGATGGATATGCAGAACGTTCGCTCTTTAAATGAAGCGCTGCGTTACACACCAGGCGTGGCGGCGGAGCAATGGGGTGGGGTGAGTGCGTTTGACCAGTTCTCAATTCGCGGATTCAATTACGGCTCCACCGGATTTAACGATCAGTTTCTCGACGGATTGCGCATGAACAACGGGATAGTTTATGGCTATCAACAGGTTGATCCCTTCCTGCTGGAGGATATTACCGTGGTGCGTGGCCCGGCTTCTGTGCTGTATGGCCTGGCCAGTCCGGGTGGAATTATCGCGATGCAGAGTAAACTGCCCACTGCGAAGACCATTCGCCATGTTGAGCTGGAAGGGGGGAATCATCAGTATCAGCGCGGCTCTTTCGATTTTGGCGGAAAAGTCAATGATGACGGCACGGTACTTTACCGCGTGGTCGGGACGGCAACTACCAAAGAAGGTCAGGAGCGGGGCACCGAAATGCGGCGCTGGGCGTTAGCGCCTTCCATTACTTTTCAGCCTGACTACTATAACAAGCTCACGATTTATGCGCGTGCGCAAAACGATCCTAAAATGGCAGCCCAGACTTCCCTGCCTGTTGCCGGTACGGCCAAATACAATCCTAACGGTAAATTACCGACAGACGCTTATCCAGGCGAGCCGGATCACAATACCTTTTCGCGTAAGCAGGCCTCTGTTGGCTATAGCGCAGAACACTACTTTAATGATGACTGGGATGTCACCCTGAATGGTCGCTACAGTCAGATGACATCAAAATATAACGCGGTGATTTTTGCCGGATTGCAGGACGATATGCGTACCATCAACCGATCAATCGCCGCATCTGACGAGCATTTCAATACCATCAATCTCGACAATCAGCTGCACGGACATTTCACTACGGCGGATATTGATCATCAACTTCTGATTGGCATGAGCTGGGATCGCTTTACCGGGCACGGCAATTACGCCGCTTCTTATGATGTCCCCACGCTGGATATCTACAACCCGGTTTATGGCCAGGCCACCTACGGCACGCCTGAGAACTATCAGGATACGCGGCTGATGAATACACAGACCGGTTTGTATGCTCAAGATCAACTGAGCTATGAAAAATGGCGCGCTACGGTGGGGGTGCGTCATGACTGGTCAAGCGTGCGTACCACTGACTTAATGGGTTACAGCGCGGATACCAAACAGCGTGATGAAGCCACAACCTGGCGTGCCGGCGTCAATTATCTGTTTGATAACGGTATTGCTCCGTATTTCACATACGCTCAATCATTCCAGCCGATCAACTCTGTGGACAGCAGCGGGAACGCGTTTGATCCCTCGCACGGCGAGTTGTATGAGGCAGGTATTAAGTATCAGCCCAAATCTTTGCCAGCGTTATTCTCTATTGCCGCCTTTAATCTTACCCAGGACAAAGTCCTGACCACTGATCCCAACAACATCAACTACTCGGTACAGGGCGGGAAGATTCGTTCCCGCGGCATTGAGTTAGAAGCGCGTGGCCAACTGACTGACCAGTTCAGCATCATCGGATCCATGACCTGGCAGAATGTGGAATATACCCAGGACAGCAATCGCGATGTCGTTGGGCGCACCCCACTGCGTATACCTACCCGTTTCGGTTCGTTGTGGGTCAACTGGGAAGCGCCGGAGTCCAGCTTTGCTTCCGGGGTTGGTGCAGGTGTGGGGGGACGTTTCAGCAATGGTACCAAAGGCGGCACCATGGAGAACCAGTTCAGCACCGCTGGCTATGGCGTGATGGATGCCGAAGTGCATTTCGATCTGGGACATCTGACTTCCAACCTAAAAGGTGGAAAGGTGCAGGTCACCGCGCAAAACCTTACCGATCGTAAGTACATCACCAGCTGCTTTACCGAATCTCAGGGCTGTTTCTATGGGGCTGAGCGTGCCGTGATAGCGAAGCTGAGTTGGGATTTTTAAATAGTGCTTACTGTATAAATTCCACAACTTATTACGAGATAAAATATGAATATTGTCATTCACTGGTGCCGCTGGTTTTCCGGAAAAAGCAGGCCAAGACAGTACTGGAAAAGGGTTCACTTCTTAATCGTGATGGTCAGTAAAAGTAAATCTTACAAATTACTGCCTTTGATATCTCACCACTCACGGCATCAGCGATCCGCGTTTAAATGTAGCCTGCGGAGATATCAGTAATCCGGAATAATTGGCTACTCTGATTAACGAGAGGACAGATAGAGATGTTTCATCTGGCGGCTCTTGTCTATCTGTATAGGAAGAGCAAAATTTCGAACTCGGATTGAAAATCAACGTAGATGCAGTGCTGCAGATTATGGAACGCATGGGTGCCCTGCTGCTGCAGCGCACCCGTCTGGTTGCCACAAGCTCTGTGGTTGTATTCGGTGGAAATCCGAAAAAAGTAGGCCTAGATACAGCAAAGTTCTTATGATACAGAGAAAGCGATGAATGATTTGCTGCTGTCGGATTACAGTCTTCGCGGATTTCTGGATAGTCGTAGCCAGAACATGCCAACGATTTTTGTTCGCCCGAGCAAACTCGCCTCAAATTACTTTACCGCCTACTGTTTTTCTGGTGCATCCAACAAAGTGTGCTGTTTGTCGATATAATTGATAGCTAAGCCTCAGAACGGCCACAACTCTACTTGCTAAACTGTTGTAGTGGTCAACAAAAACTGGCCACCGCGTTAGAGTTTTCCCGGTATCGGTTTTCCGAGTCGTTTGGTGATAACCCTACGCTATACTCATGCGGCCTGAGCACGCTCTAATGCCCAACGATTTAGTTCGTTACTGCGTGGGCTGCCTTACTGAAGCTCATGTAACCCGTCATCGCCCCCCATTCGTTCTTCAGATTCCTGAAGAAGGCGCTCCATTGGACTATTATCCTAGCAGTTTCCACGTCAGCTCATACTCTGCGTTACATTGTATCGTCCAGTAACTGCCGGAACTGCCTGCTCGTATAATGACTGCCCTGAACGCTGTGGAATATCACTCCCACGGACTTACTGCGAGTTTCCCATGCCATTTCCAACGCTTTTAGGGGGAGTCTGCTGTCCGGTGAGAACGACATTTGACCTGTCCCCAGTATTAGATACAACCGTCAGTTTGTAATGTCGGTTTGTTTACTTTCACATTTTCCATTTCGCCACCATGCTGCAAACTCTGATGGCGTCTGATAATTTAGTGCTGAATGTGGACGACACTCGTTATAATCCTGCCGCCAGTCATTAATGATTTTCCTGGCGTGAACGATATCGTTGAACCAGTGTTCACTCAGACATTCATCGCGAAATCGTCCGTTAAAGCTCTCAATAAATCCGTTCTGCGCAGGCCTGTCCGGCTGAATTAAGCGCAACTCAACATCATGCTCAAAGGCCCATTGATCGAGCGCGCGGCAAGTGAACTCTGGTCCCTGGTCAGTTCTTATCGTCGCCGGATAGCCTCGAAACAGCGCAATGCCGTCCAGGATACGCGTGACCTGAATGCCTGGAATCCCGAATGCGATGGTAATTGTCAGACACTCCTTCGTGAAGTCGTCCACACAGGTCAGGCATTTGATCCTGCGACCGGTGGCCAGCGCGTCCATGACGAAATCCATCGACCATATAAGGTTGGGCGCCGCCGGTCGGAGCAGCGGCAGACGTTCTGTTGCCACCCCTTTACGACGTCGTCTGCGTTTTACGCTCAGTCCATTAAGGTGGTAAATACGGTATACCTGCTTGTGATTGACGTGAAGGCCCTCCCTACGCAGCAACTGCCAGATGCGCCGATAACCAAAACGTCTGCGTTCAAGCGCCAGCTCAGTAATATGCCCTGATAAATGTGCATCAGCAGCCGGATGCTGAGCCTCATAGCGGCAGGTCGACAGAGACAAACCTGTAAGCCTGCAGGCACGACGTTGCGACAAACCGGTCGCATCACACATCAACACCACGGCTTCACGCTTCTGCCCTGTCGTCAGTACTTTCGCCCCAGAGCCACCTGAAGCGTCTCCTTATCCAGCATGGCTTCGGCAAGCAGCTTCTTGAGCCTGGCGTTCTCTTCCTCAAGCGACTTCAGGCGCTTAACCTCGGGTGATCTTACCCGCCAATAGTGGACACGGGACTAAGTGAGTAAACTCTCAACCAGAGGTAGCTCACATGACAAAATCAGTAACAGCCAATAAAAATCCACGTAAGCAGCACACACCCGAATTTCGCCAGGAAGCACTGAAGCTTGCTGAACGCATTGGCATCGCTGCCGCTGCCCGCGAACTCAGTCTGTATGAATCTCAGCTCTACACATGGCGCAGCAAACAACAGCAACAACTGACATCGTCTGAGCGCGAAAGCGAACTGGCGGCTGAAAATGCCCGGCTTAAACGCCAGCTTGCGGAGCAGGCAGAGGAGCTGGCTATTCTCCAAAAGGCCGCGACATACTTCGCGAAGCGCCTGAAATGAAGTATGTCTTTATTGAAAAATATCAGGCTGAGTTCAGTATCAAAGCCATGTGTCGGGTGCTCCGGGTCGCCCGCAGCGGCTGGTATGCGTGGTGCCTGCGCCGCCATCGTCTTAACCGGCGGCAGCAGTTTCGTCTGACCTGTGATGCAGCTGTTCTCAGGGCATTCACTGATGCAAAACAACGGTATGGTGCGCCACGACTCGCGGATGAGCTCCAGGCGTACAACATCAAAACGATAGCTGTCAGCCTGCGTCGTCAGGGGCTGCGGGCAAAGGCATCCCGCAAGTTTAGCCCGGTCAGTTACCGAGAGCATGGTCTGCCAGTCTCAGAGAACCTGTTGAAGCAAAACTTCAGCGCCAGCGGCCCGAACCAGAAGTGGGCAGGAGACATCACGTACCTTCACACCGATGAAGGCTGGCTGTACCTGGCTGTGGTGATTGACCTGTGGTCCCGCGCGGTTATCGGGTGGTCAATGTCACCGCGAATGACGACACAGCTGGCCTGCGATGCGTTGCAGATGGCGCTGTGGCGGCGTAGACGCCCGAAAAATGTCATTGTTCATACTGACCGCGGTGGCCAGTACTGTTCAGCGGACTATCAGGCATTGCTGAAACGGCATAATCTGCGTGGTAGCATGAGCGCCAGAGGCTGCTGCTACGATAACGCCTGTGCAGAAAGCTTCTTTCACTCGCTGAAAGTAGAGTGCATACACGGGGAACGCTTCGCCTGCCGGGAAATAATGCGGACAACGGTGTTTAATTATATCGAATGCGATTACAACCGCTGGCGTCGGCATAGTGCCTGCGGTGGTCTCAGCCCGGAACAATTTGAAAACAAGAACCTCGCTTAGCGCAGTGTCCACATTACGCGGGTAGGATCAGGGCACCTCCATACCGCCATACTTCTTACGCCTGGTGTAAAAGGTGGCGTCGGAAATGGCGTGCTTACGGCAGAGCTCACGGGCAGAAACCCCGGCTTCAGCCTCGCGGAGGATACTGATGATCTGTTCGTCGGAAAAACGCTTCTTCATGGGCATGTCCTCATGTGGCTTATGAAGACATTACTAACATCGCGGTGTATTAATCAACGGGGAACAGGTCAAGGCCCCATAAAAGGGGGCGTGATAAAACTATAATAACTTAAAAAACCTGTATTAGTTATAAATCTCATAGAGGCTAGCAAACTCAAAAATAGTTGCTATCTCCACAGCCTTACGCAAGGTAGTGAATGGTTTTTTTGACACAAGTAGCCAATTCTCCTGATGATAGACAAACAACCAATTTTTCCCTTTAGCTTCAATACATACTGAAATGCCATTATGATTATCCAATTTGAAGTTTGGGGGCTTTTCATTTTTGTTTAAAATTAAAACCCGCTTGCCATTGATGATAATAGTTCTCATTCAACCCTCGAAAGAAACCATAAACATTAAACCACCCATTATGCACAATTTAAAATTGAAAGTTGTACGATTTTATTGTTTATCATAATCAAAAAATACATACAAAAAAAACAAAATAAATTCGCCCCATCATGTTATTATTATAAGAAATGTACTTTTACCGGGGGATTTAAATGCAAGAAAATATTATAAACTCTCTTATAGAATGGATTCACGGAAACTCTTGTGACAGCTTAAAAATAAATGATATAGCAAAAAAATCAGGGTATTCTCCCTGGCATCTTCAGAGAATATTCAAACTATATAA
This sequence comes from Serratia sp. PF-27, assembly GCF_030053255.1. NCBI lineage: Bacteria > Pseudomonadati > Pseudomonadota > Gammaproteobacteria > Enterobacterales > Yersiniaceae > Serratia > Serratia sp. PF-27. The sequence continues at coordinate 532,136 of NZ_JASGBT010000021.1, forward strand.
AGGGATAACCATTGGACAATATGTTACAGAGTTGAAATTAAAGAATGCAGCTAAACTTTTGGCAACAACAGATACTCCAATAATAGAAATTTCATTTATTTCAGGCTTTGCAAGCCAACAAGCTTTTACAAGGAGGTTTAATCAATATTTTGGTGAGACACCGGCAAAATTCAGGCGAATTATGACATCCCCCATTGATAACCAATTGAAAAAACAATATTTTTTATTTAAAAGCAAAAATTGTTGACCTGTATCCATATTTTTATAAGAAACAACACCCCAGATACTAACGACCATCAGATGAGTGTCAAACATTCATTAGCGATATTTTTTCAGATCCTCACTATAATTTAACAGACTATTGCAAAAAAGAACTATATCCGCGCTGTTAACATCTTAAATCAACCACTCGGTTATTATGCAAAAAAACAAAAGCATTAAAGAGTGATTATTTTACTAGAAGCATTACCATCCATTTTTAAATGGGTTTTTATATAACTCCACTAGCTACAGCAGTAAATACTACATATCAGTCGCTTCCGATACATAACGGTACCCGAGCGGATGGCCATATGCCACAACTTACGGCCACCGGTGTTACCACCCAGCATAATTAGAATATCAACATATTGTTCTAGATGCCTTTCAAGATGTAGAGTCACGTCAGTACGCCTCTGCTCCGATGCAAATATTCAGTTTACTCACAACTTCCTAGATAACAGTAGCTCCAAAGCATCCATTGCGCTCAGGAAAGCGGCAAACCTGGTTCTCGACGACGGGTACACACACGTGAAAGTCGCTGAGACAGTCAATGTCAGTCATTCACGCCTCCTTGAGCATCGGACTTGTACATCTTTCGAGCTTGCCATCATACTGGATTTTCGGGCAATCAGCGAAACGGGACCCCGTTGCCATAGACCGAGTTATGCTGTTTGATGGTGAGGTTAAATGTAAATTCATGATCCTTCACTGACTGACCGTGCCATCATGTTCGATATCGTATTTCACATTGACGATGCCATTGGTATTTTTCAACAGAGCTTGTTCAGGAAAAACAGGGATGATTTTGATGATGGCGTACGGTGCCGCACCGGCACCGTGCGTCGGTTTAATGCACAATACCGCAGCGGCAAACGTAGGTTTTCTCATGTCATCATCCATTGGTTAAAAATGAACTTTTGCTGCAAAACTTCTCCTCGACGATCGTCCCTAACTATAGGGCAGACCTGATAATATTGCGTTGCTGCGGTGATCACAGCTCGCCGTACAACGCGGCGGGTTCCGCCAGTGCCGCAAATTCGGCAGAACCAGACCGATGTCACCGTTCTCCTGCACATGCAACGAGACATGTCGCCCTTGATAGCTGCGGGTGCGATTGCCATCCCGACGAGTGCGCAGCAGGCGGCACAACTCGGCGAACACCGGCCTGCTGAAGGTCGCGCGCAGCTGTCCGGATGCGCGAACGACAGTGTAAAATCTGGCGATGGCGTTCAAACATTACAACGAATGGCATCCGCACAGCGCGTTAGGCTACCGTTCGCTGCGGGAATATCTTCGACATCGGCAAGCTTAAATAATAGATCCGATGACTCTGGAATTATGGGGGACATACCCACCAAATCTATTCATCATTATCTGGCTGTAGACATCCCCCCAATAATCCTATCCACGACTCGTCCCAATGGAGCGATATCCGTCGTCGTAACACTTTGTATGGTCTTTTGCCAGGTAATCCATACGATTCAGTAAATCGGTAACCTGTTGCATATAATCAGAGGAATTACCATTCAAATAATACATCCCATTTTTAGTCAGATTAACCAATGCCGAATATTGTTCCCTGTCCACATTTAATGCACTGCACCACGCCTGCTGGATTAATGCAGCTAAACTGTTATTTGAATCAAATTTTCCAGCGCCGTAGTAGAAGTCTTTATTCAGTAGGAGTAAAACGTGATAATGCTTACGGCGATTACGCTCACCGACCTCCCGCACCCACGCATAGCGCAATCTATTAACCCAATTACGTCTCCAGCGTCGATTCTTCTTTTGACAATCCACTTTAATTTTAGCTTTCAACGACTCGATAAATCGGGTAACCTCTTTATTCGACAGTCCATATTGATAACCTTGAGGAAAGCGCAAGTCAACTCGCAAAGCTAAAGTACGAGGAAAATCACTTACAGCATCCTGAATAACATCATAAAATACCTGTTGATATTGAGAATTATAGGAATATATTTTCACCTTAGCTCCATAGTAAGCCGCCTGCTCATTTGGTTAAATAAGATTATTTCACGATTACGTATGCAGAGTAAAAACCCACACCTGTTACATTGAATAACCCCGACAACAATTCAATATTTAGCCAGGCAATTCATAATGGGCTCATCAAGCTACCGTCATTAATCACATGTCATCGTTAATAGATTTATCACTCATACTCACAACACATGAGTAAAGTATCAACAGAGCTGTTCTACAGAGAGAGTGTGGATAGTGGTATCAAACATATAAACATATTATTTATATAACTATACCGACACCACATTGTTTATTAATCACCTAAAATAAACACCACTACCGGAATAAAGCTCATAACGATAACCAACGAGCACAACAATTTCACTCTGAAATTAGTTTGGCGTTATTTTTCTATAATTGCTGCTCAAATCCTGCGACAATCGCAACGGTAGCAATGCATTAGTACACAAAAACCGGATTTTTTGTGAACGAATTGTTATGAAAACGATGGTGTTCACACACAACTCTTGCACCATTGCGTGAATAGTCAATTTCTATTGCTTCCTCCCTTTCAAGGCTATCAATCACTCTGTCCAACAACTTTCCTTTTCGTAACGCGTTAGGCCCAAAGCGCCGTATATCATTATACCTGACATGATTTCGTCCCGTTCGGGAATACTCACGATGCAACCAGGCCAATAACAAGGCTTCATAATAGCCCCCTTCATTACCGAAAATATTTACAGCCTGTTGCATGTACCATTCACATAGCGACCATGCACTCTCCACATAATGCCTTTTTACTGGGCATTCGCCCTCCGAAAAATAACTTAATAGGGCAGCGAGTCGGGCAACGTTATTCGCCAACTTAGACGCAAAATCATTCATATTGGCATACTCTTCATCGGGACCGATACGGCTCTCTATTTGATTGTAAATGTCCTCCCATGCATACTGAGCTGAATGCTCAAACGATAACCCCCCCCGTTTGATTAATGCATCACTTTCCACATCCTCTGCTAATATTTCATTTATACGCTGATAAAAACCCTCTAAAAATCTTCTTTCGCTGGAATACTCTTTAATAAAACGCTCACCCTGCGTGGTGAGACCTTCATCAATCAATACCGGTAAGCAACGCGCAAAAAAACCACTTCCACGCGCTCGTTCCCCTTGTCGTTTTAAATACAGATCAAACGGTTTTTTCTGCACCATAACTGACAGCGTGATACGCCCATTTTCTATCGTAAAGCTTTGTGTCGTTTTACGGTCAACATGAAAGCTGACACCATCCCACATTGAGTTAATAAAACTCAAATCATTCATTACCTTCCTGTCCAGAACATTAGCACCTTCATCAGCAATCAGCCCTATATGTGCTGAATGGCTATGCATCGCAGTCTGTAATGCTTCAGGCGTAACATTATTATAAATACGTTTACGGGTTTTCGGTGGCACGGGTTTTTCGGCCAGTAACTTCCGTAAACACTGTGACAACTCGTCAGTACATTGCCCTTTAATGGTTTTCTTCCTGAAAAGGCTTGAAATCGCCTTTTGCTTTTCATTCCAGATTTGCTGCTCAATTTCATAGTCTTTTCCCTTATCTTCATATTGACTGTTCGAACGCGCATCATGTTGGTAAAAAGGTTTGAGCACCATTCGGTCCACCGTTGTTTTTCTCTCCCCCGAGTTTGCTATCACCAATAAAAAAAGTGATGTCGGAGATAGCACGGTGTCATTCACTTTGATATCAATTAGGCCCTGGCAAGATAATGACAAAGCACTCATCACCGATGATGCAATTAATGGAACCGGAGCCTGAGTACATTCACGCACATCTAAAATAGTTTCACGCAATAGCTGCGGAAACGCATTTAATGGAAAGTGGTTCATGGCAACACCTGTTTTTCACGTTGTTTTAGGAGCTGACAATAAATCGCAACCACGATCGCAAGTCAATATGGAAATCAAAAGAACCAACCGATAGAAAGGCGTCGAATTAAATTAGTTCCCATTACACTTTATTGGCATTTTTTATACTTGATTAGACTGTTTTAGATTAGTGATTGCACTCCGTAAGACTCTTACTTGATCGAATACTCTCCTTTACCCCATAGCCAATAGCCAATAGCCAATAGCCAATAGCCAATAGCGTGATTGCACCCTCCTTATTGAGCCGCATTTTCAAAAAAATTTCACGCCTATATCCCCGGTATGCATATCCAACAGAATCGCTTTTCTGTCTGTTGGCCACATTACCTGGAGATTATTGTCATGCCTTCTTCTTACCAGGCACCGAAGCAACGGCGCTGGACGCTCTTTTTTTCCTGGCAAACCCTGTGCCGTATTTTTCGCATGCTCGGCACGTTACTGACTTTGGTCCTGCGTCTGTGGCTCATGCTGCAACACGGTGGGCCACCGTTTCCATCTGCCCCAAAATCGTCCTCTTCCACCCGGTCCGACGTACACGGACCTGACAAGCACAAGGGTTGAACAGCCTCTAGCCTTCCCATATCACTCCGAGCGGAGATGAAATAAATTTCGTTACAACAATACGTTACACGTTATCGTATCCGCGCCGTCGCAGACTCATCGATTGATCGTTTTCACCGATCGGTTTTGCGTTATTGATCTGTACAACCCATTATCTTTGGCCTTCAACCGTCATTAAGATCGGCCTGGGCGCCGTTGCGGATACCGTATTTCTCTCCTCCCAACGGGATTTCAGCCCTTCAAACGGCCACGCCGGCATCACTTTCCCCGTGCGTTGGCACACCACCATTCCCGGCAGCAGGAAGCCGGATAGCCTTTCCTCACGATATGACTGTCACACAGGAGACAACCGTCTATGGAGACTTCCCCACAGAATGCATCTTCACGCCTTACCCCTTCTTTACTTGGCTGGGGTATTGGTGCTTTGCTGTTTTCACTTCTGGTGGTCACGCGCAATACCGCCGGCCAGATCCAGGAGGCCGGCACCGGTACGCTGATACTCGCGGTTATCGTCGGCACGGCGCTGGGATGCCTCGGTGCCTTGCTGGGCCAGTTCTTGCGTAATCTCGCGCATCCCGATGCGGTCTATACCACCGGCGGCTTCTTCAGCCTGGTGGGGCTGCGTCTGTTCTGGCTTTGTGGGCCTCAACTGATTGGCCTGGCCGGCGGCGTATTCTTGGGCATTGCGCTGATAGTGCACTGATAACGACTGACTGGCAGGGGTGAGCGCACCTGACCTACCGCAATAAATTGGAAAACACGATTAACGAAAGGAAACAACCTCATGAAGACACTGATGAAAGGGCTTTTTTGCTGTGCCCTGGCGGCACCTTTTATGGCTCAGGCCGAAACCGGCACATGGGCCAGCGGGTGGGGACAGGGAACGACAGAGTACAGCGTGCGTGGCCAGGGACAATCGCAGCTCTACATCGGCTGCGATCCCTATAAGGCCATGTTCGTGATGTTCACCGATACCGCGGGTCGCTCGCTTACCCATTATGATGCGCAGACGCAAACGCGGTCATTTTATGTCTCTGTTGATGGCAGTGACCCCATCCCATTCAATGACGTGCTCTCCCGTGTGGGTGCGGATAGCGTGCGCTTCGCCTGGGACAAGCTGCGCAAAGGCAAGACGGTGGTCGTTAGCGGTGAAGGGATGCAAACCACCCGTTTTACACTGAAAGGTGCCGGACAGGTTTTGCCCGCGTTTCCACAATCCGACTGTAAAGTCGGCGCCGCCATTCCCGCTGGTGAGAACTAATCTTTCCCCCTCCACGTTTATTCGCTGACGATAACTCACTTCCCGTACCGAACTCTCCGATCGGGGAGTGAGTTCAGCCCGCATTGCAGCTGCAGCAATAAAAGGCATTAATAACCTCAATGGGTTAGGAGTTTTCTCGGTAACCCTGCAATTTGTAAAGGATTGATCGTTTTCAACGATCGGTAAGATCTTATTGATCTGCACAACCAATTATCTTTGCTGCACGGTCGCCGTTAAGATCGGGCAGGATATTATTCGGCGGTAACTCTTTATTCATCCGGTGAATACCACGTAGCGCTCGACAATTTATCAGGATAAAACCCCCGTACTCAGCCATGACGAGAACGTCTGCTAATCGCCCGCTTTCCCGCGATAACGAGATTGACGGTTCAGAGAGCACGGCAGAGAGAACGGCGTTTTCTCCCTGCAGCCTTCTCGGGTTTTCGAACCGTGGCGCAGCGCTATTTTTATCCTCACGGACTCTTTCGGCCCTGCAGCGGCCTTTTGTATTTTTCTGAGGCGACGAACCATGAATGCCCATCGCACCACCGGCAAACGCCCTGTATCCCCGCTGGCCACACTCCCCGATCGCCGGGTGCCCAATGCGCTTTTGCACCGGGATAGCGTGCAACGCATTCTCGTCATCAAGCTGCGCCACTTTGGCGACGTCCTGTTGATGACGCCGGTGCTCAGCACATTGCGCGTCAACTACCCCAATGCGCTGATCGATGTGCTGGTCTATGACGGCACCGAGGCGATGCTGGCCGGCAATCAGGATGTTTATCTGGCCTTTACCGTGGATCGAGATCTCAAGCGCCAAGGGCTGAAAGCGCAATACCGCGGCGAATATGCGTTATGGAACAGCCTGCGGACCGGCCATTATGATCTGGTGATCAACCTCTCCGATCAGTGGCGGGCGGCGTTGTATTGCCGTTTTCTCAAACCGACCTTCAGTCTGGGGTTTCGCTACCCCAAACGCGACAATCGACTCTGGCGGGCCTGCCATTCGCTACTGGTCGACGTTGCCGGCCCGGCGCAACACACCGTGCTGAATAATCTCAGCATTCTGGCGCCACTGGCCTTGCCCACGACAATCACGCAGGTGACGCAGGCCTGGCGGCAATCTGATGTGGATGACGTTGACCGGCTCAGTCGACGCCATCACCTGACCGATTTTGTGCTGATACAGCCGACCGCACGCTGGGCTTTCAAGACCTGGACGGTGGACGGATTCAGCGCCGTGATTAACCACCTGACCGCCCAGGGCAGAACGGTGGTGCTCACCGGCGGACGCACGCAAGATGAAGCCACCATGATAAGCGCCATCATGGCCCGCTGCCTGTTACCGCGGCGGGTGATTAATCTGGCCGGGCGTCTGGAGCTGCCGGAGCTCGCGGTGTTGATTGACCGGGCGCGGCTGTTTATTGGGGTCGATTCGGTGCCGATGCACATGGCCGCCGCGCTGAATACGCCCTCGGTGGTGCTGTTCGGGCCCAGCGACCTCGCGCGATGGTCCCCGTGGCAGGCGCCCCACACGTTGCTGTGGGCCGGAGACTATCGTCCGCTGCCCGCCCCGGAAGCCGTTGACACCAACACCTGCGAGCGTTACCTCGCGGCCATCCCGGCCGGCGATGTGATACAGGCGGTTAACAGGCAACTGGCATCCCTCGTCGGATCTGCGCAGCGTTAATCCTGCGCGGCCTTCCACCGTGTTTTTTCTCTTATCAATGAGTACGTCACGATGCTATTCAACTCAGCAGTTTCCTCGTCAATACAAACGCCCCTTCAGCAACGGTTGTTTGCGTTTACCGCCTTTTTGCTGGGAGCCTCCCTCCCGACCTCCAATCCCCTGATGAATATCTCACTGGGGCTGATTGTCGTCTGTCTGCTCTGGCTGCGCGATATCCGGCAGTGGGCTGCACTGGCTTGTCATCCCCTGGTCTGGTTGCCGGCCCTGATGTTTGCGCTGCTGGCGTTGTCATTGCTGACGCATGCTCACGCCTACGGCCCCAAAATGGTCGGCAAATACCAAAAATTGCTGTATGTCCTGCCGCTGGCGCTGTTCTTTCTGGCCGACTCGCGGCTGATGACGCAATTTGTCCGCGGCTTTTTGTGGGCCAATGCCGCGATATTGGCCATCAGCTTCATGAGCGGGCTTGGCCATGTCACATTGGGCGGGCTGAACCCCGACAACCCTACGGTGTTTAAGCTGCAAATCACCCAAAACGTGTTTATGGCGCTGGCGGCGCTGGTCTGGTTGTCGCGTGCTTTTGCCTGTAGCGGAAAACGGCGCTGGGGGTATGCGGGACTGGTGTTGTTGGCGACGGTTAATGTTCTGCTGATGGTGCAGGGGCGTACCGGGTATGTGGCATTGGCCGTTGGCATGGGCATCTGGTTATTGCTCACACTCCGGCGCAAGCAGCAAGTGGCCGTGCTCGCCTGCGGCATACTGGCTGTCGTGATGCTGGTCATGACCCCCAATCGCGCCATGGAGCGCCTGACGCTGGGCGTCCAGCAAATTCAGGGGTGCGTTTTCGCCCCGGCCCAAACGGCTTATGCGGCCTGCGACAACTCCATGGGGCAACGCACCGCCTTCGCCCGCGAAGCCCTGCGACTGATAAAGAAATCCCCGCTGCTGGGCAACGGCGCCGGCAGCTTTTGGTACGGCAATCCATCCACCGGCTATGGCGTGCATAATCCGCACAATGAATACCTGTTGGAAACGGTGCAGAGCGGTTTGCTGGGATTGATGGTGTTCCTCACCTGGATGTGGAGTTGCTACCGCGTCGCCTGGCGCTTGCCGCCGGCGCGCCGAAATCTGTTCGTTGCGGTGCTCAGCAGCTACATGGCCTGCCATCTGTTCAATTCATTCCTGCTGGACTCGTCCGAAGGGCACCTGTTTGTCATTATCGCCGCCTTGCTGGCCGGGCTTTCCCTCAACGCACGGCAACCACAGCGCACAGGCGCCCGACCGCCCCAAACATGATAATGACCTGAGAGGCCTCAAAACTACGGCTTGTCAGAGGGACTCATCCCGGCAATGACAACCTGTCATCTCTGAGCAACACCAACATGCCCCGTTCATCCGAGCGGGGCATTTTTTATGGCGTGATACCGCCGTTTCTCGCTGTACCCAACGCGGTCGGCTGCTGCCCGGCCCAATCAACCTCGATGTAAGGATAATATTTATGAAAGAGAATACTGCCGACAACACACCATCAACACTGACAGCGAGCCTCGTTAGTGATACGGATCGCCAGTCATTTTGGCTACAGCACTTTGGTGACATTCCGCAATGGCTTCATATCGAGTCACCGATATTTTCCTGGCTCAACCTGCTGTGTAAGGACTACCACGGAGATTATTGGGAGTTTTATACCCTCAGTAACGGGGGAGCATTCATTATCCCGTCCACCGAAGGCGAGTACACGCTCTTTAACGCCCTTAACGGCAATGGCGCAACGGTGGGACATGAAGCCGCCGGCATCGTTGCTTGTCTGATAACCTACAGTCACCACGCCTGCCGCACCGAATGCGACGCCATGACCGAACACTACTATCGCCTGCGGGATTACGCCCTCAGCCATCCCGAAAGCAACGCCATCATGCGCATCATCGACTAACCCTCCAGACAACGGCACTCCATCATGATGAATATCACCTTATCTCCGGCAACCGCCGGTCTGCCCTTGCCCACCCAACGCACCATTCAGCGCGCTTTATTTCTCCTGGAGCAACATCTGCGAAAACCGGGTGAAGCCTTCACCGCCCCGTTCATGGTGCGCGACTGGCTGCGCCTGCAGATGGCCCGGCTGGAGCGCGAAGTCTTTATGGTGCTCTATCTCGATAACCAGCACCGCCTGTTGGCGCAAGAGACCCTGTTTAGCGGCAGCATCGCCAGCACCCAGGTCCACCCACGTGAAATAGTGAAGGGCGCACTGAAACATAATGCCGCCGCGGTCATTGTGGCGCACTGCCATCCTTCCGGGCATGCCGAACCCAGCGAGGCAGACCGACTCATCACCCAACGGATACAGGACGCGCTGGCACTGATTGACGTCAGGGTGCTGGACCACTGCATTGTCGGCGGTATGACGGTGTACTCGTTCGCCGAACACGGGCTCTTATGATTTATCCGACGCTATCAGGAGGCGCTACATGCCATCAACCCATAATGTTCCCGCCTGGGGACTGAAACGCAACGTCACGCCGCAATTTGGCGCCCGTCTGGTACAGGAGGGTGAACGACTGCATTTTCTGGCCGACCGTGCTGACATCAGCGGGATTTTCAGCGATGCACAGCGCCATGATTTGGAGAATGCTTTCCCGCAGTTCATCAACCACCTGGAATTGATGTTGCTCTCCGGTGAGCTCAATCCGCGTCATCAGCACTGCGTCACGCTGTATTGCCATGGCCTGACCTGTGAAGCCGACAGCCTCGGCTCATACGGGTACGTCTACATTGCGATTTATCCGACACCTGGAACGCCCAGATAAAACGCTCCCGCATTTTTAGTCTCACACCGTTCTTATTATCCAACAAAGAGATACGCCTTATGCGAACAGTACCCGCACCACCCTCACGGGCGGCCCAAACATGCCCGTCCCCCATCACTGTCTGGCAATCCTTGCTCACCTACCTGCTGGCGCAGCACTACGGCCTGACGCTCAACGATACCGAGTTCAGCGACGATGCCGTGATACAGGTACATATCGATAACGGGATGTCCCTCGCGGATGCGCTGAATGCCATGGTGGAAAAGTTTGATCTGGTGCGCATTGACCGCAGGGGCTTCACCGGTCAGACGCAATCGCCCCTCGTGAACGCCATAGATATTCTACGTGCCCGCCGGGCCTGCGGCCTGATGACGCGAGCCGGTTACCGGGAGGTCACACGTGCCATCCAGGGAGGCAAGCGCTCATGAACTGCGACACTCTCCCCATCGATGTGTACCTCACGGGTATCCAGTGCAGTACCGCCCACATCACCGACGGCGATAACTCTCTGCTGTATCACGCATCACACCAACAGGAAGAGTATGGCCACGGTGAGTGGCTCCATTTTACCGGAACGGGCTACCTGATTAGACTCAATGCCTGGCGACATCCGGTACTTCATCTTAAACGGTTAGGAGTGTCAAAAGCCTGCCGCCAGCTGGTTGTTACGCTGATGAACCATCACCCTATCGCTCTTCTGAACCTCGATGCAGCAGGCGATATCCTGTCGGGGATTGAGACCTTTGACTGGTGAATGCCCCGGCATGCTCCCTGACCCGAACACAATGACAGCTACCACAACATAGCACCAGCCCTTAAACCGGCGGGTGTTTTCATTATGGAGTAGAAAATATGCAGACTGAACCTGAAGTATTAACTGACTACACCGCGGTGATTTGCTCGACCAGCATTGAACGTATCGTCACCGGGCGCAACGCCGCGCTGGCGCAAATTGAAGCGCTGATCCACCAGCTTGACGACATTTCGACACTGACCCGTGATATCAGCGGAAAAACCACCCTTGACTGGGCCATGAAGCAGGATTTCCGCTGCGGCTGCTGGCTTATGGAGAAAGCAGAGACGGCAATGAAAGTGATCACCTGCAATCTTGATCGCGGTATATGGCGAGATTTGATGAAGAAATCGGGAATGCTCAGTTTGATGGACGCCCAGGCCCGCGAGCAGTGGGATAGGAATCTTGAAGGGAGCGAGCTCCCTGCCATCAGGGAAGCCAACATTCTCAGCACCTTTGAGCAGTTACACCAGAGCAAAGAGGAGGTATTTGAGCGCGGAGTGATTAACGTTTTCAAAAGCCTGAGCTGGAATTACAAGTCTAACTCGCCTTGTAATTTTGGTAAGAAAATCATTGTGGAGGGCGTCGTAAAACACGACAGATGGGGGTTTGGTCTGAACTGGGGCTGGCAACGTGACCGGCTGACAGATCTTGAACGCATGCTGATGTTGCTTGATAGCAAACCGATCCCGGACAATCGCGAAAATGTCACTCGCCGTCTCGGCGATCACATTCACGCGCAAAGGAACAGCACTAGCTACGAGGATGAGATGTTTACGATAAAGTACTTCCAGAAAGGGACCGCGCATATCACTTTCAAACGCCACGACTTAGTTCACAAATTGAATAACATAGTCGCAAAGCACTACCCGAATATGCTGGCTAAGTGATAACGTCTTCTGCAGAAAGTTGTCTAATAGAGTCCAAAAGGAATCAAAACAAGCTAGTCATGAATGGCATACTGATTGGCATACCGGAAGATAATGAAATGATAAAAAATCATTTAACTCAATGAGATAATAAAATTTAGTGGCGGAGAGAGGGGGATTTGAACCCCCGGTAGAGTTGCCCCTACTCCAGTTTTCGAGACTGGTCCGTTCAGCCGCTCCGGCATCTCTCCTAACAACGCTTGCTATCATGCCCGCTTTTACGGCATTTTTACAGCATTAGCACACCGCTGAACGTTCAAGTGACGACTTTACGAGCAACCTGATGATTAAATGGCCGTGGAAAGCGACTCAACCCTCTCAACCCCAGGCAGACACTCAGGCCCAGTGGCAGGACGCGCTGGCGATCCCGCTGCTCTCGCCGCTGAATGAGCAGGAGCAGCAGCGGCTGGTGGCCGTTGCCGGGCAGATCTTGCAGCAAAAGCGCATCGTGCCGCTGCAGGGGCTGCAGCTCACCTCGCAAATGCAGGCGCGCATCGCCCTGCTGTTCGCCTTGCCGGTGCTGGAACTCGGCGCGGAGTGCCTCGACGGCTTCAACGAAATTCTGCTCTACCCCACCCCGTTCGTGGTGGAAGACGAATGGCAGGACGAGATCGGCCTGGTGCACTCGGGGCCAGTGGTGCAGTCTGGCCAAAGCTGGGAACAGGGGCCGATCGTGCTCAACTGGCAAGACGTGCAGGACTCTTTCGATCTCTCTGGTTTCAATCTGGTGATCCACGAAGCGGTGCACAAGCTGGATATGCGCAACGGCGGCGTCGCCACCGGCGTGCCGCCGATCCCGCTGCGCGAGGTGGCTGCCTGGGAACATGATCTGCACGCCGCGATGGAAAGCCTGCAGGACGAGATCGACATGGTCGGCGAAGAGGCCGCCAGCATGGATGCCTATGCCGCCACCGATGCGGCCGAGTGCTTCGCCGTGCTGTCGGAGTATTTCTTCAGCGCCCCCGAGCTGCTGGCCGAACGCTTCCCGGCGCTGTATCAGCACTTTTGCCGCTTCTACCGCCAGGATCCGCTGGCGCGCCTGTTGCGCGGCCAGGTGGAAAACGACGCGCAATGGGCTGATTGACGGGCTTATTGCTCAGATACCGAGCAGTCGCACCGCCTGGGGCAATTTAGCGTTGACACACCCGGGGCCGCTGGATATCATGCGCCCCGTTCACACGATTCCTCTGTAGTTCAGTCGGTAGAACGGCGGACTGTTAATCCGTATGTCACTGGTTCGAGTCCAGTCAGAGGAGCCATATTTAGAGAAGCCCGCTTAAGGAAACTTAAGCGGGCTTTTTGCTATGGGGCGTTTACAGCCCGCGTTTTTCCATCAGCAGCGCCAGATCGACCAACCGATTGGAGAAACCCCATTCGTTGTCATACCAGGCGAGCACTTTCACCAGATTGCCGCCGATCACCAGCGTGGACAGCCCGTCGATGATCGACGAACGCGCATCACCCCGGTAGTCGCTCGACACCAGCGGTTCATCGCTGTAGCCCAGGATCCCTTTCAGCGGGCCGGATGCCGCCGCCGCGCGGAAAGCGGCGTTAATCTCTTCCACCGTCGCCGGGCGTTTCAGCGTCACCGTCAGATCGACGATCGAGACGACCGGCACCGGCACCCGCAGCGAGTAACCGGTCAACCTGCCGTCGAGATCCGGGATCACCTTGCCGAGCGCCTTGGCCGCGCCGCTGGAATAAGGCACGATCGATTCCGCCGCCGCCCGCGCGCCGCGCAGATCTTTTTCCGGCTGATCGTGCAGCGCCTGGCTATTGGTATAGGCGTGAGTAGTGTTCATCAGCCCGTATTCGATGCCGAACGCCTGATGCAGCACCTGCGCGGCGGGCGCCAGCCCGTTAGTGGTGCAGCTGCCGTTGCTGACCACTTTATGCAGCGCCGGATCGTAGAGCTGGTCGTTAACCCCCATGACGATGGTGATGTCGTCGTTCTTGGCCGGCGCCGAGATAATCACCCGCTTGGCGCCGCCGTGCGTGATGTGCACTTCCGCCTTGGCCTTGTCGGTAAAGAAGCCCGTCGCTTCGATCACCACGTCAACGCCCACGCTGCTCCAGGGGATCTCGGCGGGGTCGCGCTGCGAAAACACCTGAATCGGCCGGCCGTCCAGCAGCAGTTGGTTGTCGCCGGCTTCCACCCTGGCCGCCAGCGTGCCGGAAAGCGTGTCGTATTTCAGCAGGTGCGCCAGCGTTTTGCTGTCCGTCAGATCGTTGATCGCCACCACTTCAAAATCGCTGCGCCCCAGCGCCGCGCGCAGCACGTTGCGTCCGATCCTGCCAAATCCATTAATGCCTACTCTCACCATGATGCACTCCTCGTTTTGGGCTTTGCCTCAACTCTAGCCCTGCCCCGAGGCGGCGTAAATGACGTTTACCGATCAATTTACGCCAAATTGCGCGCGTGAAAGCGTTCGCGGTATTCGCTCGGGGTCAGCTGCAGTTTGCGTTCAAACACCCGCCGCAGGTTAAGGCCGTTGCCAAAGCCGGTGGCCAGGGCGATCTGCTCGATGCCTTGCGCACTCTGCTCCAGGCGCTGCCTGGCGGTATGCAACCGGCCTTCTTCGACGAATTTGGCGGGAGAAATGCCCGTCTCGCGGGTGAATACGCGGGTAAAGTTGCGCGGGCTCATCGCCACGCGTTCGGCCAACCGATCGACGCTGAGATCGTCGGCGAGGTTTTCCAGGATCCAGGACTGCAGGTCGCGGATCGGGCCCGGCGATTTGGCCTGGTTGAGCGGGTAGCGGCTGAACTGCGCCTGCCCGCCGGGGCGGCGCAGAAACATCACCAGATCCTGCGCCACTTCGCGCGCCTGCACGAAGCCGTAATCATCCTCCACCAGCGCCAGCGTCAGATCGAAGCCGGAACTGACGCCGCCGGAGGTCCAAATCGGCCCGTCCTGCACGTAGATCGGGCCGTTTTCAACCTGCACCCGCGGGAAGCGCGCCTGCAGCGTTTCCGCCAGCCGCCAGTGAGTGGTCGCCCGCCGCCCGTCCAGCAACCCGGCCTCGGCCAGCAGCAGAGCCCCGCCGCAAACCGAAGCGATACGGCGCGTCTGCGGCGCCGCGCGGCGCAGCCAATCCGCCACCAGGGCGCCCTCTTCTTCGGTTGCCCCCTTGCCGGCAACAATGACGGTATCGCGCGGCAGGGCCGGATCGAGATCCGCCAGGCGATGGTCAGCCAACAGGCTCAGCCCGGACAGGCCGTGCACCACCCGGTGAGATTGCGTAGTGGCGACCGCGATCTGATACAGCGGCGTCTCGGCGGAACTCAGGCGACTAGCCTGCATCAGGATATCGGCGATGCCCGCCGCTTCGAACAGCATGCCCCCTTCAGGGACGATAATCAGGAATGTGTGCATGGCAAAAATAGAGAAAACAGTCAAAACAGGCCAGACAACCACTGTATAAGAAAAGCGCCGCGGGTTCACCCTGCGGGCATAAAAAAGCCCGCCGATAACCTCGACGGGCCAGGAAGGAATAACCATTCAAACCTGCGGCAAGCTCACCCCGCCAGCGCGCGCCAATTGCGCCAACAGCGCCGTTTGAAACACCTCGTCGTGTACCGCCGCGTGGGGTTCGAGGCGCTGCTGATGGTGCCAATAGCCGCCGGACGCCAGAGCCTGCGGTTCATCGCTGCTCACCAGCCACGCCTGCGTCACATGCCCCAGCGCCAGATCGTCGGGCGCGTCCGCGCCGCCCATTTTTGTCGGCACCCAACCGGGATCGACCGCGCTGCTGATCACGTCAGGCCACAGGCGCGCCACGGCGGCGGCCAGCGCGGTGACGAACAGTTTGCTGTCCGAATAAGAGCCTGCGGCGCCGCCAAGCCAATCCACGCCGTTCAGTTCCGCCACGCCGTCAAAGTGCATACTGCTGCTCAGATAGACGATACGCTTGGGGCGTTCGATCAGGGCCGTCAGCAGGTAGGGCGCTATGACGTTCACCGGCATCACCTGCGGTCCGGTAAACATACCGGCATTGTGGATCACCGCGTCCGGGCGACCGAGGCGATTGACCTGCTCGGCGAGCTGCCGGATCTGCTGCACATCGGACAGATCGCCGATCGTCGCCTGTGCACCGCGATCCAGCAGATCGCGCACCGCGTCCAGACGGCCGGGCTCACGCGCATGCAGAATCACCTGATGCCCTTCGTCCAACAGCGTTTGCGCGGCGGCGCGGCCCAGCCCGTCCACCGAGCCGGTAATGAAAATGCGTGACATGCAGCTCCTCCGTTTAGCGCCAGCCGAGCGCCGGCGCGACATGGGTTAAAATCGATTCGATAACGTGGGCGTTGTAATCCACGCCCAGTTGGTTAGGCACGGTCAGCAGCAAGGTATCCGCTTCGGCGATGGCCTCGTCCTGCGCCAGCTGTTCGATCAACGCGTCAGGTTCTGCGGCGTAACTGCGGCCAAAGATCGCCCGGGTTTGCGCATCGATATACCCCAGTTGGTCGCCTTCCTTACCGCTGCCGCCGAAGTAGTTGCGATCCCGCTGATCCACCAGCGCGAAGATGCTACGGCTCACGGAAACCCGCGGCTCATGCGTGTGGCCGGCCTCTTGCCAGGCGGCGCGGTAGGCGCGGATCTGCTTGGCTTGCTGGATGTGGAAGGGTTCGCCGGTCTCGTCGTTCTTGAGCGTCGAGCTTTGCAGGTGCATGCCGAGCTTCGCCGCCCAGACGGCGGTGGCATTGGAGCCGGCGCCCCACCAGATGCGGTCGCGCAGCCCGGCGGAAAACGGTTCCGGCCGCAGCAGCCCGGGCGGATTCGGGAACATCGGCTGCGGATTGGGCTCGGCGAACCCTTCGCCGCGCAGCGCTTCCAGGAACACTTCGGTATGGCGGCGGGCCATGTCCGCATCGGTTTCGCCGTCGGCCGGGGCATAGCCGAAATAGCGCCAGCCGTCGATCACCTGCTCCGGCGAGCCGCGGCTGATGCCGAGCTGCAGCCGCCCGCCGGCGATCAGATCCGCCGCGCCAGCGTCCTCCACCATGTACAGCGGATTTTCATAGCGCATGTCGATCACGCCGGTGCCGATCTCGATGCGTTGGGTTTTGGCGCCGATGGCGGCCAACAGCGGGAACGGCGATCCCAGCTGGCGCGCGAAGTGATGCACGCGAAAATAGGCGCCGTCCGCCCCCAGATCTTCGGCGGCGACCGCCAGATCGATGGACTGCAGCAGCGCATCCGCCGCGGAACGGGTGCCGGACTGGGCGGAAGGCGACCAGTGGCCAAACGAGAGAAAACCAATCTTTTTCATCGGGCATCATCCTCAGAGGCAAAACATGAGCCTACAGTGACAAAAACCGCGCGCCTTGCGCCAGCAAAATCACCCTCGATCGCACTAAACGAACCGATTGCCGCCGCACCGCCCGGCGATTGTAATCAAAAAACAAATGTCGTATAACAAGCAGCTCCGAGGGGTGTCCTGTTACGGGCTGAGATGGCGCAAGCCGAACCCTTTGAACCTGATCTGGGTCATGCCAGCGAAGGGACGGTTAGGCAACAACGCTCTCACCCGTTGCCTGTTCATACCCCAGCGTGCCCGGATCTCCACTGACTCAAGGAGGTCCCATGTCCATCACTACCCTGTTCGAAAGCGGTCTTTACGGCCGGCTGCGCCACCATGCCGGCAGCCACTGGCAAGATTACGTCGATCATCCATTTCTGCAGCAGCTGGCCGCCGGCACCTTGCCTGAACGCGCTTTTCGCCGCTACCTGACCCAGGACTATCTGTTTCTGCTGCACTTCGCCCGCGCCTACGCGCTGCTGGTCAGCAAGCTGCGCACCCTGCCGGAGATGCGCGCCGCCACCGCCTCGCTCAACGGCATCGTCGCCGAACTGCCGTTGCACGTGGCCTACTGCGCCGAATGGGGGCTGAGCGAAGCGCAGATCGCCGCCCAGCCGGAAGCGTCGGAAACCATGAACTACACCCGCTACGTGCTGGATATCGGCCATGCCGGCGACGCCCTCGATCTGCTGGCCGGCCTGCTGCCCTGCGTGGCCGGCTATGCCGAAATCGGCCTGCGGCTGCTGCACGATCCCGCCACTCAGATGGAGGGCAATCCTTACGCCTCCTGGATCCGCAACTACGGCGACGAGGGCTATCTGGCCGGCGTGCGTGCCGCCATCGAACTGCTGGAAACCGTCGGCCACCAGCGCGGCGCACAAGGCCGCTTCACCGAGCTGGCGCAGATTTTCACCACCGCCACCCAGCTGGAATCGGCATTTTGGCAGATGGGGCTGAACGCCTCATGACCTCCCCGCTTCTCCCACCCGGCATCCAGGTGCGGGATCTCAGCCTGCGTTTCGGTCAGCAAATCGTCTTCGACCGGCTGAGCTTCGACATCGCCGGCGGCAGCTTCGTCGCCCTGCTCGGCGCCAGCGGCGCCGGCAAAACCAGCCTGCTGAAGATCATCGCCGGCCTGGCGCAGGCCAGTTCGGGCACGGTGACCGGCAGCGACGGTTTGCCGATCGCCGGGCGCATCGCCTACATGGGGCAAAAAGACCTGCTCTACCCGTGGCTGACCGTCGAAGAGAACGTCGCCCTCGGCTCGCGGCTGCGCGGCGAAGTGGCGGATCGGGCGTGGGTGGCGCATCTGCTCGAACGCGTAGGCCTGGCCGCGCATGGCCGCAGCCTGCCCGCCGCGCTGTCCGGCGGCATGCGCCAGCGCGCCGCCATCGCCCGCACGCTCTACGAACGCCAGCCGATCGTGCTGATGGACGAACCCTTCTCCGCATTGGACGCCATTACCCGCGCCGAGATCCAAAGCCTGGCCGCCGAGCTGCTGGCGCAAAATACCGTACTGCTGATCACCCACGATCCGATGGAGGCCTGCCGCCTGAGCCACCGGCTGCTGGTACTGTCGCCCTGGCCGCTGGGCCTCGACGATACCCACCGTATCAGCGGGCAACCGCCGCGCGCGCCGGATGACGCCGACCTGCTGAAAAGCCAGGCCGAGCTGCTGCAACAGCTGGTGAGGGCCGCGCAATGAAGATTGCCGAAGAGCGTGGCCTCACCCGCCTGCGGCGTGGGCTGACGGTGTTTGCCGGCCTGCTGCTGCTGTGGTGGCTGGCGGCGCAAAGCGGCATTCCGGCCTTTCTGCTGCCCACGCCGGGCGCGGTGGCGCAGGCGCTGTGGGACGGGCGCGGCTATCTCGCCTGGCACACGCTGGTCACGGCTTCGGAGATCGTCAGCGGGCTGGTGCTGGGCGTGCTGCTCGGCGCGGCGCTGGCGCTGTGCATGATCTTCTCGCCGCGGCTGCAGCGCTGGCTGATGCCACTGGTGCTCACCAGCCAGGCGATACCGGTGTTCGCCCTGGCGCCACTGCTGGTGCTGTGGTTCGGCTTCGGCATGAGCGCCAAGGTGGCGATGGCGGTGCTGGTGATTTTCTTCCCGGTGGTGTCGGCCTTTTTCGACGGGCTGCGCCGGGTCAACAACGACTATCTCGATCTGGCGCGCACGATGCGCGCTTCGCGCTGGGCGCAGCTGCGGCACGTGCGGCTGATGGCGGCGCTACCGGCCTTCGGCTCCGGCCTGCGCATGGCCGCCGCCGTCGCGCCGATCGGCGCCATCATCGGCGAATGGGTCGGCTCGGCCGAAGGGCTGGGCTACGTGATGCTGAACGCCAACGCGCGCATGCAGACCGACGTCTGCTTCGCCGCGCTGTTTATTTTGGTGCTGATGACCGTGCTGCTGTGGGCCGCGGTGGATGCGCTGCTGCGGCGTCTGATCGCCTGGGCGCCGGAAAACGACTGATGATTGCAACCATAACCAGGGATAAAGGAACGACCATGATCAAACAAACCGTTTGCGGACTGCTGCTGGGCGCTGCCCTCACCGGCCAGGCCGGTGCGGCCGAGAAGCTGACGCTGGTGCTCGACTGGTACATCAACCCCGATCACGCGCCAATTATGGTGGCCGAGCAGATCGGCGCCTTCAAGGCCGCAGGGTTGGACGTCAAGATCGTGCCGCCGTCCGATCCGGCGCTGCCGCCGCGGCTGGTGGCCGCCAAACAGGCCGACCTCGCCATCACCTATCAGCCGCAGCTGCATTTCTTCGCCGATCAGGGCCTGCCGCTGATGCGCGTCGGCACGCTGATCAACACGCCGTTGAATACGGTGATCGCGCTGGACAAAAACATCACGTCGCCGGCGGATCTCAAGGGCAAAACGGTGGGCTACTCGGTCAGCGGCATCGAACAGGCGACGCTGGCCACCATGGTCGAACACGAGCACCTCAAGCCGCAGGACATCAAGCTCATCAACGTCAACTTCCAGCTGACCAGCGCCCTGCTGGCGGGCCAGGTCGATGCGGTGATCGGCGGCTACCGCAACATCGAAGCGCTGGAGCTGAAGCTGCAGGGCAAAAAGCCGGTGGTGTTTAACGTCGAAGACTACGGCGTGCCGGCCTACGACGAGCTGATCATCGTCGCCAACCGCGATGCGGTGAACGAGCCGAAAATCCGCAAATTCCTCGCCGCACTGAAGCAAGGCAGCGACTACCTGCATGCACACCCGCAGGACACCTGGCTGGCGTTCGCCAAGGCGCACCCGGAGCTGAATACCGAGCTGAACAAACAGGCGTGGCAAGCCAGCCTGCCGCTGTTCGCCCGCGATCCGGCCAAGTTGGATCGCGCGCGCTACCAGGCTTACGAACAGTTCCTGTTCGACAACAAGCTGATCAAGAAAATCACCCCGGTGGAACAGTACGCGGTGGAGCTCGACTGATCACGCCGAGGCGGCCGGCGGCGCCACCGTCACCTCGCCCTGGCCGCTGCGCTGCAAGGCCACCTTCACCAGCCCGTTGGCCTTGCAGCGTTCGATAAACGCGTTCACGTAGGCGGCGCCCTGCGTTTTTTGCCGCGGCACCGCCATCGCCTGGTGGATGGCGGTGAAATGCCCGTCCAGCACCCGGTAGCCGGGATGGGCGGCCGCAGCGGCCAGCAGCGGTTGACGCACGCCGGCCGCCGCCTCCAGCCCCCGTTCGAAAAACAGCGCGATCGCCTCGGCGGAGGTTGCCGCCCGCACCAGCTGCGCCTGCTGCAGCGTGCGCGATAAAAACAGATCGTACGCCGCCCCCTGGCCGATCGCGATGCGCACCTCCGGCCGGTCGAGCTGCGCCACCTCAAAGTAAGGCGCGTCGTTCGCCACCAGGTAAGTCCCCTCGATGATCACATAGGGTTCGCTGAAGGCGATTTGCGCCGCACGCACCGGCTCGATAGCCATAAACGCCAGGTTCCAGGCGCCGCTGTCCAGGTCGGCAAACACCTTGCCCGCCGCGTCATAGGTGACCAGCTCGAGCGCCACGCCCAGCTCCTGGGCCAGCGCGGCGGCCAGCTCCACCGAAGCGCCTTGCGGTTTACCGCCGGCCCCGGCCTGTGCCAGCACCGGATTGCCGTAGTTGATCGCCGCGCGCAACACGCCTTGCGGGGCCAGATCGTCGAGTACCGCGGCGGGAATCGTCTGCATACTTCCTCCTGTGAAAGGCTGATGGGCGCACCGTCGTGGCGCTCATTAAGCGTAGAGCGAAACCTCCGACCAGCAAGCTTTCGCCGCCGAGGCCGCCGTCGGCGTGATTAACGTCACACTATTATCATAAAAATGTACAATAGCCGCCGTTCGTCGGCCGTAGCGGGAGATCGCGCGTTGTTCCGCCGCCGGCAATAGGCTATACCCTTCACTTTTCGCGCCGCGGCACGGTCGGCGGCGCAGACCAGGGCAGCAACGTTTTTTCAATCAGACAGGGTTTGGCGGATGGTTTTAGCAGTCGTTTCGTTTGTTCTCTTCTTGGCGTCGATTTTGATTTATCGCACCCGGGCCGCCGCCAACCGCTGGTGGTTCGCCATTTTGCTGACGCTGCTCGGCAGCTATCTGGTGCTGAACGTTATTCTGATCGCCAGCAACTACTTTACCGGCGACGGCATCACCGACGCGGTGATTTACACCGTCACCAGCAGCCTCAAAGGCGCGGGCATCAGCAAATACGTGCTGCCGTTCATCGGCCTGCTGGCGGCGTTGGGGCTTATCTTCGCGGTGCTGGCCCGCAGCCTGCTGCGCCGCAAAGCCAAAGGCAGCAGCGTGGCCTACAGCCTCGTCGCCGTGCTGCTGGCGCTGTTTTCGGTCGGCACCACCCCGGCATTTCAGGACATCTCGCTGCTGGTCAAGAGCCAGATCGTCGGCGATACCGCCGATTTCACCACCTACTACAAGGCGCCGAAAAAGACCGTGCAGGGCAAGCGGCCGAACCTGGTGTACATCTATGCCGAGAGCCTGGAGCGCACCTACTTCGATACCGAGCTGTTTCCCGGCCTGGCCGACGAGCTGAACGCCCTGCGCGCGGACAGCATCGATTTCAGCAACACCCAACAGCTGCCGGGCACCGGTTACACCATCGCCGGCATGGTCGCCTCACAGTGCGGCATTCCGCTGTTCGCGCCCTTCGACGGCAACGCCTCCAGCGCGGTCTCCACCTTCTACCCGGAGAACGTCTGCCTGGGCGACGTGCTGAAGGCCGCCGGCTACAGCAACTATTTCTATCAGGGCGCCGAGCTGGCGTTCGCCGGTAAAGACACCTTCCTGAAATCCCACGGCTTCGACCACGTTTACGGCTTCAAAGAGCTGCGCGAACAGGTCGCCGATCCGAGCTACAAAAACGACTGGGGCTGGTACGACGACAGCGTGCTGGACGTGGTGTACGGCAAGTTCGTCGAGCTGTCCAAACAGCGCCAACCGTTCTCGCTGTTTACCCTGACCGTCGATACCCATCACCCGGACGGCTTTATCTCCGCCGGCTGCAGCAAGAAAAGCTACGCCTGGCAGAACAAGGAAAACCGCTCGCTGAGCGCGGTGGCCTGCAGCCAGCAACACATCGCCGCGCTGATCGACAAAATCAAACGCTCGCCCTATTTCAGCAACACCGTGATCGTGGTCTCCTCCGATCATCTGGCGATGAACAACACCGCCTACGACATCCTGACCAAACAGAAGCGCCGCAACCTGTTCTTCATCATCGACGGCACCCGGCCGCAGGCGGAGCAGCGCAACGAGAAGCGCAGCACGCTGGACAACGGCGCCACGGTGCTGGACGTGATGGGCGGCGACAACTACATCGGCCTCGGCCGCAGCAGCCTGTCGGCGCCGTCGCTGTCTACGGTGTTCCTGAATATCGAAGAGAAAATTAACGGCTGGAAACCGGCGGTGATCAACCAGTGGGGCCTGCCGAACCGCATCAGCGACTACAGCGTGGACACGCGCCAACGCAGCTTCAGCTTCTCCGGCGTCACTTACAAGGTGCCGTTCATCCTGCGGGTGGGCGACAACCGCATCGAACCGATGTTCAACGTCTACCTCTCCACCCCGCTGCGCAAACAGCTGGCCGGGCTGGGCGCGGGGGAGAAATTCGTCTGGGTCGATAAATGCTACGAGATCGGCCGGGTCTGGGCGCCGCAGCTGGCGCTGAGCACCGACATCTGCGTGGCCTCCGGCACCCTGGCCTCGCCGCCGCAGATCGCGCAGGCCAGCGGCGAACGCTTCAACGGCAAGGTGAACTTCACCGGCCCGGCGACGGACAGCGTCGCCGATTACCAAAACGCCGTCGCTCGCCTGCAGGTGGACGATGCGGCGGTGAAATACCGGGCGGACGCCATCGAGTTCATGCTGCCCGGCCTGCCGGAGCAGGTGAAGGCCATTACCGGCGTTTCCGCCGTCGAGGAGTGGGGCCGCTGGTCCGACGCCAACCTGGCGCCGGCGGTCGACATCGATTACGTCGACCCGCTGCCGAAGACCTTTGATCTGGTGCTGCGCGCCCGCGCCTACGGCAACAACGTCGGCGAACCAATTTCGGTGCGCGTCGGCGACGAAGAGCGCTTCGTGTCGCTCGGCGAGCAGGACAGCACCGTCACCCTGCGCTTCGACAACCCGCGCGGCGCGCAGAAGATCAGCATTACCCCGCCGGCACCGACCGAGCCGAAAGAGAGCGCCAGCGGCGGCTTCACGCCGAAGAAGCTGGGCATCGGCCTGGTATCGCTGAAGGTCGAAGCGGCCGCTCCCGCCTCCTGATCCCCCCGCCTTCACGGGCGCGGTAATTTCTTTGCCGTGCCCGTCATTTCGACCAAGCTTTTACGCCCTGCTTCGGCTAACCTGTGACGGTGAAATGCCGCCAATCCCGCCCCAGAGCCGGGACATCGAAGGAGAAAGTATGAGCTATGCCCCACCTCGCAGCGGCCTCAGCGCCGATCAGGCACTCGATCAACTGGAAGCCCTGTATGACGCCGCGGTAGACGCGCTGCGGCAGGCGGTCAGTGACTTTATCAGCCACGGCACCCTGCCGGACCCGCAGGCGCGCACCGCCGGGCTGTTCGTGTATCCCGAGCTGCGCGTCAGCTGGGACGGGCAGCAGTCCGGCCCAAACAAAACCCGCGCCTTCGGCCGCTTTACCCATCCCGGCAGCTACAGCACCACCGTGACCCGGCCGCAGCTGTTCCGCCACTATCTGGCCGAACAGCTGGCGATGCTGGAACACGACTACGCCGCCCATATTGAAGTGGCGCCGTCGCAGCAGGAGATCCCGTTCCCTTATGTGATCGACGGGTCCAGCCTGGCGCTCGATCGCTCAATGAGCGCCGGTATCGCGCAGCATTTCCCCACCACCGAGCTGGCGCAGATCGGTGACGAGACCGCCGACGGTCTGTATCACACCACCGACAACCATTTCCCGCTGTCGCATTTCGATGCGCTGCGCGCGGATTTCTCGCTGGCGCGTCTGCGGCACTACACCGGCACCCCGGTGGAGCATTTCCAGCCGTTCGTGCTGTTCACCAACTACACCCGCTATGTGGACGAGTTCGTGCGCTGGGCCTGCGCGCAGATCGCCGATCCGGCCAGCCCGTACATCGCGCTCTCCAGCGCCGGCGGCACCTACATCACGCCGGAAACCAGCGCGCCCGAACAGGCGGTGTCCGATCTGGCGTGGAAAAACCACCAGATGCCGGCCTATCACCTGATCTCGCGCACCGGCCAGGGCATCACGCTGATCAACATCGGCGTCGGCCCGTCCAACGCCAAAACCATTTGCGATCATCTGGCGGTGCTGCGCCCGAGCGCCTGGCTGATGATCGGCCACTGCGGCGGCCTGCGCGAAAGCCAGAAGATCGGCGATTACGTGCTGGCCCACGCCTATCTGCGCGACGATCACGTACTGGATGCGGTGCTGCCGCCGGATATCCCGATCCCGAGCATCGCCGAGGTGCAGCGCGCCCTGTACGACGCCACCAAGATGGTCAGCGGCATGCCCGGTGAAGAGGTCAAACAGCGTTTGCGCACCGGCACGGTGGTCACCACCGACGATCGCAACTGGGAGCTGCGTTACTCCGCTTCGGCGCGGCGCTTCAACCTCAGCCGCGCGGTGGCGGTCGACATGGAGAGCTCCACCATCGCCGCTCAGGGTTACCGCTTCCGGGTGCCGTACGGCACGCTGCTGTGCGTCTCCGACAAACCGCTGCACGGTGAAATAAAACTGCCGGGCCAGGCCAACCGCTTCTACGAAGGGGCGATCTCCGAGCACCTGCAGATTGGCATCTGCGCCATCGATCTGCTGCGCGCCGAGGGCGATCGTCTGCACTCGCGCAAGCTGCGCACCTTCAACGAACCGCCGTTCCGGTAACGGTGCTCAGGCCCGCTGCGGCGGGCCGTTTTTTCCTCAACGCACCAGCGCCAGTGCGCGTTTTTCCTGGCTGCGGCCGCCGGCGATCGACAGCAGCAGATCTTTGACCAGCAGCGCCGGGGCGGACAGTGCCTGTTGGCCCGACATGCACAGCGCCAGCGGCACCGACATCGTCGGCGCATTGATGCGTGCCATCCAGGCCTTGGCCGGGCCGATCATCGCGCGCGCCACCGATTCCGGCAGCACGGTCGCCCCCAGCCCGCTGGCGATCGCGGCGCTCAACGCACCCGAGGATTCGATCTCCCCCACCACGTTGGCAGCCAGCTTGCGCAGCGCCATCGCCTCCTCCAGCTGGTTGCGCACCGCATCGCCCTCGCGCGGCAGGAACAGGTTCAGCCGCGCCACGTCCAGCAGCTCGACGCTGTTGCCGGGATGCGGCACCGCGCGCGTCGCCACCAGATAGAGATCTTCCCGCATCAACGCGATGGCGTGCAGCCCAGCGGGCATTTTGGCGCCGTAGACCATCGCCATGTCCAGCGTCTGGTTAGCCACCTGTCCGGTGAGCGTCGTGCCGCCGTTTTCATGCAGGCTGAGCAGGATACCCGGCTGCTGATCGCGCAGAGTCTGCAGCAACGGCAGCGCCAGCTGCGCCGCGGTGCTGCCTGACGCCAGCCCGAGCGACACCTGGCCGCTCATCGCCTGTCCGGCGCTGTTAACCGCGCTCTGCGCCTGCTCGCACTGGCGCAGAATGGTCTGCGCGTGGGCATACAGAATGTTGCCGGCCTCGGTCGGCTGCACCCCGCGCTTGGTGCGGATCAGCAGCTGTTGCTTCAGCTCTCCTTCCAGCGTCGCCAGCTGCTGGCTGAGCGCCGGCTGGGCGATGTGCAACACCTCCGCCGCCTGAGTCAGGCTGCCGATATCGACGATTTTCACGAAGTACTTCAGACGTCTGAAATTCATAGTGCCTCCAGCGAGCCGCTAAATTGAGAATGCCGAAATCCGGTCATGCAATCACAGCAAGATCCAGGCCAGAGTCGGTAAACGGCCGTGGAAGCGGGGTACAAGGCGGTAAATGGCCGTTCGCCGGGCGGCGCGCGCCACCGCGCAGGGCAACCGTTGCACCATCGGCAGGCAAATGCGCCAAACAACGGGCAACCCGGCGGCGCTGCGCGCGGGATAA
The DNA here is from genome assembly GCF_030053255.1 of Serratia sp. PF-27. Taxonomy (NCBI): domain Bacteria; kingdom Pseudomonadati; phylum Pseudomonadota; class Gammaproteobacteria; order Enterobacterales; family Yersiniaceae; genus Serratia; species Serratia sp. PF-27. The sequence continues at coordinate 559,209 of NZ_JASGBT010000021.1, forward strand.
GCGACAAAAGCGAGAAAAAGCAGCAGGTTGGGCAATCTTGCAGCAAACGAACGCATCGGACGTCTTCACGCTTTACAAGCCGCAACCGCCCCGCTATTATTCGCCCCGTTCAAACGATTCCTCTGTAGTTCAGTCGGTAGAACGGCGGACTGTTAATCCGTATGTCACTGGTTCGAGTCCAGTCAGAGGAGCCATATTTAGAGAAGCCCGCTCAGGGAAACCCGAGCGGGCTTTTTGCTATTCGGCACGGCGCGAGTCAGATATTTTCGGCGTTGCCGCCGTGCAAGTGGTGCCGAGTGCAGAACCCCAGGGCAAAGCAGAGAATAAAGACCAAAAAATACAGCACATCCGCCATAACCAGCACCGCATGTACGCCTAAGTGCGCCACAAATGGCCCGGTGACCACAAAGGTCAACATGGTGCCGACTGTTCCACTGGTCAGAATGAAATTCACCAGCTTGGGTGAGGAAACCCTCGTTTCGCACTGGGATATCACTCCCCGGGAGAATACCGACGCCTGCGGGCATTGTTAACTCAAGATACAAAAGCTGTCTGGAGATAGCGGGTCAAGATCACCTTCTGTATTAATGCCCAGAGCGAGGAATACGGCTTTGTTAATCACGCTGCCAGCCTGACGAACCCTCGCCACGATACAGTCAAGATAAACAATGGGATACAGTACATCAAGAGGCCTACTTTACCACTTTGTCACCTGTTCTTTAACTGCATCGGTGACTTTAGATATCAGCGTGGGAGACACGTCCGTATCGTACATTTCCTTGAACGTGGCGACGATTTCGCGGGAGGTCGTGCCTTTGGCGTAGAGGGACCAAATCTGGATGTCCATCTGCGTAATACGCGTCTGGTAACTGAGGTTCAAAGGTATTTTCACGGTCACGCGGGGTGCTCAGCTCGCTCTCGCCATCATCACTCAGCAGCGTTTTAACGAGTAGCCATTGCGGGTCTTTGAGCTTTTTGGGCGCGTTTTTCTCGTGTCCGAGGTGCTCGCTCACTTCTGCATTGAGCGCCGTTTCGACGGTAAGCTTTGTCAGCATCCGGAAAAACTGGTTTAGGTCGGCTTCGGTTTTAAGGCCTTTGGCCAGTTCAGCAGCCAGCACTTTGAGTTTATTTTCATCCATAATTTGCCTGTCTCCGTTGTGGGAATGAACATATCAAAAACAGGCAGATACACAATTTAAATTACAGTCTCTATTCGCACGGTTTTGGCCGAGAAATTCTACGGCGACTGAGTGGTATTATATTTCATCTTCTTGCTCCACGCCTATACCCTTAGGTTTTACAGAGTAAATTTATCGCATAGCACATACCCCCCCCTTTAATACTATATCCTTTGAGCATTCAAATATAGCCAATAAACGGATGAACTCGCTTTTGTCTGACGGGGTGAAAATAGCTTAAATATGAATTACCCGGTGTAGCCTCCACCGTTAAAGATGTACATAACCCTTTAACTGTCTCAAGCGTAATTTGCCATAGAAATATTGATCTCGCATTAGATATCCGAGTAATTTCCATTGATGCAACGACAAAGGGATCTTTCGATTTTTTTTGGTATGTAGACACCCAGCGATTAAGCCTTGTGTTTTTCAACTCGTCACTCAAAAGATCGTAGTCGAACGTAACATAGTATTCAGTTGGATAAGCATCCGAAAGCCCATCATACATAAACATCTGAACAATATTATATGCATAGCCATTGATCCGACTCGTTGCGTGTTTTCTCCATATTGGCATTTGCCTGCTAAGACCCCAGTCTTTTTCAATAAAACCAGCCAAATAAATAATCTTATTAGCAGACTGGAAATCAAGAATACCTTTATTGTTGGTCGTGATCCACGACTCAAGGCCATAAGGTCGTGGATAGGGGCAGCCGTTTTCCTGTAAAAATTCGTGACCTGATTCAGGGTGTAAAAGAGGTGGAATTGGTGATTGCCACATTGAGCGCCAGAGCAGCGTAGAAAAATTCAGAGGTGTCAGCTCAGCACGAGCAATGACTCTGCCAGCAACAGCACGGAGATGTTGTGCACTATATACTGCTAGAAGTTGATAACGTGGGTCAGATGTTAGCATAGCATAAATATCCATCACTACAGTCGTATAGTTACGATAATAGTACATGCTCTAAAATTACAATACCATAGTATATATTGTGTAACGTAACGACAGGTACCGATTCATGAACGCTCTGGCCTGTTTTCCGTTATCTTTGCAAAAACGGATGGCCTGTTGCCCAGGCTGGCAAAAGTTGCGATATATGGCAATACGTAGATATAATCATACAACATCAATGTGCTATGACATGGAGTGTTCACTTTGAAAAAATCAATGTTGTTCTGTTTGCCGATTATTTATTCATGCAATGTATATGCAAATGAAAACCTCTGCTCTGAAAAAACATCAGCCAACAACGCCTTTAACAATGCCATCTTGGCTCAAGAGTGGTCAGCTAAGAAAACGCCTAAAAAAATCAGCATGCGTATAACCAGCAAGGATGACTATATCTCGGCTGATTCCCAGGTAGAATTTGATGACTGCGGTACCCTGCTGCATTCACGCGCTAAAAAAACCGTCAGGTCACAAATTAACAAGAGTATTTTAGTGATCCAGTTCAGCAGCACGCTTGATAAAAACCATAACAACTGGGATTACAGCTCAACATTTAACATGTCTATGATTGAGAATGGCAATGCCCGCCATGAGCTGATGGCGCAAGAAATCAGCGGCACCGTGCTCACCGGTGACGGTGGCCGAATCGTCCGATCGGAAGAGGCATCCGACCTGCTCATCAAGCAAAAGCACCAGTCAAGCAAGGCGGTAACAACATTTTTAGCCGATGACGCCGGGAGGCTGTCCGAGGCAAAACGCGTTAGTACGCTGGGCAATGACAGTGGCAACACCGCCTATAGTTATGACGCTAAAAACCGTTTAACAAGAACACTATCAGGTACAACCACCGGAGATTTTACTTATGATAACGACGATAGAGAGTTAACCAGCAAAGAAGTGATGAAGTCCTTCACCACAGAAACGACCACGACCACCTGTAAAAGCTGGGATAAGTTTGGAAGATGCATTAATGCTCAGCAAAACATTTCAATTTTAATTAAAGACGTGAAGAAAAACCGGGATAACGTCTACAACCACGTTGCAGAAATAAAATATGACTATATTTACTAGATTGTTATCGGGGGAATAATTTCCCCCGATAACATGCGGCATAGTTCAAGACGCAGAAACTATCCCGGCGGCGGCAAACCGTTCCCTCAAAAGCTGCGTTTCGCCACCAGATAGGCGCCCGCCACCAGCAGCAAGGCGCCGAACAGCGCCGGCAGATTCTCGCGCAGCGCCGCCGGGCCGGCGCGGTAGACGTCCACCAGCAGCCCCATGCACAGCTGGCTGGCGACCAAGATCGAGATGGTGGCCGCCGCGCCCAGTTTTTGGTAGCCCAGGATGCCGGCGAACACGAACAGCGATCCCAGCAGCCCCGGTAACAGCATCCACCACCTGGCGGCGCCGGTCACTTCCGCCACCGCGCCGAGGCCGTTTTTGGCCAGCAGCAACCCCACCAGCAGCAACAAACCGACGCTGGAGTTGATCACCAGCGTGATAAGGATGGTCGAAACGCTTTCGGTAATACGCACCATCAACAGATTCTGCACCACCAGCCCCATCCCCGCCGCGATCAGCAGTAACAGCATATTCATCGCCCTGCCTCCCGGGGTCAGCGCGTCGGCGGTGCCGCCCGCTCGTCAAGCGTCAGCTGCAGGAACGTCAGATCCAGCCATTGGCCGAATTTGGCGCCCACTTGTTCCATGCGCCCCACGTCGCGGAACCCCAGCGCCAGATGCAGCTTAATCGACGCCTGATTGCCGGATTCGATGCCGGCCACCATCACATGCTTGCCGATCTCCCGCGCCCGTGCAATCAAGGCGATCAACAGCGCCTTGCCAATCCCGGCGCCGCGATGCGCCTGATGGACATACACCGAGTGCTCTACGGTATGGCGATAGCCGTCCCAGGCGCGCCAATCGCCGAACGACGCGTAGCCGATCGCCTTGTCCGCGCCGTTCACCGCCACCAGCACCGGGTAACCTGCCGCCTGCCGCTCGCCGATCCACGCCGCGCGATTGGCCGCATCCACCGTTTGTTCATTCCAGATGGCGGTGCTGTTCAACACCGCGTCGTTATAGATGGCGGCAATCGCCGCGCTATCGTTAAGCGTCGCATTTCGTATAATCATGGTTTACCCCGGCCAATTGTCCATTATAATACTACGATATGAATATTAAATTAGACAATCTAAATCAGCTGATCGGCGCACGCATTCGCATTGAGCGCGAGGCGCGCCACTGGTCGCTGTCCGATCTGGCCGAACGGGCGGGCGTCTCACGGGCGATGGTTCATAAGATCGAGCGCGGCGAGAGCAGCCCGACGGCGATGCTGTTGGGCAGGCTGGCGGGGGCGTTCGGCCTCAGCATGTCCAAGCTGATCGCCCGGGCGGAAACGCAGGAAGGCCGGCTGCTGCGCCGGGAAGATCAACCGGTCTGGGTCGATCCGGAGAGCGGCTACGTGCGGCGCCACGTGTCGCCGCGCACCGATCTGCCGCTCGATCTGGTGCGCATTGAACTACCGGCCGGCGCGGCGATCCCGATGCCGGCTTCGGTGTACGCGTTCAAACGTCAGCTGATCTGGGTTTTATCCGGCGAGCTGGTCTTTCTTGAGGGTGAGGCGCGCCATGAAATGGCCGAAGGCGACTGTCTGGAGCTCGGCCCACCGGCGGACTGCCGCTTTGAAAACCAGAGCGACCAACCGTGCGTGTATATGGTGGCGGTGCTGAGCGCCGCCTGACGGCTCGTCTGCGCTACCCCTGCGCCGGTCGGTTATAGCCGGCGCGGAAAAACTTCTCCGCCAGCCGGCTGTCGCCGCCGGAAAAGAACTCGCACATCGGCTCACTGCCAAGGCCATAGGCACGGCTCAGCTGACCGGCTTCGAACGCCGCCCGGTTCTCGTCGCCGCAGCGCTGCGCTAAATGGTGCGCATAGCCGAGCACGAAGCCGCGCTTGTAGTCGGAGCAAAAGCGCGACAGCTCCGCCTCCGGCTTCAGGTTCTCCGCCTTTAACCCCGCCAACAACCCTTTGCCAAAATGATCTCCCACGGGTTCCTCCTCATTACGCAATCGCTATATAACAAAATATACAGCGAATAAGCGAACGCGAACATACTCCCAAAGTTTTACTCGCCGCATAAAAAAGGCCCGCAAAGCGGGCCTCGGCGAGAACGCGGGCAATCACAGCGTGAAATTCAGCCCTTCGCTGACGGTCTTGCCCAGCGGCAGGCGGCCCGACGGCGCCTCTTTTTCCTGCAGGAAATCCGGCAGGCGGGCTTTGTCGCCCGGTTTGCCGATCGCCACCATGGCGTGCACCGCATAGTCGTCCGGCAGCTGCAACGCCGCTTTGATCTTGTCGTGGTGAATGCCGCTCATGCAGTGGGTCAGCCAGCCTTTCAGGTGCGCCTGATGCGCCAGGTTGGCCCAGGCGGCGCCGGTGTCGAACGCGTGGGTCGGGTTGTCCACCAGCCGCTCGCCGTTCAGGCTGGTGGTTTTGGAGACGATCACCACCAGCGCCGAGGCGTGCTGCGCCCAGCCGCGGTTGAAGTCGATCAGGAACTCCAGGTAGTTCTCCCAGCTGTCGGAGCCGTGCTTGCTGTAGGCAAAGCGCCACGGCTGAATGTTGTAGGCCGAAGGCGACCAGCGCGCCGCTTCAAAGAAGCTCAGCAGCGTTTGATCGTCGATGGCGTCGTTGGTCATCGCGCGCGGCGACCAGCGCTCGATAAATTGCGCGTCAATCGGGTAATCGGAGGTTCTTGGCTGGCTCATGATAGGTTCTCGCAGTGAAGTAAAAACAAAAGTTCGCTGATATTCCCACAGCTTAGGACGGTAAAACTTTTATTTCGTGCCATTGCCTTGCGGCAGTTCCTGCTGCAGCCAGGCGAGAAACGCCCTGACCGGCGGGTGCCGCTCGCGTCCCGGCGCGCACAACACGCTGTACGCGGCACCCGGAACGCGCACCTCCGGCCGGTACGCCACCAGCAGACCGTTGTCCACCATCTCGGACACCATCACCGAGCTGGCGAGCACCAACCCCTGCCCGGCCACCGCCGCCTGCAGGGCGTAATGTTCCTCGTGATAGCTGCGCATCGCCGCATGGCGCTGCCACCAGTCCACGCCGGCGGCCCGGCACCAGTCATGCCAACCGCTGTCGTACAGCGCAGAATCCCCCCACTTCACGGTGATCAGCACCGGATTTTCCGGTTCGGCGGCAGCCAGCCCCGGCGCGGCGTAAACGCCAAAGCTCTCCTCCAGCCGCGCCGTCTGATGCAGCGAGGGATAGTGTGCGCGACTGTAACGCACCGCCACATCCACGCTGGCGTCCTGCTGCAGATCGATCACCTCGGCGCAGGCCTCCAGGCGCACCAGATAGTGCGGGTACGCCTGGTAGAAACGCCCCAGGCGCGGCACCAACCACAGCGCCGCGAACGAGTGCGTCACCGAGACGCACAGCGAGCCGCTGCTGGGCTGCGGCCGCAGGCCTTCGAGCGTGGCGGCGATGTCCAGCAGCGCGCCGTGCACCCCGGCGAACAGCGTTTCTCCCTTCGCCGTCAGCCGCACGCCGCGCGGCACTCGCTCGAACAGCGCAAACCCCAACTGCTGCTCCAGCGCTTTAATCTGGTGCGAGATCGCCGTCGGCGTCACCGCCAGCTCGGCCGCCGCCAGCTTGAAGCTGCGCAGGCGAGCGGCGGATTCAAAGGTGCGTAATGCGTTGACGGGCAGCGTGGCGAACATGGCGAAATCCCTCTAGGTGAGTTGGATTCATCCTGGCAGAAAAGCCGTCATTTGTCGCCTGCCGTCACTTGTTTCTAAAGTAGGGTTGAATTCACTTCATACCGAGGAACATGACATGAATACAACTCATCAATCCAAACGTCTGGTTGTGCTGGTCGGCAGCCCACGCCGTGACGGCAACAGCGCCACGCTGGCGCAGGCGATCCTGGTGGGCGCCGCCGAAGCCGGCACCGTCGCCAGCCTGCATTTTCTCGATGATTACCTGAGCGGTTTTCTGAGCGATGAACGCCATACGCCGCCGCCGGGCGATCGCTACGCCGAGCTGTTCCTGGAGCACTTCCTGCCGGCCGACGGCGCGGTATTTTGCACGCCGATTTACTGGTACGGCATGTCGGCGCAAACCAAGGCCTTTTTCGATCGCTCGTTCAGCTTCTATTCCAACGCCTACCCTCAGGCGGAACAGGTGCACCAACGCATGAGCGGCAAACGCATCGGGCTGGCGGTGGCGTCGGAAGAAACTTATCCTGGCGCGGCGCTGGGCATCGTGCATCAGATCCAGGAGTTCAGCCGTTACACCCATTCCGCCTTCGTCGGGCTGGTGCACGGCGCCGGCAACCAGCGCGGCGAGATCGCCCGCGATCCGCGCAACCCGCTGCAGGCCGCCCGCGAGTTGGGGCGCGAGTTCTTCACCCGCCCCTACTCGGATTATCAGATGGACAGCCCGCGTAGCACGCAGGTTTGGACGGAATAGCCACGGCCTCAACCGCCACTGCCGATTTGCCAGATAAAGGTCGGCGTATGGCGGTTAATTTCCCAGTCACCGATATTGCGCGCCTTGTAGATCACCGGATTATGTGAAGAGAGCGTGCGCGCATTGCGCCAGTGGCGATCCAACGCCTTGCCGGTACGGGTATCTGAAGCGCCGAGCGCATTGAACAATTCACCGGCGGCGCGCTGCACCCACTCCCCGGCGATGACCTGCGCCCTGGCGGCGTCCAGTTCCGCCGTCACGTTAAGCGCCTGCAGCAGCGCTTCATCGCCGGAACGATGCGCCTCATAAGCCTGCTGCAGCGAGGAAGTCGCTTTTAGCACCGTCGCCTCAACCGCATAGGCCCAGGCGCTGATTTGCCCCACCACCTGCTGGATCTGCACGTCGTCCTTCACCCAACCGGCGTTGCCGTGGCTATAGATCCTTTTACGTTGCCTCACGCCCTCGCCGACGTCTCGCAGCACCGCGCGACCGATCCCCGCCAGCGTCGCCAGCAACACATGCTGATAGAACGCAGTTTGGTAACGGAAGCGCTCGGCAAAGGCGTAGACGTGCGCCTGCTCGACCTGCGCATCAATAAAACGCGTGGTGCCGCTGCCGGTAGTGCGTTGGCCAAATCCGTCCCAGTCGTCGTCGCGCTCTACGCCCGGCTGGGTGACGTTCACCAAAGCGATCACCGGGCCGCCGTTGTCGCTACGCTCGGCATACACGTCGATCCAATCGGCAAACAGACTGCCGGTGCTGTAAAATTTCTCGCCGTTGAGCGACCAGCCGTCGGCCTGTGGCGTTACCCGGGTATTGACCTGCCCCAGCTTCACGCCGCCGATCTCGGTCCAACCGCTGCCGACCAGCTCGCCGTCGAGAAAGCGTTCGAACCAGCGATCGCGCTCCGGGCCGTCCGGCGCGTTCAGCCGATCTTCCACGAAGGCGAAATGCGCCCGCAGCGCCTGCGGCAGGTTAGAGTCCGCCTCCGCCAGTTCGGCCAGCAGTTCGAACAGCTGCGGCAACGAAGCGCCGTCGCCGCCCTTTTCACGCGGGAGGCGCACCTTGCCGAACCCCGCCTCTTTCAGCCAACGGATCGGTTCATGCGGCAGCGTGCGCGACAGCTCTCGCTCCACCGCCCCGGCGGCGATTTCGGCGAAGATCGGCCGAAAACGCGCGGCCAGCTGTGCGTAGTCTGCTCCGGTGGATAACAGGTGTTGCGTCATGTCAGTGTCCTCTGTGGTTAAGCGCGATCGGCCAGATCGTCGATATCGTGCGCCGTCGGTTCAAAGCGAATGATCAGCAGGAAGACGATGGGGATCGCCGCCGCCAGTGAAACAATCCAAAACATGTCGGTGCCGAAGCGCGCCTGCAAAATCGGCAGAATAAACAGCGCCAGCGCGCTGCCGATACCGGACAGCGAACGGCCGAAACCGACGCCGGTGGCGCGGATCGCCGTCGGGTAAGAGAGCGCCGGATAAATCATCATCTGCGCGCCGGGGCCGAATCCTTCGGCGAACAGCCATAGGCCCAACATCAGGATCGCCAGCCCAACGCCGAACGCCGCCTGCGGATGTCCGATCAACGCCAGGGCAATCAGCGCGATAAACTGCAGCGCAAATCCGGCGATCGCCACCTGGCGCGACGGATACTTCCATGCCAGACGCATGCCGAGCAGGCCACCGGTAAAGGCGAACAGCACGTTCAGCCCGAGCGAAGCGGAGATAGTTTCAAACACCCCGGCGCCGAGAAACTGCGCCAGAATCGACGGCAGAAAGAAGGCGATGGCGGTGTATTCAAAGGAAATGCAAACGTTCATCACGCTGGCGACCAGCGTGCGCTCGCGGTACGGCTTGCGGAACAGCACGCGGAAGCTGACCTTCGGCGGCGCCGCCGGTTGGGCGGCGTCAGGTTCCGCCTCATGGGCGGCAATGCCGTATGACTCGCGCAGGATGCGCGCCGCCTCTTTCAGATCGCCCTGGTTAGCGGCCCACAGCGGCGACTCGTTCATAAACTTGCTGCGCACCATGATGATCAGCAACGCCGGCACGGCGCCGAAAATCAACGAGGCGCGCCACAACCAGTTCGCATATTCGGCCGGCAATAGAAAATAGAGCGCAAAGATGATCAGAAAACACACCGACGAAGCGGCGTACCACATCGGGCACCAGGCCGCCAGGCGCGACGCCTTGTTGGCCTTGCCGGTGAATTTGGAGAATTCGGCCAGATAGGCCATCGCCACCGGCAAATCGATGCCGACGCCGATCCCCATCAAAAAGCGCGCGCCGATCAGCACCCAGACGTTGGGCGCCAGCCCGGCGGCGATGGCGGAAACCACAAAAAACAGCATATCGGCCATAAACACCTGATAGCGGCCGTACTTGTCGGTCAACCAGCCGCCGACCAGGTTGCCGAGAATGGTCCCGACCATGATCGAAGAAGTTACCACCCCGGTCAGCAGCGGGCTGAGGCTGAATTCACGCACCACGTCATCGATGCCGTAAGACAGCGTGGTCAGGTCATAGGCATCGAGAAAAACACCGCCCAGCGCCAACAGCACGATCATGCGCGCATGGGTATTTTTCTCGCTGCGCTGGTTAATCAAACGCGCCACATCGCTGGCCGAGCCGATGGGCGCAGATAACGGCGGCGCGGTATCGATATTTAAGGTACTCATAGCTTCCTCGTTGTAATTGGCAGGTGACACCTCGTTTATAGGGTGAAAAAATTACGCCGACAAACAACAATTTCTTCTATAAATATCATTAATATCAATAAATTAAACATGGTTACAGCGTAACAAAAACGCCGGATTAACGCGCGTTAATCCGGTCTTTATCACGGTCATTTCGGGCGGGGATTATTCTGCCGAGACCGGCACCAGCACGCCTTTCACCAGCGGGTCGTCGGTGCTTTTCAGCCACGCCTGCAACCTGGGATCGGCAAACGCCCGCTGCAGCTTGCGAATATTTTCGTCCTGCAGATAGGGCGTGCCAATCACCAGCTGCGAGGCGAAGGTTTTCGGCGCCGGTGGGAACAAGATGCCCTTCTCACGCGGCACCTTGCCGGCGTCGAACTGCGACACATAGCCAATGGCCGCATCGACCGAATTCAGCGCGCGCGGCATGGTCAGCAAATCCAGCTCCTTGAAGTTAAAATGGCGTTTGTTCTCGCGAATGTCTTTCAGCCTGGCGGTGCGCGCCTCAATCGCCGGATCCAGCCCAATCAGTCCAATGCGCTGCAGCAGCCACAACGCCTGCCCCTGATTGGCGCCGTCGTTGGGCACCACGATCTCCGCGCCGTCCGGCAACTCCGCGATCGACCTATAGCGGTCGGAATAAATGCCAAACGCCCACTGAAACACCGGCAGCGTCGGGGTCAGCTTAAAACCATTGGCATCTACCACCTGCTTTAGCCACCATTGGTGCTGGTAGATCGTGGCGGCGTACTGCCCCTGCGCCACCGCACGATCGGCCTGCACCGGATCCTGCAGGCCAACCGCCTCCAGCCTGAGGCCGTAATCCGGCGCGATATGGTCGCCGACGTACTCGATCACCCGCTGCTCTCCGGCCATCGCCGGCTCAAAGTGCACTTTCAGCGTGCTGCCGAACTGCACCGTCTGCTGCTGGCCGGCGCTGAAGTGCCAAACCGCGGCGGCGACAATCGCCACCGCCGCGATACCCACCGGCCACGGCCAGCGTTTCTTCTTCACTATCTCAAAATCGTGATTAGGCATGATTAAAAGGTTTCCTGATGATGACGCAACGCGGCGACCAGGCGGTCACCAATAAACTGAATCAGTTGAATCGTGGCGATCAGCACCACAATGGTGGCGATCATGATGTGATTGTCGAAACGCTGGTAGCCGTACACCACCGCCAGATAGCCGATGCCGCCTGCGCCAATGGTGCCGGCGATGGCCGAATACTCGATCATCGAGATGACGTTCAGCGTGATGGCGGCGACGATCGCCGGCAGCGCCTCGCTGAGCTGCGCGCGGGTGACTATCTGCCAGATCGAACCGCCGGACACCAGCCCCACCGCCGTCACCTCCGGCGGCAGTTCGCGCAGCGCGTTCTCCACCAGCCGGCCAAAGAACGGAACGCCGGCGACGATCATCGGGATCACCGCCGCCGGAATGCCGATGGTGGTGCCGGTCAACCAGAAGGTGAACGGAATAATCGCCGCCATCAGCACCAGAAACGGCAGCGAACGGCCCATGTTCACTAACCAGCTCAGCGCGCGATTCAGCGCCGGACGCGGAAACAAGCCGCGCGATGAGGTGTTGAACAACACCACGCCGACGGCGCCGCCGATCGCCACCACAAACAGCATCACGATGCCGACCATCAGCCAGGTTTCGCCGTAAGCCGGCAGCATCAACCGATGGATCTCGCGCCAGGGTGTGTCCTGGCTCATCACGCTGTCAGACAGATTTTTCATACCGCCTCCTGCAAGGCCGCCGGCTGTTCCAGCACCTCGGCGAGAATGCCCAACCGCCGCAGCTCGCCCTGCAGTTCAGCGACCGAACGCGAACCGCCGCCAAAACGCACCGCAATCTCTAACCGCCCAGCCAGGCTGCCGCCCACCACTTCAACGTGGCCGCCCAGCAGATCGATCTGCAGGTCGAGTTGGCGGCTGATGCGGCTGATCCAGTCGATGGCCGCCGGCTGACGGGCGGAATAGGTCACCTGCAGCCGCAACGCGGCGTCGGACGCCAGCGTCTTCAGCGGGAACAGCTGGCGGCCCAGCGAGGAATCGGGCGCCGCCAACAGCTCGCGCACCGGCCCTTGCTGCACAATCACGCCGTCGCGGATCTCGGCCACCGCGTCGGCGGCGTCGCGCACCGCATCCATCTCGTGGGTGATCAGGATGATCGACAGGCCATACCGATCGCGCAGCTGTTTAAGCAGGCTGAGAATGGCCCCGGTGGCGTCCGGATCCAGCCCGGAGGTGGCCTCATCCGCCAGCAGCACCGACGGATTCAGCGCCAGCGCGCGGGCGATGCCGACCCTTTGGCGCTGGCCGCCGGACAGCTGAGCCGGGTAAAACGCCGCCTTGTCCGCCAACCCCACCGCTGCCAGCAGGCTCTTTACCCGCTTGTCGATATCGCGCGGCACCACGCCCAGATAGGTCAACGGCAGCGCCACATTCTGCCAGGCGGTTTTACGCTGCAGCAGCGCGGAAGACTGGAACACCGTGCCTATCGCCCGCCGCTCCCTGCGCAGCGCCTCGCCCGCAAGCCGCGACAAGTCCTGGCCGTTCACCCGGATACTGCCGCTGCTCGGCCGCTCCAGCAGGCTGATGCATTTCGCCAGCGTCGATTTGCCCGCCCCGCTGGGGCCGACCACGGCGGTAATCGATCCGGCCGGCACCTGCAGCGAAACGCCCTTCAGCACCTCAATCCGTCGCCCGTCCGGCGCGCGGTAAGCCTTGTGCAATCCTTCAATCTCTATCATCGCATCCTCACTTGACGCTCAGTGCATCGGCCAAGAGCGCGCCGGCCGGCCAGCGGTAGCCCACCGCCGGGTGCGGCTCTGCCAGGCGCGGCCCCTGATTGAACAATTTTTCTCGCAGAGTGCCCGCTGTGTAGTCGCGCTTGTACACTCCGCGTTTTTGCAGCTCGGGGATAAGCAGTTCCACCACGTCGGTGAAGGTTTCATGGGTAACGGCGTAGGCCAAATTGAAACCGTCAACATCCGTTTCCTCCACCCACGCCTGCAGTTCGTCGGCCACGGTTTGCGGGCCGCCCACCAACAGCGGGCCGAAACCGCCGATGCCGACCCATTCGGCGATGCCCTGTACGGTCCATTCACGGCTGGGATCGGCGCTGGAGAAAGTTTCCACCGCCGACTGAATGGCATTGGTGTGCAGATGCTTCAGCACCTGATCCGGCTGATACTGACCGAAATCGATGCCGGTCCAGCCGGACACCAGCGCCAGCGCGCCTTCGTAGCTGGTATAGGATTTGTATTCCCGCCATTTTTCCTGCGCCTGCCGGTCAGTTTCACCGACGATCACCGTCTGCAGGTTGAAGATCAGGATGCTGCGCGGGTCGCGCCCGGCCTCGGCGGCGCGGCGGCGGATATCGGCCACGTTTTTTTTCAGCAAGGTTTTCGAAGGAGAGGCGACAAACACGCATTCGGCGTGCTCCGCGGCAAATTGCTTGCCACGGCTGGAAGCGCCGGCCTGATACAACACTGGCGTGCGCTGCGGCGAAGGCTCGCTCAGGTGAATGCCCGGCACCTGGAAGAACTCGCCTTTGTGGTTGATCGGATGAATTTTCGCCGGATCGCTGAAGATGCGCCGCTGACGATCGCGCAAAATCGCGCCGTCTTCCCAACTGCCCTCCAGCAGCTTGTAAACCACCTGTAGGTATTCATCGGCGTAGTCGTAGCGCGCATCGTGATCGGTCTGCGCCCGGTGGCCAATATTGCGCGCGCCGCTCTCCAGGTAAGAAGTGACGATATTCCAACCGATACGCCCCTTGGTCAGGTGATCAAGCGTCGACAATCTGCGGGCGAAAGGATAAGGGTGCTCAAATGACAGCGAGGCGGTCAACCCGAAGCCGAGATGTTCGGTAACCAGCGCCATCGGCGTCACCAGCGCCAGCGGATCGTTAACCGGCACCTGCGTCGCCTGGCGGATCGCCGCGTCGCCGCTGCCGTTAAGCACGTCGTAAATCCCCAGCACGTCGGCGATAAACAATCCATCGAACTTGCCGCGTTCCAGCAGGCGCGCCAGATCGGTCCAATATTCGAGATCCTTATACTGCCAGGAACGGTCGCGCGGGTGCGCCCACAGCCCCGGCGACTGATGGCCGACGCAGTTCATATCAAAAGCGTTAAGACGAATTTCACGTTGCGATGACATAGCGAGCTCCACAATTATCTGCCGGCCACGGGCGGAGCCGGGCCGGATGGGGGGTCTTAGGGTGTTAAAAACGGGAATGGACGATCAGTTTGCAGCCGGACATCGCGCCAGCAGATATTGCGCGACGCTTTGGGCGTGTTCCGCCACCTGCGGCAGCCCCATCAGTTCGCCGAAGCGGCCACGCGCCGCCGGGCCGGCCACCAGCAGGCGCGGGTTGGCAAGGCCGTCGCCGCCGATCGCCTGGCTGTCGGCATTGACCCACAGCCCCAATCCCAGCGGATCGGCGCGCAGCGCCCCCTGCTCCGCCAGCGAGCTGAGCAACGGGCTGGCGGCGATCAGGCCAGCATGGGCCGGACCCGTAGCGATCAGCAGCCGCTGCGCCTGCAGCGCCCGCTCTGCGCCCTGGCGCGGCAGAATCGTCAAACGCACGCCCTGCGGCGTGGGTTCTGCCCGCCGCAAACGAGCGGCCAATATCTGCAGCGTGCCCGCCGCCTGTTGCTCCGCCAGCAACGTGCTCACCTGCGGTGCAATGCGATAGCGGTGCACGTCCCAATAGGCGCGCAGATGCCGCAGAAAGCGCTGCTGTTCGGTCGGCGTCAATGCTTGCCACAGACGCTGGCCCTGGGCGCGCACCTCGTCCAACACCGCCTGCCACGGCACCCGTTGCCCAGCGGCGCGCGCCACCTCAAGGCGCACCTGCCGCACCCCGTCACGCAGTCCGGATGGCGGGGTAAACGACCACGTCGGGTACTCCCCTTCGGCATTGGCACGCGGCAACAAGCCATGACGAGAGAACGCGGTAATCGGCCCACGATGCCCGCGGCGGTGCAACGCCGCCACCGCATCGGCCATCGTCAGCCCGCTGCCGACGATCGCCAACGATTCATCGGGTTCAATCTCATCCAGCGCCCCCTCCGCCCAGGGATTGGCGATTAACCGCGCGTCGCGCGCCAGTTCCGGGGCGATCTGCCGCGGCAGCGCGGGCGGCGGATGGCTGGTCGCCAACACCACATAATCGCCCCACAGCCGTTCGCCGCCGGCGGTGATGACGGACGCGCCCTGCGCCTGCGGCTGCAGGTACTGCGCCCGATCGCGCAGGTGCCGCAAGCGGGCCTGGCCCGACTGCGCCGCCTGATGAAAACGCTCCTCGACATAACGGCCGAAGGCGCCGCGCTGCGGATAGGCCTTACCGTCGCGCCATAGCGCCTGCGGATCGGCCGTCAGCCCGCCGCCCTGACGGAACCAGCGGTCAAAATCCCCCGCGGGCTCATCCGCCAGCTGCATCCTATCGGCCGGAACGTTGATGCGGTGGGTCGGCTCGGTGGTCGAATACGCCACGCCATAGCCCGGCGCGGCGCGCGGTTCGATCACCGTGACATCCACCGCTCCGCGCGCCAGCTGGATCGCCAGCGCCGCGCCGGTGAAACCGCCGCCAATAACGATAATATGGGCACGCTTCGCCATCAGCCCTCCCGCTGCGCCGGGCCGGGACGACGATCGCCGCCGATGGTTTCGCCAAACGGGCCGGTATTGATCGTGCGAGCCGTCTGATGAGCCGACTGTGCCAGCGGCAGCAGCGGCATCACCAGCTCGGCGAAGCGGTGAGCCTCTTCCAGATGCGGATAGCCGGAAAGGATGAAATTGTCGATGCCCAGCGCCTGATACTCGCGTATGCGCGCCGCCACCTGCTGCGGATTGCCCACCAATGCGGTGCCGGCGCCACCGCGCACCAGGCCGACGCCGGCCCACAGGTTGGGGCCGATGCGCAGACTCTCGCGCGAGCCGCCGTGCAGCTCGCTCATGCGGCGCTGGCCGGTGGAGTCCATGCGCGCAAAAATCTGCTGCGCCGCCGCGATGGTGTCGTCATCCAGATGCGCGATCAGTCGCTCGGCCGCCGCCCAGGCTTCGTCTTCAGTTTCGCGCACGATAACGTGTAGGCGAATGCCATAGCTGAGTTTACGCCCCTGCCGCTCGGCGCGCTGGCGCACCGCCGCCAGCTTTTCCGCCACCTGAGCCAGCGGTTCGCCCCAGGTCAGGTAGGTGTCGATCTGCCCAGCGGCGATGTCGATCGCTTCCGGCGATGAGCCGCCGAAATAGAGCGGCGGGCCGTTTTCCTGCACCGGCGGGAACAGCAATTCGGCGCCTTCGACGCGAATATGCTTACCGCTGAAATCCACCTTCTCCCCTTGCAGCAGCCGTTGATACACCGTGAGAAATTCCTGTGTCACTTCGTAACGTTCGGCATGGCTGAGGAAGATGCCATCCCCTTTGTTTTCCACCGGATCGCCGCCGGTCACCACGTTGATCAGCAGGCGTCCGTCCGACAGCCGATCCAGCGTCGCCGCCATGCGCGCCGCCAGGCTCGGCGGCTGCAGCCCGGGGCGCACCGCCACCAGGTAGCGCAACCGGCGGGTGATCGGCGCCAGCGCCGCCGCCACCAGCCAGGAATCCTCGCAGCTTTTACCGGTTGGGATCAGCACGCCGTAATAGCCGAGGTTGTCGGCAGCCAGCGCCACCTGCTGCAAATAAGGCAGGTCCACCGGGCGCCCGCCCTGCGCCGTGCCCAGATAGCGGCCGTCGCCGTGGGTCGGCAGAAACCAGAAAACGTTGATGCGCTCTTTCACTGACTCAGTCATTTATGCCTTTCCTATATAACTATTTTCAGTATTTATCGATAGAAAAACTTTGCTTGGTTATAAAAAGAAAAGCAGGATGCATGCCACATTGCAGATTTTAAAAAACCAATAAATATCAATATATTGATAAAATATCGACGTCAAAACACTGCTGCATTGGCAGCAGGCAGCGGCGGAAAGCTGTTGCCAATGCAGCACCGTGCGCCTTTTATCCTCTCGCGGCTGCCCATTGGCTGGGATAAGATTTTTTTCCCATCGTCGTAGACAGGAGACGCCCATGTACGATCCCCAACCGTTCGCCGCCGACAAGCCGGTGCTGATCGATCCGGCGTCGCTCGCTCTGCAAAGCGTGCTCGATCGGCTGGCTCCCACCGACGCCACCGTGCTGATCGTCGGTGAAACCGGCACCGGCAAAGAAGTGGTGGCGCGCTATCTGCACCACCACAGCGCGCGCCGCCATCAACCTTTCCTGGCGGTCAACTGCGGCGCGCTGACGGAAAGTCTGGCGGAAGCCGAACTGTTCGGCCATGAGAAAGGCGCCTTCACCGGCGCCGTCGGCACTCATCAGGGCTGGTTCGAAGCGGCGGAAGGCGGCACCCTGCTGCTGGACGAGATCGGCGAGTTGAACCTGTCGCTGCAGGTCAAGCTGCTGCGCGTGCTGCAGGAACGGGAGATCACCCGCGTCGGTTCGCGCAAACCGCTGAAGATCGATGTGCGGGTCATCGCCGCCACCCACGTCGATCTGGCCGGCGCGATTCGCCAACGGCGGTTCCGTGAAGATCTCTATTACCGCCTGAACGTGGCGGCGGTGACTTTACCGCCCTTGCGCCAGCGGCCGGAGGATATTCCGGTGCTGGCCAGACATTTTCTTGCGCTGTACGCCCGCCGTCTGGAACGGCCACTGCCGCGGTTGACGGTGGAAGCGCAGCAGGCGCTGCTGGACTACCCTTGGCCTGGCAACGTGCGCGAGCTGGAGAACACGCTGCATAATGCGGTCTTGCTGAGCCAGGAGGGGGCGATCGCACCGCAGCAACTGCAGCTCACCCATCGCCTGACGGATAACGACGGCGGCAGTGACGACGCCATCGACCGCTTTGTGCAGCGGCAGTTGCAAGGCGACAGCGCACAGCTTTACCAACGGGTGCTGGATGCGCTGGTGCGCAACGCCTTCGAAAGCAGCGGCGGCAACCAGCTGCAAGCGGCGTCGTTGCTTGGCGTCAGCCGCAATACCCTGCGCACCCATTTGGCACATCTTGGTCTGATCAAACCGCGCCGTCGCAGCGCCGGCGCACCCGCACATTCACCGGCCATCGCCGCAGCGTCTCTGCCCGAACGCGAACTGCGCATCGGCTATCAAAAGTTCGGCAACCTCGGGGTGCTCAAGGCGCGGCAAAGCCTGGAACAGCTCTTCGCCACACAGCGCATCAGCGTGTTGTGGAGCGAGTTTCCCGCCGGGCCGCAGCTGCTGCACGCGCTCGACGGCGATGAGATAGACTTCGGCACCACCGGCGAAGTGCCGCCGATCTTCGCCCAGGCACAGGGCAATGCGCTGGTGTACGTCGGTTTTGAGCCGCCTGCGCCGCAGAGCGTGGCGATGGTGGTGCCGCAAGACAGCCCAATACGCAGCGCCGCCGATCTGCGCGGCAAACGCATCGCGCTCAACAAAGGCTCCAACGTGCACTATTTATTGCTGCAGATGCTGGACGAACAGGGATTGACGTTGAACGACGTGCGTATCGTCTACGCGCCGCCGAAGTATCCGCTGTCGGCGACCGACCTGCAGGCGGTGGACGCCTGGATGATGTGGGATCCGCTGCTCAGCGACGCGCAGCGCAACGGGGAACTGCGCGTGCTCGCCGACGGCACCCAGCGGGTGCTCAATCAGCAATTCTACCTGGCGCGCCGCGGCTTCGCCGAGCGTTCGGACGATCTGTTGCGGCCGCTGATGCAGGCGCTGCAGCACACCGGCCGCTACATCGCCGCGCAGCCGAGAGAAGCCGCTCGTCACCTTTCCAACGAACTGGGGCTGGCGAGCGCCTCACTGGAACTCGCGCTGTCGCGCCGCAGCCACGAGGTTCGCGCCATGGATTTACAGGTGATCCGCCAGCAGCAAAGCATCGCCGACCGCTTCTACGCCCTCGGGCTGCTGCCCAGAGCGATCGCCGTGCGCGAGGCGGTTTGGCCGATGTGATCCCCTGCCGAAAGCGCCAACGCCAGATGTCCGGTGGATTCCAGGTTGCAGCCGACAATGCCGCCACCTGAAAGATGGCAGGGATCAGAGATAAGGTTCGCCCAGCGTCAACATCAACCGGTTGGCCCAGGCAAAAAACGCCGTCGCCTGCACCAAATCCAACAGCGCCAGCTCATCCAGGCCCTGAGCGCGCAACGCCGCCAGCTGCCCGGCGTCGGCCTGCGGCGGCGTTGCGGATAGTGCGGCGGCAAAGGTTATCTGCGCTTGCCAGGCGTCATCCTGCCCCTGGCTCAACGCGCCGCCCGGCGCCACCGCCAGCAACCGATCTATCTCGGCTTCGCGCTTCGACAGCTGCGCCGCCTTGCGCGCATGCACCGAGGCACAGTAGATGCAGCCGTTCACCTTGCTGGCGACCGTTGCCGCCAGCTCGCGATCCTGCCGCGCCAACCCGCCGGAGGTATAAAAAATCGCCCGGTCCGCCAGCGTGCGTTGTTCCAGCACCGGATGGTTGCGCGCCAACAGGCGGAAGTAATCGGAATCGGCGTGGCCAAACCGCTCTAGCAACGCCCGGCCGGCGTCATCGAATTCCGCCAACGGTTTGGCGGCGATCCACGGCTCCCACCCCAGTTCTTGCCGGGTAAACGCCGGCGGCGCGTGACGGCCGCCTCGCGTCGTGCGCTCCGTACGCCAGCGGCCGGCCGTTACCGGCTGATGCGCCGCAGCGTCGTCCGTCTTGCCGCCCAACAGCCGGTAGCCCCGCAGCAAGCGGCTTTGGAAACTGACAAAGGCGATTAACTGCGACAATGTGACGATGGCGTCCAGCGACCAGCCGGCCTGCCGCAGCGCCTGCAAGTGCTGGGCGTTGGCGTTGGCCGGTTGAAACGCCAACCGTTCTGCATGCGCCAACGCCAGCGGCAGCCGCTCGTCTTCCGGCGCGTCGCCCTGACGTTCCAGCAGAGCAGCGTAGTGCGCGGCCAAGCGCGGCTCGCCGTGCCATTCACTGATGCGCTGAGCCAAGCGCAGCCGCTGCGCCAGCGGAAAATCGCCGGCGTCCGCAGGCGCAAACAGCGCCAGATAGCTGGACTGAACGGCATCGGTCGCCGCCTGACGGGTAGCTCTGGCCTGCGCCAGCGTGGAATCCGGCGCAATCTCGGCCAGTTCGGCCAGCAGATCGACCTGGTGCGATAATGTCGTCATAGCTTTTCCTCAACGTGATATTCATAAGCAGCGGCAGGCGTGCCGCGCCGCCAGCCCAGTTCAGGGGCCACGTGGCGGGCGATAAGATCGATAGAACGCAGAATATGGGCGTGCGGTGGATCGATAGAGTGCACCTGAAACGCCAGATCGGTGACGCGCGCCAGCGCGCTGTCCCGTTGCAGCGAGGCTATCACCTGATCTGGCGTGCCCAAGTGCACGTCGAAAGCGCGGATCAGGCCGTCGAGCGACGTATCGGCCAACCGGTGGCCGCTGGCGCGCATACGCTCCAGCCCACGGCTCAACCCGGCCGTGGCGAAGTCGCGCGCCTGCTGGCCGTTCTCGCTGACAAACGCGGTGCGCGACCCCATGATGCGCGGTGCCACCCCTGGCGGCAGCGCCGCCAGATAAGCGTCAATGATCGGATTCTGCAGTTCGTCCAGCGGCAGGTCAGGCGCGTCCGCGGGGCGCGGCTGCGTGCGCGACAGCATCAGGCCGTCACCGGCGCGGCCGGCCCGTTCCCCCCCCTCCACCGAGAACGTGGCCTGCCAGACACGTTGCGCCAGCTGCGGCGCCGCCGGGTACAGCCGGTTGTCTTCGCCGCCCAACGCCTCTGCGCGCCAGGCACTCAGCAACGTGCGCAAATTCTCGGCGAATGCCGTGTTGCGCTGACCGGCGTCGAGACCGAAAGCGGCGAAAGAAGACGGCGTGCCGCCGCCGGCCACGCCCACCTCCAGTCTGCCGTCGGACAACAGATCCAGCACCGCAGTGTCTTCCGCCACCCGCAGCGCCGACTCCATCGGCAACGTGATCACCCCGGTGCCCAGCCGGATACGGCGGGTGCGTGCCGCCGCCTGCGCCAAAAACACCAGCGGTGATGGCAGACCACCCTCATCAGCATGAAAGTGGTGCTGCGCCACCCAAGCGGTGTCGAACCCGGCTCGTTCGGCGTGCACGATCTGTTCGATCGCCAGCCGGTAGCGCTCCTGCGCACTGCCCTGATCCAGCAATCGGGTGAAGAAACCGAGTCTTTTTCCGCTCATATCGCCTCCTCGAATTTTGGCTGTCCGGCATGCGATGCGCGGCCGGGAATGGCGGCGATCAATTGACGGGTGTAATCGCTCCCCGGCATGGCGAACAGCTCGGCGGTGGCGCCGCCGTCCACCCGTTCACCGCGGTGCAATACCGAAACGCTGTGCGAAATCCGCCGCACCGTCGCCAGATCGTGAGAAATAAACAGGTAGGTCAGGTCCCGCTCCTGCTGCAACTCTTGCAACAAATGCAAGATCTGCGCCTGCACCGTGACGTCGAGCGCCGACGTGGCCTCATCCAATACCAATATTCGCGGTTGCAGCACCAGCGCGCGGGCAATCGCCACCCGCTGACGCTGGCCGCCGGACAACTCGTGCGGCCTGCGGTTCAGCAAATCGGGCGGCAGCGCAACCCGTTCGAACAACTCACGCACCCGCCGATCGCGCTCCGGTTTGCCGATCGGCGCGAAATTCAGCAGCGGTTCTTCAATCACCCGATAGAGAGTCTGTTTGGGATCGAGCGAGCTGAACGGATTCTGATAAACCAGCTGAATGCGCTGCCGAAACTGACGCAGCGCTTCGCCCCTGAGACCGATAACGTTGACGCCGTCGATCAGGATCTGCCCGGCATCCGGCCGCTCGAAGCCCAGCAGGCAACGCGCCAGCGTGCTTTTGCCCGACCCGGACTCTCCTACCAACGCATGGGTGGTGCCGCGCGGCACGCTAAACGACACACTATCCAGCGCGCGGAACCCCTGGCCGCCGGACAGCCGAAAATCCTTCACCAGCGCCTGAACCACGATCGCCGGCGGCTGCCCGCTGCGTTTCGGCGGCGGCGCAACGGCGCCGCTCAATGAAGGCACATCGGCAAACAGTTTGCGGGTGTATGCGCTGGCAGGCGCGCGCAGCACCTCGGCGGTAGCCCCCTGTTCCTGCACCCGGCCGTGGCGGAACACCAGCAGTCGATCGGCGCGTTCCGCCGCCACGCCCAAATCGTGCGTCACCAGCAACACTGCAGTGCCAAATTCACGCCGCAGCTCGTCGATCAGATCGAGAATGTGTTTTTGCACCGTCACGTCCAGCGCGCTGCTCGGTTCGTCGGCAATGATCAACGCCGGCTGCAGCGCAATAGCGATGGCGATTAATACCCGCTGCTTCATGCCGCCGGAAAGTTGATGCGGAAACTGGCGCGCCCGCAGTTCCGGGTGCGTCAGCCCGACGCGGGTCAACAGTTCCGTCACCCGCTGTTGTACCTGCGCGCGCGGCAACCGGCGGTGAATATTGACGATCTCCGCCACCTGCTCGCCGATGGTTTTTACCGGGTTGAGCGAGCTGGCGGGATCTTGCGGGATCAGGCTGATTTGCGCCCCTCTCACCGCATCCAGCCGCCGCGATGACCAGCCGGCGATATCGGTACCGTGCAGCCGGATGGTGCCCTGTTCAAGGTGGCCGTTGTCGGCCAGCAAGCCGATGATCGCCTGCGCCGTGGTGGTTTTGCCGGAACCGGATTCGCCAACCAGCGCCACCACCTCGCCCGGCTCAATCGTGAACGACACCTCATGCACCACCCTTCGCCTGCCTTCGTTGCCCTCATAAGCGATGGAAACCTTGTCCAGCGCCAGTACCGGCGGCCGCGCCGCCCGTTGCCATGCCGCTTGCATGCTCATCGCGCTTTTCCTCCCAGCGAACGGCTGATGTGGTTAGCCGCCAACACTACCGCCACCACCACAATGCCCGGGAAGGTGGTCAGCCACCAGGCGGTGGAAATGTAGTTGCGCCCTTCGGCGATCAGCAGCCCCCATTCCGGGGTTGGCGGCGGAGTGCCGTAACCGAGGAAACTCAGGGTGGCGATCGCCAGGATCGCGCTGCCGAACTGCAGCGCCGAGAAGGCGATCACCGAAGTCAGCGAGTTCGGCAGGATATGCCGCCACAGCACCGCCCAAAAGCTACCGCCGCTGCCGTAGGCCGCTTCAACGTAATCGCTGTGCCGCACTCGCACCACTTCCGCCCGTGCCAGACGGGCAAAGTTGGCAACTGAAGTGACACCCACCGCGATGGCGGCGTTGACCGTACCGAAACCAAGCAGGATGATAATGCTCAGCGACAGCAGCAGGCCGGGGATCGACAACAGCACATCGACGACGCGCATCACCGCGTCGTCCGCCACGCCGCCCAACGCACCGGCGATCAGGCCGAGCGAGGTGCCGAACACCAACCCCAGCGCCACCGCCACTACCGCGCCGGCCAGGGTTTGCGACGCGCCGTACACCATGCGCGCATACAGGTCGCGTCCCAGCTGATCGGTGCCAAGCCAATGGTCACCGCCGGGCGCCAGCCGCTGCGCGCCGGCAATGCCTTCGGTGCCGCTGTAGGCGGTAAACAGCTGCGGCGCCAACGCCCACAGCACCACCAGCGCAATGACCGCCCAGGCCAGCAAAAGCGTCAGGGGGACACGGCGGCGGCTCGGACGACTGGCGGGCAGCGCGCCTTCACTTTCAGCGCCGGACAGATCGCGCTCAGGAACCGTGGCTTTTTCAAAGGAGATACTGCTCATAGGGATGCTCCTGCCTGGGTTTTCAGCCGCGGATCCAGCAGTGGGAACAGCAGATCCACCAGCAAATTGATGATGACGAAAGCGGTGGCCGAGATCAGCACTATCGCCTGCAGCACCGCCACGTCCTGGTTGACCACCGCTTGCTGGGTCAATTGCCCCAGGCCGCTGCGGCCAAACACGGTTTCGGTGATCAGCGCCCCGGCGATCAGTTCGCCGAACAGCATGCCGGCGATGGTCAGCGCCGGCAGCATGGCGTTGCGCGCCACATGCCGCCATAGCACCCCGCTGCGGCTGGCGCCCTTGGCCCGCGCTACCACGACGAACGGCTGGGTTTGCACCGCATCGATGCAGCGGATCAGAATTTGCGCCAACGGCGCAGAGATCGGCAGCGCCAGCGTCGCGATCGGCAAAATCAACCCCTGCCACTCGCCGGGGTTAATGATCGGGATCAGCTTCAGGCGGAACGAAAAGAGCTGAATCAGCACAATGCCCAGCCAGAAGGTGGGCACTGAAACGAACAGCGACGGCAGCATCTGCAGCGCCGAACGCAGCCAGCCGAAGCCGGTCAGGTTGGAAGCAAAAGCGATAATCAGCGCCAGCAGCAACGCCACCGCAAAGCCCAGTACCGCCAACTGCAGCGTGGCGGGCAGATTAGCCGCCAGCAGCGCGGTAACCGGCACCCCGGCCTGCATTGAGAAGCCCAAATCGCCATGCAGCACGCTGCCCAGGGAATGCAGATACTGCCGCCACAAGGGGACATCCGCGCCATAGGCCGCGCGCATGTCGGCGATCTGCGCCGGGCTCAGCCCCATGTCCGGGTTCTGGAATTTGATCAGGATCGCATCGCCCGGCAGCACCTGCAGCAGGAGGAACGACAGGGTAAAGGCCGCCCACAGCACCAATGCCGCCTGCCCGATGCGCCCCGCCAGATATCGCTTCATTGCGCCCCCTTAATGTTTCTCTAACCAGGCGCCGTAGAAGCTCGGGCGGCCGACCGCTTCGAAGCTCACCCCCTTCAAATAAGGCGCGCCGGCGAACACCTGCGGCTCCTCAAAAAACGGGATCACGTAGGCCTGGTCAATCAGGTAGTTTTGCGCCTCGCCGGCTGTCTGCAGGCGCTTTTGCACGTCAACCTCGGAGGCAATGCCGAGCAGCAGGGCGTTCAGCTTGTCATCGCTAAAATTGCTGTTGCTGCTGGTACCGCCCTTCTGCAGCAGCCCATCGCGATTGGTTGGATAAAACTGACTTTTGATCACGTCCGGATCGGCGCGCCCCACCTCCACCACCGTCGCCGGGGTTTTCTGTGGGTCGAGATTATCCGCCACCCGGCTGCCGGCGTCGCCCGCCAGAATGTTCAGCCGCGCGCCGACCTTCCCCCACTGCTGAGAAACCAGCTGCAACACCGCCTTGTTCTGCGGCTGCGGCAACGATTCATACACCGTCAGCACCAGCTTCTTGCCGTCCTTTTCCCGCAGCCCGTCGCCGCCCTTTTTCCAACCCGCTTCATCCAACAGCCGGTTAGCCTGCTGCGGGTCAAATTTCAGCTTGTCGGACAGATCGACAAAGCTGGCGGCCGAGGAGGCGATCACCGATTTGGCCTGCGGGTAGTTGACGGAAAACAGCGTATCGACGATCTGTTTGCTGTCGGTGGCATGCAGCAGCGCCTGACGCACGCGCAGATCGGCCACCAGCGGGTTATCCGGCCGGAAAGCGATGCTGTCGTTGACGCCGCGCGTCGGTGCGGCATAAATGATAAAGCCCTGATCCTGCGTTTGCTTCTCGTCATAGGCCTGGATCTGGCGGATAAAATCTGCCTGCCCGGCCTGCAGCGCACCGATGCGCACGCTGTCCTCACCGGTGACGATCACCTTGATGCCGTCCAGATTAGCTCGCCCTTGTTGGGGCGATTTGGCCGGCCCCCAGTCATAATCCTTGCGGGCGCTGAGCTCGACCTCACGCCCCAGCGTTTCGCCGCTGACCACAAACGGACCGGAACCGATGATATGGCGCGCATCGCCCAGTTCGTCGTAGCTGCGGTTCAACGTGCCGAGCGATACCAGCCCGGAGCCAATAGTGGCGGTGCCCTGCAGGAAACCCGGCGACGACCGCGTGAAGTAGAATTTAACCGTCAGCGGATCCACCACTTCGCTGCGCTGGTAGTTATTGATTACCTCGGAAACCGGCAGGCGTTTCTCCTTGTTGCCCAGCCCGTAAGTGTCGAAGTTCTTCGCCACCGCGTTGGCGTCCAGTGGCGTGCCGTCGGAGAAAGTCACGCCGGGGCGCAGCTTGAAGGTATATTCGGTTTTGTCGGCGTTGCTGCTCCAGGACTCGGCGATCCAGGGTTCAATTTCCAGCGTCTTGGGGTTCTGGTAAGTCAGCTTATCGGTGATCTGATTGAGAATACCGCCGTTGGGGTAAAACCCACCGGAAGGCGGATAAAGATTGGTGTGCGCCTGCTGTTCGAGGTAGATCAGCGTGCCGCCCTGCACCGCCGCCAACGCCGGGCTCATCGCCGCCGCCCCTCCTAACGCCACCGCTATTCCACCGGTTAATACCTTGAAAGAAAACTTAAACATTCGCGCCGCACCCATATTATTTCTGAAAGTTATGGGTTAGATAACAAACCAAATCGGCGGGGAATTGAACGAACGAATTTCGCTAACCAATGGTGTAAATCGCACAAGACGCGTCGCTTGGCGACGAATGCATTTTGTTATAAAGTATCAAAATCTCAGCCAAAGGAAGACGACGATGAAAATCCAGCTGTCGCTGCTGTTTCTCACCCTGTTGGCCGGCAAGGCCGCGGCGTTTCAGTCGAAAGTGCCCGAACCGCGCCCGGAACAGGCGCGCGCGGCGGAACAAAACATCGAAAATCTGTTTTACGGCTTTCACGCCATGGACGCCCAGCCGGTGAACATCGGCAGCTGCGCGGCAGTGCCGGTAGCGGGATGTCAATGCGCATTCTGCACCCAGCTGCGGCAGGCCGGGCGTTGAGCCGCTCTCCCTTATTCAACCCAGCTCATACTGCACATTCAACTGCCCTTTCTTCATCTTTATGCCGGTGATCGCGATCGCGCCCACCTCGCCCAGCGTGGCCACATGGGTGCCGCCGCAGCCGTAAGCGGGCAGCTCGCCGAAACCGACCTGGCGCATACCGTCCACCGCCTGTTGGCGGCGCGGTAAATCGGCAGCAATCAAGCGCGCCAGCTCCGCCTGCAAAAAGTCCGCTTCTATCGTCTGTGCATCCGGTCCCGGCGCGAAAGTGATGCGCCCTTCCCCCGGCCAATGATGCGCCTTGACCGGCCGCCACCCCCGGGTTTCCCCCAGCCAGCCGATCAGATGCCCGCCGGAGTGCCAACGGGCGTGCAGCCGACGCTGCGCTTCATCGATTTGCATCGTGACCGGCCCGATCGGCAGCGGCGCGGCGGTAAAGTGCACCACGGAATCCCCCTGCTGTTGCACTCGCAGCACGGCGACGCCGTCTAACGCTCCCACATCGGACGGCTGGCCGCCGCCCTGCGGGTGGAACAGCGTGGCGTCCAGCTCCACGGCGTAAGCGCCCGCCTCGGCCGGCGCGCAGCTCAACACCTGTGCCTGGCCCTGTAAATCGTCGCTGTAGTAATAACGTCGTTCGGTCATCATTTTTCTCCTCGGTTCGAAGAGCCATTATATTCATGTCATAATCGGAGCATAATCCGCCGCCATCACAATGGACCTTTGCGTCATGAGCACAAATCTTTCTTACGCGCTGTTGCCCGAAATGGCCATTTTCGTTCAGGTGGTAGAGAGCGGCAGTTTTTCTGCCGCCGCCCGCAAGCTGGGCACTTCGCCTTCCGCCGTCAGCCGCAGCGTGGCGAAGCTCGAGCAGGCGCTGGCGCTGCAGCTGCTGCACCGCACCACCCGCAAACTGCGGCTGAGCGAAAGCGGCGAAGAGGCGTTTGCGCACTGCCGCACCCTGCTGGCGGCGGCCGACGCGGTCATGGCGATCGGCGGGCGCGGCGCCGTGGAGCCCGAAGGGCTGGTCAGCGTCAGCGTACCCAAAGCGGTGGGCCGCTTTGTGCTGCATCCGCACATGCCGGAGTTCCTGCGCCGCTACCCAAAGGTGGACGTGAGGCTGCGGCTGGAAGATCGCTACATGGATTTGATCGACGATCGGGTGGATCTGGCGCTGCGCATTACCGATCGCCCGTCGCCCGGGTTGATCGGCCGCCAGTTGATGAGAATAGACCATCTGCTGTGCGCCACGCCGCACTACCTGGCGCAGCACGGCACGCCGCAGCACCCGCACGATCTGGCGGCGCACAGCTGCATCTATCTGGGAGAGACGCCGAGCGATGCGCAATGGAAGTTCCGCCGCAGCGGCAAAACGGTGACGGTCAACGTGCGCGGCCGCTACGCCGCCAACCACACCGGCGTGCGGCTGGACGCGGTGAAACGGCATATCGGCATCGGCAGCCTGCCGTATTTTACCGCCCGCCAGGCGCTTGACGGCGGCGAGATCGTGCAGGTGTTGCCGGAATGGGATTTCCTCAGCAGCTATCACGGCGGCCTGTGGTTGCTTTACGCGCCCAACCAGTATCTGCCGCCCAAACTGCGGGTGTTTATCGACTATCTCGTCGCCTGCCTGGCGCAGGAGCCGCAGTTAAAGCGCCTTGCGTAGCGTGATGTTGATGCGGTGCGGCCCCACCAGCGAGTGGTAGCCTTCCTTGACCGGCAGAATGCCGTGAAAACAGAGCCGCGATGGGCCGCCCCACACCACCACGTCGCCGTGCGCCAATGGGATGCGCTGCGCCCGGTCGCTGCGTTGCAGGCCGCCGAACTGAAACACCGCCGGCAGCCCGAGCGACACCGAGACGATCGGCGCACCGAAGTCGTGTTCGTCTTTATCCTGATGCAGCGACAGCTTGCTGCCCGGATCGTAACGGTTCATCAGGCAAGAGTCCGGTACGAAGGGGCCAAAGCCCGCCAGCTGCGCGGCTTCGTCCGCCAGCGCCATCAGGATGGGCGGAATAGCCGGCCAGCGTTTGCCGCTGCGCGCGTCGCGTTCCGAATAGCGGTAGCCGCGGCTGTCGCTGGTCCAGCCGTTGCCGCACCAGCTCATCGCCACCGACATCACGTGCCCGCCGGGCGTGGTCAAGTGCTGCCACGGCACCTGGGCCACCACGCCCTGCACCGCCGCCAGCAGTTCCGGCCCGTGATCGCGCACAAAACCGTGCATCACCACCGCGCCGGGGGCGATCTCTTCGCGCCACGGCGGCGGCAGCGCGTCTTCAAAAAGATCGATTGTCATTGCCATACCCTGTATGAATACACAGTAGTCATTGTAACCCGCCGCCGCCGATTGTCCAGCGCCCGGCAACGCCATTGTCGTTGGCGGCAAATTTCTCTACAGTAGCCGCCATAAAATCAATCACTCACCAGGAATGCGTGTGATTAAGGGCATCACTCTTTCGGTCGTCGCCTCCATCTTGTTCGGCGCGATGTATTACTTCACCTCTACCCTCACCCCGCTGAACGGCGAACAGGTCTACGGCTGGCGCACGCTGCTGACGCTGCCGTTCCTGACGCTGTTCATGGCGCTGTCCGGCGATTGGCGCAGGGTGAGCGACACGCTGGTCGGGATCGGCCAACGGCCGCAGCGCCTGCTGGGGCTGCTGCTCACCTCGGCGCTGCTGGGGGTGCAGCTGTGGCTGTTCCTGTGGGCGCCGCTGCACGGCAAGGCGCTCGACGTATCGCTCGGCTATTTTCTGCTGCCGCTGACCATGGTGCTGGCGGGCCGTTTGATCTACCGCGATCGGCTGTCGCTGCTGCAAAAGCTGGCGGTGGCGTGCGCCATGGTGGGGGTGGGCAATGAGCTGTATCAGGCGGGCGGCGTATCATGGCCGACGCTGGTGGTGGCGCTGGGCTATCCGCTCTACTTTATTTTGCGGCGGCGTTTCGGCACCGATAATCTCGGCGGGCTGTGGTGCGAGCTGGCGCTGATGCTGCCGGCGGCGGCCTGGTTCGCCTTCGGCGACGGCGGCGCGGCGGCGCTGTCGATCAATGCCGAGCTGTATTGGCGCATTCCGCTACTCGGCGTCATCAGCGCCGTGGCATTGGTGTGTTATATCCTCGCCAGCCGCCTGCTGCCGTTCAGCCTGTTCGGCCTGCTGAGCTATGTGGAACCGGTGCTGCTGGTGATCGTCGCGCTGCTGCTCGGCGAGAGCATCAGCCAAAGCGAATGGCCAACCTATCTGGCGATCTGGCTGGCGGTGCTGCTGCTGGCGGCGGAAGGCGCGCAGCACCTGCTGCGCCGCCAGCGGGTCTGACTCAGGCGGCCAGCGTGGCGCCGCCGTCGATCACGATGTCCTGCATGGTGATGTGGCTGGCCAGGTCGGAGGCCAGGAACAACACCGCGTTGGCGATCTCGTCCGGGCGAGCGATTTTACCCAGCGGGATCCCCAGCTTGAACATCTCGGGGAAGCCGGCGATGGTGCGTTGCTGCGCATCGTCGGTTTGCCACATGCCCCTCTGCATCGGCGTGTCGGTCGAGCCCGGCGACACCAGATTGCACCGCACGCCGAACGGCGCCATTTCCAGCCCCACGCAGTGGTTCAGGCTGGTCAGCGCCGCCTTGGAAGCGCAGTAGGCCGCCATCTGCGCGCGCGGTACGTGCGCGGCGTTGGAGCCGATGCTGACGATCGCCCCGCTGCGCTGCGCCTTGAAGTGCGGCAGCACGGCACGGAACAGGTAAAACGCCCCCGAGGCATTGACGTTGATGCACTGATGCCAGTCATCCACGCTCAGATCTTCGGTATTGCCCATGCGCAGAATGCCGGCGGCGTTGACCAACACGTCCAGTTGCGGGTTCTCCGCCAGCTGTTGGCGGCACACCGCCTCCACCTGCTCCGGCCGGCTGATGTCCAGCGTCACGCAAGGGTAAGGCAAATCCGGGTTGGCGAACTCGCGGTCAAACCCCACCACCTCGGCGCCCTGCGTCAAAAAATGCCGGGCGATCTGCTCGCCGATGCCGCGCGCCGCGCCGGTCACCCACACGCGTTTGCCGGTGAAATCCATCTGAATGCTCATGCGCGCACCGCCATCCGGGCGCACAGCCGGGTCATATTGTTGTTCATCGTTGTCTCCTGCGAAAAGGATAGGATGCGGCGCGCGCTGCGCCGCAAAGTGGCCCTACAGCGCGCCGCTGTTCAGGCCGAAAGCGTTGAGCATGGTGCCCAGTTTGGCGGCGGTTTCCAGCCACTCGGACTGCGGCGTCGAGGCGGCGACGATACCCGCGCCGGCGAACAGCCGCACCCGGTTGCCGCGCAGCAGGCCGCTGCGGATGACGATCGCCCACTCGCCGTCGCCGTTGGCGTCGCACCAGCCGACGATGCCGCTGAACAGGCCGCGATCGTGCGGTTCCAGATCGGCGATCAGTTGGCGGGCGCTCTCGGTCGGGAAGCCGCACAGCGCCGGCGTCGGATGCAGCAGACAGGCCAGCTGCATCACGTTGAGATTCGGGTTCAGCAGCTCGCCGCGAATGCGGGTGGACAAATGCCACATGGTGCCGGTACTGAGCAGCGACGGGCCGCTGGGCACGCTCAGGCTGGCGCACAGCGGTGCCAGGTGCCGACGGATGTCGTCGATCACCAGCTTGTGTTCGTATTTGTCTTTGGTCGAGCGCATCAGGCGCTCGCTGCCGAGGCGATCCTGTTGCGGATCGTCCTGACGGCGCGCCGAGCCCGCCAGCGGGTTGGTGTGGATCTCGCCGCCCTGCTTGCGGATCAGCAGCTCCGGGCTGGCGCCGATCAGCACGCCGCCATCGGCCAGCGGCAGGGAAAAGTGATAACCGGTCGGGTTCTGCACCATCAGGTTATTGAGGATCTGGTGGCCCGCCACCGGCTGCTCCAGCTCGATGTCGAGGATGCGCGACAGCACCGCCTTGTCCAGCTTGCCTTGTTTAAAACGGCTGACCGCTTCCGCCACCGCGTGCTTGAAGCGCGGTTCGTCCGGAATGCTGGTGCAGGCGGCCAGGCGATGCGGCTGTTGCAGCATCGGGCGCGCGGCGCGGGTAAAGCTGTCGTTGGCGACAAACTGGCAGTTTTCAGGCACGTACAGGCAGGAAGGCCGGCGCGTATCGAACGGAATGGCGCCCACCACCACCGGCGTCTCTTGGCCGGCGGCTTTGGCGCGCGCCAGCGCCTGGCGAATATGCTGCGCCAGCGCGCTGCCTTCCTGCTCGCCACCGAACGCCGGCGTTTCGATACGCTCAAACACACCGTCAGCGGAGAGGGACCGGAATTCGGACCGGTACAAAAAGGTCGATTGTTCGGCGTACACAAACCCGGGGAAGGTTTGGTTTTCTGTCGTCAGTGTCGCCACAAGACCACTCCTTTGTTGCGCCTTACCAATGATAATGTTTATGCGAATAATTATCATTAGCCATAAAAGGAGAATAAACTACACCGGAACCCCACCGTGGGTCAATCTCCGATGAATGAATCTTTCCGCCCGCCGCGGCACATCCGCGTTACGGCGCCGCAAGAAATAACACACTGTTATTATTATGTTTTAGCAAAAAATAAAAGTCGTGACATCGTCACCTTCACGCCAAAAACGCCCGTTAAACCGGCGGCCGGCGGGGCAATTTGGCGTCAAGGTCTTAAGCAACGCTAATACAAACGTCTGCCGCTGCGTATCCACGGCGACCATGCGCGCATCGAGAAAATCGAAGTAACAGCGCACCTGCGGATAAAGCGCCTTGAACAGGCTCTCTTTGGCGGAAAACGTCAGCGTCAGCAGTTCGTTGAACGCCAGCGCCTCGCGCAGTAACGCCTCGCGCTCCCCCGCCGAAACGATCGCCCCCCACAGCTCCTCCGCCCGCACGTCGGAGAGCAGCGTCTCCACATCCAACCCAACGCCACTCAGCCCGCTCTCGCGGTGCACGGCGCACAACGCGGTATCCGAATTATGGCTCAGCGCCCCGGCGATACCCGGCGGCCACTGCGGCGCGCGATCTTCGCCGCGCGCCAGGGTGAAATCGGCAAAACCGAGCGGCGCCAACAGTTGCCGCGCCAGAACACGCCCGGCCAGATACTCCGCACGGCGCTTCGGCACCGCACGCGCCAGATGATCCGGCAGCGCAAAGCCCGCCTCGGAAAAACTCTCGTCGCGATACTCCGCCAGCGCAAAATGGCAGCGCGCCACCTGGCCCGGATAGCCGTCCGGCGTGAAAAATTCGATATTGCGGATAAAAGTGGGGCTCCGGCAGGAACCAGAGTCACTGTCCAAAGAAAGCTTAATCACCGTCGTTTAACTTCTCAGCATCCTGGCGTACCGCCAACAGCTGTGTAAGCAGTTCCGGCAACGCCGTTTGCACCGTCGCCCAGACCACTTCAAGGTTGATATCAAAATAACCGTGCGCAATGCGATTACGCATGCCGCGCATGTTTCGCCAGGGGATTTCAGGATGGCGTTGCGTAAACGCGGGGCTGCCATCCATGATTTTCGTCACGGCTTCACCGATAATAATCAGGCTCATAATGACCGCCTGCTGAGTGCGTTTATCTTCGATAAAATCTGCCGCCGCCAAGCCATCAACGAAATCACAGGCATCCTGCGCCGCCTGTTGCATGTGGCTCAGATAATCGACCAACCGCGCATCTTTCATACCGGTTGGGCCTCCGCCAAAACCTGCTGACGAAAGGTCGGCGGCAAATCGAGCGGCGTCAGCAGATCCACCTGAATGCCCAGCAGCGCTTCCAGTTCCGACTGCAGCCCTCCCAGATCAAACAACGTGGCACCCGGCAATGCATCGACCAACAGATCCAAATCACTGCCCTCCCGATCGGTGCCATGCAGCACCGAGCCGAAAATCCGCGGATTGGCCGCAGGGAACAGCCCAACCGTTTTTCGGATCGCCTGGCGATGTTCTGCAAGAACAATGGATGGTCGCATGGTTTTCTCTCCCCGTTACACCTAACGAAATGCTAGGTGATCGGTTGAGGGGATTCAAGCACAATCCCCCGGCAGCCGCGCCTATGCCTCTCCCCCGCGATCGGAAGAGAGGCCGGGCATTACAAGATGCCTTTCATGGTCTTTTCGAAATCGCTCCAGGCACAGAAGCCGTCTTTGTCGATCGGGCAGCCTTTCAGCGCCAGCGTCACGCGCTGCGGCGGGGTTTGCAGCGTCAGCGGCGTCGCCTTGCGCAGCTGTTCGGTGGACTGATAGACGTACTCAATCTTCAGCAATTCACGGTCGTTCTGCGCGTCGCGCCAGCGCTGGAACACCAGTTTGCCGCCGATCGGCGTTTTCTCGTACTGCTGCGGCAGCTGATACGGCTGGAACTGCATGGCCGACAGCAGCGAGGCAATATTGGAATCGTGGCCGACCAGCACCGTCAACTTCGGCGCGTCCGGTTTGCGCTCGCCCAGCAGCGCGTTGTTGATGTAGGTCAGCAGCGGTTTGGCGACGTTTTGCGCCACCACCGGCGAGGTGAACAGCGAATCCTGATAGCCGTCTTTCAACTGCGCCAGCTGCTGCCACTGATGCGGGGTGGCGATTTTGCCCCAGGCCACCTCTTTCATCGGGAAACCTTCGTAATACTGCAGCATAAAGGCGTCCACCAGCGAGTTGCCCACCCGCAGCGGGCCGGAGACGCCCGGCTCTTTGCCCGGCACCGCGCTCATCACGCTGGCTTCTTTGGTCAGGTCACAGTGTTTGTCGGTCTTGCAGGCGGCGGAATCCTTGTAGTCGATGATCTTCGCCAGCTGTTGGTAAGAGGCGTCCAGCTTCAGCGATCCCAGCGCGGCGTTCATCGCCGCCAGCGCCTGCTGGTTGAAGGCTTCGCTGGTGTCAGTGATGATCGGGTTGAAGGTCGGATCCATCTCGCCCATCTTGTCCTGATGATGCACGCTGACGTCGCAGCCAGGGAACGCACCGTTGCTGAAGAACTGCGCGGTGGCCACCGTGCGCTGCAGGCTGTTGGCGTAGACGTACACGCTGCCGGCGGTCGGGCAGCCCTCTTGCGGCAACAGGCCGGTCTGCTTCAGCCAGGCGTTGAAGTAGTGCCCCATATACACTTCCAGCACCCCGCCCTTGGTGGTCAGTTGGCCGCCCGGCGTTTCCCAGGCCGGCCAAGCCTTCGGCGTGGACTGCGCCAACACGCTGCCGTTGTTGGCCAGCGGCGCGCGCAGGTTATGGCGGCTCATCACCAGCACCTGTTCCAATTGATAACCGCCGGCGTCCGCCAGCGCGTTCCCGGTGAATAACAAAGGCAGGCACAGCAATAACGTTTTTTTTCTCATCCGCAGAGGCTCCCGGAAAATGATTATTTTTAAGGTGTTAGCGTTTGCCTGCGTATGATGGCGGGGTTAGTGTGACAAGTGTGTGACAGGGTTCACGGGAAAGGATCGTAACCGCGGCCACCGGGCGGTGGCCGCGTGGCTTCAACTCAGTACCACAGGCTCATGATCGGCCAGCCGATCAGCAGCAGCGCGGCGATGTACACCACGCCGAGAATGCCGCCCAGGCGCCAGTAGTCTTTCGATTTCACGTAGCCACAGCCGTAGATGATCACCCCCGGCCCGGTGGCGTACGGCGTCAGCACGCCCATGATACCGATCGACAGTACCAGCAGCATCGACAGCTGCTCCATCGGCACGCCCGGCAGCCCTTTACCGACCGCCAGGATCACCGGCAGCATGGTGGCGGTGTGCGCCGACAGGCTGGCGAACAGGTAGTGGGCGAAGTAGAACACCAGCACCAGCGCCACCACCGTCATGTTCGGCGAGAAGCCGTCCAGGTGGGTGCTCATGGTCTGGGCGAACCAGTCGATAAAGCCGGAACGCGTCAGGCCGTTGGCCATCACCACCAGCGTCGCCAGGTTAACCAGCGTGTTCCAGGCGCTGGAGTATTTGGTGATCTCTTTCCACGACACCACGTGCAGCGCCAGCATCAGCGACACCGCCAGCAGACACACTGCGGTAGCGTCCAGCATTTTGCCGCCGAACACCCACAGGCACAGGCTGAGCAACACCAGGCCGATCAGGGTGTATTCCTTGCGCGTCAGTTTGCCCATTTCCCCCAGCGCGGTATCCGCCCAGGCGGCCACTTCGCTGCTGTGGGTCACGCCCGGTTTGTACAGGTAGTAGGAGATCAGCGGCGCGATGATCAGCAGCAGCAGGCCGACCGGCAGGAACGCCAGGAACCACTGCATCCAGCTGATGTGCACCCCGGCGATCTTGCCGACGAACTCGATGCCCAGCACGTTCGGCGCGGCGCCGGTGACGAACATCGAGGAGCTGATGCTGGTGCCGACCACCATCATCCACATCAGGTAACCGCCGATGCGGCGTGAAGAGGGGTCGTTAGGGAAAGAATCGAACAGCGGCGGCAGGTTTTTCACCACCGGGAACACCGTGCCGCCGGTGCGCGCGGTGTTGGACGGCGTGAACGGCGCCAGCAGGATATCGATGATCACCACCGCATAGCCCAGCGTCAGCGTGCGCTTGCCCATGAACTTCACCAGGAACAGCGCGATGCGCCGCCCCAGCCCGGTGGCCTCGTAGCCCAGCGCGAAGATAAAGGCGCCGAACACCAGCCAGACGGTGGTGCTGGAGAAGCCCGCCAGCCCCCATTTCAGCGCCTCTTTACCGGCCTTGAAGCCCGGTTCCGCCAGCTCCTGCGCGCCGAACAGCACCCAGTTGGCGCTGAGCACGCTGACGGTCACCGCGATAAAGCTGATGGCGGTGGCCGGGATCGGCTCCAGAATCATGCCGACGATCATCGCCACGAAGATGGCGAAGTAGTGCCAGGCCTGCGGCGGCATGCCGTCGGGCACCGGTATCAATAACAGGATCGCGAGCACCGCCAGTGGCGCTATCGCTTTCCAGATCTTTTCCTGGGTTTGGGACATTGGGACTCTCCTGAAGGCTTGGTTATTATTCTTGGGCACCCAGCTGCGCCAGCAGCCAGGTCACTATCAACAGGTCGGCGCTGCCGCCGGGGCTGAGGTTGCGGGCGATGCAGTCGGCATCGAAGCGTTGCAGACGCGCCAGGCCCGCTTCCCCGGCCGAGCCGCCCTGCGCCAGCAGCCAGGCCGCCCGGCGCCGCAGCCAGCGCAGCCCGTGCAGGCCGCCGCGCGAGGCGACGTTGGTGTCGTCGTTGTGGGCCATCAGCCACAGCAGGCTGTCCAGCAGCGCCCGCTGTTCGTCGCCATCGGCGGCCAGCCGTTGCCGATACAGCGGCAGCGCGCCGTCAATGACCAGCCGGAAACCCGCCTCCGCCTCGCCGCGTGCGCCGCTCAGCCCGTGCGCGGCGAACAGCCGCTGGCCGGCGGTCTGCCCGGCGTTATTGCGCCGCAGCTCGCGCTCCACCAACCCCCGGCACATCGCCGCCACCTCGGCGCACAGCGCTTCGGCGCCGATGGCGCGGCCCTGCTGCTGCAGGCGGCCGAAGGCGGTGCACAGCAACCCGAGCGAGAACACGCTGCCCTTGTGGGTGTTAATGCCGCCGGTGGCGCGAAACATCTGGTTTTCGCAGGCCAGGCCAAGCGGCCGCAGCCGCGCCAGCTGCTGCTCTGCCGGCAAAACGGCGTCTTCGCGCCCGCGTTGGATAAAGCGCGGCAGCCACACGCCGATGGCACGGGCGCTGCGGTAGAAGTGCCCGAGATCCATGTCGCGGTGGGCGCCGGTATTATGGCGATCCACCAGCCCCGGTTTGGGCGTGAGGTTGACCTCCACCAGCAGCGCGCGGAAAGCGGCGCGGGCGAAGTCGCAGGCCGGCTCGGTGCGGCGGGCAGGCAGATTAATCGGCAGAGATCGCATCGTTGAACATCCTTTCCATTTCATGCAGCAGCTGCTCGCTGCTGTGCCGCCGCTGGCGGGCGCAGATCTTGGCCGGTTGGCCGCACAGCAGGCAGCGCCGTTCCGGCAGGCCGATGTCGCGGCGCGACAAAATGCGCCCCCGCGTATCCAGCACGTCGATATCCCACAGCCGGCCGATCGGGCGGCTCACCTCCAGCTGCATGGCGCAGTCTTTCACCCGCTGGGCATCGGCGCGCAGCGCCACAAACCCTTCGCAGCCGGTGGCGAGCGCCAGCGCCTCGGCCTGCGGGCTGGGCCAACCCTGTTCGGCGCACAGCCGCAGCAGCGCCGCCCACCCCAGGTTGAAGATGCCGCGCGTCAACGCGCTGTCCTTCACCGAACCGGGCACCACCAGCGTCAGCACCAGCAGCGTGCACTCGTGCTGCGCCAGCCACGCCTGCTGGCGCGCCTGGCGGCATTCGCGGCTGGTGAGCAGCTCCGGCAGGCTGACCGCACGTTCGGCGGCCAGTTGGGGATCGACGGCGGCCATCGTTTACTCCGCCACCTGATGCACCACGTCGATCACCGAGCCGTCGCGGTAGCGCACCACCGCCACCACCTTGTCGGTAAAGGCGATCGGCTGCGGTTCGCCGGTCAGCTGCAGCGCGCGGGCGCGCAGCCAGTCGATGCTCACCACCTCGAGCCCGGCCTCACGCAGGCGCTGCGCCAGCTCCGGCCGCGCCGGATTGACGGCGATGCCGTGGTCGGTCACCAGAATGTCGATGCTGGAGCCCGGCGTGACGCAGGTA
The DNA here is from genome assembly GCF_030053255.1 of Serratia sp. PF-27. Taxonomy (NCBI): domain Bacteria; kingdom Pseudomonadati; phylum Pseudomonadota; class Gammaproteobacteria; order Enterobacterales; family Yersiniaceae; genus Serratia; species Serratia sp. PF-27. The sequence continues at coordinate 597,894 of NZ_JASGBT010000021.1, forward strand.
GTCACCTGCTCCACCAGCGTCGGGATGCGCCCGCGCACCAACGGCGCAACGATGATCGCCAGCCGCGCGGCGGCGGCGGTGTCGCAGTGGCCGCCGGACGCGCCGCGCAGCACGCCGTCGGAGCCGGTCAGCACGTTAACGTTGAAGCCGGTGTCGATTTCCAGCGCGCTCAGCACCACCACGTCGAGCCGATCGACCGACGCGCCCTTGGAGCTGAAGTTGGCGTACTGGTTGGCGCTGATTTCGATATGGCGCGGGTTGCGCGCCAGCGAGGTCGCCGCCGCCCGATCGAAGCTCTGCACGTCCAGCAGCTTGCCGATCAGCCCTTTCTCGTGCAGATCCACCATGGTCGAGGTGATGCCGCCGAGGGCGAACGCGGCGCGGATGCCGCGGGCGCGCATCTTGTCTTCCAGGAACCGGGTCACCGCCAGCGAGGCGCCGCCGGTGCCGGTTTGCAGCGAGAACCCTTCGGTGAAGTAGCCGGAACCTGCGATCACCTCGGCGGCGCGGCGGGCGATCAGCAGCTCGCGCGGGTTCGAGGTCATGCGCGTGGCGTCGGCGCCGATCTTGTCGGCATCGCCCACCCGCTCCAGCTGCACGATCAGATCCACCCGATCCTGTGCCAGGCTGGCGGGATGATGCGGATACGGCACCAGTTGCTCGGTCAGCAGCACCACGGTGCCCGCCGCCTCGGCGTCCACCCGCGCATAGCCGAGCGAGCCGCAGCAGGCTTCACCGCTGTAGCCGTTGGCGTTGCCGAACTCATCGCAGGCCGGCACGCCGAGGAAGGCCACGTCTATCTTCAGCTCGCCGGATTCGATCAGGTTGACCCGGCCGCCGTGCGAGTGAATTTGCACCGGCTCCGCCAGCAGGCCGCGCGAAACGGCGTCCGCCAACGGGCCGCGCAGCCCGGAGGTGTAAATGCGGCTCACCACGCCGTGGCGGATATGCTCAACCAGCGGCGCATGGCAGTCGGTCAGCGAGCTGGAGGCCAGCGTCAGGTTGCGGAACCCCATCGCCGCCAGCGTCTCCATCACCTGATTGAGGGTCAAATCGCCGCCGCGAAACGCATGGTGGAAGGAGATGGTCATGCCGTCCTGCAGCCCGCTGCGGCGCACCGCTTCCTGCAAGGAATCGCACAGCTTGAGATCGCGCGGTTTGCGCGCCTGCAGGTTGGCTTTGGACACGTCCTGATAGCCCGGCAGATCCGCCGGGTTAGCGAAGGTCATCAATCGTTGTTGGCGGTTCATCATGCTTCCTCCCCGTGCTGCGCCGGTTCTTCCCGTAAGCCGGACAGCGCGGCGCGCTCCAGCACCAGCCGGGCGCGTTCAATCACCGGGCTGTCGACCATTTTTCCGTTGAGCGACACCACGCCGCGCCCTTCCCGCTCCGCCGCTTCGGCGGCGTCCACCACCCGCTGCGCGTGCGCCACCTCTTTGGCGGTCGGCGCGTACAGGTTGTGCAGCAGCTCAATCTGGCGCGGGTTAATCAGCGATTTGCCGTCGAAGCCGAGCTGTTTGATCAGCGCCGCTTCCTGCAGGAAGCCGGCTTCGTTGTTGGCGTCGGAGTAGACGGTGTCGAACGCCTGAATGCCGGCGGCGCGCGCCGCCTGCAGCAGCGAGCAGCGGGCGAACAGCAGCTCGATGCCCTCCGGCGAGCGTTCGGTGCGCAGGTTGCGCACATAGTCTTCCGCCCCCAGCGCGATGCCGATAAGCCGCGGCGAAGCGTGCGCGATCGCCACCGCGTGGGTGATGCCCTGCGCCGATTCGATCGCCGCCAGCAGCCCGGTGCTGCCGACCGGCCGGCCGCAGGCCACTTCGATGGCGGCAATCTCGCGTTCCATGTCGACAACGTCCTGCGCGCTGTCGGTCTTCGGCAGGCGCACAATGTCCGCGCCGCCGCGTACCACGGCCTGCAGGTCCGCCAGGCCGTAGGCGGAGTCGAGCGCATTGACGCGCACGATGGTTTCCACCTCCTGATACAGCGGATGCTGCAGCGCGTGGTACACCAGCCGGCGCGCCGCGTCTTTTTCACGCAGGATCACCGAGTCTTCCAGATCGAACATCAGGGCGTCGGCCTGGTAGATAAAGGCGTTGCTGACCATCGCCGCGTTGGCGCCGGGAACGAACAGCATGCTGCGGCGCAGCCGGGTTTTATTCAGCGTTTTCATCTTTCGCCTCCCACGGCAGTTGGCCGCCCTCGCAGGCGCGCATCAGCGCGGTTTCCAGCCGGGCGCGCAGCACGCAGTCCAGCGCCCCCTTGTCGTCGACGATCACCTGCACCGGCTCCACCTCATAGCGCTGCAGCACCTCCAGCAGGGTGCGGCGGATCGCCGTGCCGAACTGTTTTTCCACGCTGCTGGCGATCAACAGATCGTGCTGCGGCCCCTCGGCGGGCGCGATGCGCACCATGACATCGCTGGATTCCAGCGTGCCGGCCATTGCTTCTCGGATAATTTTCATCATTCACCTGATTGTGCGGACTCAAAAGGATGCGGGGCCGCCTTGGCCCGGCGCTGCGTTTGCAGATCCTGCAGGTAGTACAGGGTGTCCGGCGGCACCAGCGGCGCGGCGGCGTGGAAGTCCCCCGCCGCCAGCAGCTTGCGCACCCAGGAGGCGGAGATCGCCGTGCCCTGATATTGCAAACGCTCGATTTCCACCAGCGCGATCGGCGGGCTGGGCAGCGCCGGCGTTTCCAGCCAGTAGCGCATGTCGCGGTTGTATTTCGCGGTCACCGCGCAGAACGGCTCGTTGCCGACAAAGCGGTGGGTAATGCCCAGCGCGGGCGCCAGATACTGGCGGAAGATCTTCAGATCGATTTCGGTGTAACAGTCGTCGGCCACGCCCTGATCCTTGATGAAGTAACAGGGGAAGGTGGCGCGCGAGATCACGTACTGCGAGCCTTCGTGTACCGTGAGGTTGGGAATATCGGCGGTGCCGGCCAGCACCAGCCGGCGCCGGTCTTCATAGCTGAAGCGCGAGGTGTTTTCCTTTACCAGAAACAGGTGCAGCCAGTCGCAGCGTTTGGCCGCCTGACGCACCAGATACTGATGCCCGCGGGTGAAGGGGTTGGCGTTCATCACGATGCTGCCGATGGTATCGCCCGGCCGACGTTGGCTCGCCAGTTGGGCGGCGTAGCGCTTCAGGCGGCACGGGCTGTTTTCCATCAGCACCACGATGCCCGGCACGGTGGCGATCGGGTAGAAACCGCACTGGCGGAACAGCGGCTCGTTCTGCACCTTGGTGTAGATAAACAGCTGAGTGTGATGGCGCTCGTAGGCCAGGTTCACCAGCTCGGTCGCCAGCGCCAGCGCCAACCCTTCGCCGCGCATCAGCGGGCTGATGGCGACGCATTTGATAATATTGTCGGCGATGCCGCCGCAGGCGACCAATTTGTCGTGCTGGGTAACGGTAATAAATATTTCAACCGTGGTGTCGATATTCAGATCGTTACTGCGCAAGAAGGCGCTTATTTCCGAAATCGCTTTATGATCCGATCGCTTTACCCGATTAAATACGGCATCGCCTAACATAACACGCTCTCTGGGTTAACTGACAAACAACAAATTAAATACAAAAAAGCATTTTAATTAACATCAACAAGAATAATTAAAACCTTAAAAACCATGGAGATAAACGCCGTCTCGCGTTCGACAAATCAATGGTAAACAGAAAAAAAACGCCGATTATTGACCTATTTCACAAACCGATCCCGGTTAATAAGTTATTTAATGTTCTTTATTTGCTTAATTAATCTTATGGTGTTTATTATTGAGATAATCTTTATTTGGCGCCGCAATTTACTTACATTCATTTAGCATCTTGATTGCAATAGTAGGTTTCATTATGGAATGGCTGAACATCCTGATCGTTGAAGACGAAACGCCGCTGGCGGAAATGCACGCGGAGTTTATCCGCCAGAACGGCGGCTGCCGCCAGATTTGGCTGGCCGGCACCCTGGCGCAGGCGCGCGCCATGACCGAGCGCTTCAAGCCGGACCTGATCCTGCTGGACAACTTTCTGCCCGACGGCCAGGGCATCACCCTGCTGCGCGAACTGACGCTGAGCGGGTATCGCGGCGGCATCGTGTTCATCACCGCCGCCAGCGACATGGCCACCGTGGCCGAGGCGTTGCGTTACGGCGTGTTCGACTACCTGATCAAACCGCTGGCCTATGACCGGCTGAGCCAGACCCTGCAGCGCTTCAGCCAGCGCCGCGAAGCGCTGAAGGACAAAGCGCGCCTCAACCAGCGCCGCATCGACGAGATGTTCAACACCTACGCCCGCGGCGAACAGCAGGCGGCGCTGCCCGCCGGCATCGACGAGCTGACGCTGGGCAAGGTCCGCGCGCTGTTTGCCGAACCCGCCGCGCGCCACACCGCTGAAAGCGTTGCGCAAAAAATGGGGCTCAGCCGCACCACCGCGCGCCGTTATCTGGAGTTTTGCACCGCCGCGCAGCAGCTGCGCGCCGAGATCATTTACGGCAAGGTCGGCCGCCCACAGCGGATCTACCGCGCCGGCGAACCGCATTAACGGTTATTTGATCGCCCTTGCAAGGTTGCGTGTAACCGCTTTACTTTTTATGCGCCGGTCAGCATCTTGGTGAGCATCACCTAGCCGACTGGACGATCGCCGATGCCCGCTGCGCCCCTTGCTTCCCTGACCGAGATCCTCGCCCGCCGTGACTGGCAAAACCCGGCCTGCACCCACTACCGCCGACTGGACGCTCACCCGCCGTTCGCCAGCTGGCGCACGGTGGAAGACGCGCGCGACGATGCCCCCAGCGCCAGCCGCCGGTCGCTGAACGGCGAGTGGCGCTTCAGCTATTTCCCGCGCCCAGAGGCGGCGCCGGAAGGCTGGCTGCAGCAGGATCTGCCGGACGCCGCCCCGCTGGCGGTGCCGGGCAACTGGCAGCTCGCCGGCTACGATGCGCCGATTTACACCAACGTGCGCTACCCGTTCCCGGTCGATCCGCCGCGCGTGCCGGCAGACAACCCCACCGGCTGCTACTCGCGCACCTTCAGCGTCGATCCGGCCTGGCTGGCCGCCGGCCAGACGCGCGTCATCTTCGACGGCGTCAACTCGGCATTCTATTTGTGGTGCAACGGCAACTGGGTCGGCTATTCGCAGGACAGCCGCCTGCCGGCAGAGTTCGATCTCAGCCCGTGGCTGCAGCCGGGAGAAAACCGGCTGGCGGTGATGGTGCTGCGCTGGTGCGACGGCAGCTATCTCGAAGATCAGGACATGTGGCGCATGAGCGGCATCTTCCGCGACGTCAGCCTGCTGCACAAACCCGCCGCGCACCTGAGCGATGTGTGCATCACCACGCCGCTGCATGACCGCTTTACCCGCGGCGAACTGGTGGTGACGGCGCGCGCCAACCGGCCCGGCCCGCTGCAGGTGCAGGTTCAGCTGTGGCGCGATGGCGCGCGGGTAGCCGAACGCACCCAGCCGCTCGGCAGCAAGATCGTGGACGAGCGCGGCGCCTATAACGATCGCGTCACGCTGCGCCTGCCGGTGGAACGCCCGGCGCTGTGGAGCGCCGAAACGCCCGCGCTGTATCGCGCCACCGTCGCCCTGCTCTCGCCCGAGGGGGAGATTATCGAGGTGGAGGCCTATGACGTCGGCTTCCGCCAGGTGGAAATCAGCGGCGGGTTGCTGAAGCTCAACGGGCAGCCGCTGCTGATCCGCGGCGTTAACCGCCACGAGCATCACCCGCGCCACGGCCAGGTGATGGACGAGGCGACGATGCGCCACGACATCCTGCTGATGAAGCAGCACAACTTCAACGCGGTGCGCTGCTCGCATTACCCCAATCACCCGCTGTGGTACCGGCTGTGCGACCGTTACGGGCTGTACGTGGTGGACGAAGCCAATATCGAGACCCACGGCATGCAGCCGATGAACCGCCTGGCTGACGATCCGCTGTGGCTGCCGGCGATGAGCGAGCGCGTTACCCGCATGGTGCAGCGCGATCGCAACCACCCCTGCATCATTATCTGGTCGCTGGGCAACGAGTCCGGCCACGGCGTGAACCACGATGCGCTGTACCGCTGGGTGAAAAGCCAGGATCCGACCCGCCCGGTGCAATATGAAGGCGGCGGCGCTGACACCGCCGCTACCGACATCATCTGCCCGATGTATGCCAGAGTGGATCAGGATCAGCCGTTCCCGGCGGTGCCCAAATGGGCGCTCGGCAAGTGGATCGGCCTGCCGGAGGAACAGCGCCCGCTGATCCTGTGCGAATACGCCCATGCGATGGGCAACAGTTTCGGCGGTTTCGAGCGCTACTGGCGCGCATTCCACCACTATCCGCGCCTGCAGGGCGGCTTTGTCTGGGACTGGGTCGATCAGGCGTTGATCAAACGCGACGAGCGCGGCGAAGAGTTCTGGGCCTACGGCGGCGACTTCGGCGACACCCCCAACGATCGCCAATTCTGCCTGAACGGGCTGGTGTTCGCGGATCGCACCCCTCACCCGGCGCTGTTCGAAGCGCAGCGGGCGCAGCAGCTGTTCCGCTTCGCCTTCGACGCCGCCTCGCTGACGCTGACCGTCACCAGCGATTACCTGTTCCGCCATACCGACAACGAGCAGCTCAACTGGCGGCTGGAGCTGGACGGCGTGGAGCGCGCCAGCGGCAGCTTCGATCTGGCGTTGCCGCCGCAGGGCAGCACTCGCTTCACCCTGCTCGATCGCCTGCCGATGCTGCATCAGCCCGGCGAACTGTGGTTGAACGTGGAGGTGGTGCAGCCGCAGGCCACCGACTGGTCCGAAGCGCACCACCGCTGCGCCTGGGATCAGTGGCGGGTGCCGCGCGCGCTGCATCCCGCGCCGCCGCCGGCGCAGGGCGTGCCGCCCACGCTGACTGAAGACGATCAGGGGCTGACGCTTACCCACGGCGACCAGCGCTGGCGCTTCGAGCGCAGCAGCGGCCACCTGACGCAGTGGTGGCAGAACGAGCAGCCGCAGCTGCTGACGCCGCTGCGCGACGGCTTTGTGCGCGCGCCGATCGATAACGACATCGGCGTCAGCGAGGCGGACCATATCGATCCCAACGCCTGGGTCGAACGCTGGAAGCTGGCGGGCCTGTACCGGCTGGAGGAGCGCTGCACGCGGCTGCAGGCCGATGCGCTGCAAAACGGCGTGCAGGTGGTGAGCGAACACCAGTTCGGCGTGGACGGGCAAATTTTGCTGATCGGCCGCAAACAGTGGCTGTTCGATGCGCTGGGCGCGGTGAACGTGAGCGTGGAGGTCGAGGTGGCCGACGCCCTGCCGCCGCCGGCGCGCATCGGCCTGCACTGCCAATTGGCAACGGTGCAGCCGCAGGCGGAATGGCTGGGCCTGGGCCCGCACGAGAACTACCCGGATCGCCGCCTGGCCGCGCAGCAAGGGCGCTGGCGCCTGCCGCTGGCGGAACTGCACACACCGTATATTTTCCCCGGCGAGAACGGCCTGCGCTGCGACACCCGCAGCCTGCGCTACGGCGGCTGGCGCATCGACGGCCGCTTCCACTTCTCGCTCAGCCGCTACGGCCTGCAACAGCTGATGGCCTGCAGCCACCAGCACCTGCTGCAGCCGGAAGCAGGCACCTGGCTGCATCTGGACGGCTTCCACATGGGGGTGGGCGGCGACGATTCCTGGAGCCCGAGCGTGCACCGGGATTACCTGCTCACCGCCGGCGTTTACCGCTATCAGCTGCGCCTGCAGCGGGCGCCCGAGGGCTAAATCTGCCAAAAAACTCAACGGGTTGCGCATTCTGTAAGCAAACAGTCACAGAATGTGTAATCCGCCTTTGACATGCCGACGGCGCCTCGCTATTATTCGCCCCGTTCACACGATTCCTCTGTAGTTCAGTCGGTAGAACGGCGGACTGTTAATCCGTATGTCACTGGTTCGAGTCCAGTCAGAGGAGCCATATTTAGAGAAGCCCGCTCAGGGAAACCTGAGCGGGCTTTTTGCTGTTGGGCGGTTATACTCAATTATCCCCTGCGCTCTCTCTACCCGACACCGTTCAGCCATCCGTTGAACGGGTGAGTTTCTCCCATTGTTCAATTTCCTGACCTAGCGCCTCGAGCTTTTGCCGCACCAAACTTAATGCGTCACTGCCTAACAACAGATGCGTTGGCGGGTTCCCGCTCTCGATCAATGCCAGCATGGCGTGAGCCGCCTTAATCGGATCGCCGAGTTGCTTGCCGCTTTTTTCCTGGCGCGCCTGACGAACAGGTTCAAATAGCGCGTCATAGTCAGGGACACGGCGAGGGCTGCGTACCATTGAACGCCCGGCCCAGTCCGTTCGAAACGAGCCGGGCGCCACTGCGGTCACGTGTAGGTTGAACGGGGCAAGCTCTTTACTTAACGTTTCTGATATCCCTTCCAGTGCAAATTTGCTGCCGCAGTAATAGCTGATACCGGGTAAGGTAATGAAACTGCCCATTGAGGTGATATTGATAATGTGGCCGCGACGGCGCTGGCGCATGCCCGGTAGCACGGCTTTGATCATCGCCACCGCGCCAAACACATTGACGTCAAACTGGCGGCGCAGCTCTGCAAGCGGGGATTCTTCCAGAATGCCTTCATGGCCGTAACCGGCATTGTTCACCAGCACATCTATCGGACCGACGGCGGACTCTATCTCTCCAACCACCTCATCAATACGTTCAACGTCCGTGACATCAAGCAGATAGCCAAAAGCCCGCTGCGTATCGAGCGCACCGAAAGCCTGCAGTGCTTCGCTGTTGCGCACCGTCCCTACAATCCGATGCCCCACGGCGAGGGCTTCTCGCGCCAGCGCCTGACCAAAGCCACTGCTGACGCCGGTAATTAAAATCGTTTTTGCAGATGCCATAAAAAGAACTCCCATGAACCATGAAGGTTGCATGGTATTCTCTTCCCTGCCGTATTTTTAGGCCGTATTTTCTCTTTTTCTTGCCTGATTTTATGAGGTGACGGGATGTCCGACATGATTGCCCTGATGAATAGACTTGCGGTGCAAGAGGGGTACAACCTCACTGCCCTACCTGATGTGCGAATTTTGCGTTCCGATCGCCCGCTTGCCAGAACGCCGGTGCTTTACGATCCGGGGATCGTGATCGTCTGCCAGGGCAGCAAACGCGGCTATTTCGGTCAACAGACCTATTTATATGATGAGCAGCACTACCTGGCGGTTTCGGTGCCGGTGCCGTTTGTGATGGAAACCGACGCGTCGGCAGCACATCCGCTGCTGGCGATTTATATGCATCTGGATTTTCAGCTTGCCGCGGAACTGATGTTGCAGATTGAACAGCATGGCGCCCCGCATCCTCCCGTCGCGCCGCAAAGCATGATGTCGAGCCCCATGGACGGCGCGGTAAAAATGGCCGTACTTCGCTTACTTGACGTCCTGACCAACCCGCTTGAGGCGGCGATCCTCGGCCCGGCGCGGGTGCGTGAGCTTTATTTCCGCGTGCTGACAGGCGCACAGGGCAACGCAATGCGTGCCGCGCTGGCCTTGCAGGGGCAGTTTGGCAAAATCGGTAAAGCGTTGCAGCACATCCATGCCGCTTACGCGGAGCCGTTAACGCTGACGCAGCTGGCGATGATGGCCGGCATGAGCGTGCCGACCTTTCATAGCCATTTCAAAGCGATAACGCAGATGCCGCCAATGCAGTATGTGAAATCGGTACGCCTGCACCAGGCACGAATGCTGATGGTGCGCCAACAAATCACCGCCGCCGCCGCGAGTTACGCCGTTGGCTATGAAAGCCCATCGCAATTTAACCGCGAATTCAAGCGTCTTTTTGGCCTGCCACCGGCAGAGGAGATAAAACGCATGCAGCGTCACTTCGCCATTCCGCCCGCGCAGCCTGCGTCGGTATTTGTTTCATCGCACTGAGGCTTATTTGGTATGGCAAAACGATAGTTCGCTTCTGGCGCCAGGCGGACCAGCACTTGGAGAGAAAATCCGCTATGAGCGAGGAGTGGAACTTCAGCTGATTTTTATACAGTTATTTTTCGAGTCGTTTTAGTTCTTTTACAGATGAGTGAACTTGGCTCCGACCATAAACAACCGAAGAGTAACAGCGACCAGTGTCATCAATTATCTGACAACGGCACTGAAAAGGCTCACCTGCGGTTGAGCATTTATTCAACTGCTCGTGTTTAGCATTAACGTTAAAATCGAGCGTAATACTAGCTTCACTGACCCAAATATCAGGAATTTGTTGCTTTCTTAACAAATGTCCAAGCATGCCTACATAGTGGAGTTCAACATAATGTCTCAGATTAAAGTGCGGTAAGCTTTTAGGGGGAGTAAGGAAAAAATCTATCGTAGTGAGTTTGTTATTGATAGCCAATAACTTTAACTGACCAATAGCCCAGTATCCTTTAAAATCGTTGTTACGGCTCACAAAGCTCTCATTAAGAGCATTAGCTATGCCCTGCAATTCAATTCGGCGTGCCATTCCCCCCCCCAATTGCTTGGTAAAAATTATGGCAGCAACTGTAAGCTCTACTGATACCTCGTGCCAATCTTTAATGTGCTTTTCGTGATTCTGAACTGCCGCTAAGTAATCAATATGCTTGGTTTTTACGGTGTCCGCTCCTGGCACAAAACTGCCCCGGCGGATCACCTACTCAACAATCTCCACAAGCACCAAAAGGCCCGCCCCCAGGCAGGCCTTTATCCCTCCGCAATGTCTCAGGCCCCATCCCGCTCCGCAACCCGCGCCATCAATGCCCCCAGCAGCGCCAGGTCGACCAGCAACGCCAGCGCGAAACAGGCTCCCTTTATCCCCGGCGCGGCATAGGTTTGCACCAGCGAAACGGCAACCACTACGGCCACGCTAGTCACCACCGTCGTCAGCCTGCACGCCACGGCGAACGCCGCTTTCTCCCCCACTGCCGTGCGGTAGGCGACGCCCTGCCCCAGACCGCCGAGGACGATGCCCGCCAGCAGGGCCGGCCAATCATGGCCGCCGAACAGCATCAGCAGCGTCAATAGCCACCCCACCGCTGCCAGTAAAAAGCCGTAGCGGAGAATCGCCAGCGCAGGCCGGTTCCGCAGCGGCCGTAGACGGGCCAGTGCGGCGCCGCCGAGAAACGCCAGCGCCAATGCCGTTAGCAGCATCAGGGGCGCGCTGATGCCCAGCAGATTTTCGGTCTTCAGCAGCAAGGCGCCTGCCGCGGCCGGCACGCTGAGCGCCAGGGCGCTCGCCGCCGCTCCCGTGTGTGCCATGGCGCCCAGGGCACCGTTGTTGATATAAAGGCTCATCGTTCACTCCCGACATGATGGAAATGATGAAATAAATTCATTTCCCTGTTCACATGTCAGTAGCCTATCTCTTGTATAATCGCTCAGACAAACTCATAGTTTTCAGCCTTGGATGAGAATAATTCAGCCATGAGAAAAACCCGTTTGCCGCCGCTGGGCGCGCTGCGCGCCTTCCACGCCGTGGCCGGCTGCCGCAGCTTTAAACATGCCGCCGAAGCGCTGGGCGTCAGCGCGACGGCAGTCAGCCACCAGATCAAGCTGCTGGAGTCGGTGCTGGAATGCCGAGTGTGCGAGCGCAGCGCGCAGGGCGTCAGCCTGACCGAGACCGGCGAGATCCTGTATGCCGGCACCCAGCGCGCCTTCGCCGCGCTGGAGCAGTCCGTCGCCCAAATCACCCGCGCCCAGCAGCCGCCGGCGCTGACCGTCACCACCACCTCCAATTTTCTCACCCACTGGCTGGTGCCGCGCCTGGCCGATTTCAAGGCGGAGTTTCCTGCCATCGATCTGCGCCTGCACACCAGCGTCGAGCGGGTCGATCTCAGCCAGCGCACCGTGGACGTCGCCATCCGCTACCGCGAAACACCGGAAAGCGATCTGCACTGCACCTTGCTGCATGAGGATCGTTTTATCGTGGTGGCCAGCCCGGCGCTGGCGCTGGAGCGCATCGAAGATTTGCAGCGGGTGACGCTGTTTCACGTGGAACATCGGCAGGTGCCCGCCGACGCGCCGACCTGGGAAAACTGGCGGCGGCGCTACGGGCCGGAAGGGTTGAATGTGGAAGCCGGGCTGACCTTCAGCGACGAAACCCATGCGCTGCAGGCGGCGGTGGCCGGCCAGGGGGTAGTGATCGCCAGCCGGCTGCTGGCACGCGATTTGTTGCAGCGCGGCGTGTTGGCCGCGCCGTTCGAGATGGCGTTACCCGGCGCCAACTACTATCTGATGGCCACCGAAGAAACTGCGCAGCGCCCCGATATCATTGCGCTGCGCGAATGGTTGCTGCGGCAAATGGCGACGGGCTAACGGCGCTCGGGGGCGATCTCCCCCAGGCGGATCGCCACGCCGATCGCCTGCGCGGTGGTGGCGGCGCCGAGGCATTGGCGAATACGCCGCAGGTGGTTTTCCACCGTGCGTTCAGACAGGCCGAGCATCGCGGCGATATCCGCCTGCCGCCGGCCAATGGCGGTCCAGCTAAGCACCTCGCGCTCGCGCGCCGACAGCCGGCTCCCCCCCTCACCGGCTGCCGGTTCGAACAGCCGCCGCGCCGCCAGAAAGGCCGCCGAACCCACGAGCGACAGCGCCAGCCGCACCGGCGGCGAGGTGTCGATGCGCTCGCCCCCCAGGCTGACGGCCCCCTCCAAACCGGCCGGGCCAAACACCGGGATCTGCACGCCGTGCAGGCCGGCGCCGCGCGGCGTGCGCACAATCCGATAGCGCTCGCCCTGCTGCGCCCGGGTTTTAGTCCAGAAGAACGGCTCGCTGGCCCGCAGCATGTGCCGGGTCACCGGGCAGTGCCGCACGTAGGTCAACGCATCGACGGCCTCGCCGTCGCCGAACCAGTCGCCCTCGACCCAGTAGATATGCTCGATCCCCGCCTCCGCCGTGGCGGAAGCGGAAAACAGCACAAAGCGATCGAAGCCGAACGGCGCGGCGAAGGCGCGAACCCGCCCCTGAATGGCGGACAGGGTTCGCTCGTGGTCCATCGCCAGCGCCGTCTGGAAAGCGTGCTGCGCGATCTCGTCGCTCATCGCGTGGCGACGTCGGCCAGCAGCGTCTCTGCCGCCAGTTTGCCGAGGTTGTTGGAAGCCAGCGGGCTGTCGCCGGTCAGCAGGCGCCGATCTTTATGCACCTTGCCGGTGATGTCGGCGTTGACGATCTTAACGCCCCGCTCGCGCAGGCGTTCGCCCACCAGCCAGGGCATCGGACCGGGAATATAGCCGATGTCGATGTTGGCGCCGGTATCGAGCGAGTCCGGGAACACGCACATCTCATAGCCACGATAGAGGAAATCCTCTTTGTTCTCGCCGATGCCCGCCGCCAGCAAACCGGCCGGCCCGTGGCACAGCGAAATCACGTACCGATCGTTGTCATGCGCCCAGTGCAGGGTCTTTTTCACCTCTTCGCTGAACGGGATATCATTGAGCACGCCGTGGCCGCCGGGAATGAAAACGCCGAGGTAGTTGCCGCCATCCAGATCCTTCACCACTTCCGTCAACTTTTTCGGCTGCTTGAGTTGGCTGCGGTACTTCTCGTAGGTGGCCTTGACCGCTTCATCTTCATGCGGGAACGCCCACATCTCCAGCTTCACCGGATCGCCGGACGGCGTGGCGATGTCGATCTCGAAACCGGCGAGATCCAGGTGATACATCGGCAGCAGCATCTCGACCGGATGGTTGCCGGTGGAGAAGAACTTGCCGTTTTGCATCAGCAGGTAACGCTCCTGCGAGGCGATCATCAGCACCTTCCACTTGCCGCCGCGATAGGCGTTCGGGTAGCTGGCACCCGTGAAGTCGGTTTTGGACGAGGTGTACTGGCTGAGGGAGTAAGGCGATGGGAAGAATGCGTTGTCTTCCGCCACATCCGGGGTGGGATTACGATCGTTGGATACTGAATCAGTCATGATTATCTCCATATTCACCGTTGCATTTCTCTTTCAGCTTAAATAACCGCCGGCGGGGCCGCAATGAGGGATATCCCTCAATCACCCTCGCGCTGGCGGCGCTCAAGCGGGGTGCGGTAGCGCGACAATGAACGTTTCTTCGCTGACGCCGGCATATTCGTACCGGCACTTTCTCACCGGTACCTGGAAGTAACGCTCCAGGATATCCTCTTGCAGCAAGGCGTTTTTATCGCCAAACATGCACTGTCGCTTATTCATCAGCAGGCACTTGTCGGAGATGCGATCGGCATAATGCAGAAAATGCGTATTCAGCACGATCGTCATCTGCCGCTCTTTGGCGAGGCGCCAGAGCATCTCGATCATTTTAGCCTGATTGTAAAAATCCAGATTCGATTCCGGTTCGTCGAGGATCATGACGTCGGGATCCGCCGCCAGCGCCTTGGCGAAATAACACATCTGCAGTTCTCCACCGCTGATCTGGTTGATATTTTTCTGCGCCAGCGGCGCGATCTCCAGCGCGTGTAACACCGCCTGCGCCTTGGCGACATCTTGCCGCCGCGGCCTGGCGAACCACCCCGCCTGGCGAGCACAGCCGAAAGTGACAAAATCGAGCACCCCATAAGCGAAATGCGGCGTTTTCGCCTGCGGCACATAGGCCAACCGGGCGGGCCGATTGTCGATGCGGCCGATCTGGCACACGCCAGACAGGGGCCGGCACAGGCCCGCGATGTGTCTCAGCAACGTGGTTTTACCGGCGCCGTTCGGCCCGAGCACGCTGAGGATCTCGCCCCGCGCCAGATGAAAACTGACGTTGTCGAGAAGGGGTTCTCGCCCCTTGAAACCCAGGGTCAGCTGGTTAACTGTGATCATGTTTGCTGCTCATAACAAAAAGGAGAGCGAAAAGCGGCGCGCCGATCAGCGCGGTCAGGATGCCGATCGGGATTTCAGCATAGGTGGCCCCTCTGGCGATATTGTCGATCGCCAGCAAAAACAGCGCCCCGCTCAGCGCCGAAGCGGGGATCAGGCGGCCGTGGTTATACCCCAACACGCTTCTCACCAAATGCGGGATCACCAAGCCGACCCACCCCACCACGCCGGCCAAGCTCACCGAGGCGGAAACCAGCAAAGAGGCGGCGATCAGCAACAGGATCTTCAGCCGAGGCGGATTCAGGCCGGCGATGCGCGCCTCGTCGTCTCCCAGCGAGAGAATGTTCATGTTCCACCTGAGCCGGTAGATAGTCAGGTAACACGCCGCAAACAGCGGGATCAGCCAATAAACCTGCGCTTTCGCTACCGAAGCGAAGCTGCCCATCAGCCAGAAGACGATCGCCGGCAAGGTATCCTGCGGATCGGCGACATATTTTATGACCGAGACAAACGCGATAAACAGCGACGCGATAATCATGCCGGACAAAATCGTGGTGAGTGCATCCTGCCGGCGTTTGAGGCGGCAGATGCCCAGCACCAGCAGCAAGCTCACCACGCCGAAAAGAAACGACAGTAGGGAACTCAGGGCAAAAGGCAAACTCAACAAAATGCCCAGCGCCGCGCCAAAGGCGGAGGCGGAAGAGGTGCCCAGCACGTCCGGGCTGGCCAGCGCGTTTTTCAGCACCGCCTGAAAGGTCGCACCGGCGACCGCCAACCCACCGCCCACCAGCATCACCGCCACCACCCGCGGCGCGCGCAGGTTAAAAATCACCGAGTAGCGGACCTGGTTTTCCCCCGGCATGTTCCCCTGCCATAAAATCTGCACCACATCATGGGCCGACAAGGCGTAGCGGCCGGCAAACAGCGATGCGAAGGCGACCACACAGAGCGAAATAAACAATCCCGCCATGATCGCCACATATTTTCCTCTGCCCGGCATCCCTAAGCTCCTCCAACGAACTCACGCTATTCAACCGTGGCACTAGCGTTGCGCCAGCACCTCATCCAGCAACCGGTCCGGGATCGCATAAGAGAACATCGTCTGATAATAGCGACGCGTCTCCTCCCGCAGCGTTTTGTCGCTAATGTCTTCAGGGGCATACCGGTTGATCATAAACAGCGGCAGCAGTGACGTTTCCGCCGACAGGCCCCCCCAGTTGTGAATGCCCACCGGCGTCGAGAAAACCTTGCCGTTTTTCACCGCCCTGAGCGTCTCCCACGCCTGGCCGGGGATCCCCCCGTGCAGCAGCGCTTTGGCGCTGCCGAACACCACGAAAATCACATCCGGGTCCCAGGCCATGATTTGCTCCATCGAAACGTTGATGTACCTGCCGGCATCCCCCTTCACCGGCAAATCCCCGGCGACGTTGTCCATGCCGGCCATTTTCAGATAGGTGTCGCCGTAGGTGTGTGGGCCGCTCACCTTCAGCTGCCTGCCGTCGCTTTCTTCCAGATATAACGCCCTGACGTGCTGCGCGCGGATGGCGGCGGCATAGGGGCGGATCTGCTTCAGGGTCTTTTCCCAGGCGTCTTTGAATTTATGCGTGCGCGGCAGGCCGAGGGTGTCGGCGAAGGTATTTTCCCAATACACCTGGGTGACCATCGGCTGGTATTTGGTCTTCCCGCCGGCGTCCAGATCGACGGTCATCACGCCCGCCCTTTCCAGCCGATCGTCCTGGCTTTTGCCGTAGTAATAAATGATGTCGGGCCGCAGATTCATTAACGACTCCATGTTGACCCGATAGTCTTTATTGATGAAATCGGACGTGATCCTGCCGATATCCGGCTTCATGTCCTTCAACACATGCCTATCGGCATGCATGAACGCCCAGGGCCCCACGCCGACGACGTGCCGATAGGCCGCCTCGTTCGCCAGGATCACGCCGAAGGGGCAGTTGCCGGTGATGACGATCCGCGGGTAGCTGCCGGGCAGCGTTTGCGTCGCCACGCTTTGCAACGGCTCGACCGCCGCCGGCAGGCTGGCGCCGGCGCAAGGCACCGTCGGCAAGGCAAATAGGGCCAGCAGCGCGGTGGCGATAAATTTCACTGTTACGCACATGGTGCCTCCTGCGCGCACGCTCGGCGGCGCGCGTCGATGGGCTGTATTAGGCCGACGCGGCGATGCCTGCTGCCATAATGGTTATCCCGGCCACAAAGACGATTGCCGTGGTGGCTACCGCGCCGCCGCCAACCAACGCGGCGGTTTTTCCCGTGGAAAGGTCTTTTCGTTGCAGGAAAGAAAGCTCTGCCAGGGGAATGATTTTTCCGCTGTCGGCGACGATGTCTTTAGGTTCCACCTTCGCCACCTTCAGCTCGCCGCCGCTGCCGTCCTTCAGGCCATATTTCAACTGGTCGCCGACATAGACCGGCGGCTGCAGCAGGTAATACGGGCTATTGAGCCCCGCCTCTTTTTGTTGCAACGCCACGTCGTGGTAGGTCGTGCAACCGGCAAGGGAAAACGCCGCCATCCCGATAACCAACGGCACTAATGGGATAAATCGCATGGGAAACCTCGTGCTTCTATTTGCTGGTTTTTAACGTAACGGCGGACTTGAAGCGCATATAGCTCACGACCAGAGAAAGGAACGAGAATGCCGCCCCCGCCATTAAACTGATATTCGTCGCTTGCGCGCCGCGCATATTGAAGAAAATCGCCACTAACGCCGAACCGACGATTTGCCCGATCAACCGGGAGCTGCCCAACAGGCCGCTGGCGATGCTGCTGTTTTCGTGCGAGACCGAGGTCATGATCAGCAGGTTGTTCGGTGATTGAAACAGGCCGAAACCGATGCCGCACAGCGCCACACGCCATACGATCGCCCCATTCGACGGATCGCTCGGCAAATTGGCCATCAGCAGCATGCCTGCCAGCAGACAGGCGAGGCCCGAGAGGGCAACAAGATTGGGATCGTATTTCTTGGCCAAATCGCCGGAAATTAGCGAAGACGCCATGGTGGCCAGCGGCCAGGCGGTCAGCAGCAGACCGATGTCCACCACGTTTCTTTGCAGGACATTGTGGAAATAGAAAGGCAGCGATACAAAAGCCAAAAGCTGGGTGCTGTAAGACAGCATCGACATCAGCAAAGACAATGACAGCGTCGGGTTATGCAGCATCGCGATCGGGATCAGCGCGGCGTTGGCCTTTCTTTTCTGATTGATGTACAGCCACCCGGCCAGCCCGGCGAATACCGCAAAGCTGAGCGCCGCCGCCGGCAGATGGTGGGTGGTCATGCTCATCGTGCTGAGCGAGAAAGCGATAAACAGCACAAACACCAACAGAGCCCCCCCGCTGTCGAATCCAACGCTGCGCCGCTCGCGGGGGGCCAGGAAGATCAGGCTCAGCAGCAGCGACAGGCAGGCGATGGGAACATTGATGGTAAACAGCCAGTTCCAGCTCGTCTGAGAAAGTATCGCCGAGGCGATGGACGGCCCGGCGGCGGCGGAAACCGACACCACCATCACATTGATCCCCAGGCCGCGCCCCAGCAGCCTTTCCGGGTATATCTCCTTGATTAGCGCCGCATTGACGCTGAGCACCGCCGCCGCACCGAAGCCCTGTATCACCCTGAATGCCGTCAGCATCGACAGCGTCGTGGACAGCGCGCAGCCCAAGGATGAAAAAGCGAACAGCACCACCCCGGCTATAAAGATCTTTTTATTGCCCACCGCGCGGCCCAGCGCCGCGAAGGGCATCAAAGAGGCGACAACGGCAAACTGGTAGGCATTAATAATCATGATGGAGGCCGATTCGGAAACGCCGAAATCTTTGGCGATCACCGGCAATGCCACGTTGGCGATGGTACTGTCGAGCATGGCGATGACCGTGCTTAACGAGACCGCGAGAACGGCGAATATATTTAGTGTCTCTTTTTCCTGGTGTTTAAAAGTCATGTTAACGCTCCAAAAACGTGAGTAGCTTCATGCCGGCGGCAAAGACCCCGCTTTTTATCCGTTTTAATGTTTACGTTATAACATATCAATTAAAGAGGAGAATAAATCTCATTTGAAATATTAGATTAAATAGTGTGTCAAAATAAGAATTAACAATTGCAAAACAAATTAATATCAATACAAACATTCAATAAACAAAATAAATGCAGTATAAAAAACCAGTGAATTTAAGGAATGACATTAAAAGTAACAGCCGCTAACAGACAACCCCGCCGGCGCGTGAAATTGTTATGTTATAACAAAAACACCCTTTCCTTTTATGCTGGTTAACCTTATGGCTAAGACGGACCTTTTGAACACCCGGTTATCTCGCCGCAGAATGATGTTGGCAGGGTTGGCGGCCCTGGCGCTGAACGGCGCCGTTTCCCCGCTGGCTCACGCCCACGGCCTGCCACGTCCCAAAAAGCAGAACGGCCCTCAGGGGGCGCGAAAAAGATTCCTGGTCATGTTGGATCCCGGTCATGGCGGCATCGACTCCGGCGCCATTGGCCACACCGGTTCGCTGGAAAAACATGTCGTTCTGGCGATCGCCAGAAATGTGCGTGCACAGCTTGATCGACACGGCATCGATGCCCGCCTGACGCGCGACAGCGACGTTTTTATTCCGCTGTACGATCGGGTGGAGATCGCGCACCGGCATGGCGCCGATCTTTTCATGTCCATCCACGCCGACGGCTTTACCTGCCCCAGTGCCTGCGGCGCGTCGGTTTTTGCGCTTTCCAATAAAGGCGCCAGCAGCGCGATGGCGAAATACTTATCGAACAGTGAAAACGCGGCGGACGATCTCGCCGGCCCCAACGTCATCAAGAAAGACCGCTATTTGCAGAAGATACTGTTTGATTTGGAGCAGACGGAAACGATCAAAGAGAGCCTGGCGCTGGGCTCGCACCTAATTCAGCATATTGCGCCCATCCATCACTTGCATGCCAAAAATACCGAACAGGCGGCCTTCGTGGTCTTAAAGTCCCCGTATATTCCTTCCGTCTTGGTGGAAACCTCTTTCATCACCAACCCTGAGGAAGAAAGGCTGCTCGGCACCCCCGCCTTCCGAAATAAAATTGCCACGGCGATCGCTCAGGGGATCGTCAGTTACTTTAAACGCGAAACGCACGCTTAAGCTTCGCCGGGGCGGCAAGCACACGGGCTTGCCGCGCACAGGGACGGTGCCATCATGATAAAACGCAATCCTCGTTATTTTTCGGCGGGCATGCTGTTCCCCCTGCTGGCCCTGTTGCCGCGCGGCGCCTTCGCCGTGTCGTTGACGGGACCGCAGCAAAACAGCCTGAATTTCTACGGCACGATTATCGCCAGACGCTACAGCGGCCAAAACGAACGCGACGACGGCGACCGCAGCTACCTCTATTTCGGCCTGATAGACAAAAAAAAGATCGCGCCGCGCTGGCAGGCCTACGCCCACTGGGAATATACCGTCAGCTTCGCCGACGCGACTCGCAACAGCACCCGGCTCGCCTATATCGGCGTGCAAAACGCCACCCTGGGCAGCCTCGATATCGGCCGCAACTGGGGCGTGCTTTATGATGTGACCGCCCTGACCGATCGCTCCCCGCTGTTTAGGGAAATGGCGTACAACTACATCGATAACTTTATGCGCGGCCGGGCGCATAACCTGCTCACCTACCGCCAAACTTTCAGCCTGTTTCAGCGGCGCGCCGCCCTCGCGTTGCAATATCAGTTCAAAGACGGCGACGATCGGCAAACGCCGGGCAAACAAAACGGCAACGGCTTCGGCGCCTCGTTCCGTTATGCGCTGACGCCGACGCTCAGCCTCATCGCCGCCGCCTCGGCGTCTCAAACCACGCAGCGGCAGCAACACGCCGCCGGCTATCGCCGACGCATCGATACGCTGGCCGAAGGGGTTCTCTATGCGTCGAAAAAAATCTATCTTGCGGCCGTGTTCACCCAAAGCGACAACGCCATCAGCCCACAACAAACCGCTAACCGCGGCTCGGCGTCAAGTTATGAAGCGCTCGTCAAATACCGGCTGACGGACCATATTCAGCCCAACATCGGCTATACCCGTTTAATACAGGCCCGGGCAGGCCGCAACACCGACTTATTGAACTACGAGGAGCTGGGGGTGACCTGGTTGCTCAACAGCAACATGCAGGTGTTTATTAACTATGAATTCAATAACCTTTCGCAGCACGCGGCCGGCGTCGATGCGTCGGACAAGCTCGATATGGGCATCAGCTATCACTGGTGATCCGCTTTCGCGCAGCCAATAAAAAGCCCCGCCCGGTGAGGGGCGAGGCTCGCTTAATGGCTCGAGTGGGCCGGCAGCCCAGCGTAGCGCGCTATGGCTAGCCCTGGCGCGGCGGGCATCTTAACGCGGCGCTTGCGCGTTCTTCCACTCCCGCCAAATCGTTTCCAGCCCGGCGCGATACGTCGTGACGGCGAAGTCGGGAAAGCGCTGCTTGAACTTGGTCGAGTCGAACAGGTTGTCGTGCTCGTAGCGCGGCAGCAGCTCGCGCATCTCACGCGCCCCGGATGAAACCAGCCCTGCGGCGATCAACGCCCATTTGCCGATGACGGAATATGAAATGTCCTTCCCAAACACCTCGCAGGCCAAGGCGGCGAACTGCGCATAGGTGAGCCGTTCGTCGCAGCACGGCAAATGCCACGTCTGGCCGAACGCGTCGGGCGTATTGCCGAGCCGGGCTAACCCGCGGCTGGCGTCGGGCGTCCAGATCAGCGTGCGCAGCCTGTCGTCGCGAACCGGCACGCGCGGTTTTTCCCCCGCTTTCAGCCTGTCGACGATCAACGCGTTGGTGAAGCTCTGTGTTTTCCCCGGCCCATAAAACTCAGGAGCACGGCCGATCAGCACGGGGATCTGCTTGCGCTCCATCTCGTCGAGCACCTTCTCGGTCATCAGGGCGCGCACCCGTCCCTTGCGCCCCCGAGGCGCGAACGGCGTCGATTCCGTCTGCGGCTCGCCGTTCTGCGGATACATGTAAGTATTGTCGAAATAAACAAAGGGCACGCCCGCGGTACGGCTGGCGTCCAACGCATTCTGCAGCATGGTCGGAAATTGCCGCTCCCACAGCGCCGAATCCGGCGGCAGGCCGGCGGCGAAATACACCACGTCGCTGCCCTTCACCGCCGCCAGGGTCTGCTGTGCATCGAGCAGGTCGGCCGCGACCAGCGTATCGCTGTCGTTGACCTTCTTCGGGTTGCGGCTGACCAATCTTAAATCATCGGTGTACGCGCGCTTCAGTTCACGCGCCAGCTCTTGGGCGATCTGGCCACTGGCGCCCAGGATCGTTTGCATTTCCGTTCCTCATCGTAATGAAAAAAGCTCCGCCCACTCAGGGCGGAGCAAAAGTGCTTGTTCGCGCTTAACTGTTCACGAACGCCAGCAGATCGGCGTTGACCTGATCGGCATGGGTGGTCGGGATGCCGTGCGGCGCGCCCTTATAGGTATGGAGCGTGCCGTTTTGCACCAGCTTGGCCGAGAGCACGCCGGAATCCTGATAAGGCACCACCTGGTCGTCATCGCCGTGGATCACCAGCACCGGAATGGCAATCTTCTTGAGATCTTCGGTGAAATCGGTCTGCGAGAAGGCGACGATGCCGTCATAGTGCGCCTTGGCGCCCCCCATCATGCCCTGCCGCCACCAGTTCCAGATAATCGCCTCCGACGGTTTGGCACCCGGGCGGTTATAGCCATAGAACGGGCCTGCGGGCACGTCGTAATAGAACTGCGCCCGGTTGGCGGCCAGCTGCGCCTGGAAATCATCGAATACCGATTTTGGGGTGCCCTGCGGATTGGCGTCGGTTTTCACCATCAGCGGCGGCACCGCGCTGATCAGCACCGCTTTGGACACCTTGTCCTCGCCGTGGCGCACGATGTAGCGCACCACTTCGCCGCCGCCCGTCGAGTGGCCTACGTGCATGGCGCCCTGCACGCCCAGGTGTTTTACCACCGCGGCGACGTCATCGGCGTAATGATCCATGTCGTGCCCTTCCCACACCTGGCTGGAGCGGCCGTGGCCGCGGCGATCGTGCGCAACCACGCGGAACCCTTTGTTCACGAAGAACAGCATCTGGGCATCCCAGTCATCGCTGGACAGCGGCCAACCGTGGTGGAAGTAGATAACCTTGCCGTTTTTTGGGCCCCAATCCTTGTAGAAAATCTCGACGCCATCGCTGGTCGTTACATAACCCATGTCGTTTCTCCCGTTTACACTATGGTTAAAAAAGAAGGTTTATACTGCGCACGGCGCCGGGATCTCTGGCTCCCTCATCCCGGTTGGCCGACGATCTTGCGTTGATCGTTTAACGAGTATAGGTTTAAAGTTCACTTTAAGGTCAAACACAATTCGGCAAACCGCATTCCCGCTTTCACTCGGCATCAGGAGAATTCAAGTGCAGGGAGATGACATCCTCATGACGATGGAGCCGCGGCTTGCCGCCCAGCGCCACGCCTTCCTGCGCGACGGCGCGCCGACGATGCAACAGCGCAAAACCGCCCTGCGCCGCCTGCGGAGCGCCATTCTGGCCCAGCGCGGCGCGCTGGCGGCGGCCGTCAGCGCGGACTTCGGCCACCGCTCGCCTTACGAAACCGACATCCTGGAGATTCTGGTCACCGTTCAGGCGATCGATTACCTGCTGCGCAACCTGAGACGCTTCATGAAGCCGGAGCGCCGCCACGTCGCCCTGCCGTATCAGGCCGCACGCGCCTATGTGCAATATCAGCCCAAGGGGGTTATTGGCATCATGGCGCCGTGGAACTATCCCTTCTCGTTGACCTTCATCCCGCTGGCCACCGCCCTGGCCGCCGGCAACCGCGTGATGCTGAAACCTTCGGAGCTCACGCCACATACCAGCCGCCTCATCGAAACGATGCTGGCGGCGCTGTTTCCCGCCGATGAGGTCGCCGTCGTGACCGGCGGGCCGGACGTCGGGGCCAAATTCAGCGAGCTGGCGTTCGACCATCTGGTGTTCACCGGCAGCACGGCGATCGGCCGTCAGGTCATGCAGGCGGCCGGCAAACATCTGGTGCCGTTAACGCTTGAACTGGGCGGCAAAAGCCCCGCCGTCATGGCGCGCGGCGCGGTTAACGCCAGAAAC
Source organism: Serratia sp. PF-27 (assembly GCF_030053255.1). Classification (NCBI taxonomy): domain Bacteria; kingdom Pseudomonadati; phylum Pseudomonadota; class Gammaproteobacteria; order Enterobacterales; family Yersiniaceae; genus Serratia; species Serratia sp. PF-27. Next base: position 621,727 of record NZ_JASGBT010000021.1, read on the forward strand.
GTCAAGAGCGTGGCGTTCGGCAAGCTGTCAAACGCGGGCCAAACCTGTATCGCGCCCGATTACCTGCTGGTTCATCAGGACGATCTGGCAAGCTTCATGGCGCTCTATGACGCGGCGGTTAAAAGCTTTTATCCCGACGGGCCAACCGGCGACGACTACGGCGCCATCATCAACGACAGGCACTACCACCGCTTGCACGATCTGCTCGCCGATGCCCAGGCGCGGGGCGCGCAAATCCATCCGGTCGGCCACCGCCCGGACTCGGCGTCTGAACGGCCGAAAACCCTCGCCCCCACGCTGATCGTCGGCGCCCCCGACGACAGCCGGATCATGCAAGAGGAGATCTTCGGGCCGCTGCTGCCGCTGCGCACCTACGCCGCCTTTGATGAAACGATCGACGTTATCAACGCCGGGCCGCGCCCGCTTGCGCTCTACTACTTCGGTCCGCCGGGCGAGGATCGGGACCGGCTGCTGGCGCGCACCACCTCCGGCAACGTCAGCGTTAACGCCACCCTACTGCATTTCGCCCAGGACGATCTGCCGTTCGGCGGCATCGGCCCCAGCGGCATGGGGGCCTGTCACGGCATCGAAGGATTTCGGGCGCTGAGCCACGCCAAAGGCGTCTTTATCCAGAGCCGCTGGCGTTTTACCGACCTCCTGCGCGCGCCGTTCGGCAAGCTGGCGGACGCGGTGCTCAAGGTTATGCTGCGGCGCCGATAACACGGCGTGTTGACTATCAATAGCACACCCATAAATCGCCGCAAGCTATCACAATATTCACTCATTCCTATTTTATCTCTCCGCCACCGCTGACTAAGCTTAGCCATGAGTCGCCTTTTGCCCGTTAGCGGCCGGGGCGATGCGAATCCATTGAGTTCAGTTATTTAGCGCAACACCCGACGCAAGCCTTACCCGCATGCCTTGTTAACCGCTCCACGCCCGGCAGCTGGAGCACCTTTATGGAAGCAGAGAGCGCATTATGACAACTGAAAGCAAATGCCCGTTTTCGGGCGGCAAGCAGCCCGCACCGCAGAACGGCCCCACCAATCAGGATTGGTGGCCTAATCAGCTCAGCCTGAAACCACTGCACCAACATTCCCCCCTGTCCGATCCGATGGATAAAGACTTCAACTACGCCGATGCCTTCAACAGTCTCGATCTGGCGGCGGTCAAACAGGATCTGCACGCCCTGATGACCGACTCGCAGGAATGGTGGCCGGCAGACTTCGGCCACTACGGCGGCCTGTTCATCCGCATGGCCTGGCACAGCGCCGGCACCTACCGCATCGGCGACGGCCGCGGCGGCGCGGGCGAAGGCCAGCAGCGCTTCGCCCCGCTCAACAGCTGGCCGGACAACGTCAGCCTCGACAAGGCGCGTCGCCTGCTGTGGCCAATCAAACAGAAATACGGCCGCAACCTCTCCTGGGCCGACCTGATTATCTTGACCGGCAACGTGGCGCTGGAATCGATGGGCTTCAAAACCTTCGGCTATGCCGGCGGCCGCGCCGACACCTGGGAGCCGGACGACGTCTACTGGGGTTCTGAGAAGATCTGGCTGGAGCTGAGCGGCGGGCCAAACAGCCGTTACTCGGGCGACCGCGATCTGGAGGACCCGCTGGCGGCAGTGCAGATGGGCCTGATCTACGTCAACCCGGAAGGCCCGGACGGCAATCCCGATCCGGTGGCCGCCGCACGCGACATCCGTGAAACCTTCGCCCGCATGGCGATGAACGACGAAGAAACCGTGGCGCTGATCGCCGGCGGCCACACCTTCGGCAAGACCCACGGCGCCGGCCCGGCGTCTAACGTCGGCGCCGATCCGGAGGCCGCCGGGCTGGAGTCGCAGGGCCTCGGCTGGCACAGCACCTTCGGCACCGGCGTTGGCAAAGACGCCATCACCAGCGGCCTGGAAGTCACCTGGACCACCACCCCGACCCAGTGGAACCACGACTTCTTCCGCCACCTGTTCGAATACGAATGGGAGCTGAGCCAAAGCCCGGCCGGGGCGCATCAGTGGGTAGCGAAAGACATCGGTGAAACCATTCCCGACGCCTTCGATCCCAACAAGAAACGCCGCCCGACCATGCTGACCACCGACCTGTCGCTGCGCTTCGATCCGGCCTACGAGAAGATTTCGCGCCGTTTCTATGAGCATCCGGAAGAGTTGGCCGACGCCTTCGCCCGCGCCTGGTTCAAGCTGACCCACCGCGATATGGGGCCGCGCGCGCGCTACCTCGGCCCGGAAGTGCCGCAGGAAGAGCTGATTTGGCAGGATCCGATCCCAGCGGTCGATCATCCGCTGATCGACGAGCAGGACATCGCCGCGCTGAAAAACGCCGTGCTGGCTTCCGGCCTGCCGGTGTCCACACTGGTCTCCACCGCCTGGGCTTCGGCTTCCAGCTTCCGCGGTTCCGACAAACGCGGCGGCGCCAACGGCGCGCGCATTCGCCTGGCGCCGCAAAAGGACTGGGCGGTCAACCAACCTGCGCAGCTCGCCGCGACGCTGGCCAAGCTGGAGAGCATCCAACGCGCCTTCAACGATGCCCAGACCGGCGGCAAGCGCGTCTCGCTGGCGGATCTGATCGTGCTGGCCGGCGCGGCGGGCGTGGAACAGGCGGCGAAGAACGCCGGTTTCGCCCTGACGGTGCCGTTCGCGCCGGGCCGCATGGACGCTTCGCAGGAACAGACCGACGTGGACACCTTCGAGGCGATGGAGCCGCTCGCCGACGGATTCCGCAACTTCCTGAAGGGCAAATACCGCGTGCCGGCCGAAACGCTGCTGGTCGACAAAGCGCAGCTGTTGACCCTGACCGCGCCGGAAATGACGGTGCTGGTCGGCGGGCTGCGCGTGCTCGGCGCCAACGTCGGCGGCACGCAGCACGGCGTGTTCACCCAGCGGCCGCAGGCGCTGACCAACGACTTCTTCGTCAACCTGCTCGACATGGGCACCACCTGGCACCCGATCGGTGAAGACGGCCTGTTCGAAGGCCGCGATCGCCGCAGCGGCGCGGTCAAGTGGACCGGCACCCGCGTCGATCTGGTGTTCGGTTCGCACGCGCAGCTGCGCGCGCTGGCCGAAGTCTACGGCAGCGCCGACGCGCAGGAGAAGTTCGCCCACGACTTCGTCGCCGCCTGGAACAAAGTGATGAACCTCGATCGTTTCGATCTGGCGTAACGTCCCCCCAACGGCCTACTTCGGCGGGCCGTTTTTTCTCCCGAGATCAACACCGCTTCCGCTCCACGTCAGCCCTGTCAGGCGCCGCGATATTCTCTTTCCCCGCTTATTCGTATTTACTCAACAAGTCATATAAAAATTTGATGGGCGGCAATTCTTTTAATGCTGTATTTATATTTAGACGGCAATGAAGACCGTAAACTCAGCTGGCTCATGCGATATATCCCATCTAGGAGAACACCGTTATGGATTATCCTCGATTCACCTCAACACGCGGCGAAGCGGGCCTCATGACCATCGCCATGCCTTAGCGATAGCGGGCTGAGCCGGCAAAGGCGCCCCACCGTTCTACGCCCATAAAAAGAGATATTTTGCACCTGCGCGATCTTCGCTTAGGCGCCAGAACATCGCCCTTATTTAATGTTTCACGACGCACATTGCGTTTTTCGTTTTTATTTTTCAGCCGACGGGAAAGCTCATAGGAAATTACGCTTCACTCAGGAAAATAACCGCTACCTGGAGGTCATCATGCAACATATTATCGGCATTTCTTCTCGTCGGCTGAGGATATCGGCCCTTGCGCTACTGCTCCCTGCCGTATCATGGGCGGCCGATACGGCGCCTCTTGCCGTGGGGCCGCAATATGACACCACCCATGTCTACGTCGAACGCGGCAAGATGGACGCCTTTGTCGACAGCATCCTGAAAACCTTCGGCGGCACCAGTACCGAACGCGTGCTGGTCAACGTCACGCCCACGCCGAGTGAAACCTATTCCCAGCTGATACTGACGCCGGCCGGCAGCTTCTCGGTGTTCGATTTCAAAACGCCGATCCCGTACCCGTTCGGCGCCGAGCGCAACGGTTTTCTGGTCAGGGATATGGACGCCGCCATCCGGCAGGCCAGGGCCGCCGGCGCCGATGTGCAGGTTGCGCCTTTCGACGATCCGATCGGCCGCGACGCGGTGATCCAATGGCCCGGCGGCGTCAACATGCAGCTCTATTGGCACACCAAGGCGCCTGACTACAAGCCGCTGCTGAGCGTGCCGGAAAACCGCCTGTATCTCTCCGCCTACCGCGTCGACGATTTCCTGAAAAGCTACCAGGCGTTCTCACACGGCAAGGTCGTGAGCGACGAACAGGTCAGCGATACGGCGATCGGCCGCAGCGACAACGGCAAGGTCCGCCAGATCGAGCTGGACTCCCACTTCGGCAAAACGCGCATTTTCGTCACCGACGGGCATCTGCCTTATCCGTTCGGCCATGAGCGCACCGGCTATGGCGTCGACGATCTGTCGGCCACGCTGGCCAAAGCGACGGCCAGCGGCGCGCAGGTGCTGTGGCATTCGACGGCGGCGGAACGCCGCGCCTCGGCGCTGGTGAGTTTCCCCGGCGGCTACATCGCCGAAATTCACCAGACGGCTAAATAAACCCAAGGCGCGCTGCGGCGCGCTCTTTTCTTCGGATATCCATGATGAAACGCACGCTACCCGCACTGTTGCTGTTCTCCACGCTACCCGCGCTGGCGGCGGAGCCCGCCGCTTCCCCCTGGAAAAACATCCCGTTGGGCGATGCGGCCACGTTGTCTTTCGACGGTTCACTGCGCGAGCGCTATGAATGGACGGATCAGCGGGATCTGAACGGCGGACGCGACGACACTTTCATGCAGCGCTTGCTGGTTGGCGCGCGCCTCGACTACGGCGACTATGTCGGCGCCTATGTGCAGGTGGGATCGTCGCTGGCCACCCCGCGCGACCGCGGGCGCAAGCCGACTGACGAAGATCATGCCTACCTCGGCCAGGGCTATGTGGACTTAAAACTGCCCACCGCCTACGGCCTCGGCACCCTGCGGATCGGCCGCCAGGAGATTGCGCTGGGCTCGCTGCACCTGCTGGGCACCCGCGACGGCCCCAACGTGCGCCGTTCCTTCGATGCTATCCGCGCCAGCTGGGCCAAGGATAAAAACCGCCTCGACGCCTTTATCGGCCATCCCGTCACCCTCAAAACCGGCAGTTTCGACGACGATACTGACAACAGCCAAAAGGTCTGGGGGCTGTACGGCACCACGCCGCTGGCAGCGCTGGCCTCCTCGCTCGATCTCTACACCTTCGGCTTTGAGGATCACGACGTCCACTACGCGCAGCTCAGCGGGCAAGAGCGGCGCTATACCGTCGGCGCACGCATTTTCGGCGCGGCACAGGGGTTCGACTGGGATAATGAAGCCGCCTGGCAGTTCGGCAGCGTAGAACAGCGTGACATCCGCGCCTGGTCGGCGTCGGCGCACGCCGGCTATACGGTCAACGACTGGCGCTGGCAACCGCGCTTCGGCGGCAAGATTGGCATCGCCAGCGGCGATAAAAACGGTCACGATGGGCAGCTCAACACCTTTAACGCCATGTACCCCAAGCTGCCCTACCTGACCGAGAACGGGCTGGTGGCGCCGGCTAACCTGATCGCCATCCATCCTTCGGTCACGATTATGCCGTGGCAAACCCTGGCCATCGACTTCAGCTGGGACGCGTTGTGGCGGCAACGCCGCGAGGATGCCTTCTACCTCGGGCCAATGCGCCCGGTGAAGGGCAGCGCGCAGGGCTCGCGCTTTATCGGCAACCAGTATCAGGTTGAAACGACCTGGACACCGCGCAGCGATCTTCAGTTCAAGGTGGCCTACGTCTACTTCGACGTCAGCAACAGCCTGCAGCAACATGCCGGGCTGAAAAACATGAACTTCGTGCTGGCGCAGGGCACCTACAGTTTTTAAGTATCAGGTAAGTTAATCGGTGTACGCGGACGCCCTTAATAATCCCGTACTCAATTAATGCCGAGCGCCGGCGAGTAGCCGCCCATATGCATTGCGGCAATGGAGGGTACTCGCCGCCATTCATAGATAAAAATTAAATAAAAGCAAAAAGATAAATCAATCACGTAAATTTCGCGAGCCAATTACAGTGTAATATTAAATAAAAATTTAATTCCACCTGGTTATTTGAGCACGCCTTTTACGCATATCTTATGTAAAAGATTCATATAAGAATAACTCATTAATAAAATAATTGTGTTTATACTGCTTTAACTCAATCACAGTACACAATTAATTCCTCACCGTGATTAATGATAAGGATATATTCCGCTTGAACGCAATATTCAAGCCGGACCAAGGAGGCAAGCCAATGATATCACATTAATTACCCCTGATTTTCAAACCTGTGTACGAGCATATAGAGCGTTAGGTGCAATATTGTCAACGTCCAAAGGAGTTTGATATGTCATTAGCGACCGATAAGATTTCCGATTATTTAACCCGTTATGAAAGAGGCGATCACGCGGGGAGCAGTAAACCGTCATATACCACGCAAGAGGTTTCAGATCTGCTGCTGAGGAGCCATTATTCCGCCAATGGCAAAGGCGTGACCGACCATGCGGCTACCTTGACCTACTCTTTCCCCGTCTATACCGGCAGCGACAAGACGGGCGCCGCGCAGCTTACCGCCGCCCAGCAAGCCCAAACCAAGCTTTCATTGCAATCCTGGTCGGATGTGGCCAACATCACGTTCACCGAGGTTAAAGGCAACGACGCGAAAAATGCAGATATAAAGTTTGGTTTTTATAAGGCGGCCAGCGGGGGTAATTACACCTCGTATGAAAGTACGCAGAGCAATCTCAAAAGCACCATTTGGATCAGCGGCAATAACGGCTTCGACGCCTCCAATCCGCAAACCAATAACTACGCCAGGGATACGCTGACTCATGAAATAGGGCATGCGTTGGGGCTTTCTCATCCCGGCAATTATGATGCGTCAAATGCCACCTACCCCACCTACGCCAACTCGGCGAAGTATTATGAAGACGACCATCAATATTCTTTGATGAGCTATTTTAACGAACAATACACCAGCGCTGACTATAAAGGCGTTTGGCCATCAGGGCCGCAGCTGGATGATATTACCGCCATACAGAAGCTTTACGGCGCGAATACCACCACGCGCACCGGCGATACCACCTATGGTTTCAACTCGAATACGGACAGAGACTTTCTGAGCGTTAAGGCGTCCACGGACAAAATCGTGGCGGCTATCTGGGATGCCGGCGGCAATGACACGCTGGATTTTTCAGGCTACAGCCAGGATCAGCGCATCAACATTAACGAAGGCGCATTCTCTGATGTGGGCGGCTTGAAGGCAAATATCGCCATCGCCTACGGCGCGCAGATTGAAAATATCATCGGCGGCAGCGGCGCAGACATTTTAGTGGGCAACGCGTTGAACAATACGCTAAAAGGCGGTGCAGGCAACGACATCATTTACGGTGCCGGCGGCGCCGATCAGCTCTGGGGCAATGCAGGCGCGGACACCTTCGTCTTCCGCGAAGCCGGCGACAGCCAAGCCGCCGCGCCGGATTGGATCCGCGATTTCCAGACGGCGGTGGATAAAATCGATCTGTCGTGGCTCAACCAGACGGCTAAGGCCGACGGGAGCGAGCTGCACTTCGTGGATAGTTTAAGCGGCTCGTTGTATGAAGCGGCGCTGAATTATGACGCGCAGCAGAATGTCACCGATCTGGCCATCAATCTCTCCGGCAATCAATTACCTGATTTCCTTGTCAAAATCGTTGGGCATGTCGACGCTTCCGCCGATATTCTCGTCTAGCCAAGGCAAACCCGCAGTCCGGCCTTTACGCCGGACTGTTTATTTCTTTTCAGGCCTGCCGCTGGCGTTTTTTGCGCGGTTCCCATATCGCCAAAGCAGTAAATGGGTGTGGGGAGCAACGGAACAACAAACGCACTTAAGCAGTCAATTTAAATGACTATTAATCTATAAATTAAAAAGTTATCACGTCATCGCCAGAAATCATCCGTTCTTCTTTCTTGTCTCATCCATCACACAGCAAATGATATTCATTATCATTTGATATCTATTCCTGATGCTCATAACCTACTGTTCATGCATACAGTTTTCGTGATTTTTAACCATCCTCGCCTTAAATGTGCAGCGTCGTTAACTGTCTGTAAAGCGTTACCATGTGCCATTTCTATGGCAGGAACTTATTAATAAACCGAGGAATTATCATGGCTGAACAAAAGAAAAATGCCCAGGTACAGAGTGGCGTCAACGACGACATCACCGAACTAAAGTCGCTGACTACACTGCGCAAACGGGTCGTCAGCGACGGTGAAATCGTCTCAAAATCTGCCAACGGCTTTCGACTGGCCAACGGCAACACCGGCGTGATGTTGCGTAACGATGGCAAAGATTTTTATGCCCTGACCACACCAAACGGGCAGGCCCAGGACGGGCAGTGGAACACGCTGCGCCCCTTCTCGTTCAATCTGGTTTCCGGTCGGGTGGCTCTGCGCAACGGCGTAGATATCTCCGGCGGGGCGATGGTGTCGCATAATGCCGGCATCTCCACCGCGACCACCGGTCCAGCCCCACTTATTAATGGGCAGGTCTATGATGCGGCTGCCGTACATACCGACTTCACCAGCGGTAACGTCACTACGGCCATGTTGATGGGGTCACGCGTGGTCGCCGGCAAAGAGGATTATGGCCTGCTCTCTTACCGCGATTGGCAGGGAAACTGGAATGAACTCCGGGTCAAACCCAATGCCGAGCTGTCTGTTGGGCAACTGACCAAACGCAACGCTCACGGCTGGTTCACTGCAAGCCCGCCTGAGAATGTCGATAAATCGCAGGAGTCCATTACCAACGGGCTTTATTTACCTAATCCAGGTAACAAACACGTAAAAATTTATCATCACGACCATGTGAAGTACAACGAGCTGGTCATTAACGTGAGTGACGGCAATAAAAATAGCTGGTTCGTTTTCAAAGAAGACGGCTATGCCGTCACCGGCGGCGGGTGGAACATCAGCTCTGACGTCCGTATGAAAACGGAGATAACCTCAATCGACGGCGCCCTGGACAAGCTGGCCAACATCGGCGGCTACACCTACCTCAAACAGGGCGTGCCGGAAGCCGGCGTGATTGCACAGGAAGTGGAAGAGGTTCTCCCCCAATCCGTTGCCCAGACCGAGCTGAAACTCAATGACGGCAGCGTACTGAAAGATGCCCGCAGCATCAATATCAACGGCGTAGTGGCGTTGCTGGTTGAGGCGCTTAAGGAAGAACGAGCGCTCCGAGAGGCCGAATGTAATGCAGAGCGCAAAGCCCGTATCGAGCTGGAAACACGACTGGTAACGCTGGAAAAGGCACTCGCGCAGAAGTAAATCAGCAACAGTCGTCTGGCTGGTTCGCTGTGTAACCCCATGAAACAAGGATGAAAAAATGCCGCAAGATATTGCTGAAGAAGAAATGGTGGTGCTTTCTGACCCACCTCCGCAACTCAATGCCGGGTCAGGGGCCGTTGGCAACGGTCAGTTGCCGGGGGTATACAGTGGTTTTAGCCCCCAGGAAACCGGTCGATTGAATGGATTGGGCTATGATACCAATCCGACCGGTCCTGTCGGGGGCACAAACATTAATATTTATTCGGCCCCCGATATCTCCCGCATGGGTGTTCAAAACCGACTGGAACCACGTCCTGACCCGTCCGGTCAAACGCTGGGTATCGGATTCAGTACGGTGTTGGATGAGTATCTGAACAAGTCCGATAATGACCATTGCCCCGTTTGTGGGCGAGAAAACTGCAAATACTGGAAAAATGACCGTGTGTTGTTGAATTCCATGAGGAAAAACGAAAACAACCTGCGCGGCAACCTGTTCGGCGCAAAACTGCCACTGCAGGTGACCGTCAGAAACACGACGACGCGGTTTAATCATAGTCTGCCCAACGTCCTATATCCGTTAATCAATATCCCGGGTATGGTGACCGCACCGCCGTCTGCGTTTTCAAAAGAAAACTTTAAAAATCTGATGTATCTGCGCAAAAAAATGGCGCATTTCATGAAACTCACGGAGGAAGAGCGGCGCGCATTACAAATCGCCTTATACCGACACTCTGCACCCGATACGTATAATCCAGCGTTTGCCCAGCTCGACCGCGGCGATTTCAGGAATGGGGTGAAAACGCTTTACGGGTTAATGGCAGACACCGAGCAAAACCGGTATGTGCTGAGCGTGTTGATCAGCGAACTGGAAAAGCGCGGCCTCAGCGATGATGGCATCAACCAGCTTAAGACGGAACTTGCTGCCAAAACTCCGGAGGCAAAGGCCAAGGCAGAAGAGGCCCGCAAAGCCGAGGAAGCCCGTAAAGCTGAAGAAGCCCGTAAGGCAGAGGAAGCCCGTAAGGCCGAGGAAGCCCGCAAAGCCGAAGAGGCCCGTAAAGCTGAAGAAGCCCGTAAGGCAGAGGAAGCCCGTAAGGCCGAGGAAGCCCGCAAAGCCGAAGAGGCCCGCAAAGCTGAGGCTGTACGGAAAGCGCTGTTCGCCAAAGCCGGCGTACTGGACGCCCCGGTCTATACACCCGGCATGATAAAAGCGGCCAATGCCGCGATGGCCACGGTCGGGGTCATGGTGCTCAACCGCGCGGGCGGTATGGTACAATTATCGACATGGATCAACAGCGTGATGACCAGCGCCAGTGAGCTGGCCGGCTGGGTATCCGGTGGAGTGTGGCGCGGCGCCGTCGAAGTTTCCCGGGTTGCCACGCTCAGTGCGGTAGCTCCGGCAGTCGGCGCCTTCGTTGTCGGATTCTGGCCGGGGAAAGCCGGTGAAAGTCAGAGCGATATTGATAAATTGCTGGGTCGTGATTTGACACAGATGTTTACCGTTCCGGCCAGCCTGGTTGCCGCAGGGAAAACACAGATTCAGCCGGAAATGACCACGGTCGATTTGCCGGTGCGCGGGTTTATTCGCCGGGAGAATAACGGTCAGCAAGAGGTAATACTGGTCAAAACAGGAACGGGCGGCGTCTCCGCTACCGTACCGGTGTATCGGCCGGTTCGCGATGAAAAAACCGGCCTGGACCGGATCACCTTGCCGGCGGTGGCCGGTGCGCCGGGGCGAACCATTTTGATAAACCCGGGCACTGCCCCGTCGGGGCCGTGGCATACCGGCAATCCTTCGCCTGCAGCGCCGGTAACGCCGGTGCATACCGGTACGGAGATAAAGCAGGCCGACAGTATCGTCACGACGACGTTCCCTGCAGATGACATGCCACTGCAGGATTTTATCTACTGGCAGCCTGATGCAACGGGGACCGGCGTTGAGCCTGTCTATGTCATGCTCAGTGGTATCTATGGTGAAACCAACGCTAAAGGGCAATACAGTGGTCGCGACTACAACACGGACAAGGCCGGTGGCCCAATTCAGAATCTGGACTGGAAAACCGCCACCATTGACCGCGCCGGCGTGGACAAGGTGAAACTGCATACTGGGCGGTTTGGCGAATCTCCCGATAACAAGGTGATGATTGACCGCCTGGAAAAAATCCTGAAGGGAGAAGTACAGCCCACCGATACCGACAAGCGTTTTTACACCCACGAAATCAGGGAATTGGAGCGTTATAGAGCAGTTGGTGTTCCTGATGGAATATCACCTGATGACGATGGTGCTACGTGGAATAACACTCATACAGCGACGTTGGAAGATTACAAATTAAGTAGCGATCGCTCTCTGTTATATACACCAGAAGCATTAAAAGCTGGTGATGAATAAATCTAGAGGTTATATATGATTGATTTTAAACCTATGTTTGAAAATGAACAAATCCGAGACATAGTTTTATTCTTGTCGGGACGAAAAGAAAACGGGATATCTCATCCTCAATTAGATGGGTATTGCACTATGTATGGTAATAAACGCATATCAAACATTGAACTGATTTCATTAGTGAAAAGTATGCGAGAAAAAGGGGATGTATCATCTAATGGAAAAGGTGGCTATAAAAGAGGTCCAAACTGGAAAGAACCCGCATTCGTAACCGAGAAAAAATACGGTATTGAGTAATTACCAGTGCCTTCCATAAGTGCGTTTTAAGCAGCGTCCAACAAACGAGAGTTTGTTGGACGTTTTCGTTGATGGCTAATTCCACGCCAGATTGGTTTTCAGTCCAGTCCAGGGTCAGAAAACAACGGTTTTGGCTCCGTTGCTCCCCCCAAATCGCGCAGACGAGGTCACACCGCCTCCAGCTCCGCCGCCAGGGTGGCGACCAGCTCCGCCGCCGGCATCGGCCGCGCCAGGCCCACGCCCTGCCCGGCCCACAGCGACATAAACTCTCCGCGACCGGCCTTGGCCGCCGCCTGGCGGATATCGCCGGTAAGCGCGTTCTGCACCGGATAAGGCAGGATCTGCGCCTCTTCCGCGCGCATCTGCCGCATGAAATCATTGACGATGCCGCGCGCCGGGCGGCCGCTGAAGGCGCGCGTCAGGCGCGTGCTGTCATCGCCGGCGTTGCTCAGCGCCGCCCGCCAGGCTTCGGCGATGCCCGACTCCGGGCTGCACAGGAACGCGGTGCCCAGCTGCGCCGCCTGCGCGCCCAGCAATTGCGCCGCTGCGATGCCGCGCCCGTTCATGATGCCGCCTGCGGCGATCGCCGGGATCTTCACCGCCGCCACCACCTGCGGCAGCAGGGCCATCAGGCCGACGCAGGATTGCTCAATGTCGCCGAGGAAGGTCGGGCGGTGGCCGCCCGCCTCCGAGCCCGAGACGCACACGAAGTCGGCGCCCGCCTCTTCCCAGGCGCGGGCTTCCGCCCCCGTGGTGGCGGTGCCGATCACCCGCGAGCCGGCCTTCTTGAACTGCGTGACCGTGGCGCGCGGCAGCACGCCGAAGGTGAAGCTGACCACCGGCGGCGCCGCCTCCAACAGGGCCGCGATCTGGTCGCGGTTGTTTTCGGCGAATTGGGTCGGCATGGGAGGCTCACTCAGCCCCAGCGCTTCGCGGAACGGCCGCAGCAGGTGCTGGGCGCGCTTGAGCTCGGCGAGATCCGGGTGCTGCTCATCGAGCAGAAACAGATTGATGTTGAACGGCGCGGCGGTCTGCGCGCGGATCTGCTGCACCCGTTCGAGGATCACCGCCGGTGAAAACAGCGCCGCCGCGCACGATCCCAGCGCCCCGGCGTTGCTCACCGCCACCGCCAACGCCGGCGGCGACGCGCCGTTCATCGGCCCCTGAACGATCGGATAGCGCAGCCCAAGCTCGCGGGCAAAAGCAGAAGGTGCCGTCATCAATGTGTCTCCCTGTGCTGACTACATTCGTCTTACGGCGGCCGCGCCGCCGAACCGACCAAAAGCATAGCACCTTCTCGCCGCCTGGCCGTGCAGTTAATGCTTCACCTGACGCCGGTCGAGCGACAGGAAGTGATGCACCACCGGTTTCTCAGGGCCAATGTGGAAGCGCAGCGCCTCCTGCTGCAGGTCGGCGTCGGCGTGCGACACCCGCTGGTGCTGCCGCAGGTGCTCCGCCCAGGACTCCACCAGGAACCACTCCATGATGCATTCCGGATCGCCGGTGTGCTCGGTGATGCCCCAGGCGTAAGCGCCATCGCGGCGGCGCGCCCGTTCCAGCATCAGCAGCGTGCGCAAGAACTGCGGCCGGTCCTGTTCGCGGATGCGGTACTCCACCTGGATCATGACCGGGCCGCGATCGTTTTCAACCGGCGTGTTAACCAACGGCTCCGGCCAATGGTTCGACGGCTGCAGATCGGCCTCACCGGTCGGCAGACGCAAGCGGTGGAACAGCAGCCCCGCCGCCAACAGGCCGACGCCGCCGACCAGCAGCGTGGCGGCCACGCCCAGCTCCTGCGCCACCAGTCCCCACAGCAGGCTGCCCGCCGCCATCGCGCCGTTGAACACCATCAGGTAAATGGCCAGACCACGGCCGCGCACCCAGTTGGGCAGCACGCCCTGCGCCGCGCCGTTAAGCGTGGTCAGCGCGATAATCCAGCCGGCGCCCAGCACCAGCAGCAGCACCACCGCCAGCCACTGCGGCGGCGCCAGCGACAGGGCCGCCATCACCACGGCGGTGAGCACCGCCGCCAGCAACACCAGCCCGTCGGCATTCAGCCGCTGGCGCAGACGCGGCAGCACAATAGCCCCAAGGATCGCCCCGGCGCCTACCGCCCCCAGCAGAACGCCGTAGAAACCGGCGCTGCCGCCCAGCATGCGGCGCGCCACCAGCGGCAACAGCGCCCAAACCGAGCTGGAGAAGGCGAAGAACACCGCCGCCCGCAGCAGCACCACGTGCAGCTCGCGGCTGGAGCGGGCATAACGCAGGCCGGCGCGGAAGGCACCGAAGAAATGCTCCGACAGCCCGCTGTCCTCGGCCTTCGGCCGCTTCCACCACAGCAGCGCCGCGATCACCAGCACATAGCTCATCACGTCCGCGCCGTAGGCCGCGCCGGCACCGAAGCTGGCCAACAGCAGACCGCCGGCCGCCGGGCCGATGGAACGGGCGATGTTGATGCCCAGCGAGTTCAGCGCCACGGCGTTTTTCAGCTCGGTGCGCGGTACCAGCTCCGGCACGATCGCCTGCCAGGTCGGCCCCATCAGCGCCGCGCCGATGCCGCCGACGAAGGTCAGCGCCAGCAGGTATTCCACCGTCAGCGCACCGGTCTGCGACAGCAGCAACAGGCTGCCGCTGACGCAGGCCAGCAGAATTTGCACGAAGATCAGAAAGCGTCGCCGATCGAGGATGTCCGACAATACCCCGGCCGGGATCGCCAGCAGGAACACCGGCAGCGTGGCGGCGGTCTGCATCAGCGCCACCGCCGAAGGGTTGCTCGACAGGTCGGTGATCAGCCACGAGCTGGCGACGTCACGCATAAAGCTGCCGACGTTGCCGAGCACCGTGGCACCCCACAGCACCGCAAATAATGGGATTTTCAGCGGCGCGAAGCCGCCCGCCGCCGCCTTGTTTTCCGTCTGTTCAGCCATCCGTTCGCTCCTTCAAATCGTTAAATGCCACCAGCAACAGCGCGCCGGCCAGCCCGAGGTGTTCAAAAAATCCGTTCATCATCTGGCCGTGCTCCGCCCCGTCGAACTGCCAGAACGGATTGGCCATCAGCGTCGCCATCAGGGTAAAACCGGCCAGCGCCAACGCGCCGAGCCAGCGATAAAAGCCGCTCAGGATCAGCGCCGACGCCGCCAGTTCCAGCAGCGTCACCAGCACGGCGAACAGCGCCGCCGGCTGCAGGCCGAAGTGGGTCATTTCGGCGATGGCGCCCTCAACGTTCAACGCCTTGACCAATCCGCCCTGAATATAGGCGGTACAAATCGCGAGCAGCAGCAGCCAGCGCACCGCGGGCGCATTCAGCCGCTGTACGCAGCGGGCGGCGATAGCAGTCAGGTTCATCGCGCCCCCTTAAAACGGCGAATTCTGGATGAAGGCCAGCAGATCGGCGTTGAAGCGATCGGGATCGATCTGCGCCAAACCGTGAGAACCGCCGGCGTAAACATTCAGCTCCGCCTGTTGCATAAGCTTAGCGGCTTTCAGCGCCGAGGCACCGATCGGCACGATCTGATCGGCATCGCCGTGCACCAGCAGCGTCGGCTTGTCGATCGCCAGCAGATCGGCGGTATAATCCACTTCGGAGAACGCGCGCACACACTCGTACTGCCCTTTCACGCCGCCCTGCATGCTCATCAGCCAGAAGTGGTCGATCAGCCCCGCATTGCTCTCCACCTCGTCGCAGTGGAGGCCATAGAACGGCACCGCCAAATCTTTGAAGAACTGCGAGCGGTTGCCCGCCACGCCGCTGCGAATGCCGTCGAAGGCCGCCATCGGCGTGCCCTCAGGGTTGACCGGCGTTTGCAGCATCAGCGGCGGCACGGCGCCGACCAGCACCACCTTCGCCACCCGATCGCTGCCGTGACGGCCGATGTAGCGCGCCACTTCGCCGCCGCCGGTGGAATGGCCGACCAGGATCAGATCGCGCAGATCCAGCGTTTCGATCAGCAGAGCCAGATCGTCGGCGTATTGGTTGATGTCGTTGCCGTGCCAGGTTTGATCGGAACGGCCGTGGCCGCGGCGATCGTGGGCAATCACGCGGAATCCGCTCTGGCCGAAAAACAGCAGCTGGTTGTCCCAGGCGTCGGCGGACAGCGGCCAACCGTGGGAGAACAGGATCGGCTGGCCGCGGCCCCAATCCTTATAGAAAATGCGTGCGCCATCGGGCGCGGTAAGGGTGCTCATGACGTGTTCCCCGCTCGGTATCGAATTGGATTTTGTACGGGTTAACAGTACGGCAGGCGCAAAGGCAGTGATAACGGAATAATTTTCGCATGATCGCGAATTTTTTTGCTGAAGCAGCCGGCGTCACCGCCGGCGCAAAACGTCAGATGTTTTCCAGATCGATGCCGCGCGTTTTCGGGCCGAACAGCCCGATCACCAGCATCACGATCAGCATGCTGGCGACGATAAACGCGATCACCCCCAACGAACCGCCGTACTGCAAGATAATGCCGATGATGATGCTGCTGAACACCGTCGACAGGCGGCTGAAGGAGTAGCAGAAGCCGACGGCGCGGGCGCGGATATGGGTCGGGAAGATCTCGGACTGGTAAGAGTGGTAGCTGTAGGTCAGCCAGGCGTTGGACCAGGTGATGAAGAAGCCGCACAGGATCAGCCACAGCGGGTTGTTCTGCAGTGCGAACAGCGAGCCGAAGATCACCGTCACCAGGCAGGACAACACGATCTGCCACTTGTTCTCCATCTTGTCGGCGTAGAAGCTGCACAGCAGCGAGCCCAGCGGGTAAGCCAGCGTGATGAAGAAAGCGTACAGCAGGCTGTGGGTGACCGAAGCGCCCTTGCCCGACAGCAGCGCCGGTAGCCAGTTGCCGAAGCCGAAGAAACCGATGGCCTGAAAGAAGTTCATCACCACCAGCATCAGCGTGCGATCGCGATACTGCGGCGCCCAGATGTCGCGAAAGCGGCCGCGCAGCGGCGCCCCCTCGGCATCGTCCACCGGGCGCGACGGAAAATCCGTGACCGCCACGCCGCAGCGCCGCTCCATGTCCCGCATCACCTGCCGGGCCTGAGCATAGCGCCGCTGCTGCACCAGCCAGCGCGGCGACTCCGGCAGCCCCTTGCGCACCAGCCAGATCACCAGTGAGGCCAGCGCGCCGGCGATCACCACGTAGCGCCAGCCGCTCAGGCCCCAAATCGTCTGCGGCACCAGCCACCAGGACATCAGCGCCACCGCCGGCACCGACAGAAACTGCACGAAGAACGCGAAGGCGAAAGCCCGGGTACGCAAGTGCGCGGGGACCCATTCCGTCAGGTAAGTGTCGATGGTCACCAGCTCGATACCGAGCCCAACGCCCACCAGAAAACGCAGAAAGATCACCCATTCCGCCTGCTGTTGAAACGCCAGCAGCAGCGAGAACGCGCCATACCAGATCAGGGCGAACATAAAGGTGGCACGCCGGCCGAAGCGATCGGCGTACGGGCTCAGCAGGCTGGCGCCGACGAACAGGCCGAGAAAGGTGGCGGAGGCAAAGGCCGCCTGATCCGATACGCCGAAGACGCCCTGCGCGCCGGTGTGGAAAATGCCGTCGGCGATAAGGCCGGTGCTGATATAGCCGGTCTGGAACAGATCGTAGAGTTCGAAAAAGCCGCCCAGCGACAGCAGAATGATAAAGCGCCACAGGCCGGCCGACGCGGGCAAGGCGTCAATTCTGGCCGCCAAATCCCGCGCATGGATCGGCGACGCCGCTACAGATTCACTCACCGTTAACCTCGCATTAACATTTTTGATGACTTTCTATGCTAGCGAAGCGGCGTCGGAGTTAAATTTTTAATTAGCAGACTATGAAAAAAAGTTAAGCATAAAACGCTGCAGCAGCCTGTTTTATAGCAGGAAAATGCAGCGCGGGATGCCGCAGCGGCATCCCGAATCGGTGGATTAACGACTGTGGTGCTGCTGCAGCCGTTCGCTGCGATAGACGCTCAGCAGGCACCAGCCGAGAGCGATCAGCGCCAACGGCGCGGCGACGAAGCCGATGTTGCCCATGCCCAGATGCAGGCTCACCTGGTTGCCCAGCAGCGCGCCGCTGCCGATGCCGAAGTTGTACAGGCCAGAGAAGATCGCCATCGCCACGTCGGTGGCGTCCGGCGCCAGGCTCAGCACTTTGGCCTGCATCGACAGGCCGATGGCCATGATCGCCATGCCCCAGAAGATGCACAGCACCGTCAGGTGGCTTTCGCTGCCGGCGGCCGGCAACAGCAGCAGCAGGCTCAAGGCCAGCAGCACGATGGCGCCGATAAAGAAGCCGGAAGGAAACCGCTCGCTGTAGCGGCTGAACAGCAGGCTGCCGACGATGCCGGCGGCGCCGAACAGCAGCAGCATCAGCGTGGTGAAGTTCTCCGACAGCCCGGCCACGGTCTGGATAAACGGCTCGATGTAGCTGTAGGCGGTGAAGTGCGCCGTCACCACGATGATAGTCAGCATGTACAGCGCCACCAGCGCCGGGCGTTTGAACAGCAGCGGCACGCTGGCCAGCGAACCGGAGTGCTCGCTTTTCAGCACCGGCAGCAGGCGCCACAGCAGCACCAGCGCCAGGGTGGCGCACACCGCGATGCCGATAAAGGTCATGCGCCAACCGAGCAGCTGCCCCACCACCCGCCCAAGCGGCAGCCCGAGCACCATCGCCAGCGCGGTGCCGCCCGCCAGCAGGCTCAGCGCCTGGGCTTTCTTGCCCGGCGGCGCCACGCGGATCGCCAGCGAGGCGGTGATCGACCAGAACACCGAGTGCGCCAGCGCCACGCCGGCGCGCGAGATAACCAGCGTGGTGAAGTTCCAGGCCACGGCGGTCAGGATGTGACTGGCGATAAACAGCATGAACACGCCGATCAGCAGCTTGCGGCGCTCGATTTTGCTGGTCAGCAGCATGCACGCCAACGAGGCGGCGGCGACAATCCAGGCGTAAATGGTGATGATCAGGCCGACCTGTTCGGTTTGCATCGAGAAGCTGGCGGCGATATCGCTCAGCAGGCCGACCGGGATAAATTCGGTGGTGTTGAAGATAAAGGCCGAGACGGCGAGGATAACCACGCGCAACCAGGCGGTTGAGCGCGAAACGGGAGCGTGTTCCATGGTAAACAAAATCCGGACAGGTGCGGGCAAGTAGCGATATTTTAACCAACCGGCCCGCTAAATGCGATACGCGTCACACTTTAATTGTGTGGTTTTTTTCGCCGCATTTCGACACATTCGCAGACACACGGTTGCACAAATGCTGTGCTAATCTCTTGAAGCGTACCAATTTTTCCTGCCGCTCTTCCCTTCCGGCCCCCGCAGACGACGCGCCACGCCGAAGAACCGCGCGCAGTGTCCATTTGGCGTTTTCTGAGGCGAGGTCATTATGTCCGCGATTTATGATTGGTCCGTGCTCGCATTGCGCAATGTTTACGATCGCCGCATTCAGGGCAAACCGGTGCTCGACAGCGCCGCGCTGTTCCCCGACGCCGAACGTTTCACCGCCCAATGGCGGCAGATCCGCGAAGAGGCGCTGACCGTCGCCCACGATCTGCACAATATTCCGCGCTTCCACGAGATCATGATCCAGCAGGCGTCGATCTCCGCCAACGACGCGCGCGACTGGCGCATGTTCATCATGAAGGCCTACGGCCAGCCGATCGCCCGCAACCTGGCGCGTTGCCCGACGCTGGCGGCGCTGATCGCTTCGTCGCCGGACGTGCTGTCCGCCTCGCTCTCCTTCCTGGCGCCCGGCAAACAGGTGCCGCCCCACCGCGGGCCGTTCCGCGGCATTCTGCGCGGCTATCTGGTGCTGGACATGCCCAAACGCGCCGACGGGGTGCCGGCGGCGGTGCTGAAAGTGGACGGCCGCGAATACCGGCTGCACGAGGGGGAGTTCATGCTGTGGGACGATACCTTCGAACACGAGGTGTGGAACGACAGCGCGCAGGTGCGCACCGTACTGCTGCTGGACATCCGCCGCCGCGACATGCCCGGCGGGCTGCGGCTGCTCTCCAGCGCCATCATCGCCCTGGTGCGGCTGAACGTGCGCTGGATGCAGCGCCAGTTCTGATTCCGGCGCTCAGGCGACTAACCGTCCTGAGAGATCGGCCATTGCTGCGCCAGCCACTGCTCGGCGGTGGTGGTGGCTATGCCCTGGCGCGCATTGAAGGTTTTCGCCTTATCCCAGGCCACGCCGTCGGGGCGGGCGAAAGCCAGCCGGTATTTGGCGCCGACGTCGCGCGGATGGTTCCGCACCTCCTCCTGCAGCCGCTCTTTGTCCAACAAGACTCTGTTGACCTCAACGCCCCAGTGCGCCTGCATGACATCGGCAAGCTCGCGGTAGGTCAGCGTGTCCCCGGCGATATAGACTACCTGGTTGCGAAACGCGGGCCGATGGAAAAAAATCGCGGCCGTCAGCCGGCCAATGTCCGCGGGAGTGGTCAGCGTCACCGCGTAGCGCCAGTCGCCCAGCGCGCGCACCGTTTTGGTTGCCGCGTCCACCACGCCAAAGCTCGAGTCAAACAGGTAGCTGGTGAAAATGCCCGTGGAAACAATCACCCACTCCGTCGTCTTCTGCGCACGCAACAGGTGACGCACCTCGAGCTGTTCATCCCACACCTGTTGCCCGCTGCCTTTGCCGACAACATCGTAGTCCACGCCGAACTGCCACGGGAAGTAGCGCGCCACGCCCGCTTGCAAGACGGCCTGGGTGATCTTTATCTGCGTGCCCGCCCCGCCGACAAAGCCGCTACAGTTGATCACCGCGTCGAAGGAACGGAATAGCGCACTCAGCGCCTCCACGCCGTTTTGCTGCAGATCGCCTTCCACCACGGCGATACCGAGCCGCGCCAGCGCATCCCGCCGCGCACGATGCGGGCCGCTCACGGCGCGGGCGGCCTCCGGCCGGAGCAGCACGCTGATTTTTAAAGCATGGTGTAACCGAGCCTGCCGGCTCATCGCACGCAATACCGGCAGCCCCAGTTCACCGGCGCCGAGGATGAGCACGGTATTGATAGATGGATTTGTGGATTTCATTCTTGCCTCCTGTCTTGACACTGCGCCATCCTGACAGCTGACAAAAACGGGTTCAATTAGGTACACGCGTGATACCGGAGAGGAATATGACGAACGATCGGGAAGCGCTGCTGCAATTTTCACAGGCGTTCTGTGAAGCATTGAGCAACGACGATGAAGGGTTAAAGCGCGAGATCCTCGCGCATGCGGGCAACCGTTGGTCGCTGGGGGTATTGCATATCCTGGGTACCCACGGGCCGCTGCGCCACGGCGAGATAGGCCGCCAATTAGCGGGCGTGACGCAGAGAATGCTGACGCGGACGCTGCGCCATCTCGAGCGGGACGGGTTGATATCGCGCTGCGATTATCAGGAAAAACTGCCCCGCGTGGTTTACACCATCACCGACGCGGGGGAAGAGATGCTGCTCAACATGCTGCCGCTCTGGTCGTGGATTATCTCCTCCGCCGGCTCCTTCAGAGCGGCCCGCTCGCGCTACGACGATCAAGAACGAAGCGCCATCGAGGGATGAACGCGGGCATCCCTGCCCGTGGGGCGGCGCTCAGCCGCCGCCCAGATAGGCCTTTCTCACCTCCGGATCGTTCAACAGCTCCTGGCCGCTGCCGGTGAGGCGGATCTGGCCGTTGACCATCACATAACCGCGATCGGACAGCTTCAGCGCGTGGTTGGCGTTCTGCTCCACCAGAAACAGCGTCATGCCGCTGCGGGTCAGCTCGCGCAGCACGCCGAAGATCTGCCGCACCACGATCGGCGCCAGCCCCAGGCTCGGCTCGTCCAACAGCAGTAGCTTCGGCCGGCTCATCAGCGCGCGGGCGATCGCCAACATCTGCTGCTCACCGCCGGACATGGTCATCGCCCGCTGGTTGCGCCGCTCTTTCAGGCGCGGAAACAGCTCGAACATGCGCGGCAAATCCTCCTCCAGGTAGCGATTGCCGACGGTGATGGTGCCCATCAGCAGGTTCTCCTCTACGCTCATGTCCGGAAAGATGCGCCGCCCTTCCGGCGCCTGCGCGATGCCGCTGCTGGCAACAAAGTGCGTGGAGCGACGGCTGATGTCCTCGCCGCCAAACAGGATCTGCCCGCCGGCGATGCGCGGCTGGCCGAAGATCGACATCAACAGCGTGGATTTGCCCGCGCCGTTGGCGCCGATCAGCGCCACCGTCTCCCCGGCGTTAACCTGCAACGACACCTTGCGCAGCGCCTGGATCGGCCCGTAAAACACGTCCACTTCGCGAAATTCCAGCATCGCCTCGCTCATCCCGCCAGCTCCTCTTCGTCCGCGCCCAGGTAGGCGGCGATCACCGCCTCGTTGTGCTGGATCTCCTGCGGCGTGCCGCGGGCGATCACGTCGCCGTGATCGAGCACGATCACCCGATCGGAGATCTCCATCACCATGCCCATATCATGCTCGATCAGCAGCACCGTGATGCCGTGATGCTGGCGCAGGAAGCGGATAATGCGGCTCAGCGTGGCCGTCTCCACCGGGTTCAGCCCGGCGGCAGGCTCGTCGAGGCAGATCATCTCCGGCGCGGTGCACATGGCGCGCGCGATCTCCAGCCGCCGCTGCTGGCCGTAGGACATCTCCCCCGCCAGCCGGTTGGCGCAGTCCACCAGATCTACCACCTCCAGCCAGTAGAAGGCGTGATCGAGCGCGGCGCTTTCCGCCCGGCGGTAGCCCGGCGTATTCAGCACCCCGGCGATCAGGTTGCGGTTACTCTGCATGTGCTGCGCCACCAGCAGGTTCTCCACCACCGACATTTCGCGGAACAGGCGGATATTCTGGAAGGTACGCGCCAGCCCGGCGCGGTTGACCAGGTGGGTGCCGCCGAACATCTTGTAATAGAGGCGCGAACCGAGCCGCTTCGGGCGTATCCAATCACCGGCGCGAAACTTCTGCCCCAGCACCTGGATCACATCGGTTGGCCGCTTGTGGGTATTGAGCAGGATCGCGCCGCCGGTGGCGCGGTAAAAACCGGTCAGGCAGTTGAACACCGTGGTCTTGCCGGCGCCGTTGGGGCCGATCAGGGCGGTGATGGAGCCGCGCTCCACCTCCAGATTGACGTCGTTCAGCGCCTTGATGCCGCCAAAGCGCATCATCAGGTGTTCCACCCGCAAAATGGCGTCGCTCATGGCGCCACCCCCTTGCGTTCCGCAAAGCTGGCGCGGCTGATGCGCACCAGCCCGCGCGGCCGCCAGATCATCATCGCCACCATCAGCACGCCGAACAACAGCACCCGGTATTCGGCAAAGCTGCGCAGCAGCTCCGGCGCCACCGTCAGCACGAAGGCCGCCAGCACCACGCCAAGGGTAGACCCCATGCCGCCCAATACCACGATCGCCAGGATCAGCGCCGACTCGAAGAAGGTGAACGAGGTCGGGTTGACAAAGCCCTGATAGGTGGCGAAAAACACCCCCGCCAGCCCGGCGGTAGAGGCGCCCAGCATAAACGCCGACAGCTTCACCAGCACGTGGTTCAGCCCGAGAGAGCGGCAGGCGATCTCATCTTCGCGCAGCGCCTCCCAGGCGCGGCCGATCGGTATGCGCGTCAGCCGGTGCTTGATGTACAGCACCAGCAGCACCACCAAAAACAGCACCGCGTAGATGAAAATGAACTTGAGATTCGGGTTGTAATCGATGCCGAGAAACTCGTGGATCGGCACGCCGCCGTCTTTGGCGCGCCGGCCGAATTCCAGGCCGAACACCGTCGGCGCCGGCACCGAAATGCCGTTCGGCCCGCCGGTGAGCGACATCCAGTTGTTCAGCACCAGCCGGATGATCTCGCCGAACCCGAGCGTGACGATCGCCAGGTAGTCGCCGTGCATGCGCAGCACCGGGAAACCCAGCAGCGCGCCCGCCAACGCCGCCATCAGCGCCCCCAGCGGCAGCATCGCCCAAAACCCCAGCCCGAGATACTGGTAGCCCAACGCCAACCCGTAGGCGCCGATGGCGTAAAACGCCACGTACCCCAGATCGAGCAGCCCCGCCAACCCGACCACGATATTCAGCCCCAGCCCGAGCAGCACGTAGATCAGGCCGAGGATCGCCACCGTCAGCAGGTATTTGGTGGCGACGAACGGGAACAGCAGCGCGATCGCCGCCATCAGCGGCAGGAACCAGCGCAGGTTGGATTTATCGCCCAGCGGCCGTACGTAGACGCCGTCGTTGCCGCCGTCGAAGCGCGCCAGCACTCTGCGCCCCGGCGCGGTTTGCAGGAACAGGCTCAGCAGCAGCCGCCCGACCATCACCGCGACGATAATCCACACCAGCCGGTGCGGTTCGAAGTTGAAGCTGTAGCCGTTCAGCACGATGCCGACGATCGGCCCGAACACGATCAGGGCGATCAGCCCGGCCAAGACGGCGTCCAGCAGGCTGCGTTTAACGTCCAGCCCGCCGTTGATCACGGATTGCGACATGGCGTTCTCCTTAAACCTTGGCGATCAGCGGCCGGCCGAGCAGCCCCTGCGGACGGAAGATCAGGATCGCCACCAGCAACCCGAAGGAGAACACGTCCTTGTAATCCGAGTTCACCATGCCGGCGAACTGCGCCTCCGCCACCCCGAGCAGCAGCCCGCCCAGCATCGCGCCCGGCAGCGATCCGATGCCGCCCAGCACCGCGGCGGTGAAGGCCTTGATACCGATGATAAAGCCGACGTAAAAATCGAAGGTGCCGTAGTTCATGGTGATCAGCACCCCGGCCAGCCCGGCCATGGCAGCACCGATCACAAACACCAGCGAGATCACCCGATCGGTATTGATGCCGAGAATCGAGGCCATTTTGCGATCCTGCTGGGTGGCGCGGCAGATGCGCCCCAGCCGGGTACGCTGAATGATGTAGGTGAGGATCGCCATGCCGAGCAGTGACGCCACCAGAATGAACACCTTGGTGTAGGTGATCTGCACCACGCCGCCGTCGAACTCCAGGCGGAACACGCCGCTCAGCAGCGTAGGGATACCCTGCTGGCGCGGCCCCTGGCTTATCTGCGCGTAGTTTTGCAGGATTAACGACATGCCGATGGCGGAGATCAGCGGCGCCAGGCGGGTGGAGTTGCGCAGCGGCTTGTAGGCAATACGCTCGATCACCCAGCCGTACACCCCGGTGATAACGATGGTGAACACCAGCGTGCCGAGGATCAGCAACGGGAACGAGTGCAGCCCGAAGAACGACAGCAGCGCCAAACCGATGGCGCACAGGTAGGCGGAGATCATGTACACCTCGCCGTGAGCGAAGTTGATCATACCGATGATGCCGTAAACCATGGTGTAGCCGATGGCGATCAGGCCATACACCGCACCGAGGGTCAGGCCGTTGATCAGCTGTTGCAGAAAGAATACATCCATAATGAGCAGTCTCGCCTGGTAAGGCCGCCAACGCCGTCCGACGCGGCCCAAAGGTCATCGCGGAACGGGCTCGCCAGGACGGCGAGCCCGTCTGTCATAGAGTCACAACGTCAGTATTGGGTTGTTCAAAGCTGGTGATATTTGCCCTTGTCATCCCACTGATAGACCACGTAGTCCGAGACCTTCAGGTCGCCCTTCTGATCCCAGGCTTTTTTGCCCATCACGGTGTCGACATCGTGCGACTTCAGCCATTCGGCGGCCTTGGCGCTATCTTTGCCGCCGGTGGCGTTGAAGGCGGCGGCGATCGTCTGGATCGAGGCATAGGAGTAGAGGGTGTACCCTTCCGGTTCAAAACCGCTGGCGCGGAACTTGGCGATCACCGCCTTGCCTTCCGCGATCTGACGCGGATCGTTGCCGAAGGTCATCAGCACGCCGTTGGTGTACTGCGGCCCGCCGGCGGCGGTCACCAGCTCTTCGGTCACCACGCAGTCGCCGGAGAAGAACTTGGCGGTCACGCCCTGCTCGCGCATCTGGCGCACCAGCGGCCCGGCTTCCGGATGGCAGCCGCCGAAGTAGACCACGTCCGGCTTGACCGAGGCGATCTTGGTCACCAGCGCGTTGAAGTCTTTCTCACCGCGCGACAGCCCCTCATACAGCACTTCCTTGACCCCGCGCTTGTTCATTGCCGCCTTCGCTGCGTCCGCCAGCCCCTGGCCGTAGGTGTCTTTATCGTGGATCACCGCGATGCGTTTGGCCTTCAGGGTATCCAGCATGTAGTTGGTGGCGATCACCCCCTGCTGATCGTCGCGCCCGCACATGCGGAACATCGTCTTCATGCCGCGCTCGGTGATCTGCGGGTTGGTGGAGCCGGGGGTAATGGCGATGATGCCGGCCTCGTCATACACCTCGGAGGCGGGCATGGTGGAAGAGGAGCAGAAGTGGCCGACCACCGCCGAGACCTTGTCCTGATCCACCAGCCGGTTGGCGACCGCGACCGCCTGTTTCGGTTCGCAGGCGTCATCCCCCTGCACCAGCTTGATTTTTTCCCCTTTGATGCCGCCGGCGGCGTTGATATCCGCCGCCGCCTGCGAAGCCCCGCGCCAATACTGATCGCCGTAAGTGGCGTTCGGCCCGGAGAACGGCCCGGCGACGCCGATGACAATATCGGCCTGCGCGGAAAACGCCGTACCTAAACAACCGATGAGCAAAGCAGCGAGCGGACTTTTTATCAATTTCGATGACATTGTTATCTTCCTCAGCACTGTTGTAGCGAAACGCCCTGGGGCGCGGATCAGTCACTTTATGTGTAGACGGGGAAAATAATTTTCTTGAGAGCGCAGTCGCATTCCCCAAAAATGGGTAAGCAAAAATCCAGCCATTGTGACGACGAATACATATTGTTTGCTTATTCATCCTACATATCAGTTGCGGCGCGGCGTGTGGCGGCGTTAGCCGGAGACTGGGCAATACGGCTAGCGCGAGAGGAAGTATGGGAGGGAGAACGGCCCTGCACCATCGCCGTGCAAAGGCTTGTGCAAGCGGCGTCAAAACGATTTGGGATGCAAAAATCAACGCATAGCGATGGAAAATGCCGAAAAACAGCGCAAGGTGCTCATTCCCTCAGCAAACGCACTTTTTTTGCAGTTTAGCGCTTTGACAAACCCCAGGCGCCCCGCTATTATTCGCCCCGTTCACACGATTCCTCTGTAGTTCAGTCGGTAGAACGGCGGACTGTTAATCCGTATGTCACTGGTTCGAGTCCAGTCAGAGGAGCCATATTTAGAGAAGCCCGCTTAAGGAAACTTAAGCGGGCTTTTTGCTTTAACGCTAAATGCATCGACAGGCAGCGTTACTCTTTGGCTATCGGCGCGTCATTCTCATCAATTTTTACCTTGCCCTGAATATCCGCAATCTTCTGCTCCAGATCCGCCACCTGCGCTTTGCTGTGCAGCAAGGTATAGGTCAGATCAAACTGCGCACTGGCGCCTGGCTGCAGCTGCTTAACGCGTTTTTGTTCGCGCTCGATAGTGACCGGGTAGGCATAGCTGGTGCCCGGCTCAATCCCCGTGACATACCCCTGTTTTAACGTATCGGTATTCTTCCACAGCGTCAGGACGGGCAACTGGCGGGTATCGAACTGAATCGCCACCCCTTTGTCGCCCGCGTTATTGACCAGCGCCGCCAGTGTCTGATGATTTGGATCCGATAAGGGCTTAATGTTAAAGACCATTTCATCGAACCCTTTGGTTGGACCGGCATAGGTTGCCCAGGTCTTCAGCCCGGCTTTGGCATAGTCGTTAAACGGGCTGATGCTGGCCATCGGCGCCAGGAAGCGGGCGCCATTTTCCAGAATCGGTGCGCCGAAATTGCTGTGATAAATAATCTGGTAGTCATGGGGATAATCCGCCCGGTTGGTTAACACATCATGCAGGCGGAAACTGTTGCTGCCGGGCACATAGCGCAATTCGGTCAGGGTTTGCAGATCGGCTTTTTTGAATGTGCTCTCTTTGATCAGGCCGCGAACACGAATTTCATACGGCGCCGTATCCGCGACCTCAACCTCAACCCGCGAGGCCGGCGTATTGCCCGCTTTGCCGTGCAACGTGTACATTTGCCCTCCTTCGGTCACCGGATGACCGGTCCACTCATAGCCACAACGCACCATCATCTCGTTGAAACCTTCCAGCCAACCGAGCCCATTGCGGCTTTCCAGGTTGATAAAGGCGGGATTGACCACCTCTTTGACCGGGGAATCCCATCCCATTTTCGCGCCAAAGCCTTCTGCCCGCAGGAGGTTCATGCCGCGGGTGGGGCTCAGCGTGATGGTCAGGCCATCCTCGCTGCGGATAATGACGACTTTGCTGCCTTCTTGCTTGCCGCCGTGCAACACTTTCTGCTCAATGCTGAACGTTTTATCCTTCACCTTCAGCGCCTCGCTCGAAATCTTCCAGTTTCCTTTCTCCACGCCATCTTCAGCGCTGGTCAGCACCCAACTCTGCGCCGCAGCCTGTCCTGAAATCAGGGCCGAAAACACCGCCATCACCCATGCCTTTTTCATTTCCCTTCCCCTTTAGCTGAATCGATTTTTTTCTAAGCAAGGAAAATCTACTGTTAAGCAGGTTAAAGAAATGTGATGAGCTTCACCGGGTGAGTATTTGACGAAATAGCGCGATAAAAATACGAATTTCATCGCAGTTTTAATGAAAGACGTTGAGTTTTTGCACACAAAACGAGCTATTTATCAACATAATTTGTATCGTTTCAGCTAAGGAGCAAAGAGACAGTTACGGGCAAGCAAGACATCGCGAAGGGAGTGCGCGTGGCTTGTTTAACGCTATCCGGCCCAAACGAAAGTGCTCAGACAGCCTGCCCGTCTTGCGCCTCTTTGCTTTCACGGCCGCCTGCTTGTGTCAAAGGAGCCCTGGTGCATAAAGCCCGCTCCGGGGAACCTGAGCGGGCTTTGTGCCTTTCTGCCGTTAGCGCTTACAGCACAAACTCGTAGTGAGAGCCGTCCGGCAGTTCGATGTCCAGGCGCAGTTTGCCGCCGGCCGCCTCAACATAGCGTTTAAGCGAAGACAGTTTCAGATCGCGGCCCGGTTTTTCCATCACGGCAACGGTCGGCTGCCTGATCCCCAGCGCCTGCGCCATTTCAACCTGCGTTTTCTGTACTTTTTCACGCAGCTCGGCAAGGTGAATGTTCAGCATGATGTCCGCCGCCAGCGCCTGCGCTTTGGCCACGACCTCGGGCTTTTCATCCGCAATAAGCTGTTCCAACGTTCTGCCCATCGCGTCACTCCTTCTCGTTTAATGTGTTCAGCCAGTTCGTGAATTCCCGATCGGCAACCTGGATCATCCGATCGTAAAAACGCTTTTCATTACCAGCTTTATTGCCCGCGCAAAGCACGATGCCAATACGGTACGGATCGAAAGCGAAGAATGCCCGCAACGGTTCGCCTCGGCACTGAATGCGCAACTCTTTCATATTGCTGTAACGTGAGCCTTTAACCGTATCGGCATAGGGTCTGGGCAGACCCGGCCCCTTTTCCCGCAGGACCATCAATGCGGCAAGTACGCCGGCCCGATCGGCATCGCTGAGCGATCTGTACCAATGATCAAATGCATCCGTTGTTTTAATTTCCCACACGGGACCTCCCTAAAATATAGATCAGTAACTATATAGATGTAAAGCTATAGCAGAGAGGCGCAGGGATAACATGCAAAGGCATACGTGGATACTGCAAGGCTGAACGTACATCCACGTATTTTGCAAACGTAGTGCGAGGTATTCATCTTTTTACGTACGGTATCGAACAATCGTTCAGAGGCACGGGGCGCTTCCCCGCCGCCCCTTTATGAACCCTGTCACAAAAAGCGCATAACGTTTTCGGCGTTCTGCGCAGCGGGCAATGAGCGACAAACTTGTTAACGCCACGTTACATCGGGTTAGGCAACATTGTTAACGCCGATTGATGCGTCAAACGCATCGCGTCATGCGTTTATTGCGCTTATTTAGTTTATTTTCCTGAGCGAGTCTTCAGCAACAGGCGCGGCGTCAAGCGCCAATAACAAACTGGAGATAAAGATGCATTCCTCTACCTCACCCATGACCATCCGGGCCAGAGCCAGCGCGATACTGCGCGTCACCTCCGGCAACTTTTTAGAACAGTTCGATTTTTTCCTGTTCGGCTTTTACGCTACCTACATCGCACACACCTTTTTCCCGGCCAGCAGCGAATTTGCCTCGCTGATGATGACCTTCGCGGTATTCGGCGCCGGTTTTCTGATGCGCCCGATCGGCGCTGTCGTGCTAGGTGCTTACATCGATAAAGTCGGCCGCCGCAAAGGGCTGATCGTGACCCTGTCGATCATGGCCGCGGGCACCTTCCTGATCGTGCTGATCCCCTCTTACCAAAGCATCGGGCTTTGGGCGCCGCTGCTGGTGCTGTGCGGGCGTCTGTTGCAAGGCTTCTCGGCGGGCGCGGAGCTGGGTGGCGTGTCCGTCTATCTGGCTGAAATCGCCACGCCGGGCCGTAAAGGCTTCTACACCAGCTGGCAGTCCGGCAGCCAGCAGGTGGCTATCATGGTGGCGGCAGCCATGGGCTTCGCGCTCAATGCGGCGCTGGAAGAAAGCGCCATTCGCGAATGGGGCTGGCGCCTGCCTTTCCTGTTCGGCTGCCTGATCGTTCCCTTTATCTTCCTCCTGCGCCGCAAGCTGGAAGAGACGCAGGAATTTACCGCCCGACGTCACCACCTGGCGATGCGCGACGTGTTTAAAACCCTGCTGAAAAACTGGCCGGTGGTCATCGCCGGCATGCTGATGGTCGCCATGACCACCACCGCGTTTTACCTGATCACCGTCTATGCGCCGACCTTCGGCAAAAAGGTGCTGCTGCTCAGCGCCTCCGACAGCTTGCTGGTCACCTTACTGGTCGCGATTTCCAACTTCATCTGGCTGCCCATCGGCGGCGCGCTGTCGGATCGCTTCGGCCGCAAACCGGTGTTGGTCGCCATGGCGCTGCTGACCCTGGCCACCGCCTACCCGGCGCTCAGCCTGCTCGCCGCCGCCCCCAGCTTCAGCATGATGCTGGCCGTGCTGCTGTGGCTGTCCTTCATTTACGGCCTCTACAACGGCGCGATGATCCCGGCCTTGACGGAGATCATGCCAACGGAGGTGCGGGTCGCCGGCTTCTCGCTGGCCTACAGCCTGGCGACGGCGGTGTTCGGCGGCTTTACGCCGGTGGTCTCCACCGCGCTGATCGAATACACCGGCGACAAGGCTTCACCGGGTTACTGGATGAGCTTCGCCGCGCTGTGCGCCCTGCTGGCGACGCTGTATCTGTACCGCCGCATCGCCATGCCGCTGCAAACCGCACGCTAAGCCGCCATCTCAAAAGGAATCATGTCATGCAGAAACTCACTCGTTCGATCCTCACCCTGCTGGTGTGCGCCTCCTGCAGTACGGCGGCGCTGGCCAAAGACGTGACCGTGATGATCTCCGGCGGCTTCAAAGCCGCACTGGAGAAACTGGCCCCGGAATATGAAGCCCAAAGCGGCGATAAAATCATTCTGGTGTCCGGCCCCTCCATGGGCAAAACGCCGCAGGCGATCCCCGCGCGGCTGGTGCGCGGAGAGAAAGCCGATGTGCTGATCATGGTGGGCGACGCGCTCACCCAACTGGAAAAAGAGCGCTGGACCCAGCCGGGTTCGCGCGTGGAGCTGGCCGATTCGCCGATCGGCATGGTGGTCAAACAGGGCGCGCCCAAGCCGGTGATAAAAACGGATGCCGACCTGCGCAAGGTCCTGCTGCAGGCGGACTCTTTCGCCTATTCCGACAGCGCCAGCGGCCGCTATGTCAGCGGCCAACTGTTCAAAAAGCTCGGCATCGAGGAACAGGTGAAAGGAAAGGCGCATAAGGTTGAGCGCATCCCGGTGGCCTCTGAAGTGGCGCAGGGGAAATACGCGCTGGGTTTCCAGCAGGTCAGCGAATTGCTGCCCGTGGCGGGCGTGACCTTTATCGGCGAGCTGCCGGAAAACGTGCAGTACATCACCCGCTTCGCGGGCGCGGTGACCGCCAAGGCGGAGCACCGCCGCGAAGGCAAAGCGCTGCTGGACTTCCTCGCCTCCTCTCAGGCGCAGCCGACCATTCGCGCGACCGGCATGCGAACCGTGCCGGCGCCGCAGCCGGTCAGGCAGAGTGATACTGTTCAGTAATCAGCTTTTCCAACTCGGCGGCGACGAAAGACTGCATGCGGCCGCCGCGTCTGATGAGGCCTACGGTGCGTTTCACCACCGGATCGACCAGCGGCACCGACGTCAACACTGAATGCTCTGAAGCGGGCATCGACATGGCGGGCACGGCGGCAATGCCGATGCCCGCCTCAACCATGCCCAGCATGGTCGTCACATGGCGAGTTTCACACACGCTGGGGCGTTCCGGCACGAGGTGTTCCAGGCGCTGATCGAGCAGATTGCGATTGCCGGAGGTTTTATCCAGCGACACGTAATCCTGCTGATAAAACTCCCGCCAGGTGAGGCTCTTTTTACCTGCGAGCGAATGGTCACGCCGGCAGGCGGCCACGTAGACGTCCCCCACCAACGGCACAAACTCAAGATTAGGCTGCAGCCGCCCTGCGAAGCAGATGCCGAAATCGGCCTGGCCGCCGGTGACCGCCTCGATGACATTGCCTGCGCTGCCGTCGATCAGCTTAACGCGCACGCGCGGATAGCGAAGCCGGAAACGGCGTATCACGTCGGGCATGAAATAGTAGGCCGCCGATGGCACCGTGGCGACGGTGACCAGCCCCACCCGCTCCTGGCTGACCTTATCGATATCGGCCATCACCGCTTCGACGTTCATCAGTAACTGCTCCGAACGTTCGGCGAAGGCCTGCCCGTACAGCGTCAAGGTCACGCGCCGGGTGGTGCGGTCGAACAATTTGATGCCCAGCGCGTTTTCCAGCTTCTCAATCCTGCGGCTCAATGCCGACTGCGACAGGCAGATGGACTCTGCGGCCAGCCGAAAATTGCCGTACTCCACCAGCGCGCGAAACGCATAAAGATCGTTGAGATCAAAATTCACGGGCATAACGGCCAACTCTCCTTGCTGAAATGGCAGAGGACGCAAAACAACGATGATAACCGCTTATATCGCCACGGCAACCGGCTTGCTGGTTGAGCCACCAAAGCCCCTATCGCCCCAGCAGCACCATTCCCCAAATAATGATAGTCATCACCACGGCCACCAGCTGCGCTGCGCCGCCCAAATCTTTGGCGCGTTTGGATAACGGATGTAATTCCAGCGAAATGCGATCGACCACGGTTTCAATCGCCGTATTAAGCAGTTCAACCACCAATAGCAGAAAACTGCAGGTGATTAATAACAGCCGCTCTATATTTGTAATATCTAAACCAAATGTAACAACCAGTAAAATGGCGTTAATAACCAATAATTGGCGGAACGCATCTTCGGTAAGCACGGCGTCAATAAACCCGGCCCAGGAATTCCTTATGCTGTAGGTTAATCGGCTTATTCCTTTTTTCTTTTCCACAGGCATACAATCTGCTCTCGTCAAGACTGCGACAATCACTCGCGAATAAATAACGCGGCGTGAATTTATCACGAGTTTATTAATTAAGGACCTTAACTGTTCTCTTCCAGGAGGCGATGCATTCCCTCACGCGCCGTCACCCTGCCCCTGAAACGGCACCGCCCGAAAATACCCTGCCGCGGTTATTATTCTGAGAACGTGAAAAGGCGATGCGTTATCAGCCGGTTAAAGCGTTTTCTCGAACAAGCGGTAGCGCTTATAGGGAACTGCGCCGATGCGTTCTAAAATCGTCCGCATGCCGGTATTGGTTTCCAGGATCCACGACATTTCCAGCGCGTCGATATTGCGCTTCGCGAAAGGCTCGCGCAGCGCCTCAATAAGCAACAGCGCAATAATCGGCCCGATGCGGCTGAATTGATATTCCTGACGCACGCCCATCAACGGCACGCGCGCGGTGCGCACGCCGCTGACTTTCAGCCGCCACAAGAGCTTCGCCCAACCGAACGGCAATAACCGCCCCTGCAGATCGGCAATCGCTTCGTTGATGTTTGGCAAGCCGACAATAAAGGCGCAGGGGGCACCATCCACCTCGGCGATATGGATCATATCGTCGGGCACCAGAAACTTCAGCTGATCCCCCATGGTGGCGAACTCATGCTCGGTGAACGGGACAAACCCCCAGTTATGCTGCCACCCGGAGTTGAACACCTCGCGCAGCACCTGCATCTCCTCGCGAAAGCGCTTGCGATTGAGACGGCGCACGGTCACCTTTTTGCGCACCTGATCCATCATCCGGGTCAGCGACGGCGAAAAATGCAGATCGGTTCTTTTCATCCAATAGGCAAGCAAATCAATCCCTTCGCTGTAGCCCTGTTGCGCTATCTGGGCCGCGTAGTAGGGTTTCGCGTGCGTCATCAGGGCGGAAGGCGGGGTATCGAACCCTTCGACCAACAGGCCGCTTTCCTGATTGATATTGAGGCTGAATGGCCCGGTGATTTTACGCGCGCCTTTCGATCTCAGCCACTCTTCCGCGACCGTGAATAAGGTGCTGAAAACGGCGGGATCGTCAACGGCGTCAATCATGCCGAAGTGGCCGGTATCCTCGCCATGCAGCTCCCGGTGCAGAGAATCGATTTGCGCCGTGATGCGCCCAACGACTTTGCCATGTTTTTTGGCCACCCATGCCTGCCATTCAATATGGTCGGTGCCGGGATTCTTCTTTGACAGGTGCTCTTCGCGCTCGACATGCAGCGGCTCAATCCAGTTCGGATCATCGCGAAACAGTTGCGAGGGGAAAGCAATAAATTCTTTAAGTTCGCGTTTATCCAGAACTTTCTCAATACGGATCATAAATAGCCTTACGTTTTAATAAAATAATTAAATGAGCGCGCGACAACGCCTTTAGCATTTTTTATGCTGTTCTCTTTTATTGGATTGTGTATTGCCTCCGGTTCAATGATAAGAAAAACCGAATATTACCCCCTGTGAATCAGCGCATTATTGGCTCTACATTCACCCTGTGATGTCCATAATTGATAAAAAAAGGAAACAGAAAGCGGCGCAGCCAGGCTACGCTAATGGTGCTCTTTTATTATTTCGTGCTGTTATGGCAAAAGAAACTCGCCGTTTTTAGTGTACCGACTTTAATCAGGAGGTGTGCCGCCATCTTTACCACTTAATGCTCTTTTTAAGATTAGCCTTAAATGAATCGTTCACTTTTGGATTTCTTGCGGCATACTGTTTAGGAAGTGTTTAAGTTCCAAGATAGCCATGCATGAGGTCATAACCTATGAGCCGACAGTTATTTCCTGCCCGACAGATGCAGACTAAAGAACGGCGAAACCCGGATATTACAATAGCCTCTCGTATATCGCCGGGGTGCCGTTCAGGCTGATAGCACGGGCGACTCGCGCTCTGACCGGTTAATAACCGGCGTGCCGCTCAAGCACGGCAATATACGCTGTTCGCGGAATGAAGATGGTTGAATAACAAACTTATTCAAAAACCTATTCATAGTAAAACATCAATTACCTCGCCAAGAGTGATTTTTCTCTTTTGGTGATTTTTAATCTATGGCTAAGTTTGTCTATGTCTGAAACAAGTTCCGTTCATTCTCTTCCTATGCGCTATGCGGACTTCCCCACTTTAGTGGACGCGTTGGATTACGCGGCGCTGGGCAATACGGGAATGAATTTTTACGACCGTCGCAATCAACTCGTGACCGTTCTCGAATATCGCACGCTGCAGCAAAAAGCGATCTCGGGCGCGCGGCGCTTATTGTCCCTGAAGCTCAAGAAAGGCGATCGCGTGGCGCTTATCGCCGAAACCAGCGCGGGATTCGTCGAAGCCTTTTTTGCGTGCCAATATGCCGGCCTGGTGGCGGTACCGTTGGCGATCCCGATGGGCGTGGGCCAGCGCGACTCCTACACCGCCAAACTGAAAGGGCTGATCGCCAGTTGCAACCCGGCGGCGATCATCAGCAGCGAAGAGTGGACACCGCTCATCGCGTCGGCCACGGAAAACACGTCGGCGATGCACATCCTCAGCGACGAGGATTTTAACGCCTTGCCGGAGCCGGAGATCGCGTTGCCCGCGCCTTCGCCCGACGATATCGCCTACCTCCAATACACCTCGGGCAGCACCCGCTTTCCGCGCGGCGTGATCATTACCCAGCGGGCGGCCATGGCGAACCTGAACGCGATCAGCCGCGACGGGATCAAGCTGCGTGCGGGCGATCGCTGCGTTTCATGGCTGCCCTTCTATCACGACATGGGCCTGGTCGGTTTCCTGCTGACGCCGGTGGCGACCCAGCTGTCCGTCGATTATCTGCGCACGCAAGATTTCGCCATGCGCCCGATGCAGTGGCTGAAACTGATCGCCAAGAATCGCGGCACGGTGTCCGTCGCCCCGCCGTTCGGCTACGATCTGTGTCTACGCCGCAGCAACGCCAAAGAGCTGGCCGATCTGGATCTTTCCAGCTGGCGGGTTGCCGGCGTAGGCGCCGAGCCGATCCCGGCCGAGCTGCTCGGCCAGTTTGGCGAACACTTCAGCAGCATCAACTTCGACAGCAAAGCCTTCATGCCGTGTTACGGCCTGGCCGAGAACACCCTGGCGGTGAGCTTTTCCGATCCTTGCTCCGGCCCGCAAACCAACGCGGTCGACCGCGATATTTTGGAGTTCGAGGGTAAAGCGGTCGCGCCGGGCAAAAAAACCCGCGCCGTCTCGACCTTCGTCAACTGCGGCCGTGCGCTGCCCGGCCACCGCATCGAGATCCGCAGCGAAACCGGGCAACCGCTGCCGGAGCGCCAGGTCGGCCATATCACGATTTCCGGCCCCAGCCTGATGAACGGCTATTTCTGCGACGATGAATCTCAGAAGCAAATTCAGGTGACCGGCTGGATGGATACCGGCGATCTGGGCTACCTGCTGGACGGCTATCTGTACGTCACCGGCCGCAAGAAGGACTTGATCATCATTCGCGGCCGCAATATCTGGCCACAGGATATCGAGTACGTCGCGGAATCCGAACCGGAAATCCGTTCCGGCGATGCGATTGCCTTCGTGACTGAAGAACACGACGAAGCGGCCAGGATCATTTTGCAAATCCAGTGCCGAGTCAGTTCGGAAGAACGCCGGGAACAAATCGTGCATTCGCTGAGCGCGCGCATTCAAAGCGAGTTCGGCATTGCGGTGGACATCGAGCTGCTGCCGCCGCACAGCATTCCCCGCACGTCATCGGGCAAACCCGCCCGTGCGGAGGCCAAAAAACGCTGGCTGAGCGCTTCGCTCTATCCGCAAATGCCGCAGCTGGCCGGTTTCGCGCAATGAGCGGCACCGTCGCAGTGACGGGCGCGACCGGCTTTATCGGCCGGCATATCGTCCAGGAACTGCTGGCGCAAGGGTTTAACGTGCGCGCCCTGACGCGGCAAGCCGGAAAAGCCGCTGCGGACAACCTGCAGTGGATCCCCGGCGCGCTGGAAGATCGGCCCTCGCTCACCGAGCTGGTGCGCGGCGCAGAATACGTCGTGCATTGTGCGGGCCAGGTGCGCGGGCATGCGGAAGCGGTGTTCACCCGCTGCAACGTCACCGGCAGCCTGAACCTGATGCAGGCGGCCAGGCAAAACGGCCGCTGCAATCGTTTCTTGTTCATGTCGTCGCTGGCGGCCCGCCATCCGGCGCTGTCCTGGTACGCCCATTCAAAACAGGCCGCCGAGCAGCAACTCATCGCCGCCTCCGGCGATATCGCGCTGGGGATTTTCCGCCCAACGGCGGTTTACGGGCCGGGCGATAAAGAGCTGAAACCGCTGTTCAACGGCCTGCTGCGCGGCGTACTGCCCCGGCTGGGCGCGCCTGAGGCCAAGCTCACTTTTCTGCACGTGAGCGATTTGGCAAAGGCGGTCAGCCAATGGGTGCAGGCCGAACCCGCGCAGCCGAATATTTACGAACTGTGCGACGGCGTGGCCGAAGGCTATAACTGGCTGCGCCTGCGCGACATCGGCGCCGCCGTGCGTCACGGGCCGGTGCGTCTGGTGGGCATTCCGCTGCCGCTGCTGAAAGCCCTGGCGGATATCAGCGTGGTGTGGAACCGCCTGGTCAAACAAGAGCCGATGCTGACGCGCAGCAAAATACGCGAATTAACGCATCACGACTGGTCCGCCAGTAATCACGCGCTGTCGCAACAGATTAATTGGTTTCCACAGGTAAGTTTGGAGCGCGCACTGCGCGAAGGGCTGTTTTAATTATTCCAATTAGAGGTGTGTCAACGTTCTTATGCTAAATCGCGATGCTGTAATGGATTATATCCTGACGTGTTTGCAAGGTATCGTCGAAGGCGGAGTGGAAATAAAACCTGATAGCGATCTCGTCAATGATCTTGGCCTGGAATCCATCAGAGTATTGGATCTGCTGATGATGCTGGAAGATGAATTAGATATCTCCATTCCTATCAATATATTGCTTGATGTCAGAACGCCTGAGCAACTGCTTGACGCGCTGCGCCCTTATCTGGAGAAAAACCATGGGACTGTATGACAAGTTTGCGCGGCTTGCCAATGACCGTGAACAATTTCAAACGTCCGGTCTGAATCCGTTCGGCACCTGTATCGACGAAGTCTATTCCGCCACCCAGGGGCGCATCGGCGATCAAAAGATTGTCCTCGCCGGCACCAATAATTACCTTGGCCTGACGTTCGATGCCCAGGCGATCGCCACCGGCCAGGCGGCCCTGGCCGCGCTCGGCACCGGCACCACCGGCTCGCGCATGGCGAACGGCAGTTACGGATCGCACCTGACGCTGGAACGGGAGCTGGCGGCATTCTTCGATCGCCCGAGCGCCATCGTGTTCTCCACCGGCTATACCGCCAACCTGGGCGTCATCAGCACGCTGGCAGGGCCAGGCTCCGTGGTGTTGATCGACGCAGACAGCCACGCGAGCATTTACGACGCCTGCGCCCTCGGCGGCGCAGAGATTATTCGCTTCCGCCACAATGACGCCGCCGATCTGGAGCGCCGCATGGTGCGCCTGGGCGAGCGGGCCCGCGAGGCGATCATTATCGTGGAAGGCATCTACAGCATGCTGGGCGACGTCGCCCCGCTGGTGGAGATCGTCGACATCAAGCGGCGGCTGGGCGGCTATCTGCTGGTGGACGAAGCGCACTCCTTCGGCGTGATGGGCGAGCACGGCCGCGGCCTGGCCGAAGCGCTCGGCGTCGAGCAAGACGTGGATATCATCCTGGGCACCTTCAGCAAAAGCCTGGCTTCGATCGGCGGTTTCGCCGTCGGCGGCCAAGGAATGGACGTGCTGCGCTACAGCAGCCGGCCGTATATCTTTACCGCTTCGCCGTCGCCGTCCAGCATCGCGTCGGTGCGCACGGCGCTGCAAAAAATCGCGCGCCATCCCGAGCTGCGGGAAAAGCTGTGGAGCAACGCGCACCGCCTGTACCACGGCCTCGCCGAACTGGGGTATACCCTGGGCCCACGCATCAGCCCGGTGGTGCCGGTGATGATCGGTTCGAAGGAAGAAGGATTGCGTTTCTGGCGCGAGCTGATCGCCCACGGCGTGTATGTAAACCTGGTGCTGCCACCGGCCGCGCCGGCGGGCGTCACCCTGTTGCGCTGCAGCGTCAATGCCGCGCACAGCGATGAAGAGATCGACGCCATCGTGCGCGCCTTTGCGGCGCTGAAAAAATAAAGCTTTTCCCTCTCGGCCGCGGCGGCGGTGCCGAAAATGGCATCACCGCCCTGCCGAATCGCTGCGCACCTCAGTGCGCAGCCGTTGATGCCCCATCAGCCGAATAGCGATAACCCTGCGCCGCCATAAATTCCGCGATGGCTTTTTCCGCCGCCGAAAGCACTTCTCCAATCGGCCGATCGGCATCGAGATCCACGATGTCGGCGCCTTCGAACGTCAATAACGGCGTGACGGCGATCTTCTTCTCCAGCGCCGCTTTGCGGTGATCGGGTTTGCGCGCGCAGGCCACGTCCAGACTGACATTCAGTTTGAGCACCAGATCCGGTTTTTGCCCCGCCATCCATTGGAACGCCGCCCGCTCGCGCGCCGCCAGCCAACGGACGAAACGGCTCCCTTCCACGTCGACGGGAAAAACCGTACCGTCGTAAGCGCCGGGGATTTGCGCCTGCGGAAAACGGTCGGTCAACACGATGAACCCTTGCCGACGGTACGCCAGCATGCGGCGGAAACGCAGCAGCCGCCGCCCCACGAAAGCGATGATCACCGCCGACGGCAACAGGCCGATGCGGGATTTTTTCGTTTTGACTTTTTTGGTATTACTCTCGATAGCCTTGCCCACCGAGCGCCCGAGCAGCGGCAATTTCGCCGCCGCGCGGCCGACGTTGCCCGCCTGTTTGCCCAGATGCACTTGCACCGCCGGGCCATAATGTTTCATATACGCGATCAGATGTTCACAAACGGTGGACTTACCCGATCCGTCGCTGCCGATAACCGCAATCAGCGGCGGAAATTTTGCACTCATAATAAGACTCTCTTTCAATACACCAGAAACGGCGTGCCATATTTGAAGCGACCTATCGCTTATCATTGCCGTGGCGGCTACGTGAAAAAATTTACCGTAGCGCGGCGCCAAAAAGCACAAAATATTAAGCGAAAATTGAAAACCTCTGCTCTTTTTTCACCGTGAGCCCTGCCGGGAATTAACATAAAAAGCGAAACCGGCGCACGCACGAACAATTAGCACAAAATAACAAGAACGAACGCCATAAATATCAATTCAAATAGCGAACAAGAATACCAATCTCATTATTTTATCGCAGCAAAGCACAATAAATATCTTGAACCCAAGGCGTATTGGAATACAATAGTTTTTTTCGCATTGGATCAATTATTGTGAGTCAGCAGATAAGACCTTCATCTGATCGCTCGCCCGTGCGCGTAATAGCGATAACCGGCTGTGACGGCTCGGGAAAATCCACGTTAGCTGCCAGCCTGGTCAACGCGTTATCGGCACAAGAACCTGCCGAACTGCTGTATCTCGGCCAGTCTTCCGGGCGCATCGGCGAATGGATCAGTTCGCTGCCGATTATTGGCGCACCCTTCGGGCGTTATTTGCTGAAGAAATCGCAGCGCGTGCATGAGCGCCCTTCCACACCGCCGGATAATGCCACGGCGCTGGTAATTTTTTTACTCTCCTATTGGCGCGTTTATAAATTCCGTCGCATGCTGAAGAAAAGCCGCAGCGGCGCATTGCTGATCACCGATCGTTATCCGCAGGCCGAAGTGGCGGGGTTTCGTTTCGATGGCCCGCAGCTGGCGAAAACCGCCGGCGGCAATCGCTGGATCCGCGGGCTGAGAAAGCGCGAACAAAAGCTGTACCAATGGATGGCGTCTTATCAGCCCTTATTATTAATTCGGCTGGATATTGACGAACAAACGGCCTATTCACGTAAACCCGATCACTCGCTGGCGGCGTTGCGTGAAAAGATCGCCGTCATCCCGCACCTGACGTTTAATGGCGCTAACATATTGGATTTAGACGGCCGCGAGCCGGCTAACCGTATTTTCGATGCCTCACTGCGCGCCGTTAAAATATCGCTGAGGGCCGCCAATGCCTAGCAGCCAAATAACCTTTTCGTACCGAAACAGATGAAAAAAAATAAACTCACCGCCGAACAGGATACCTCTCCCACCTGCATCACCGGGCTGATTGCCGTGGTGGGCAGCGACGGCACGGGCAAGTCCACGCTGACCGCCGATCTGGTGAAAAACCTGCAGCAACATCGCCCCACGGAGCGCCGCTATTTGGGGCTGATCTCCGGCGAAGACGGCGACAAAATCAAGAAGTTGCCGTTCATCGGCGTGTGGTTGGAACGGCGCCTCGCGGCCAAATCCGATAAAACCCAGCGCATGAGCAACAGGCCGCCGGCGCTGTGGGCGGCGCTGATCATGTACGGCTTTTCGCTGTGGCGCGCCGCCAACCTGCGCAAGGTGCGACGGCTGGCGCAGAGCGGCGTGCTGGTGGTCAGCGATCGCTACCCGCAGGCGGAAATTTCAGGTTTTTACTACGATGGGCCCGGCATCGGCGTGGAACGCGCAAAAGGCTGGCTATTGAGCCGCCTGGCGGCGCGCGAACGCCGTTTATATCAACGCATGGCCGTCTATCGGCCGGCGCTGATCATTCGCCTTGATATCGACGTCGATACGGCATTTTCCCGCAAGCCCGATCACAGCTATGAAGAGCTGAAAGACAAGATCGCCGCTATGGTGCGCCTGCAGTACAACGGTGCGCGCATCATCGAGCTGGACGCCAGAGCCCCTTACGACGAGGTGCTGAGCAACGCGCTCAACGCCATTTCCGCCGTAGTGAATCCCGCGAAGCGCCCACAGAGCGATATCGGGCAACCCGGCGAAAACGCCGGCGAAGAAACTCAGGTTTATTAAACGCATACAGGGCAAGCGCATGACGGCGGAACAAAAAGTGCAGCAAAACAACGATAACGGCTGGTTTTGGTTATGAAACGGTGGTTTTCCGATGGCGCGTTTCGCTCCATTTTACGTAATGCCGCCTATTTAGGCTCCGGCAGCGTCGCCAGCGCGCTGCTCGGCCTGCTGGCGCTCTCCTGCGCCGGGAAAGGCATGTCGCCTGAAATGTTCGGCGTGCTGGTGGTGATCCAGGCCTACACCAAAGCGGTCAGCGATTTCATCAAATTCCAGACCTGGCAGTTTGTGGTGCAATTCGGCACCCCGGCGCTGGAGCATCAAAATACCGGGCGCTTCCGCGACGTCGTCGCCTTCTCCTTTGGCCTAGATATCGCCAGCGGCGTCATCGCCGTGCTGGGCGGCATGATCATGCTGCCGTTCTTGTCTCACGCCCTGGGGCTGGACAGCGAAAGCTTCTGGCTCGCCATGCTGTACTGCACCCTGATCCCGTCGATGACCTCGTCCACGCCGACCGGCGTGCTGCGCGCCTTCAACCGCTTCGATCTCATCGCCATCCAGCAGGCGATCAAGCCGTTCCTGCAGGCGGTGGGCAGCGTCATCTCCTATTATTTCGATCTGGGGTTCCCCGGCTTTATCGTCACCTGGTACGCCTCTAACCTGATCGGCGGCACGCTGTTTTGGTGGTTCACCGCGCGCGAACTGCGCCGCCGCGATATCCACGGCGCGCTGAGGCCACGCCTGTTCAACGTCGCGCGCCGCATCGAGGGCGCCTGGAACTTCGTCTGGACCACCAACATCGCCCATACCATCTGGGCCGCGCGCAACTCCTGCACCACCGTGCTGGTGGGCGTGGTGCTCGGGCCGGCCGCCGCCGGGCTGTTCAAGATCGCCATGACCTTCTTCGATGCGACGGGCACCCCGGCCAAGCTGCTGGAAAAAAGCTTCTATCCCGAGATCATGCGCCTGGATCCGCGCACCAAGACCCCGTGGCTGCTGGGCCTGCGCTCCTCGCTGCTGGCCGGCGGCATCGGCCTGGCCGTCGCGGTGTTGATGTTGCTGGTGGGCAAACCGCTCATTTCCGCCGTCTTCGGGCAGCAATACCTGGAAGCCTATGACCTGATTCAAATCATGCTGGGCGCGATCATCGTCTCCATGATGGGCTTCCCGCAGGAATCCTTACTGTTTATGGCAGGCAAGCAGCGCGCTTTCCTGATCGCGCAGGCGACGGCCTCGGCGGCCTACATTGCGCTGCTGGTGTCGATGGCGTATGCCTTCGGCGTGCAGGGCGCCGCCTTCGCTTATTTACTGGGGCAATGTTTAGACGTGCTGTTATCCCTGATACCGACGATCGGCGCCTACCGCAATCGCTTTATGTTGGGGCTGAATGTGCCCAAAGAGAGTAATCAATGACCGCTATCACGAATTGGAAGAAGTTCTCCGCCGAAACCACCCAGGCGCTGTTTGTCGCGGTGGAAGAGGATGACCTGGTCGAGGCGAATATCAGCCTGCCGCAGCAGATCGATCTGGAATGCTCCCCCGAGAGCATTCGGGACAACTACGCGCTGTGCCTGCAGTTTTGGGAAGACGGTTTTTCCCGCCGCGAGCTGCTGCAATTGGTGAACGGTTTCCTGCAAGACCCGCAGTTGGCGGCGGCTACCCGCATGCGCTACAAATATATCCGCGCCCGCTACAAGCACCTGCGCTTCGCCCAGCAGCTGTACGGCGCCCCCCACCGCGCCAACCGCCTGTTCCACACCACCACCGTGGTACTCGGCCATTTTCAGGACGCGTTTCGCAACGGCAACCAGAAGAACCTCACGCTGTACGGCAACCTGCTGCGGCTGCTGCTCAGCAAGCCGGTGTGGTCATACGTGCGTTATGCGCTGCGCCACACCCGCCTGGAAAGCGCACAGGGCTTTATCACCTACCGCCAGGAGCAGATGCGCCAGTTGCAAACGCTGATCGCTGGCCCGGCGCTGACCGGGCATCAGTTCCATGACGTGCGCAAAATCGTCAGCCGCCAGGTCTCGTTTTACGACACGCTGAGATCGATCGATCCCGACAACCGCGAAGCCCGGCAGATCTCGCGCTTCCTGGCGGCGATTAACGGCCTGATGGGTGACCGGCATGACGTGATGGTGGCGGACAAGCTGGCCGGCGGCGATATCTATGATCGGCCGGCGATCCTGGATATCGACATCCGCCAGCGCCTGGAGCTGCTGCTGGCGCGCTTTCCGCTGTCGTTTTCCCCGTCGGCC
Source organism: Serratia sp. PF-27 (assembly GCF_030053255.1). NCBI lineage: Bacteria > Pseudomonadati > Pseudomonadota > Gammaproteobacteria > Enterobacterales > Yersiniaceae > Serratia > Serratia sp. PF-27. The sequence continues at coordinate 666,366 of NZ_JASGBT010000021.1, forward strand.
GTCGCGGCCGGCAGATAAGCGCGTTGCCCGTAGCCATGATGACGTTACCTCGCTTGCTGGCCCTTGCGCTGCTGCTGTCGCCGCTGGCGGCGCCGGCGCATAACTTCGTGCAGGGCCGGCCGGTGGCGCCGATCGCCATCGCCGATCGCGGCGAGCTGCTGCTGCGCAACGGCGATTTCAGCTACCGGCCGTGGAACAGCGCAAAACTGGCGGGCAAGGTGCGGGTGATCCAGTACATCGCCGGGCGCACCTCAGCCAAAAAGAAGAACTCGCTGCTGATCAACGCCGTTAAGGACGCGAACCTGCCGGGCGATCGCTTCCAGCCGACCACCATCGTTAACACCGACGACGCGATACCGGGCTCCGGCTTCTTCGTGCGCGGCAAGATCGAGAAAAACAAACGCCATTACCCCTGGGCGCAGTTCATCGTCGACAGCGACGGGCTGGGGCGCATGGCCTGGCGGCTGCCGGAGGAGAGCTCCACCATCGTGGTGCTGGATAAGGCCGGGCGCGTGCAGTGGGCGAAGGACGGCGCACTCACCCCGCAGGAAGTTGACCAGGTGATCGCCCTGCTGCGCACCCTGATCGCGCAGGAGACGCCATGAAGCGCACGCCGCCGGGAGCCGATGACGCATGCCTTTGATTGAACGCTATATCACGGTTGAGATCCGCCGCCTGGTGATGATGATCGCCGGGTTTCTGATCTTTATGTTCGCCAGCTACTCCGCCCAGCGCTACCTGACCGACGCCGCCAACGGCACGCTGGCGCTGCGGGTGGTGGCCGACGTGGTTTTCTATAAATCGCTGATCGCGCTGGAGATGATATTGCCCGTCGCGCTGTATGTCTCGGTGGCGGTGGCGCTGAGCCAGATGTACAGCGATGCGGAGATCACCGCCATGCTGGCCGCCGGCGCCAGCCCGCTGCGTCTGTACAAGGCGGTGCTGCTGCTCACCGTGCCGCTGGCGATAGCGGTCACGCTGCTGTCGCTGTATGGCAGACCCTGGGCGTACGCCAATATTTATCAACTGCAACAACAGTCGCAATCGGTGCTGGACGTGAGCCACCTGCAGGCCGACAAATTCAACGTCAGCGGCAACGGCCGCATGATCCTCGCCAATCACGTCGACAAAACGGCCAACCACCTGACGGACGCCCTGATTTATGTGCGCGGCGGCCATCACACCAACCTGTATCGCGCGCAGTCGGTGGAGGTGCTCGACGCCTCCCCCGCCAGCCCCGCCGTGCGGCTGAAAACCGGCACTGCCTATGTGCTGGATCGTGAGGGCGCCGACGACAACGGGCAGAACTACGACAACTTTGATATCGCGCTTAAACCGTTCGTGCCCAGCGCCGAAAGCCGGCACAAGTCGGCCTCGCCGGCGGAGCTGGCGCGTTCCGCCGATCCGGGCGACGCCGCCGAACTGCAATGGCGCGAGAGCCGCGGGCTGACCACCGTGCTGATGGTGCTGCTAGCGATCCCCTTTAGCCGCATCAAGCCGCGACAGGGGCGCTACGCCGCGCTGTTGCCCCTGACGGTGCTGTTTACCGTGATTTTCTATGGCGGCAACATTTGCCGCACGCTGGTGGCCAACGGCTCTCTGCCACCGATCCCCGGCGTTTGGCTGGTGCCGATAGCGATGGCTGTCGGCATCGCCCTGCTGCTGGCGCGCGACTTATCACTGCTGCGGAAACCCTCCCGATGACCATTTTTAGCCGCTACCTAATGCGCAACGTGTTCATCGGCTTCGCCGCCGCGGCCGGGTTGCTCATCCCGCTGTTCACCACCTTTACGCTGATCAACGAGCTGGAGGACGTCACTCCGGGCGGCTACCGCTGGCAGCAGGCGCTGCTGGTGACCGTGATGACCCTGCCGCGCAGCCTGGTCGATCTGGGGCCGTTTATCGCGCTGCTCGGCGGCATCGTCGGGCTGGGGCAGCTGTCTAAAACCCTGGAGCTGACGGCGATCCGCTCCGCCGGGATGTCGATATTCCGCATCGCGCTGGTGATGCTCGCCGCCGGGCTGCTGATGAACCTCTCGCTCGGCGCCCTCGATGAATGGGCCGCTTCGCCGCTGCAGCAACGCGCGCTGCAAATGAAGAACAACGCCCTGGCGCAGTCGAACGATAACGACGTCACCGTGAACCCGCTGTGGGCGCGGCGCGGCAACGAGTTTGTGACGGTCAAAACCGTCGATGAGAACGACCAGCCCCACGGCATTGAGATCTTCCGTTATCAGGCCAACCGCGCGCTGGAATCTTACCTTTACGCCGACAGCGCCAGCACCGCCGCCGACGGCAGCTGGCTGCTGCACAACGTGATGCAAAAAAGCTGGCAAGGCAGAAAGGAGACGATTCAGCGGCAAGATAGCCTGCTCTGGCGCTCGCTGTTCGCCGTGCCGAGCCTGAAAGAGCTGACCCTGCCGGCCGGCAGCTTCTCGCTCCAACAGCTGGATCGCTATATCGATTATCTGCAGGGCTCTGGGCAACCCAGCACCGAATACCGCCTGGCGCTGTGGAAAAAACTCGGCCAGCCCCTGCTGGTGCTGGCGATGATTTTGCTGGCCATCCCGTTTACCTTCACCGCCCCGCGCGCGCCCGGCATGGGCAGCCGATTAGCGCTCGGCGTCATCATCGGGCTGCTGACCTACATCGCTTACCAGATCGTCCTCAATCTGGGGTTGCTGTTCGCCCTCAACGCGCCCTTCACCGCCCTCGCCCCGCCGCTTTTACTCCTGGCATTGTCGCTGGCGCTGGTTTATCGGTTTGATCGGCGGGGTTAGGCATTTTCCGAGGTTGATAAGGGATAAGAAGAGAATCGCAATTTCCATTCCAGAGAAAACATTACGCGCTCACCTGCTCAGCGATTTTTAAGGATGTTAGTTAATGGCAAAGATAGCTGTTTGTATACTGACTTTTAACTCCTCTCGTTTATTACACGAGGTGCTTTCTCCACTCATGGGCATTGCGGATGAGTGGATTGTGGTGGACTCCGGAAGTACGGATAAAACGCTGTCTATTTGCCAAAGCTTTGGAATAAGCCCTATTTACCATCGTTTCGAAACGCATGGACGACAAATGAACTTTGCGATTTCTCAATCTCACCATGATTGGGTACTGTGCCTGGACAGCGACGAAATCCTTGATGCCGAAACCATAGCGTCCATTTTAACATTCAAATCGCAGGCAAACCCGCCACCACAGCAAGCCTATAGAATAAAAAGGAATTGGTTTGTACTCGGACAGCCAGTCAGAACGATTTATCCCATCTCCTCACCGGACTACCCCGTTCGACTGTTCAATAGAACACAGGTCAGGTTCAATGATGCTCCGGTAGATGATGCCGCTGAAGGCTATATTCACACGTCGGTCATTCCCGGCAATGTTAAGCACGATACTTTTTATTCTCTCCATGAAATACTCAATAAGCTCAATAGCTATACGACAAGGGTAGTCAAATACCGAGACATCAGGCCCTCGATATTTCGTGGCGTCGTAAGCGCGATCGGCGCGTTTTTCAAATGGTACGTACTGAGCGGCGCATGGAAAGAAGGCAAAGTCGGCGCCGTCACTGGGTTTTATGCCGTGGCCTACAGTTTCCTAAAGTATTTTAAATCCTGGTATGGCAAAGATTGATAGCGTTAAGGGCAGAAATAGGGGCTGAATGACAACCGCCATCCAGCCCCTGCTTGCCCAGCCGACGTTAACGCAACTCCTTCGCTATCACGCTAAACATCAGCGACGCCTCCAGCGGTTGCGCGCTGAAAGACGGCTCCGCCTGCGGCCAGGTGGACCACTGGACGATCACCAGATTCTCCGCCTGATTGACCATAATCATCTGGCCGAAGATCCCCAGCGCCCACAGAGAATGCTTGAGGGAGGCCTGCGGAGTGGGTTCTACGTTGGCCGCATTGGCCGGCACTTCGTTGTTCCACCATTGGAATCCGTAAATGCCGTTGGGATGCGCCGCCGACACCGAGCCCGCCGCCTGCGTCCAGTTGGCCGACTGGGCTACCCAATTTTCCGGCAAGATCTGTTTGCCGTTCGGCAGCGTCCCGTTATGCAGAATGAACTCACCGAAGCGCCCCCAGTCTTCCAGCGTGGCGTTGAAGCCGTGCGCGCCCACGTCGTGCTGGCCTTTGGCGTAGGCATGCCACACGCCGTCGCTGGCCATGCCGTACGGCTGCCAGATGCTTTGCTGCAGATAGGCCGCCAGCGGCATGCCGGTGGCGCGCTCCAGCACGTCGCCCAGCAGCCACGCGCCGCCGGAGGAGTAAGACCAGTTCTGCCCGGCAGGGTGCGCACGCTGCAAGCCGGCCACCAGCTTGCGCACGCAGGCGTAGGTGCCGGGCCTGGCTTCACACTCGGTCAGCTGCGCGAAGTCCGATTTCGGGTTGGTGTAATCCTCATTCCACGCCACGCCGGAGGTGTGGGTGATCAGCTGCCTGAGGGTCACGCCGTCCCACGCGGTGCCTTTCAGATCGGGTTCGTATTGCGTGATGAGATCGTCGAGCGAGCGGATTTTGCCCTGTTTAATCGCCACGCCCACCAGCGTGGCGACCACGGATTTGCCCACCGAGCGCGACGTCCACAGGGTGGCGTCGGTATTGCCCTCCCCAAGATATTTCCAGGCGATTTTGCCGTCTTTCAATACCAGCATGCCGCTGACGTTCTGGCGCTGCAGATAGTCCTGCAGGCTGTAGGTTTTGCCATTCACCCGATAACTGGCGTCCTTTAACGGTTTAGCGGCAGCCGGCAGCGGCGCAGCGTTGCCGTGGTGAAATACATCCCCCGCATAGTTGCGGTAGTCGTTACGAAAACCGATCACCCGGTCGCTCTGGCTCCAGGTGAGCATCTTGTGCGTGTCCGGCAATTGGGCATCGAAAGGTGCGGGACAGGCGCTGAGTTCGGTGCCCGCACAGGCGGCCAGCGCAGCGGGTACCAACAGGCCGCTGCAGAGACTGATGACAACGCCCGCCAGCAGGCTGCGGTTAAACACTTTGCTTTTCATATTTTTTCTCGCTTAGCTCAGGAAGGCGTTCAGCTTAAAAAAACGCGGCCTATAATAAAAAACGCCTGATGGGGGAAAATCCCCCGCAAAATCGACGGGAGAACCGCGTGCCGAGCCTGATTTATTCCTTTGCCCAACTGGAAGCCTTCACCGCCGTGGCCGAGCACGGCAGCCTGGCGAAAGCCGCGCTCAAGCTGGGCAAAGACCGCACGACGCTGCGTGATTTGATTGATTTTCTCGAGGATGGATTGGGCTATGTGCTGTTCCTGCGCGAGGGGCGCAGCCTGCACCTGACGCCGGAAGGCGAACAGCTGCAGCGCCAGGCGCACCTGCTGATGCGCCAGGTGAAAGCGTTTGAGGCGTTTGCCAAAGACGTGCCCAAGAGCGCGGCGCAGGAAATCTCGTTGGTCTACGATCCCTTCACGCCCCGCGCGCTGCTGCAGGCGCTGATTGCCGCGATGGCCCAGCGCAACACGCGCCTGAGCCTGATTAACGCCTCGCGCGACGAAGCGGAAAGGCTGCTGGCAAACGGCCAGGCCGATCTGGGCATCTGCCAGGCGCGCCATCGCAGCGTAGGCGACGCCATGGAGTGGCGCGCCTTAGGGGCGATAGAGATGGATTTTTACGCGTCTAAAGCGCTTTTCCCCAGCGCGGAACAGCCGCTTTCGCTACTGGAACTCTCGCTCACGCCACAGGTGATCATGCACCCGGATTCTGACGAACCCGTGGCGCGCCGCCTGCAAATTTCCGGGCATACAATATTTACCAACGAGCTGGAGATGCTGCGCGCCCTGCTCGAACAGGGCTGCGGCTGGGGATTCCTGCCGACGCATATGCATGCGGAACGGTGGAAAAACGTCAACACGCTGCGCACTGAAGTGGGCAGCCAGGGGATCAGCCAAACCATAGTGACCATCTGGAAGCCGGGCAATGACCGGCGGGCGCTGATTGATGAGACATTGGGACTATTGCCGGGGTTGTGGCGGGGAGTTGGGGAGTGAAAAGTTGCTGCCAGATTAGCGGTGTTGTTACCGATAGTCGATACTAGAGCTCATCGTCTGCGTTGCTTATTCGATTGTTCTTAGGCGGGGATTGTTGTTTTCCCCAGTGAGTCCCTCACCGCCGTCGCTCCAGCGCTGCTAGCGCTGGTTTATTGCTTTAAACGACGGCATTTGAGGGGCGACTTTGAGCGAGGAGCGGACTAAATGCTTATCTCAGCGGTCAAAGAATATTTTCATTTGATCGTTCTCTTTACAGAAAAAAAAGATTATCTATTAGTTCTATTATTAATGTCATTGATTACATTTAGGTAATACTCTTTCTCCTTCCCTTTGAACACTAATCCGAACCCATGATTAATTATAACCCCAACGCTTTTTAAAAGATCGATTTTTGGTTTGGAAGCAGAGTCATTATAATAATGATTAGGAATGTAATATGTTACCTTATGTTGCAAGGTTATTTTATTTGTAATCCTATTTCTTTCTCTGAATGTAAGCAACCACCAAAGATCAATCTCAACAAAATCTAAATTCAAGCCTAAGATATATATATCCTTAGTAAAAAAATCATCGATCCAACTATTACCAACATCATTTCTTTGCAGCCGTTTTGTAAGCGGCTCGTTGAATAAGTTATTGGAATACTGACTTCCGGTAGTTGTATAACCCCGCATGCTTTGCAAATAACCACTGTAATGCTCATAGCCAAGGATTATTGAACCTGGATTATTCAATGCTCCATGTATATGCCATATGTTTTTGTTTTTCACCTTGTGATGTCTGAAAACATTGTATTTACTTTCTTTTATCACACCTTCGTTTTTTAAATCCTCAGGCCTAATGTTGTCATCCAGACAATATTCAAAAGCCAAGTCATAGTTTGTTGTTAAAATGTTATTGCACTCTAACTCTATTATTTTTTGATGAATTTCATTTGGTTTTATTGTATTCATCTTTGATGCAATTGAATCTTTTATTTTATTTTCTGAAAATCCATTCATTTGATTACTTGAAACATTAAAATAAATCTCCTCATAGGCTAGTGGAAATGGTTTTCCATGTGTGTCAATTTTTATTCCATATATTTCCCCTAGACTATTTAAAACATCAAACCAAGAGTTTCCATTTGTAATATTATTTATGCCATTTCCAATAAGTAGTGAATATTCGCGCATTTCCATCCCTTTTATTTGAATTAAAACTAGCCATCAGCGCCTATACTTTGAGCCGATGCAGGACAAACCGACTCAAACTATAAACACATGAAATTCACTTGATAACAGAACATGTTACGGTTATTTATACCACTCAGCCTTAATGGCACCAAAATCCATCAATTTCCATTCCTCCTTCCAGAGTTGCCAATAAGGAATATCATTTGACGATGGGGAGTGAGTACATGGTTCAATTTGAACTATTGAGGGGAGAATTATAGATTCACCAACTAGTAATGCTTCCCCTTGACGGAACGATGTCATTTTATCGATCAAAGAACCGAGCGAGTCTGGAAGTAATTTTTTAACATATCCTTGGTCCGCTGGGTTGGTTAACCGCATAGCAATAAAGTTGCTGCACTGTGAAAATATTGTTTCGGATATCTCGGACGGACGTTGACTTGCTAGCAGTAGCGTCACACCATATTTTCTACCCTCCTTTGCAATTCGCTCTATGGCTACTTTTGAAGAACGATACTTCGACAAATCACTATTAGGGACATATTTGTGTGCTTCTTCATAAACTAATAAAATAGGAATATCATTATTGATTTTCTCATTAGGGTTTCTGGCGCAACGCATGCGCTTATATATATAACCATATTCGAAGACGAGGCGTGAAATAAGGGATACTGTTATGCTCAAAACTTCGAAAGGAACTCCACTTAGGTCAATAACGGTTACGTTCGATTCACTCTTCGAAGAGTATCCCAGCAGATTTTTGAGGGTTTCTTCAAATGTGGTTTTCATGGATTTTTCACCAAGAAAGAAATTTAATCTACTGTCATTTAGTTTGTTTTCAAGTCGATTTACAAAGTTCGTCAATTTTCCATGGAGACTACCCTGCGTATATTTTGGCTGTCCCGCTTTTTCTTTATTGCTTGCCGCGTAAACTTCTCCAGTATCAATCATCTCTTCATTTTTTGCGATCGTGTATGCAAGGACTTCCTGAATATCGAACAGGATAGGAGTGTCGAGGTGGATATTTTGTTTTTCAGCATCTGAACCAGAGAATTTCGCAAGTCTATCTTTTACTATAGCTTCTTTAAAAATATTTCTCTGGTTGTGATCATTGGCCTCAGTATCAAGGAAAAATTCTTCCAGCTCTTCACTGTTCAGCATCCAATATGGTAAGGCTAAATTGGATATGTCAATGTGATTTGCATATGGAAATGCTGATTTGTACTCAGAGTGGATGTCGAATATAATTACATGTGAATTATTTAGTGAGAAATCACCTCCTTTTTCGGAGACAGCTTTCTGAATAATAGTCGCTAAAGTATGTGATTTTCCGGAACCGGTGGAACCGACAACTGCAATATGCTTATTAAAAAATTTATTTCCGTTGACGGGAACAGGAACACTGATATTTGAGGCTAATGTAGCAAAACGGAAAGATGCCTCTTTAGGAACTGAGTCTTCATAGATTTTCTTTATATCAGCGATGGTTGCTGGCTGAACTTCTTTTGGCGGAATAGCTAGAGAATCACCACCACGCTCAAACTTACCATTTCTTAAGATGCCTAAAGGAAAAGCTTCAATGATATGATCCCGCTTTCCATCAACGCTAACTGCAATCTGGAAGTTTTCAATGATTGCGATGAGAACTGCGTTTTCGTTGTCAGCAATTTTGACGTAAGAACCAACTTTCAATGATTCTTCCGCTATCTTAAAGTTTTCGAGGTCATCCACAACTATACGTACTTTATCTGGGAAAACGGCAATGACTTGGGCATTGATCTGTTCTTCTTGTCTGTGGTTCATTTTCATTTTCCTTCAACTAGATTATTGATTTAATATCTGAAAGTTGTTCTATCTGAATTTTGACGTGTTGGACTGCTGGTTTTTCGTATTCAAAAAAGCTAGGGCCTATGTGGAATTGGTAAATACGCCGAGTTTTAGTAATGGCATCAATAGTATTTATAACATTTTGAAGAGTATTCATAACCTTAAGCTGGATACCATTGCCATGCGTGGCTTTCAGCATAATCGATTGACAATTAAACTCAGCACCATGAAAGTCGTGACCGTCAATGATCTTAAAACCTTCGATGCTGAGTTCATTTTTTAGTGCAAGTAACTCACTTTCTGGTACTCCATGCACATAAATGTACGGACAGAACGGAGAAGGCTCTCGCTTCGACAATTTTGACCACTTACGGGAAATCTCAAAAAAAAGATTCTTGAGCTCGTATCTGACGTAAGAAGTCGCATCTAGCTCTACTAGAAAGAAACGTTCGAAAGGAGATATATTCACTTCTGAGAAATATTCATTACGCAGGGCTGAAAAATGTGTTTTCTTTCCTTTCTTCTCTACGAACCACTCATTGAAGAGAATACTAGAAGTGTTAATCTTTTTCAGGAAATCGCCCTTGGTAATTGAGCGTTTTTTTTGAGTAGCCCCTATTGAAAGCTCGCGTATAACAGCTAGAGAGTTATTGTAATAAAAGTATTCAGCTGAAAACGACTTAGTATTAAATATTGATTTTAGAACATCGATCACTTCACGAAACTGTGTATCAAAATCCACTGCTCTAATGTTTATAGTTAACCGCTTCAGAAACTCTTCAAGATCTGCATCGGTAAGTTGTAAATCCTGATGATGATGGTAGGTAATTTTTTCTTTGGTGTAGGTAAGAAAGTGCTTCTTTAGGAAATCAATGTCTATCTCTATATCTAGTTTTTCTTGTCCATACGCATAATGTCCGTAAATGGAATACAACATTTTTTGCTTCGTACCTACCAGCGTTTCCTTAAAATGTGATAGCATATGCTTAATCGCATCTTTTATGACAGAGTGATTGTATTCAGTCTTGGCATAATACTTGCATTGTGTGGCAGTGACGTCAGTTGCAGTTCGAATATCAATGTCCTCAATGCATTCGATTTCAACAGATTCGTCTAAGGATGTTAATTTTAAGATGCTGAGAATAGTCAGATCAAATTGATAAAAATAACCTCGTATTGTATCAACTGCGCTTCTGTCGGCCATGATGTATCCAATAGTTTTCGTTGATGTGTTTTAATATTAACTCTCATGTTTTTCAGTATGTTAAAATTAGATGCACAGCTCAATTTCCGATCATGAAAAATCCCAGCAACTAGTATTTTCGAATAAGCATCCATGAAAGCCTTCGATAATTATACCTCTTAATATCCTACAGAGTGCTATTCGTAGTCAGAAAATGAGAACTAGATAACATCAGCTCATTGATTTACTCCCTATGCAGTATGCGAGTTAGCGAAGTCCGCTCTTGGCACAAAGCAGCCATTGATACCTAACTTCGACCATGAAACACACCTTATCAAACTCCCCGCCAACAAAATATAGCCACATAAAATGATTAAACTTACAATTAATAAACTAACGACATTATTACCTCTATATTCATTCCATTATTTTCCCTCCCCCCAACTCCCCCTAGCACCGCCCCCGCCCTTTCCCTACAATAAGGGATCTGTTGAGGCATAACGCAAGGAAAGACGGTGTCGAAAGCCAATCCCAATGCCACTATCGTGGATATCGCCCGCCGCGCCAGGGTGACCAATATCACCGTTTCCCGCGCCTTCAATAAGCCCGAGCTGGTCAAGCCGGAAACCCGCGAGCGCATTCACGCCATCGCCAAAGAGCTGAACTATGTGCCCAATGCGTTCGCGCAGGGGCTGAAAAGCAGCAGCAGCCAGATTATCGGCATCGTCACCAGCAGCATGTACAACCCGTTCTATTCCGGCCTGATCAAGACCGTGTCGCGCATTGCGCGCCAGCAGGGCTACCAGATCATGCTGTTCGACACCGACGGCAGCGAAGAGGCGGAAATGCGCGCCATTCAGGCGCTGTTCGGCTACAAGGCGCGCGGCATCCTGCTGTCGGCGGTGCGCGACGACAAGCGCTACCGCCCCGCCTATCTCGAGCTGGCCGAGGTGTACGGCGTGCCACTGATCCTTATCGACCGCGATCTCTACGATCAGCAGCTGAGCGGCGTGTTCCTCGATAACCGCGAGATCGGCGTGCTGGCCGGGCGTTATCTGGCGGAGCAGCCGGAGCAGAAGCTGCTGATTATCGGCGGCCCGGCGGATTCGGAAATTACCTTAACGCGCACCGCCGGCATCGTCGCGGCGCTGCAGGGCAGCGGGCGTGAGATTCATATCATCAACGGCGATTATGATTTCACCTCGCAAGAGAGCGAGGTGCGCGCCTATCTGGCGCAGCCGGAGAATCGCCCGGATTACATCATCGGCCTGAATGGCATCATCACGCTGGGCGCCATCGCCATCTGCCACGAGATGGGGCTTTATCAGCAGGTGAAGTTCTTTTCAATAGACGAACCGCCGCGCGCCGGCGCTTACGGCCTGCACATTCCGGGGGTGTATCACGATACGCAGAAACTGGGGGAGATCGCCGCGGAGCTGCTGTTCAGCGCCATTAACAGCCCGCGCGGCGAGTTGCCGGTGCGCAGAGAGTTCTTCACCGGCTCGCTGTTAAATCGCTGACGGGCGCTATTGCCCGTAGTAGGCGTGTTTGCCGTGCTTGCGCAGGAAATGTTTGTCCAGCAGCTCCGGCTGCATCGGGGCGATGGCCGGCGCCAGCTGGCGCGTCGCCATCGCCATGATCGCCACCTCTTCCAGCACCACCGCATTGTGCACCGCATCCGCCGCGTCCTTGCCCCAGGCGAACGGGCCGTGGGAGTAAACCAACACTCCCGGCACCTGCTGCGGATCGCGCCCCGCCTGATTGAAGGTCTCGATGATCACCTTGCCGGTTTCCCCTTCGTAATCGCCGGCGATCTCCGCCTCGCTCATCGGCCGGGTGCAGGGAATGTCGCCGTAAAAGTAGTCGGCGTGGGTGGTGCCCAGCGCCGGGATCGGCTGCCCGGCCTGCGCCCAGATGGTGGCGTTGCGGCTGTGGGTGTGCACCACGCCGCCGATATCGGCGAAGGCGCGGTACAGCGCCAGGTGGGTGTCGGTGTCGGATGAAGGCTTGCGGTGCCCTTCGCGCACCTTGCCCTCCAGATCCACCACCACCAGATCCTCCAGCGTCATCGCCTCGTAGGCGATGCCTGAAGGCTTGATCACCACCAGCCCGCTCTGGCGGTCGATCGCCGAGACGTTGCCCCAGGTAAAGGTCACCAGCCCGTATGCCGGCAGGCTGAGGTTGGCGGCCAGCACCTGCCGCTTGAGTTCGTTCAGCATGCGATGCCTCCCTCGATCATCTGTTGTTCGATCCAGGCCTTGGCCTGGGCGATGCGTTTCTTATCCTGCCCGTCTTCGCGCGCCCACATCTCCAGCAGGTAGGGGCCGCGATAGCCGAGCGCGTTGAGCACGGAAAAGGCGTGGGCGAAGTCCACGCAGCCCTCGCCGAACGGCACGTCGCGGAATTGCCCGGCGCTGCCCGGCCCCACCGCGACGGTGTCTTTGAGGTGCACGGCGGTGATGCTGCCGATGCCCAGCGCCAGCTCGGCGGCGACGTCGTTGCCCCAGGCGCTGAGGTTGCCGAGATCGGGATACACCGTGAACCACGGGCTGTTGACGTGGCGGGCGATGTCGCGCCATTTGCTGATGCTGTTGATGAACGGCGTGTCCATCACCTCCACCGACAGCATCACCTGCGCCCTGGCGGCCTGCGCCGCCGCCCACTGCATGCCCTCGATAAAGCGCTCGCGGCTGTGGCGATCGGCGGGTTCGTAATAGACGTCGTAGCCCGCCAGTTGGATGTTGCGGATGCCGAGATCCGTCGCCAGTTCCAGCGCTTTGCTCATCAGCACCCGCGCCCGCTCGCGGGTGGCGGCGTCGGCGCTGCCGAACGGGTCGCGCCGGTGCGCCGACAGGCACAGGCTCGGCACCGTCACCCCGCTGTCGAGTCGCGCCTGGATAAACGCCAGCCGCTGGCGGCGATCCCAATCCAGCCGCTGCTGGCGCGCCGGCTGCTCGTCGATCGACATCTCCACGAACTCAAAGCCCAGCTCGGCGGCGGTGGCCAGCCGCTGCGGCCAGCTCATATCGGCGGGCAGCGCCTTTTCATACAGCCCCAGACAGGCGGCGTTAGTCGTTTGCATCAGTCACCTCACTCAAAGCCTGGGCGACCGCCAGATAGCGCGCCTGCTGGGCGCGCAGGCGCCGATGGGCGGCGGTCGCGGGATAATAACAACGCAGTTTGGGCGGCGCGGCGACGATCGCTTCGGCGAACCCGGCGTACTCCCCGGCGCCGACGGCGGCGCACAGGGCGGCGGCGCGGCAGCCGCTCTGGCGCGTTTCCACCACCTCGAGCGGCAGGTTGCCGGCGTCGGCGTACATCTGCATCCAGACCTCGGACTGCGTCGGCCCGCCGGTCATGCGCACCCGCTCGATGCGCGGGTTCAGCTGCACCATGCGCTCCTGATGGATCAGGTGCGAGAACACGATGCCCTGGTAGATCGCCTGCACCACGTCCGCCATCTCGTGGTGGGCGCTCAGGCCGATCAGCCCGCCCGGCGTGTTGCCGCCGAGGTTGGAGCCGTACAGATAAGGCAGGAACAGCAGCCCGCTCGGCTGCTCGTGGCGCTCGGCCACCCAGGCGTTAAACTGGGCGTAGCGCTGCCGGTCGTCGGCGCAGAACTGGCGCAGGAACCAGGCCAGGTTGCCGGCCGAGGTCGGGCTGCCTTCGTGCACGAAATAGCGTCCGTCGATGCAGTAGCGCCCCCAGGCGTAGGGGTAATCGGCAGGAATGATGCGCTCGGTCACGCAGGTGGCGATCGACCAGGTGCCCGCCACCGCGCTGAGCGTGCGATCGTCGGCCACGCCGGAGCTGAGCGCCGCACCCACCACGTCGAACAGGCCGCCGTACACCGCAGTGCCCGTTCGCAGGCCGCACTGTGCCGCCGCAGAGGCCGTCACCCGCCCGGCCAGCTGCGCCGAGCCGATCGTTGGCGCGGTCTTCTCCTGCGCCTCTTCGATGCCGAAGGCCGCCATCAGCGCCGGATCGTAAGCGCCGCTGTGCTGGTTAAACAGGTTGCTGCCGGAGATGTTGGTCACCTCGGCCGCCGCCTCGCCGGTGAGGCGAAAGCGCAGGTAGTCGTGCGCCATCAGGATGCGATCGACGGCGGCGTACTGCCCCGGTTGCCGCTGCTTCAGCCAGCGCAGCAGCAGTGCCGGGTGGCTGGGCCACAGCGGCTGCAGGCTGCGCGGGTAGGTCTGCGCGTCCACGCCGGCGCGGCGCAGCTCAGCCGCCGTGGCCGCCGCGCGGTTGTCCGAAGAGAGGATGCCGTTGCCGACCGGTTTGCCGTGGCGGTCGATGGCGTACAGCCCTTTGCCGTGCGCCGAGAAACTGACGCCGCGCACCTGCCCGGCCTCCAGCCCCGCCGCGTGCAGCGTCTGGCGGATCGCCGCGCAAACGTCATCCCACAACGCGTCCATATTGCGTTCGCTGAAGCCCGGCTGGGCGGCAATCGCCGCGCCGTCGCGCTCGGCGATCGCCAGCTCTTCGCCGCTTGCCCGGTACAGCCCGGCCTTGATCACCGTGCCGCCGACGTCTATGCCAAGAAAGACTGACATCGCGCCTCCTATTTGCGCCGCACAGAGCTGAGGTAGATGGCGGCCAGGATGATGCCGCCCTTCACCACGTTCTGGATATACGGCGACACGTTCATCAGATTGAGGCCGTTGTTGAGCACCCCGAGCATCATCGCCCCCACCAGCGTGCCGACGATGGCGCCGCGCCCGCCGGAGATCGCCGCCCCGCCCAGCACTACGGCGGCGATAGCGTCCAGCTCGAAGCCTTCGCCGGCGTTGGGCTGCCCGCTCATCAGGCGCGAGGTCAGCACCAGCCCGGCCAGCGCGGCGGTCAGGCCGCTGATCACGTACACCAGCATCTTGTAACGCGGCACGCGGATGCCGCTCAGGCGCGCCGCCTCTTCGTTGCCGCCCATCGCGTAGACGTAGCGGCCGAACGGCAGCTGATTGAGCATCAGCCAGGCCAGCACGTACACGCCGAGCATGATCAGGATCGGCACCTGAATGCCCAGCACCGTGCCGCGGCCGAAGAAGGAGAAGACGTCGGGCAGGCCGGAGATTGGGTAGCCGCCGGTATAGAGCAGCGCCAGGCCACGGGCGATGCCCATCGACGCCAGGGTGACGATGATCGGCGGCATGCGCAGGTAGGCGATGCAGGCGCCGTTGGCCAGGCCGAACAGCGCGCCGACCGCCAGCGCCGCCACCATCGCCAGCGGGATCGGCACCGCCGCCAGCATCAGCCCGGCGGCGACCGAGCCGGCCAGCGCCATTACCGGCCCCACCGAGAGATCGATGCCGCCGGTCAGGATGGCGCAGGTCATGCCCACCGCGATGATGGCGTTGATCGACACCTGGCGTGCCACGTTGGTCAGGTTGTTGACGCTGAGGAAGCTGTCGTTCAGCAGGCTCATCAATACGAACAAAATTACGAAGCCGATAAACGGCAAGACCGCCGGGTGATGCAGCAGTTTTTCACAGCGCTTGCCGAGGCTGGGGCCGGCGGCGCGGCGCGCCACGGCGGGTTGTTCAATTCCGATCATAAGGCACTCCCGGTCGCGTGAAGCATGATGTGGTTGGATTCGATGTCGTCGCCGGTCAGCTCGGCGACGATGTGGCCGCCGCGAAACACCAGCACGCGGTCGCACACGCCGATGATCTCCGGCAGTTCGGAGGAAATCATGATGATGGAGATGCCCTGCTGGGTCAGTTGCTGCATCAGCTGGTAGATCTCGGCCTTGGCGCCCACGTCGATGCCGCGCGTCGGTTCGTCGAAGATCAGGATGTTGCAGTCGTTGTTGAGCCAGCGGGCGATCACCACCTTCTGCTGGTTGCCGCCGCTCAGGGTGCTGACGGCGGTCTCGGCGTCCGGGGTTTTCACGCCCACGGCGCGGATCAGCCGCTGCACCACGTCGCGATCCTTGCGGGCGCTGACGAAGATCTTGCCGCGCCGGTGGTGCCGGTTGAGGGTGATGTTCTGCGCCACCGAGAACGGCAGCACCAGGCCCTCGGTTTTGCGGCTCTCCGGCAGCAGGCCGATACCCTGCGCCAGCGCCTGCGCCGGGGAGCGCAGCGCCGCCGGTTGGCCGCCGAGGCGGACGCGTTTGCGGTGGCAGCGGCTGGCGCCGATCAGCGCGGAGACGGTCTCGGTGCGCCCGGAGCCTACCAGCCCGGCGAAGCCGAGGATCTCGCCCTTGTGCAGGTGGAAGCGGTCGGTTGCGCCGTGCTTCTCGCGCTGGATCTCCGCCTCCAGCAGCACCGTCGCGGTATCGACCGGGTGCTGTTTCACCGGGAAGGCGTTCTCGATTTTGCGCCCGACCATCAGCCGCACCAGCTCTTCCACGTTGGTGTCGCCGGTGGCCAGCGTTTCGATGTAGGCGCCGTCGCGCAGCACGGTGATGCGATCGCAGATGGTGAAGATCTCGTCCAGGTGGTGCGAGATAAACACCATGCCGACGCCCAGCAGCCGCAGATCGTTCATCACGCTGAACAGGTGCTCGGCCTCGCCCGGCGTCAGCGTGGCGGTCGGTTCGTCCAGCACCAGCACCCGCGCCTCCAGCGACAGCGCCTTGGCAATTTCAACGAACTGCTGCTGCGCCACGCTCAGCTGCTCCACCGGGCAATCGAGATCGATAGCCACCGTCAGCCGCTTGAAAATGGCCTCGGCCTTGCGCCGCATCGCCCGCCGATCCAGCAGGCCCCAGCGGTTCCTGATCTCCCGGTTGAGGAAGATGTTGTCGATGGCGCTCATGTAGGGAATCAACGAGAATTCCTGAAAAATAATGCCGACCCCGGCCTCGATCGCCTGGCGATAGTTGTTAAAGCGGCGCTGCTCGCCGTCGATAAAAATATCGCCCTCGTCCGGCTGATAGATACCGCACATGATTTTCACCAGCGTCGATTTGCCGGCGCCGTTTTCGCCCAGCAGGGCGTGCACCTCGCCGCGTTGAATGGCCAGGTCGATGCCGTCCAGCGCCTTCACGCCGGGAAAGCTCTTTTTTATTCGCTTCAGTTCCAGTAAAGGTGTCACCGCATTGCCCTCCGCGCCGAACGCCCCGCCGCAGCGGGGCGAACCCGGCCGCTGTTACCAGCTAAAGCCGGCCGCATTGCTGCGGTCGATCAGCTTCACTTTGACCGGCACGGTTTTCGGCACCGTGGCGCCCCAGTAGCGGGCCAGCGCAATGCCGAGCGCAATGCGCAGCTGGTCGCGTGGGAACTGCGCCGAGGTGGCGATGAACGGCGAATTCGGCTTGAGGATCTCTTTGATGGCTTCCGGCTGGCCGTCGACGCTCACCAGCTTGACCTTGGCGCCGTTGCTTTCGATCGCCGCCAGGGCGCCGAGCGCGCCGACGTCGTTGACGCTGAAGATGCCCGCCAGATCCGGCGCCGACTGCAGCATGTTTTCGGTCACGGTCAGCGCGGTGTCACGTTCCTGCTTGCCGTTTTGCTTGGTGACGATCTTGATGTCGGGGTATTTTTTCATCGCCGCTTCAAAGCCGCGCACGCGCTCCAGGATCGGCACCACCGGGATGCCGTCGAGGATCGCCACCTTGCCTTTGCCACCCAGCGCTTTCGCCAGGTACTCGCCAGCCTGGAAGCCGGCGTCGTAGTTTTCCGAGCCGACGAACGAATCGAGCGGCCCTTCGGCCTGCGCGTCGATCGCCACCACCACCGCGCCGGCCTTATGGGCGGAGATCACCGCCGACTGTACCCCCACCGAGTCGGTCGGGTTGATCAGCAGGATATCCACCTTCTTCTGCAGCATGTCTTCCACGTCGCCGATCTGTTTGGCGACGTCATGGCGCGCATCGGCCACGTACACCTTGGCGCCGATATCCGCCGCCGCCTGATCCAGCGCCTGCTTCATGGTGACGAAGTAGTCGTTGTTCATTTCCTGGAACGACATGCCGATAGTGATTTGCTTGGCCAGCGCCACATGGCTGGCCGCCAACATTCCACCGGCGACGATAAAAGGCAGGGTCTTTTTGAATAATGAAAACATAGCCAATTCTCCTGTAGGGAAGCTTCTTGTTGTGGTTATCAGAGCAACAGCATGTCTTTACGTTTGGCCGACCGGGCGGCCCCCCCGTTGCGGATGGGCCGGCGGTCGTGACTGCAACAGCGGTACGGCGGGAGGGTCAGGGAACCAGGATCACCTTGATGGAGTCGGTCGAGTCCGCCAGGGCGAAGGCTTCGTCCCAGTCGTTCAATGAATAGCTGTGGGTGACCACGCCGTTGGAAGTCACCAGCCCGCGCTCGAACAGATCGATGGCGATTTCATAGCTGTAGGGCGCCAGGTGCGCGCCGCGAATGTCCAGCTCTTTGCGATCGCCGATGATGGACCAATCGACGGTGGTTTCCTTACCGAACACGCTGAACTCCACGAAGCGGCCCAGCTTGCGGATCATCTGCAGCCCCTGGGTGACGCCGATCGGCGCGCCGGTGGCCTCGATGTAGACGTCGCAGCCATAGCCGCCGGTCAGCGATTTGACGATCTGGTCGGCGTCTTCCTTCAGCGGGTTGATCACCACGTCGGCGCCAAATTCCTTCGCCAGCGCCAGCCGCTCGTCGATGGCGTCGATCACGATCAGTTTCTTCGGCGTTTTCAGGCGCGCCACCTGCACCATGCACAGCCCCAGCGGCCCGGCGCCGGCCAACACCACCACGTCGTCCAGCTGGATGTCGCCGCGCGCCACGGTGTGAATGGCGCAGGCCATCGGCTCAATCAATACCGCGTCTTCATGGCTCAGGCTTTCCGGGATCTTGTGCACGATGGCGTTCTCGGAAAAACGCATGTACTCCGCCATGCCGCCCTCCGCCACGTCTTTCTGGAAGCCGTAAATGTTATGCGTCTCACACATCCAGTAGCTGCCGGATTTGCAGTAGCGGCACTCCCAGCACGGTACGATCTGCTCGGCGATCACCCGCTCGCCGATCCGGTATTTGCCTTCCGCGCCCTCGCCCAGCGCGGCGATGCGGCCGTAGAACTCATGCCCCGGCACCACCGGCGGTTTGACCCACGGATTCTCCCCCCAAAACATCTGTGCGCCGTTCTTGCATTTGCAGTCGCCGGCGCAGATGCCGCAGCCTTCCACCTTGATCACCAGCTCGCGCGCCTTCGGCAGCGGCGTAGGCACCTGTTCGAAACGATAATCCTGCGGGCCGTGGCAAACGACCGCGCGCATTTTTTCCGGCAACTGGCTCATCTCTCCCTCCAATACACTCGTTAAACGCTTGAATTTTCTTAATGTTGACGTTGTCATTTTTATCCAACAAAAAACAAGTAACGAAACAACATGATAAATTTCAATGAATTAATCATCAAAAATCCCGAAAACTCAAAATGACAACGTGAACATTGATCGACATATAACCAAAGCTGCAAAAATAATTGTTTGAGCAAAATCACAGTTCGTTAACATTGCGGCTAAAAATGCTACAAATGCGGATCGCGATCCCATTTAAAGGATCGATGAGGATCGGGAGATGATCGAAACGGCGGGAAGAAGATGATTGGCAGGAATGCGGGCCAGGCATCGCACCCGGCCCGATAAAGCGGGTTACTTCACTTCGCCCATCGCTTTCAGCTTTTTGGACAGCTCGCGGCGCTCTTTGGACAGATCGGCATTTTTGATGATGTAGTCATCAACGCGATCTTCGTAGTCGCTGCGCATGTTGGCGATGATGCCCTGAATGTCTTCAATGCTCATGCCGGGCTTGATGTACTCGCTCAGGTTGTCGAGCAGCAGCACGCGCTTCTGGTTATCACGAATTTTCTTTTCGTTGTCGACGATCTCGCGTTGCAGTTTGTTTTTGCGGCGGAACATACGCACAAACTCCAGCACGTCCTGGAAACTCGGCTTATTTGCATTATCCATCTTTATACCCTTGCTTTAGTAATACACAGATTCATTTGCTTACGGCCACATGGCACCAAGATACAGGTTTGTGGCGGTCCGGCACAACAGTGATTGCCTTATCTTACCCACTTTGCCCCGGCGGCCAAAACCCAAAGCGCCGCCTTCATGATCTGACCCCCTATTCACGCTCGGCGGCGGTACAAACCTGGAGCAGATCCCCCAACTCTTCCAGCTGCTGCGCCAGCTCCATGCTGAGCCAAACGTAGCCGTAAATCGGCGCTTCGCCGTGCTGGCCGAGGCTGACCTCCTGCATCAGCGTTTTCAGCTCGCCGGCGATCTCCGCCAACTGCCCCGCCACCGCCTGCCGCTGCGCCTGCGGCCCTTCGCGCATCAGCACCGCCAGCGATTCCAGCGAGCTCAGCGTCAGCAGTTGGGTACTGCGCAGCGTGCGGGCGTTCAACATGATGAAGTGCGTTTCGCGCGAGGCCCAGTAGGCGTCGGCCATCAGCTCCAGTGTACACACCAAATTGCGGCTGAGGGTTTGCACCGCCTCGAACACCGCTTTGGGGATGCGGGTTTCCTTGCTGGCGGGCACGATCAGGCTGCGCAGCTTCACCACCTGATTCAACAGATCCTTGAGCTGCGGCTCCAGCCGCGGCCGCTCGATAACGTTCGGCGAAAAATACGCGCCGTAGAGGCGGGCGGCGGTTTGCAGGCAGTCCGCCATTTGCATGCGCCACAGAATGTAGGCGCGCTGTGGGTAGATGCTGGTGAACAGCAGCGCCAGCAACGAGCCGAAGATCACGTCGCCGCTGCGCCACAGCGCGGTGTGCATGTCACCGGCGCCCGCGCCGCATACCACCGCCAGCGTGATCCCCACCAGCAGCGCCATATACGGCCGTTTGCCGAGCGTCAGGTAACCGCAGACGAACATCACCACGCCGCACCAAGCCAGCATCAGCGGCAGCGAATAGAGTTCCAGATACAGGGCGATCAGGCCGGACGCGGCGCCGAACACCGTGCCGGCAATGCGTTGCAGCGCCCGCTGCAGCACGTTGCCCCAAAACGAGATCGGCCCCATCACCACCACCAGGGTGATCAGCGGCCAGGTGCCTTCGGGCACCGCCAGCAGGCGGATCAGCAGAAAGGTCAGAATAAACGCCAGCCCGATGCGCACGCCGTGTACGATGCGGTAGTGGCGATAGGTCAGCAGTTCAAGGGAAGAGATTTTTCGATCGAGGCGCACGATGCCTCCGATAAAGACCAGCCAGGCCGTTATTTTAGCGGAGGAAGCCCGGCGAGGAAAAGGCGAATGAGGCGTCCCCCATTCGCGGTCAGGCTCAGGCGGCGTACTTGTCGACCAGCGCGCGCAGAACGGCGGCGGTTTCGACATCCATCACGCCGTCATACTTCTGCTGACGGAAGTGCAGCTGGAACGCGCGCACCAGCTGGCGATAGCCTTCTGCGGTGTTCGCCGCCGAGGTGTCGTAGCCATATTGGGCGAACAGTTTCAGCAAATCGGCCTGCGCCGGCAGGCCCTGGCTGCAGTATTCCTGCTGGCGCTGCTGCTTGGTCGCTTCGTCATACCAGGCGCCGACGCCGGCCTGATACAGCTGCTGCCACGGGAACTGCGGGCCCGGATCGCTCTTGCGGCCCGGCGCGATATCGGAGTGCGCCACCACGTTCACCGGCGAGATGTCCGGATAACGCTGCAGGATGTTCTGCGCCAGCTGGGTGACCGCTTCGATCTGCTGCGGATTGAACGGCGGGAAGGTGATGTTTCCACCGTCGCCGCTCGCCAGGTTAACGATCTCGATACCGATCGAGGTGTCGTTGATATTGCTGCGGGTGCCCCACTGGCTGGTGCCGGCATGCCAGGCGCGCTCGTTCTCGTCCACCAGGTTGAAAATGCGCACGCCGCTGAAGCCGGCGGCCTGATAGGTGGCCTCGGTCGGATCCGGCACCAGATAGTGCGCGCTGACCGATTTTCCGGTCAACGACTTCACCGAGTCGGCGAAGTTTTGCGCCGTGTAGTGCAGCACCAGAAAGCGCACGCGGTGGCCGAAGCTGGCGACCGATCGGTAGCTATTGTAATCAATCTTGTACATCGTAAAGTCCCTCTCTCGTTTGATTTCACTGAGCGGCCCCTCATCATGACAGGCCGCCCCGCACGGGTGAACCTTTGGCTCACTCTTTTTGTTTTAGCTAATTGCTAAATCATGCGCAAGTATTTTTTAGCAAAATCGTTATTTACCTTTTTGCTAAAGAGTGCGATCATTACACGATGGAAACTAAAGAAATCAGGCGCAACAATCTGCGCGAATTGATGGCCCGCTACGCCCGGCAAGGCGTCAACCAGAATGAATTCGCCACGCTGGTTGAGTCTTCCGCGCCAACGCTGAGCCAAATCATCGGGGAAAAATCCTCCCGCAATCTTGGCGACAATCTGGCCAGGCGGATCGAGGCCAGGCTGAATTTGCCCAAGGGCTGGTTCGACGTGTTTCATGAAAAGCAGCTGGTGCGCCCGTTTGACAACGTGGCGGCGGAGTCGGACTTCCAGCCCGCCCGTTTAAAACCGGTGGTATGGGAAGATACCGAACAGGACAAGGAAGAGTTTGTGGAGATCCCGCTGCTGGATATTGATTTTTCCGCCGGCGACGGCTGCTACGAAATCGTCGATCGCGAGGAATTTTCGCTGATCTTCCGCCGTTACTACCTGCACAAGATGGGGGTGGCGGTCAACGCCGCGCGCATTATCCGCATCTCCGGCTCCAGCATGGAACCGCGTCTGCAGGACGGCGACGTGGTCGGCATCAACACCGACGACACGCGCATCCGCGAAGGCAAGACCTATGCCATCCGCCACGGCAATTTGCTGCGGGTGAAGGTGCTGATCGAGCAGCCGGACGGCGGCGTCATCATCCGCTCCCTCAACCGGGAAGAGTACCAGGACGAGCACCTCAGCTATCAGCAGCGCAAAGAGCAACTGGTGGTGCTCGGCCGCGTCTTCTGGTCCTCTTCGTCCTGGTAACGGACGACAACGTCGGGCGCCTGCTGCGCCCGGCGGTTATTTGAAGTCCACCACCATCTGCTGCTGGATAGACAACCCGCGAGTCGACTGCACGCAACCGGCGATGTAGTCGGTGAAGCGCGGCGGTTTCGGCATGCCCAGCTTGAGGATCTTCTCGTTGCTGAAACGCACGTTGAGCATGGCGAACGAGCCGTACAGGCGCATCGCCTTCAGCATCAGCCGCTCGTTGCACGGGCCGAAAATGTCTTTCAGCTGACGGCGCATTTTCACCAATGCGTCATACGTCACCTGCGCATACTCATCGCCCACCGGCGCTTTTTCCAGCGCTGCCGCCATGGCGCGGTCGATTTCGGCAAAGCTGACGCTGCGCTCTTCACCGGCGGAGATGTGATAAACGTCGTTCTCCAGCGTTTCGCTGTTCATCAGCATCACCAGCGCATCCGCACAGTAGTCCACCGGGATCACGTCGATATTGTCCTGCAGCGAGCACATAAACTTGCGCAGCATCAGCGCCATGCCAAACACCCAGAAAATGCTGCTCGAAGGCTGGCAGCCCAGGCGGGTGTGGCCCACGACAATCGACGGACGAGCGATGGTCAGCGGCATTTGCGGGCAGCGTTGGCGCATCAGCTGTTCGATGGTGGATTTGGAACGCGTATATTCCACCAGATGCTCGGCATCTTCCTCAAATTCGCCGCTCTCCGCCACCAGCGAACCCGGTTCCGGGGAACAGGACATGGCGGTACCAACATGCAGAAAGCGTTTTAATCCCGGCACCTGCGCCATTCTTTCGGCAAAGGCCAGGGTGCCTTCTACGTTTACCTTCCAAATGAGCGGGTTATTACCAAATGAAGCAACGGCCGCACAGTTAATAACGTGCGTGACATTGTTAATACGTGCGTCAGTTAAAAACTCGGCCGGCTCGGAAAGGTCGCCCAACAATATATTTTCTATCGTAATTTTAGACAGCAGATTCGCGTCGATATTAAACTTTTCCATATTCGTGCGAATACGAGCCAATCCTTGCTGCGCATCATCGGCGCGCACCAGTAGAAGATAATTAATGGACTGATTTTCAATCAATAATTTTTCAAGAACTGCACCACCGAGAAAGCCGGTAGCGCCGGTTAACAGTAGCGTTTTCATCATTGTCACCCACATTGGTATTGAATGTGGGAGATTGTATCTGCGGATATTTAAACAAATATTAAATAGAATTACGGCGCCCATAATCACTTTTCTTAATATTATCTTAAGGAATCTTTTGAAACATCCATCGTGGCTTTAGTAACAAAAGAAGCGCGTAGATTGGATGATTAATCTCTGCCGTTTAAATACCATTGATGTAGTGCCTGATTTAATTTAACGGTCAATGTTATTTCTCTTCTCGTCCGTGGAGGACCTATGACCTATAACCAAAAAATCTGGTTGGGGGTTTTACTGCTGTGCGCCCTGTTTTGGGGGGCGGTGATAAGCGGCGCCTGTTCGCTGTATAACCGGGCAGATCGCCTCAATGCGCACCAGGCGCAGAACGAGTTCGCCGCGCGCCACAGTCTGGCCCCCAGCTCGAAGCAAAGCGCGCAGGCGTCCACCTCCCCTCGGAATGGGTAGGGACAAGACCCGCTAACGATCCTATTATACCCTAAGGTTAACAGGGAGATAACGATGGTTCGAAAGCTGGATAGCTTACCGCAGGCGCAACGCGAGAAAATAGAAGCCGATTTGCTGGCCATCAGCGTGATCTACAACGAGCGCTACGGCATCGCTTCGACCCAGGCGGAAACAGAACGACAGATCCCCGACCACCTGCTCCCCTACTTTCACCAGCGGCTGGATTTCTATCGCCGTGCGTAATTGCGCGCATTTCGCTAACCGCCGCTTGGCATCGCTCCCTACGCCGTTACAATAGAGGCATATTGTATCCGCCACTGAAGAGACGCGATTTTGAGCAGCAAGGCACCGGCCACATTTTATATCCACGATTACGAGACCTTCGGCAAGAGCCCGTCGCTGGACCGCCCGGCGCAGTTCGCCGGCGTGCGCACCGATATGGATTTCAACATTATCGAAGAGCCGCTGGTCATCTACTGCGCCCCGGCCGATGACTACCTGCCGGAACCCGAGGCGGTGATGATCACCGGCATCACGCCACAGGTGGCGCGTGCCAAAGGGGTTAACGAGGCCGAGTTCACCCGCCAAATCCATCAGGCCTTCAGCGTGGCCGGCACCTGCATTCTCGGTTACAACAACATCCGCTTCGATGACGAAGTGAGCCGCAATATCTTCTATCGCAACTTCTACGATCCCTACGCCTACAGCTGGCAAAACGGCAACTCGCGCTGGGATCTGCTGGATGTGATGCGCGCCTGCTACGCTCTGCGCCCGGACGGCATCGTTTGGCCGGAAAACGAAGACGGTTTCCCCAGCTTCCGCCTGGAACATCTGACGCGCGCCAACGGCGTCGAGCACACGCAGGCTCACGACGCGATGTCGGACGTTTACGCCACTATCGCCATGGCCAAGCTGGTCAAACAGGCACAGCCGCGGCTGTTCGATTTCCTGCTGCAGCACCGCAACAAGCACAAGCTGAACGCCCTGATCGACGTCGCCGACATGACGCCGCTGGTGCACGTCTCCGGCATGTTCGGCGCGGCGCGCGGCAATACCAGCTGGGTGTCGCCGCTGGCCTGGCACCCGGACAACAAGAACGCGGTGATCATGTGCGATCTGGCCGGCGACATGACGCCGCTGTTGACGCTGAGCGCCGAGCAGCTGCGTGAACGGCTGTATACCCGCCGTGACGATCTGGCGCCGGATCAGGCACCGGTGCCGATCAAGCTGGTGCACATCAACAAATGCCCGGTGCTGGCGCCGGCCAAAACCCTGCTGCCGGAGAATGCCGAGCGGCTGGGCATCGATCGTCAGGCGTGTCTGCAAAATCTGCAGCTGCTGAAACAGCATCCGGAAGTGCGCGAGAAAGTGGTCGCGCTGTTCGCCGAAGCCGAGCCGTTCAAAGGCGCCGACGACGTCGACGCCCGCTTGTACGACGGTTTCTTCAGCGACGCCGACAAGGCGGCGATGAGGATTATCCAACAGACCAAACCGCAGAACCTGCCGGCGCTGGATCTGGCCTTCAGCGACGGCCGCATGAAAGAGCTGCTGTTCCGCTTCCGCGCGCGCAACTATCCGAATACGCTGGACGACGCCGAGCAGCGTCGCTGGCTGCAACACCGCCAGGAAGCGCTGAGCGCAGAGCGCGTGCAGAGTTACCTGCTGCAGCTCGAATCGCTGTATAACCTGCACGAAGGCGACAAAGAGAAAACCGCCCTGTTGAAAGCGCTGTTCGATTACGGCAAAGAGTTGGTGGGATAAACCCCGCAGCAAGCAGAAAAGGAAAAGGCCGCGAAAGCGGCCTTTTTTGTGGCTGAGGAGACGGCTCGCGCTTAGGCGGCGTCTTCGCTCGCTTGCGGCACCGGCAGACGGAAGCTGCGGGTGACGAAGGCCAGGTAGATCAGGCCGATGGCCGCCCAAACCAGGCCCAGCGTCATCGAGCTGGCTTCCAGGTTGATCCACAGCGCGCCGACGGTCAGTGCGCCCATCACAGGCAGGATCAGGTAGTTAAACGTGTCCTTCACGGTGCGGTTCATCTTGTCGCGAATATAGAACTGCGAGATCACCGACAGGTTGACGAAGGTGAAGGCCACCAGCGCACCGAAGTTGATCAGCGCGGTCGCGGTCACCAGGTCAAACGACACCGCGGACAGCGCGATGGCGCCAACCAGGAGCACGTTCAGCGCCGGGGTACGCCACTTCGGATGCACATAGCCGAAGAAGCGAGTCGGGAACACGCCGTCGCGGCCCATCACGTACATCAGACGCGAAACGCCCGCGTGCGCCGCCATGCCCGACGCCAATACCGTCACGCAGGAGAACACCAGGATCACCGACTGGAAGAACTTGCCTGCCACGTACAGCATGATTTCAGGCTGTGAGGCGTCCGGATCCTTGAAGCGCGAGATGTCCGGGAAGTACAGCTGCACGAAGTAAGACACCACGATAAAGATGATGCCGCCGATCAGCGCCGTCAGGAAAATGGCTTTCGGGATCACTTTCTCTGCGTCTTTGGTCTCTTCGGACAGCGAGCTGATGCCGTCAAAGCCCAGGAACGAGAAGCACAGGATGGTCGCGCCGGTAATCATCGGCACCACGTGGGCGTTATCGGACCAGAACGGGCGGCTGCTGACCAGCGTACCGGCGCCTTCGCCGTGGTAAATGCCGTTGATCACCAGGCCGAGGAACACGATCATGATCGCCACCTGCACCACCACGATGATGGAGTTCAGGTTGGCCACCAGCTTGATGCCGCGCAGGTTGAAAATCGTCATCAAACCGACCAGCACCGCCACGAAGATCCAGGACGGTACGCCCGGGAAGATCGCTTCCAGGTAAATCTTGGCCAGCAAAATGTTGATCATCGGCATGAACAGGTAGTCCAGCAGCGATGACCAGCCCACCATAAAGCCGACGTGCGGGCTGATGGCTTTCTGGGCGTAGGTGTAGGCGGAACCGGCGGAAGGGAATTTCTTCACCAGCTTGCCATAGCTCAGGGCGGTAAACAGGATCGCCAGCAGAGCGAAGGCGTACGCGGTCGCGACGTGACCATCGGTCAAGCCGGATACGATGCCGAAGGTATCGAAAATGGTCATTGGCTGCAGGTAAGCCAAGCCCATCATCACTACCGGAACTAATGTCAGGGTTTTACGCAGCTGAGTGCGCTGAGCCGGAGCGGCGTTGATGGTGTTATCGGACATTGGTCAGCCCCCCCTTACCTTGAGCCTTGCGGATGGCGGACACGCCAAGACTTAAGGTTGCGGGGAAACTTCGCAACGAGCGACTTAATTCTAAAAGAAGGGGGTTGTAAGCTGGATAACGGGTCGAGGAAACCTCGGCTGCTCCATAGTCGCTGCGGCCACAGCGGAAACCGGCGGGCACCGGCGCTAAAGTGAAAAATTGCCCCATCTTTCTAATCCTCATGAGTCACGACCATAAAGTTTTGTTTGATCGTGCACGAAACTATTTATCTATCCGGATCGGTGTCCGGCCTCGCTTGGTGTATGAAACGCTACGTTGGTAAAACATAATGCAAAAAAAATAACCGACGCTTTCAAAACGTCGGCTATCTGCATTTGAGATATTTTGCACCAGAATGCCTCCGAATGACAAGATCCGGAAACCCTCAAATACAAATTCTTTTTGTCGATCGCACGGAAAACCAGCCCGGCAGGCGAATTATTCCGCTGCCGGCAGGCCAGTCACCCGCACATACCTCTTACTTTATACGCCCATTCAGGCATTTTTCAACATCCAGTCGATCTCGGTTTCCGTCACCCGCCGTTCAAACTGCAGCAGTTCGTCGGTCTTGCAGGCGTGATACACCTGGGTGAAACGCTCGCCCAGATAGTGCGTCAGGGCGTGCTGATGTTCAAACTCGTACAGCGCGTCGCTCTGGCGGATCGGCAGCGGCAGCCCTTCCTGCTCCAGCCCGTTGCCGGTCACCGGCTCAGGCAGCGGCAGTAGGTTGTCCAGCCCGTACAGCATGCCGGCCAGGATCGCCGCCATCACCAGATAAGGATTGGCATCGGCGCCGGCCACGCGGTACTCCACCCGGTGGTTCTCCGGTTCGCCGCAGGGAATGCGCAGCGCCACAGTGCGGTTGTTGTGGCCCCAGGCGGCCTGGATCGGCACATACATCCCCGGCTGGAAGCGCCGGTAGGCGTTGACGTTCGGCGCCAGCAGCGCCATCGACGCCGGCATCAGGGTGATCATCCCGGCCAATGCCTGTTTCAAGAGCGGCGAATCCTCGCCTTTGGCGTCGGCAAACAGGTTGTTGCCCGCACTATCCTGCATGCTGACATGCACGTGCATGCCGCTACCGGCGTAATCCTCATAGGGTTTGGCCATAAAGGTGGCGTGCATGTCGTGGTTCTCGGCCACCAGCCGCACCAGCCGCTTCAGCGCCAGCGCGTGGTCGCAGGCCAGCAGGATGTCGTCGGTATGACGCAGGTTGACCTCGAACTGCCCCGGCGACGCCTCCGCCACCGCGCCGTCCGCCGGCAGCCCCTGCAGCTTCGCCAGCGCGTCGATATCGTTCAGCACCTCGGCGAAATGGTTCAGGTTATCGACGGAGTACACCTGGCTTTGGGTGTTGCGTTCCTGAGTGCCGGGCGCACACGGCGGCTGCAGATCGCCTTCCGCGTCGCGCAGCCTATCGATGAGATAAAACTCCAGCTCTACCGCTGCCACCGGAAACAAACCGCGCTGTCGCAGCGCCTGCCACACGCGGTTCAGCACATTGCGGGGTTCAACGTCAAAGGGAGTGCCATCTTCATCCAACATGGTGAGCAGCACCTGGCCGATGTGCTCCGGATCGGCGGCTGACGGCGTCAGCGAACCGGGCACCGGCAGGCAAATGCGGTCCGGTTCGCCGAGCTCCTGCCCAAGGCCGGTCTCCTCCACCACGTTGCCAAGGATGTCCATGGCGAACACCGACGCGGGGAAGTAGCTGCCTTTTTCCAGTTTTTTTAACCCAGAGACGGGTATGCGTTTGCCGCGGAAGGAACCATTAAGATCGGTGAGAAGGATATCGACATACTGCGTGGCGGGATGGCGTTCCAAATAATGAGCAACCTCATTTTGGAACGCGCTACTTCGCCTCTCTTCATGATGCTGTGCAAAATGTTCAACTGCTGCGCTATTGGTTTGCATACGTCACCCGCCATTATGCTCTGAAGGCGCGTTGGCGCCCGTCCACCGTTCGATTCAACACATGATTGGATTTCTCGTCAGGCCGCGCCGCTGCCGGGCGCTCAAAATAACATCCACAATATGAAACATAGTATTAACAGAATGGGTTTGCAAATGTTACAATCCTGTTTGATTATTCGCCAGCGACTGCTAAATTGATAAAATATTGACCGAAAAGGCCTTACTGCCATTTTCACGTCAACTATTTTGTCCAACGCACCAAGAGTGAACATGGGCAATATATTTTCCAAACCCACCCTAACTACCGATATCATGCAGTATCGTTATCGACCAGACAGGCACCCGATAGCGATCTTCATTTCTGCCTGTCGCCCTTACCAGAAGGAAGTACCGCTATGAGCGAAGTCAGCTTGGCACCGGGCAAACGCCTGTCGCAGATCCGTCAGCAATTGGGTTTGTCACAGCGCCGGGTCGCCGAACTGTCCGGGTTAACCCACAGTGCGATCAGCACCATCGAACAGGACAAGGTCAGCCCGGCCATCAGCACGCTGCAAAAGCTGCTGAAGGTGTATGGCCTGTCGCTGTCTGAATTCTTTGCCGAACCGGAAGCCGCCGACGAACCGCGCGTGGTGATCGACGCCGAGGACCTGATTGAGATCGGCAGCCAGGGGGTGTCGATGAAGCTGGTGCACAACGGCAGCCCGACGCGCAACCTGGCGATGATGCTGGAAACCTACCAGCCCGGCACCACCACCGGTGAAAAGATCAAGCACCAGGGCGAAGAGATAGGCACCCTGCTGGAGGGCGAGATTGTGCTAACCATCAACGGCCAGAGCTACTGCCTGACCGCCGGTCAGAGTTACGCCATCAACACCGGCATTCCGCACAGCTTCAGCAATACCTCGGCGCGCATTTGCCGCATCGTCAGCGCACACACCCCTACCACCTTCTGACCGCTTCTCGCACCGGCGCAGCCTGACGCGGGTTGCGCCCCTGCCTCTCCACGTTTTTCATCGCCGTTATGCCATTTTGTTGGTTGCCAACGGCGCAATCTGTGTTACAACAGAGCAAAACAGCCATCTAAACATCTAAACGGCCTTACTACCCTATGTCAACCGCAACGCCTTCACGCCTCGAGATGCGCAATATCTCGATCGCCTTCGCCGGCTTCAACGCGCTGCAGGACGTGGACTTCACGCTGCAGGGCGGTTCAATCCATGCGCTGGTCGGCGCCAACGGCGCGGGCAAGTCGACGCTGATGGCGATCCTCTCCGGCGCCCACGATCACTACCGCGGCGAGATCCTGATCGACGGCCGGGCAGTGGAAATTCATTCCCCGCTGCAGGCGCGCCGCCACGGCATTCACGTGGTACAGCAAGAGGTCGACGTCGCGCTGATCCCCACGCTGTCGGTGGCGGAAAACATCATGCTGGACTGGCTGAACGAACCGGGCCACTGGCTGAACTGGGCGGAACTGCACCGCCGCGCCGCACAGCTGCTGCAGCAATGGGCGCTGCCGCTCAACCCGCGCAGACGCCTGGCGGACTGCACGCTGGCGGAAAAACAGCAGGTGCTGCTGGCGCGCGCGCTGTCGCACCGCTGCCGTTTTCTGGTGCTCGATGAACCGACCGCGCCGCTCGATCGCGCCGAGAGCGAGCGCCTGTTCAACGTGGTGCGCCGCCTGCAATCCGAAGGCATCGGCATCGTGTTCATTTCTCACCGCATCCACGAACTGAGCGACATTTGCGATCGGCTGACGGTGCTGCGCGACGGGCGGCGCGTCAGCGAAGACGCCATGCGCGGGCTGAGCGGCGAACAGATCGTCGAGAAAATGCTCGGCCATCGGCTGGACGACATTTTCCCGCCGCCGCGCCCGCCGCACGCTGGGCGTAAGCTGCTGCAGGTGGAGGGCTTGCGCGATCGCTATAAGCTGCGCGACGTTTCGCTGCGGCTGCATGAAGGAGAGATCCTCGGCATCGCCGGGCTGGCCGGAGCGGGCAAAACCGAACTGTGCAAGGCATTGTTCGGCGCCAGCACCGTGCAGCTCGAGCGCGGCGAACTGCGCGGGCAGCCCTGGGCGCCACGCGCGCCGCACCTGTCGGTCGAACAAGGATTGGCGCTGGTGCCGGAAGAGCGCCGCAAAGAGGGCATTTTCATCGATGAGGCGATCCCGATGAACCTGAGCGTCAGCGCCGACGACAGCTTCTCGCGCTGGAGCCTGTTCAGCCGGCGGCAAGAGCTGCGCTGGGCGCGCGAGATCATGCAGCGTCTGAACATTCGCGCCTCCGGCCCGCAACAGCGGCTGGCACGCCTGTCCGGCGGCAATCAGCAAAAAGTGGCGATCGGCAAGTGGCTGCGCGGCAACGCCGAGGTGCTGATCTTCGATGAGCCGACCAAGGGCGTGGACATCAAGGCCAAGCAGGAGCTGTTCAGCCTGATCGACGGCCTGGCTCACGCCGGCAAAGGCGTGATTTACGCCTCCGGCGAGTTCGCCGAGCTGATTGGCCTGTGCGATCGCATCTGCGTGCTGTGGGACGGCCGCATCGTGGCGGAGTTGAACGCCGCCGACATCGACGAAGAAACCTTATTGCTCTATTCCACCGGAGGAACCCCTGCGTGAGTAAAGAATTTGCCTTGCGGCCTGCGCTGCCCTGGCGTCAACAGCTGTTTGATTTCCTCTACAAGTGGGGCATGCTGTTGACCGTCGCGGCACTGATCGCCCTGTTTGGCCTGGCGTCGGACAACTTTCTCGATGCCAATAACATCATCAATATCCTGCGTTCGATCGCCATCGTGACGGTGATCGCCATCGGCGTCTCTATCTCGCTGTCGGTCGGCGGTTTCGATCTTTCGGTCGGCTCGACCGCCTCGCTGGCCAACGCGCTGGTGATTTCACTGTTCGTCTGGCACGGGTTCGGCACCACCGGCGCCATCGTGGTGACGCTGCTGCTGTGCACGCTGGTCGGCCTGTTCAACGCCCTGCTGATCGTGGTGCTCAAAATCCCCGACATGCTGGCGACGCTGGCCAGCCTGTTCGTGATCCAGGGCGTGGCGATGACCTACAGCTACGGCGGCTCCATCACCCAAAACATGGTGCTGCCGAATGGCGACATGGCGGAAGGCCTGATCCCAGAGGTGTTTTCCGCCCTCGGCCAGGTGCCGGTGATCGTGCTGATCATGTTGGCGGTCACCGTGGCGGTACAGCTGTTCCTCTCGTTGACCAAGCACGGCCGCCGGATGTACGCCATCGGCGGCAACCCCGAGGCTGCGCGTCTGTCGGGTATCCGCACCGTACGTTACAGGGTTGCCGCTTACGTCATTTCTTCCTGGCTGGCGGCGCTTGGCGGCATCTTGCTGGCGTCACGTATCGGCTCTTCGCAGGTCAATGCCGGCGGCGGCTATCTGATGGATGCGGTGGCGGCGGCCTATATCGGTTTCTCGCTGGCGGGCTCCGGCAAACCCAATGCGCTCGGCACCCTGATCGGCGCAGTGATCCTCGGCGTGCTGCAAAACGGCCTGGTGATGCTGTCGGTGCCCTACTACGCCATGGATATTATCAAAGGCCTGGTGCTGGCGCTGGCGCTGGCCATCACCTACATCCAGAAACGCTGATCCTCCCCGGCGCACGCCCGCTGCGCCGCTTTTCCCTTTAATTCATCCGGTTACCCTTTCCCGTCAGTATAACAAGCATACAAATGATATGAATTATCATTAGCGTTTACATTCAGTAAAAAATCCTTACAATACCCTCACGCAACGCTGACGAAGCGAAGTACTTCTCAGCGAACGATGAATAATTTCATTAGAAATTCAATTGGTTAATTACTTTCACTTCAATCCAGGAAAGGTTCACCTCATGGAAACGCCACGTTACAGCAAGCTCGCCGCTCTGGTGATTGCCTCACTCAGCGCCACCGCCGCACTGGCCGCGCCGCAGAACGACACCCAGGACACCATGGTCGTCACCGCCTCCGGCTTCCAGCAAAAAATTCAGGACTCCGCCGCGTCCATCTCGGTGATCCCGCGCCAGCAGATCGAAGATAAGGCCTATCGCGACGTGACCGATGCACTGAAAGACGTGCCGGGCGTGGTGGTCACTGGCGGCGCCAGCAGCAGTGACATCAGCATCCGCGGCATGTCCTCCAAGTACACGCTGATCCTGGTGGACGGCAAGCGCGTCGACACCCGCAGCACCCGCCCGAACAGCGACAACGCCGGCATCGAACAGGGCTGGCTGCCGCCGCTGGAAGCCATCGAACGCATCGAAGTGGTGCGCGGGCCGATGTCTTCGCTGTACGGTTCCGACGCCATGGGCGGCGTGATCAACGTCATCACCCGCAAAACCTCACGCACCGAGTGGAAAGGCTCGCTGCACGGTGACGCCACCGTTCAGGAAAACCGCGATTCCGGCGATCTGTTCCAGACCAACGCCTACGCCTCCGGCCCGCTGGTTGAAGGCCTGCTCGGCCTGCGGGTCAACGGCCTGCTGTCGCGCCGCGCGGAAGATAAAATCGTCAACGGTTACAACGAACAGCGCATGCGCAGCGGCACCGCGGTGTTCACCCTGACGCCGGACGAGAAAAACGAATTCGATTTCGAAATCGGCCGCTCGCTGCAGGATCGCAACAGCACGCCGGGCAAATCGGTAGTGGCGGAGCGCTGCAGCAAAGGCAAGTGCACACCAACCGAGGTCAGCGAAAGCCTATACACTCGCACCAACTACGCGCTGACCCACAACGGCTATTACGACTTCGGCAACTCCACAAGCTACGTGCAGCGCGAAGAAACCGGTAACCCGGGCCGTAACATGAAGGCCTACAACACCATCTTCAACACCCAGAACCAGTTCGAGCTGGGTTCCCACATGCTGAACCTCGGCGGCCAATACCGCTATGAAAAACTGGGCGACGGTGGCAACCAGCTTGAATCGGCTCAAGGTCTCAGCAAGCTGACGCGCTGGAGCTGGGCATTGTTCGCTGAAGACGAATGGGCGCTGACCAACGACTTTAGCCTGACCAGCGGCATCCGTATGGACCGTGATGAAAACTTCGGCAGCCACTGGACCCCACGCATGTACGGTGTCTGGCACCTGACCGAACAGTGGACGCTGAAAGGCGGCGTCTCCGCCGGTTACAAATCGCCGGATCTGCGCCAATCCTCCCCTAACTGGGGGCAGGTCACCGGCGGCGGCGTGCGTAAAGGCATCATCGTCGGCAACCCGGATCTGCAGCCAGAGAAGAGCCTGAGCGAAGAAATCGGCCTGATGTGGGATAGCCTGAAAGGCGTTAACGCCGGCGTGACGGTCTTCAACACCGACTTTAAAGACAAAATCACCGAAGTGCGCCGCTGTGAAGACACGCCGGATTGCACCATCGGCGGCACGTCCTACGACTTTATCAGCGATCGCGTCAACGTCGACAAAGCCAATATGCGCGGCGTAGAGGCCACCTTCGGCTGGCAGATCAACAAAGACTGGAAGTGGAACACCAACTACACCTACACCTCTTCCGAGCAGAAGAGCGGCGAGTTCCAGGGCAAGGCGCTCAACCAGATGCCTAAGCACATGCTGAATACCGTGCTGGACTGGCGTGCCACGCAGGACCTCAGCCTGTGGTCGCGCGTTAACTTCCGCAGCAAAACCTCACAATATCTGAGCCGCACCTCGATGGCGACCAGCACGCCATCCTACACCTTCGTCGATGCGGGCCTGAGCTACCAGGCGGCGAAAAACCTGCAGCTGACCGGCGGGGTTTACAACATCCTCGACAAAACCGTGGATTACGATCACTACCGTACCACGCTGGACGGCCGCCGTTACACCGTCGGCATGACCTACAACTTCTGATGCCCTTGGGCGCGCACTGCGCGCCCTTTTCATTCCATCACCGTGAGGAAGCTCCATGAGATTACGCCGCTCCCCCCTGATGATCGCCCTGCTGGCCGCAATGGCGCTGGCGGGTTGCCACAGCAAAACCGATACGCCGGTAGCCGCTACCCCGGCCACCGTCAACGTCCAGCACCTGAACGGCAGCACCGAGGTGAAGAAGCACCCGCAGCGCATCGTGGTGCTGGATTACGCGTCGTTGGAAACGCTGCAGCTGCTGGGCGTCGAACCGCTGGCGCTGCCCGGCAACCGCAAGAACTTGCCGGATAGCCTGAAGCGCTATCAGGATGACAAATACCTCAATGCCGGCACCCTGTTCGAACCGGATATGGCCGTGCTGCGCGCCGCCAAGCCGGACCTGATCCTGATCGCCGGCCGGGCGTCCAAAGCTTATGACGAGCTGAACGCGCTGGCACCGACGCTGAACATGTCCGTCGATCAGCAGGATCAGTTGGGCAGCCTGAAACAGCGCACCCTGCAGTTGGGCGAGCTGTTCGATAAGCAGCAACAGGCGCAGGCGGCGATCGATAAGCTGGATGCGCAGATCGCCGCAGTCAAACCACAGGCCACCCAGGCCGGGCTTGGGCTGGTGGTGCTGTTCTCCGGCGGCAAGATCAGCGCTTACGCGCCCAAGAGCCGTTTCAGCTTCGTCTATGACGCCCTCGGCTTCTCGTCCGCGCTGCAGTCCGACGAAAAAGACGTGCGCGGCAACAAGCTGACACCTGAGCAGGTCGCCAAACTGAATCCGGACTGGCTGTTCGTCATCGACAGAGACGCCGCGACCGGGCGGCCGAACGCGGTGGCACCGCAGAAAATCCTCACCGGCACCGCGCTGAAGAAAACCACGGCGGTGAAAAAAGGCCAGGTGGTCTACCTGCCGGCAGCCGAGGTGTATCTGTCCGGCGGCATCGTCACCGCCCAGCACGTCGTCGAACGCGTGAGCGAGGCCCTAAACCACGCTGCGCGATAAAGAAAGCCCGGCGATGCCGGGCTTTTTCTTGGGTTAAATCGTCGGCTGGTTCACCAGACCGTCTATCAGCACCTGCGGCGTGCCCTGCGAGCAACGCTCGATGCGCCCGCGCACGCCGTAGACCCGCGCCAGGCTCTGCGGCGTAATCACCTGATCCGGCGCGCCATCGGCGATCAGATCGCCATCCTGCAGCATCAGCACGTGGTCGCCGTGACGCAGCGCGATGTTGATGTCATGCACCACCACCACCGTCACGATATTGCGCTTGCGGGTTTCGCGGCGCACCAAATCCATCACGTGGAACTGGTAGTTGAGATCGAGCGCGCTCAGCGGCTCATCCAGCAGCAGCAGCGACGGCTGACGGATCAGCGACTGCGCCAACCCCACCAGCTGTTTCTGGCCGCCGGACAGCTGATCGAGATAGCTCAGCGCCAGGTGGGCGATGCCCAGCTGTTCCAGCAAAGCCATCACTTCCGCTTCGCTGCCGGCGTTGCTGCGGCCGCCCGAGGCGCGCTGCGCCACGATGATCGACTCCAGCACGTGCAGATGCACTCCGGCGGGCAGCGACTGCGGCAGGTACACCACTTTCTCCGCCCGACGGGCGAACGGCATCTGCATCAGATCGCCGTCGTCCAGCCACAGCTTGCCCTGCGCCGGGTTCAGCCCGGCCAGCGAGCGCAGCAGCGTCGATTTGCCGCTGCCATTCGGCCCCAGCAGCACGGTGATTTGCCCGCGCGGCAGCATCGGCACCGAGAGATTGTCGATCACCTGGCGTTTCGGGTAACCCGCCGAGAAGTTTTCTATCCGTAAACCCTGGCTCATACGTTCCCCCGGTGGCGCAGAATAATGCTCAGGAAGAACGGCACCCCGACCAGCGACGTGACGATCCCCACCGGGATGATTACCCCAGGCACCAGGTTTTTCGACGCCACCGAGGCCATCGACAACACCAGCGCGCCAATCAGCGCACTGGCCGGCAGGTAGAAACGGTGATCTTCGCCGAAGATCATGCGGGCGATGTGCGGCGCCACCAGACCGATAAAGCCGATCGGCCCGACGAAAGCCACCGCCAGCGCCGAGAGCATGCTGATGCGCAGCAGCGTGGTCAAACGCAGCCGACGCACGTCGATGCCGAAGCTCACCGCCCGGTCTTCACCCAGACGCAGCGCGGTCAGTTTCCACGAGCTCATCATCGACAGCGGCAGCAGCACGGCGAACACCCCGAACAGAATGCCCAGTTTGTCCCACGAGGCGCGCGCCAGGCTGCCCATGGTCCAGAACACCAGCCCCTGCAGCGTGTCCTCGCTGGCGATAAATTGCATCATCGAGACCAGCGCGTTGAAGGTAAACACCAGCGCGATGCCGAACAGCACCACGCCGGAGGTGGCGACCCGCGTCCAGCGCGTGATGCCGTCGAGCATCAGCGCAGCGAACAGCGCGAAGATAAAGGCGTTGGCGGAGATGAACCACTGGTCGGGAATCCCCGGAATGCCGATGCCAAGCACGATCGCCAGCGCGGCGCCAAAGGCCGCGGCGGAAGAGACCCCGAGGGTAAAGGGGCTGGCCAGCGGGTTATTCAGGATGGTCTGCATCTCCGCCCCGGCCAGGCCGAGCGCAAAGCCCACCACCACCGCCATCAGCGCGTAAGGCAATCGGATGTCCCAGACGATCACCCGCGTGCCGGCATCGGCCGCGGCGGGGTCAAGCAGCGTGTGCCATAAAGACGACAGCGACAGGCCGGACGGCCCCATGGTGAAATCCAGCAGCAGCGAGCCCAGGATCGCCAGTGCCAACACGCCCATCATCATCAGGCGATGGCGAAGAATATGCTGATAACGCCCCATCACGCCGGCGTTGGGTTGCCCCTTGGCGTCAGTCATGGGATCGGTGGATACGCTCATTCGTTAAGATACCTGTTACAACCATCATGACAGCGGCGCGAAGGCGTCCGCCGTGAACCGGAAAGTGTGCGGCAGCAGCCTGCGCGCAGCCGTCCACAATAAAGCAAACGATAATACTTATCAATCATATCAATCGGTGAAAACAGCGTTATAGAAATGTAACAATTTGTTTTTACACGCCATTTTTCAAACCACCACGCTTACCCCCGCCAGCGGCCAGTAGGTTCATTATTCTGAAAGTGATCCCTGATCCGACCAGACTCTGACAAATAACGGCAAAACCACATAGAATCCAAAGCCACAGCACCGCGCGTGCAAAAAACCTTCAGGCCGCCGCAAGAGCGGCCTTATTGACGAGGCTGTAATGAGAAGTCCATCTCCGGCGACAACGCCCAAACGTCCGGCGCTGCTGAACTGGCTGTTATACAGCCCGCTGCAGGCCGATGACGAGCCGTTTCAACGCCAGCTGCGTCTCACGCTGACGCCCTCTCCTCTCACTCCCTGGCTGAATGCCGCAGGGCCGGTCGCGCTGTTGGTGGGGTACGCCTGGCTGAACCGACCGCTGGTCGGTATCGGCCTGCTGCTGCTGTTGCTGCTGTTGACCGCCGGGCGAGCCTGGCTGGCGCGCCGGCGTCAACCCGCCTGGCCGGACGCCATGCTGGTGACGGTGTTGCTGTGGGCGCTGCTGGTCGGCGCCAGCGCCGCGCTGGCGATGCTGTCGGGCCGCTTCGTTTTAATACTTTTCGCCGGCCTCACCATCACCGCTCTGGCCTGCTGGCTGATGCAGCGCCACGCCGCCGCGCCACGCTTCGCGCTGCTTGAGGTGATCGCGCTGACGCTGCCTTACCTGCTGGCGGCACCGCTGTCGCGCGTGCAAAATCTGTTTGTCCTGGCGGACCTCGCGCCGCTGTGGCTGGTGCTGGCCCATGGCATGATCGCACGCTACCACCGCCAACTGGTGCAGCACGTCACGCTGGCCTGGGAGAAGCAGCAGGCGTCGCACCGCGATCGCCTGACCGGCTTCCTCAACCGAGCGGGCGGCGAGGTGGTGATGCGCAGCATCTGCCGCCCCGCAGCGGCACAGACGATCTCTCACCTGTTCATTCTTGAGTTCGGTCCGCTGGCGGCGCTCTACCAAAGCCACGGCGTCCAGATCGGCGACGACGTACTGCGCACCGTCGGCGAGCGTCTCAAGACGCTGATCCGCCCGAGCGACTACGTCTGCCGCTATACCGGCGGCCTGTTTTTGATTCTGGTGCACGATCTGCCCTACGGCGCGGAAAGCGAATTCCTGGCGCGCATCGTGCCGCCGCTGGAGGCACCTTACGATTTTGGCGCGTTCGGCGAGGTGAACATGCAGCTCAACGCTGGCATTGTGGCGCTGACGCAGCATTATGCGACGGTGGAAGATTTGATGAGTTCGGCGCAGCAGGCGCTGGCGGAAGCCAAAGGCGGGAAAAAGTAAAGCCAAACGCGGCGGGAACCCCCGCCGCGTATCACTCACCGAAAATTACTTCACGTCCATCTTCGGGAATTCCATTTCGCTGTACTTCACGACACGGGTGCCTTGCGACAGCTTGTAACCGAACCAGATCAGCAGGAACAATGGAATGCCGATGTAGGTCGCGGTCACGCCATACCAGTCGATCTTATCTTGCAGGAAGGCCTGGTAGTTCTGGCCCAGGGTAATGATCAGGCACAGCACGAAGGCGAAGATCGGCCCCAGTGGGAAGAACCCGGAACGGTACGGCAAATCGTTCAGATCGCGCCCCTGCAGCATGTAACCGCGACGGAAACGGTAGTGGCTGATAGCGATGCCCAACCAGGCGATGAAACCGGTCATGCCCGAGGTATTGAGCAGCCACAGGTAAACCGACTGGTTGCCGAACATTGACGTCAGGAAGCACAGGCCAGCCACCACGCAGGTCGCATACAGCGCGTTACGCGGCACGCCGCCTTTCGACAGCTTGGCGAAAATGCGCGGCGCCTTGCCTTCCGACGCCAGGGTGTACAACATGCGGGTCGATGCGTACATGCCCGAGTTACCGGCCGACAGCACCGCCGTCAGGATCACCGCGTTCATCACCGCCGCCGCCGACAACAGCCCGGCGTGCTGGAACACCAGGGTGAACGGGCTGACGCTGATGTCTTTCACGTCGTTGCGCAGCAGGCTCGGATCGGTGTACGGAATGATCAGGCTGATGATCAGAATGGCGAAGATATAGAACAGCAGGATACGCCAGAACACCTGACGCACCGCGCGCGGGATGTTTTTACCCGGATTCTCCGATTCGCCGGCCGCGATACCGATGAGCTCGGTGCCCTGGAACGAGAAGCCGACGATCATGGCCACGCCGATCATCGCCGAGAAGCCGCCGGCAAACGGCGCGTCTCCTACCGTCCAGTTCTGCCAGCCGGCGTGCTCGCCGCCCTTCAGAATGCCGACGATCATCAGCACACCGACGGCGATGAAGATAATCACCGTGCTGACCTTGATTAACGCGAACCAGTATTCCGCCTCGCCGAACCCTTTCACCGAAATGTAGTTCAGCAGGAACATCAGACCGAGGAACAAGGCGCTCCAGATCCAACCTGGGGTGTCCGGGAACCAGTAGTTCATCACCAACTGCGAGGCCACCAGGTCAACGGCGATGGTCACCGCCCAGTTGTACCAGTAGTTCCAGCCCAGCGCGAAGCCGAAGCCTTCTTCCACGTATTTGGCGCCGTAAGTGGAGAATGAACCGGAGACCGGCATAAAGGCCGCCAGTTCGCCCAAGCTGGTCATCAGGAAGTACACCATCAAACCGATCAGAGCGTAAGACAGCAGCGCCCCGCCGGGGCCTGCCTGAGAAACCGTGGCCCCCGAGGCCACAAACAGGCCGGTGCCGATGGAGCCGCCGATGGCGATCATGGTCAAATGCCGGGCTTTCAGCTCGCGGCGCAATCCGGGTGCTTGCTGCCCCGATGTTTTTATATCCTGCTGAGCCATTCGTACCCTATCTGCTCTTTGAAAAAATGAGGGCGGATTGTAACAAATACCCGCCGGTGAACTAGCAACATTGCACTGATATAAGATAGCTTCATAATTCAGAGGCAATTATTAGCCGCGGCCCTTATGGCCTTACTTACTCTCATTAATGTGAGCGCGCGCAGGTTTTTATGCTTTCTTCGGCCTGCGCAGCAGCAGAGGACGTGACGCGCTGTCGATTACAGCGCGCAATAGCTGAGAAAACGCTGCAAGGCGTTGGAAATGTGCTTTTGCCGATGGCGGATCAGGTACAGGGTGCGCCGCAGCGGCGGCAGCGGCACCGGCAGTTCTACCAGTGCGCCGCTGGCCAGCTGTTCTGCCACCACGCGCCGCGACAGGCAGCTGATGCCGATACCGTGCCGCACCGCGTGCTTGATCGCCTCCGAGTTGCCGAGTTCCATCACCAGCTGGAAGTGCGGCAGGTGCGCCAACAGCAGATGATCCAGAACCTCGCGGGTGCCCGAACCACGCTCGCGCAGGATCCAAGGCGCATTGG
Organism: Serratia sp. PF-27; assembly: GCF_030053255.1. NCBI lineage: Bacteria > Pseudomonadati > Pseudomonadota > Gammaproteobacteria > Enterobacterales > Yersiniaceae > Serratia > Serratia sp. PF-27. Next base: position 708,506 of record NZ_JASGBT010000021.1, read on the forward strand.
CCAGCGCCTCCAGCGTCGGCGGTTGGTGGGTCAAGGGATTGTCCGGCGCGGCAAACACCACCAGCTCGTCCTCCAGCCACGGCTGCGTCACCAGCTCCGGCATATGGCAAGGCCCTTCGATCAGCCCCAAATCGACGCGAAAATCCGCCACCGCTACGATCACGTCCTGGCTGTTGCCAACGTTCAGCTCCAGCGGCGTGGCCGGAAAATCCCGACGGTAACGGGCGATCATCTCCGGCAGCATGTAGTTGCCGATGGTGCTGCTGGCGGCGATGCGCAGCGCCCCGCCGTCATGGCGGAACAGCTGCTCTATCTCCCCCGCCTGTTCCAACAGCGCCAGCGCCTTGGGATACAGCAACCGGCCGTGCTCGTTGATCACCAGCCGTTTGCCGACGCGATCGAACAGCTGCACGCCCAGCTGCCCCTCCAGATCCGCCAGCGCCGCGCTGACCGCCGACTGCGACAGCGCCAGCACCACCGAGGCCTGAGTGGTCGAACCGCTTTTCAGCACTTCGGTGAAAACTTCCAGTTGACGCAACGTGATATGCATAGCCGTCCCGGTATTGAAAGAAGGTTCTGCCAGAGAACCCAACATGGTGATGTGGGCAGCCCGGCCAGGCTACCCTGTTTGCGGCCAGATCGGCGCGCTATTTGCCCAACGCGACCAGCTGCGCCGCCGCGGCCAGCACCGGCTCGCGCGGCGTGCCGGCTTCGTCCCGCAGTATCAATTGCAGCATCGCCACCAGGTGATCGCGGTCGATCGCCTTGTTTTCTTCAATCAACCGCCGCACCGCGCGCCCCACTTCCTGATCTACCTGCTCTCTGCGTTGATCGTCGGTATCCATCGCCTGCTCCTGTTAGTTGGAAAGTTGACGGCGGCTCGCCGCTCCTCCACACCCTAGCCGCAATGCGGCGTTATGCCAATGCCTGATCCCATACCACTTATTCAGATAGGTTATAAATATATAATCAATTTCTCTTTTATTCAGCCCAAACGTACTCTTAGCAGCAAGAAACAGACTGAAGGACTGACTTTTATGGCGACTGATACCACTCACACCTATCCCGAGCGACGCTTTCCGCTGTTTGGCCTGCCACGGCTGGTGCCGGGGCTGGCGCTGACCGGCGCGCTCACCGCGTTGGCCGTCTGGGCCGGCGATATTCCCTGGGTGGCGGAGCTGGGGCTGGGGGCGCTGACACTGGCGATCCTGCTCGGCATTCTGGTGGGCAACACGCTGTACCCCCACTGGCAAACCGTTTGTCACAGCGGCGTACAGCTGGCCAAACAGCGGCTGCTGCGTCTGGGGATTATCCTTTACGGCTTCCGGCTGACCTTTCAGCAGATCGCCGACGTCGGCGCCAGCGGCATCATCATCGACGCACTGACCCTGATCACCACTTTCCTGCTGGCCTGCTGGCTCGGCAAGAAAGTGTTCGGCATCGACAGCCAGACCGCGATACTGATCGGCGCCGGTAGCAGCATTTGCGGCGCGGCGGCGGTGATGGCCACCGAGCCGGTGCTGAAGGCCGATTCCAGCAAAGTGGCGGTAGCGGTCTCGACCGTGGTGGTATTCGGCACCCTGGCTATTTTCGTTTATCCCTGGCTGTATCAGTTGAATGAACACTTCCAGTGGCTGCCGTTCAGCCAGGAAACCTTCGGCATTTACGCCGGCTCCACCATCCACGAAGTGGCTCAGGTGGTCGCCGCCGGGCACGCCATCGGGCCGGACGCCGAAAATGCGGCGGTGATCGCCAAGATGATCCGCGTGATGATGCTGGCGCCGTTCCTGCTGCTGCTGTCGGGCTACATCAGCCGCGGCAGCGCAGGCAAGGCGGAAAAATCCGCCATCACCATTCCGTGGTTCGCCGTGCTGTTTATCGCCGTCGCCGGGCTGAACTCCTTCAACCTGCTGCCGGCCACGCTGGTGCGCCATCTGATCACCGCCGACACCTGGATGCTGGCGATGGCGATGGCGGCGCTGGGGTTGACCACCCACATCAGCGCCGTGCGCCAGGCCGGGATGAAACCGATTCTGCTGGCGACGCTGCTGTTCGTCTGGCTGCTGGTCGGCGGCGGCGCGATAAACCAACTGGTGCAACACCTGCTGTAATCCCCCTCGGCGGTCCGCTTCGGCGGGCCGCCGCTTTTCGCCATTCAATCCGCCCGCCATCAATGCCATAATGTCACCGATAACACAGGAGAATGAAGATGAAGTTTGTCGGTGCACATGTCAGCGCGTCAGGCGGCGTGGATCAGGCGGTTATCCGCGCGCACGAATTGGAGGCGACCGCGTTCGCCCTGTTCACCAAAAATCAGCGTCAATGGAAGGCCGCACCGCTGGCCGCCGACGTGATCGATAAGTTCAAGAGCGCATGTGCCCAGTACGGCTTCGGGCCGGGGCAGATCCTGCCGCACGACAGCTACCTGATCAATCTGGGCCACCCGGTGGCCGAGGCGTTGGAAAAATCGCGCGAGGCGTTTATCGACGAACTGCAGCGCTGCGAACAGCTGGGGCTGACGCTGCTGAACTTCCATCCCGGCAGCCACCTGCTGCAAATCGATGAAGACAAGTGCCTGGCGCGCATCGCCGAATCGATCAATATCGCGCTGGATAAAACCGCTGGCGTGACGGCGGTGATCGAGAACACCGCCGGCCAGGGCAGCAACCTGGGCTTCAAATTCGAACATCTGGCGGCGATCATCGACGGCGTGGAAGATAAGAGCCGCGTCGGCGTTTGCATCGACACCTGCCACGCCTTCGCCGCCGGGTACGATCTGCGTACCGAAGAAGACTGCGAGCACACCTTCAAGCAGTTGGGCGACATCGTCGGCTTCAACTACCTGCGCGGCATGCACCTGAATGACGCCAAGAGCGAGTTCAACAGCCGCGTCGACCGCCACCACAGCCTGGGGGAAGGCAACATCGGCAAAACGGTGTTCAGCTACATCATGCGCGATCCGCGCTTCGACAATATTCCGCTGATTCTGGAAACGGTAAACCCGGATATCTGGGCGGAAGAGATCGCCTGGCTGAAAGCACAGCAGTAACCCTCCCTTGGCCGCTCGCCTATGCGCGAGCGGTTTCCCCCACCGTGTGCTCTGCCGCCAGCATGGCGCCGAACTGACGCAGCGTTTCTTCATCCAGGCCCGCCGCCCTAAACACCGCGGTGGTAAAGCTGACCGGCGCCGAGCCCGGTGCCGTAATGACACGGTCATCCACGACGGCGGCGGCGCTCGTCGCGAAATGGCGCTGCCCGGTGTAGCCCTCAACATGGCGCGTCAAGAACTCGGCAGCGTTGGAAGTATGCGCCCTGCCGTTCAACAGGCCGGTCCGCGCCAACGCCAATGTCCCGCCGCAAATGCCCGCCAGGGTTGCGCCGCGTTGAAACTGCTCGTTGAGCAATGCGCTGATATCCGGTGCCCGTTCGGTTTCCCATAGAGTGCCGCCGACCACCACCAGCACCTCGGGGCGCCAATCCGCCAATTCGGCCACGCCTTTTTCAACCTCTACCGTCAGCCCGCCCTGTGAGCGAAACGTTCCGGCCTGCGGCGCAAAAAACGCCACCTCCAGCCCATAAAACGGGCCGCCAACGCCGGCAATCAGCGCGTATTCCCAATCGGCGAAACCGGGTGTCAGTACGATCGCCACTTTTTTAGCCACGGATGAATCTCCTTGAGTCATTGCTTGTTCGCAGGAACAAAGTCGCGCTATCAGCTTAGAAAGCGTTGTGGTTTCTGACCAGGGGTAAATCGTGCTAACTGCCTAAGGCACAAACAAAAACGCGCAGCTCGGGGCTGCGCGTTTTGCGGTATCGCGAGGCTTACACCGCGGCAGTAACCGGTACTTCAGCACGTTTCAGCAGGGCATAAGCTACGCCCGCCAGCAGCGTACCGGCGGCGATCGCCACCAGGTACAGCAACACCGGCGAAATCGCGCCCGGGATCAGCAGCACGAACAGCCCGCCGTGCGGTGCCATCAGTTTGGCGCCGAAGGCCATCGACAGCGCGCCGGTCAGCGCCCCGCCGGCGATGCAGCACGGCAGCACGCGCATCGGGTCGCGGGCGGCGAACGGAATCGCCCCTTCGGTGATGAAGCACAGCCCCAGCACCAACGCCGCCTTGCCGCCTTCCTGTTCGGATTTCGGGAACTTGCGGCGCGCCAGCAGTGTCGCCAGACCCATCGCCAGCGGTGGCACCATGCCCGCCGCCATGATCGCCGCCATCGGCGCATACACCGAAGAGCTGAGCAGCGCCACGCCGAACGCGTAGGCCGCTTTGTTCACCGGGCCGCCCATGTCGGTACACATCATGCCGCCGAGGATTGCCCCCAGCAGTACGGCGTTGGCGGTGCCCAGCGATTGCAGCCAATGGGTCAGACCTTCCATGATTTTCGCCACCGGCGTGCCGACCACGTAAATCATGATGAGGCCGGTGATCAGGCTGGCGACCAGCGGAATGATCAAGATGGGCTTCAGCGCTTCCATACTTTGCGGCAGGCGCAGCTTGCTGCTGATCGCCTTGGCGACATAACCCGCCAGGAAGCCGGCGATGATGCCGCCGAGGAACCCGGCGCCGGTGCTCACCGCCAGCATGCCGCCGATCAGGCCCGGCGTCAGGCCCGGACGATCCGCGATGGAGAAGGCGATAAAACCGGCCAACACCGGCACCATCAGCGCAAAGGCGGAGCCGCCGCCGATCTGCATCAGCGCCGCCGCCAACGTGCCTTTGACTTCAAACGCCTTGATGCCGAACACGAACGACAGCGCGATGCACAGACCGCCGGCCACCACCATCGGCAGCATGTAGGACACGCCGGTCAGCAGGTGGCGATACGGGCCGCTGCCCTCTTTCTTTTTCGCCGCCGGCGCCGCGCTACCGCGCTGCTGCGGCTGGAACACCTCCGCCTCGGCCTGCGCCTTGTCCAGTTCCTGCGCGGTTTTCTTCAGCGCCAGACCGGTGGAAGTACGATACATCGGCTTACCGGCAAACTTGTCCAGATCCACTTCGATGTCCGCCGCGACGATCACCAGATCCGCGGCCGCCACTTCTTCCGGGGTGATGGCGTTGCCGGCGCCGACGGAACCGCGCGTTTCCACCTTCACCCACCAGCCGCGTTTCTTGGCTTCACTTTCAATGGCTTCGGCCGCCATAAAGGTATGCGCCACGCCGGTTGGGCAAGCGGTGATCGCCACGATGCGTTTTTGCCCATTGGCTTTCACCGGTGCCGCCGCCTGCGGCACCTGATAGGTTTCAGCTTCGGCCTTGGCACGCGCCAGAAAAGCGTCCGGTTCCCGCACCGCCTGTTCGACATCGCCCACATACACCAATTTGCCGTTCAGCCCGGCGTCAGCAGGAGCAGCCTGCCCCGCCACCACCACCAGTTCGGCGTCCTGCAGTGACTCGACCAGCGTCAGGCCAGTTTTGGCCGCGGCGGCCTCCAGCATGCGTTTCGCCAGGTGGCCACGGGCCTGCCCCAGCGAACTGTCTACCATCAGCAGCGTTTTCATTCTGCCTCCTGCTATTGATTGAAAGGTTTCAGATCGACGCGCGCCATCATCGCGGCCAACTGGGGACGATCGGTCACGCCGACGTTGCTTTGGCTGACCGCCAGCGCCGCTACCGCCGTGGCCAGACGCAGAGTGTGTTCGCTGGATTCGCGCATCAGCAGGCCGTAAATCAGGCCGCCGACCATCGAATCGCCGGCGCCCACGGTGCTGACCACCTCACAGGACGGCGGTTTGGCGATCCAGGCGCCGGAGGCGTTAACCCACAGCGCGCCTTCCGCGCCGAGGGAGATGACCACGTGGGCGATGCCCTGTTCACGCAGCGCATGCGCGGCCTCGACCACGTCCGCCAGCGTCGGCAGCGGGCGACCGGCCCAGATTTCCAGCTCGCGGCGGTTCGGCTTCACCAGCCACGGCGAGGCCTTCAGCCCGGCGACCAGCGCTTCGCGGCTGCTGTCGAAAATGATGCACGGGCACTTGGCGCGCAGCTGGGTCATCCAGTCGGTAAAGGCGTCGGGATCGACGCCGGCTGGCAGACTGCCGCTCACCGCCACCATGTCGAACTGGCCCAGCCAGCTCAGCGAGTCGCTGACGAAGCGATCCCAGTCCTGTGATGTCACTTCAAAACCGGAGAAGTTGAAATCGGTCACTTCGCCGTCTTTTTCCGTCAGCTTGACGTTGATGCGGGTGCGGCCCGGCACCACCTGAAAGCGATTGGCGATCCCCAGATCGCTGAACAGCAGTTGGAAACCGTCCTGATTGTCTTTGCCCAAGAAGCCGCCGACGGTGACGTCGATGCCTAAATCCTTCAACACTTTGGCGACGTTAATGCCCTTACCGGCGGCGTGCAGGCCGGCAGTTTTTACCCGGTTGACTTCCCCGCGCTCGATCTGCGGGCAGAAACCCACCAGATCGTACGCCGGGTTCAGGGTGATTGTTGCTACTCTTCTGCTCATGCTGCGCCCTCGCCCAGTCCTTCATTAATCGCTTCGCCAATCGCCTTCAGCGCGGCTTCAGCATCTTCTCCATTGGCGGTAAAGCGCAGGTGATGCCCTTTCTTCACGCCCAACGCCACCACCTTCATCAGGCTGCGCCCGTTGGCCGGCTTGCCGCTGCCGTCCAGGTTGGTGACGGTGATGTCACTGTTGAAACTTTTGATCACGTTGACCAGCGCCGTGCCCGGCCGCGCGTGCAGACCGTGCTCGTTGCGGATCACGAATTCGGCGCTCAGCACGCTGCTCTCTTCCGCCACGTCGCTGGTCAGCAGCGCCAGCACCCCAGCGGCATCCGCCTTCAGCAAGCGTTCAGCTTTGTTGGCCAGCAGCAGATCGCTGAGGTAGTTGAGCACCGCCAGCGGCTGCGCGTCGGCGACCGACACCGTCAGCAGCAGCGCCACCGGCTCGCCGTCTTCCACGAAAGCCTGCGCCGGGCGGCTGACGGTGGCCGCGCTGGCCAGGTTGCCTTCAACGCTGTCGCTCAGCCAAATGCCCTGCCCCAGATTCAGCGGCCTGCGGGTGATGACATCGCTGACGAACTGCGCGTTGACCGCCCCGATTTTTTGCAAACGGCCGGCGTTCAGCGCCTGCAGCGTCATCAGGCTGTCGGCCGCGACGTCGAGCGCAATCAGCGAAACGTCGAACTGGAATTCAGCGCTCTGCCGTTCGCCCATCAACAGGCTGCGCAGCTCTTCCGCGGAGGTGGTTTTCGCCAGCCGCTCCGCCACGCTGTCATCACTCAGCACGTGGGTGAGCTGACGCAGCAGTGCCAAATGCTCGTCGGAACGGGCGGCGATGCCGATCGCCACATAGGCGGTCTGGCCTTCCCCCCACGCGATGCCCTGCGGGAACTGGAACACCTGCACGCCGGTTTTCAACACCAGATCGCGGGTATCGGTGGTGCCGTGCGGAATGGCGATGCCGTTGCCCAGGTAGGTGGACGTCTGCAGTTCGCGCTGCAGCATGCCGTCCACGTAACCGGCGCTGACGCAGCCGGCTTCGGTCAGCGCGGCGGCCACCTGACGGATGGCCCCCTGCTTATCGGCGGCAGCGGCGCCCAGATGAATGTCTTGCGGTGACAACTGGAACATGATTCTCCTCTCTTGCTGAATTGAATCGTTTCAGCTTTATTGAGAAAAAGGAGCGCTACCCGCTGCCCACAAGCGGTCGGATAACGCTGAAACGTTTCAAGGAGTGTGTAAGCAGCGCAATGTGAAAGCAAGTTTTCTCCCTTTCGCCATTGCAGATTTTTGAGCTTACGCACACTTTTGCCGGCGCATTGGTCAGCGCCAGGGCAAAATGACATACTGTGCTGAAACTTTGCTGACGGAGAAAAGCATGAACGTAGTGACGGGCGTCGGGGTGATCATCGTCAACCCACAAGGTGAGATTTTGTTGGGCAAACGCTGCGGCTCCCATGCGCCCTTTTGGTCTATCCCCGGCGGGCATCTGGATGCCGGCGAAACCTTCGAGCAGTGCGCCCAGCGCGAAATCGCCGAAGAAACCGGGTTGCTCATCGCTCCGCCGCGCTTCGTTGGCGTCAGCAACAATCTGCAAACCTGGCGCGCCGAAGGCAAACACACGGTGTCCATCTGCCTGCAGGTGGATCACCCCGGTGGCAACGCCGAGCTGAAAGAACCCGAAAAATGCGCCGAGTGGCGCTGGTGCGCGCCGGACGCCCTGCCGGAACCGCATTTCGAAGCCAGCCTCACCGCCATCCGCCTGTGGTTGAGCGGCCAGGCCTATCTGCCCACGGCCTGACCCATCGCGAGCGCGTGCTGCGCTCGCTTTCCCTGCTGCACCGCCCCACCGCTATATAATTTAGAATATAACGCTATTTTTTGCGATATACGCCATTTTTTTGACTACGGATAACCCTATGGGGTTAACCCTCTTCTATTATTACCCCTGCAATCGACGTGGCATTCTGACCTTCGGTCGGTGGCCTTTTGGCAAGATTTTATTTTAAGTTCATAATTATAAGCGGGTTTACCATGAGCAAAAAACTGACTGGCTTTGAAAAAAAGCGCCGGTGGGGATGGCTATGGCTTTTGCTGCTGGGGATTATCCTCGGCGCGGCGCTGTTGGCCGGGACCGCCACCGTATTCCATAAAACCAGCGATACCGCCTTCTGCGTTTCCTGCCACACCATGCAACAACCGCTGGCCGAATATCAGGGCAGCGTCCACTTCCAGAACACCAAAGGCATCCGCGCCGAGTGCGCCGACTGCCACGTCCCCCATCAGCCGATCGATTACCTGTGGACCAAAATCCGCGCGGTGAAAGACATTTACGGCGAAATGGTCGGCACCATCGACACACCGGAAAAATACGAAGCGCACAAGCTGGCGATGGCGCAGTCGGTCTGGAAGACGCTGAAAGAGAACGACTCGGCCACCTGCCGCTCCTGCCACAGCTACGACGCCATGGACATCACCGCCCAGCGCCCTGAGGCGCGCCTGCAGCACCCGGTGGCGATCAAACAGGGCGAGACCTGCATCGACTGCCATAAGGGCGTGGCCCACATCCTGCCGGACATGAGCGGCGAAACCCAGGCTGGCGCCGCCGAGCTGGCCAAGGCCGCAGCGCTGACCGCACCGGGCGCCACCACCCTCTACACCATCGCCACCGAACCGTTCTTCCTCAGCGCAGACGACAGCCATAATGCCGGCAACCTGATGCCGTCCACCGAAGTGCAGGTGGTGAAACAGGAGGGCGACAAGGTGCTGGCCACCGTGAGCGGCTGGCAGCAAGACGGGGTCAGCGAAGTGTTCTACGCCGCGCAGGGCAAGCGCATCCTCAGCGTGCTGCTGGGTGAAGACGCGCGCAAACAGCTGAAGACCGCGTCCACCCAGACCGATGCGGAAACCGGCCTGGTCTGGCATCAGGTCTCTCTGCAGGTGTGGCTGCCGCGCAAGCAGCTGATCGACGATCAGCAAAAAATCTGGCGCTACGCCGCGGACATGATGTCGGCCAACTGCACCGGCTGCCACGGGCTGACCGCGCTCGATCGCTTCAACGCCAACCAATGGATCGGCGTCATCAAAGGCATGGCGCCGCGCACCTCGCTGACGCAGGAACAGCTGCGCGTGCTGACACAATACGTACAAAAACACGCCAGCGACATGCCACCTGCCGCACCGGCCAAGCTTTAAGGGAGAAGCGCAATGAGCAACCAAAAACCGTTAACCATGAGCCGCCGCCGCTTTCTGACCGGCGCCGCCGCGCTGACCGCTGCCCCGCTGCTGGCGGGCTTATGGCCCAAAGCGGCGCTGGCGCAGGCCATCAGCGAAGCGCTGCCGCAGTTCATCGTCTTGCGTCAGGCGCAAAAAGGCATCCTGACCGGCGCCCACTGGGGCGCGTTTGAGGCCATCGTGCAGGACGGCAAGATGGTCGGCGTGCAGCCGGTGCAGGACGACCCGTATCCCAATGAGCTGATCACCATGGCGCCTTATCAGGTGCACGCCGAGAACCGCATCAAATACCCGATGGTGCGCAAAAGCTGGCTGGAAGGCGGCCCCGGCAGCCGCACCGAGCTGCGCGGCCGCGACGAGTGGGTGCGCGTCAGCTGGGACAAAGCGACCGAGCTGGTGTGCAATGAGATCACCCGCCTGCAGAAAGATCACGGCCCGCAGTCGATCTACGCCGGTTCCTACGGCTGGAAAAGCGTCGGCATGCTGCACAACAGCCGCACGCTGCTGCAGCGCCTGATGAACCTGACCGGCGGCTTCCTCGGCTACGCCGGCGACTACTCCACCGGCGCGGCGCAGGTGATCATGTCGCACGTGGTCGGCTCGATGGAGGTCTACGAACAGCAGACCGCCTGGCCGAACGTGATCGAAAACAGCGAGCTGGTGATCCTGTGGGGCTGCAACCCGATGGTCACGCTGAAAAACAGCTGGAACGTGCCGGATCACGTCGGCCAGACCGGCTTCGAGGCGCTGAAGAAAAAAGGCACCCGGGTGATCAGCATCGATCCGGTGCACAACGACAGCGCCAAGTTCGTCAATGCGCAGTGGATCGCTCCGCGCCCTTACACCGACGGCGCCATGCTGATCGGCATCGCCCACACGCTGCTGACCGAGAAGCTGCATAATCCGGACTTCCTGAAAACCTATACCGTCGGCTTCGACAAGTTCCAGGCCTACCTGCTGGGCGAGAGCGACGGCGTGGCGAAAACCGCCGAATGGGCGGCCGACATCAGCGGCGTCGATGCCGACACGCTACGCGGTCTGGCGCGCGAAATGGCGAAGCATCGCACCATGATCATGGGCGGCTGGGGCATTCAGCGCCAGCACCACGGCGAACAGCAGCACTGGCTGCTGGTGACGGTGGCGGCGATGCTCGGCCAGATCGGCCTGCCGGGCGGCGGCTTCGGCTTCAGCTACCACTATTCGTCCGGCGGCAGCCCGACCGCCAAGGGTGGCATCATCGCCGGCATCTCCGCCGGCAATGCGCCGAAGAACTCGCCGGCGCCGATCCCGGTGGCGCGCATCGCCGAATGCCTGAGCAACCCAGGCAAAACCATCGACTTCAACGGCGCCAAGGTCACCTACCCCGAGGTGAAAATGGTGTATGTGGCGGGCGGCAACACCTTCCACCAGCATCAGGACACCAACAACCTGGTCAAAGCCTGGCAGCGGCCGGACACCATCGTGGTCAACGAGCCTTATTGGACCGCCACCGCCAAGCATGCCGATATCGTGCTGCCGGCCACCACCAGCTACGAGCGCAACGATCTGGAGATGGGGGGCGACTATTCACAGCTCTACGTGTTCCCGATGCATCAATGCGTGCCGCCGCAGCACGAATCGCGCAGTGACTTCGACATCTTCTCGGCGATGGCGGCCAGGCTGGGCGTGCAGGAGGCCTTTACCGAGGGCAAGGATGAAACCCAGTGGCTGAAAGGCATGTATGACGACATGAAAAACCAGGCGCGCGCCGCGCGGGTGGCGCTGCCGCCGTTCGACATGTTCTGGCAATCCAATAACTACGTGCGTTTCCCGGTGCCCGAGGCCAATAAGCAGTGGGTGCGCTTCGCCGATTATCGTGACAACCCGCTGCTGAACCCGCTGGGCACGCCGTCGGGCAAGATCGAGATCTACTCCGACGCGATCGCCAAAATGCATTATGCGGATTGCCCCGGCATCCCGACCTGGATGCCGCCGCACGAGTGGTATCGCGGGCCGGAAGCGGCCAAGTATCCGCTGTCGCTCAATACCGCGCACCCGACCAACCGGCTGCACTCTCAGCTCGACAACACGCCGCTGCGCGAGAAATACGCGGTAGCGGATCGTGAAGCGATCCTGATCCACCCGCAGGACGCGCAGCCGCGCGGCATCAGTGGCGGCGATCTGGTACGGGCGTACAACGATCGCGGCCAGATCCTGGTGGGCGCGGTGGTCAGCGAAGACGTGCGGCCCGGCGTGGTGCGCATCAGCGAAGGCGCCTGGTTCGATCCGGCCGATCCGGCGCAGCCCGGCTCGCTGTGCAAGAACGGTAACGTCAACTGCCTGACCTTCGACATCGGCTCTTCCAGCCTGGCGCAGGGCAACTGCGGGCAGATGGCGCAGCTGCAGATCGAGAAATATCAGGGGCCGGCGCTGAAAAATACCGCGCACGCGGTGCCGCAAGGCGCCTGATTTACCGGCAAGCAAGGGGGCGCAACGCGCCCCTTTTTTCTCGTCGCCGCGCGACATATCCGTTTACCCTTCGCCGCAAAGGAGCGGTTTGCGTTTCATTTCAACGGGCGTATGATGCGCGCGACCTTCCTTTTTCGACGAATTCTCAACCACCATGCCGACTTCATCCGCAGTAACGCGACGCGCGCCCGATCTCACTTCGCTGGCCTTTTTGGCGGTGGCGTTTCTTACCGGCATCGCCGGCGCCCTGCAAACCCCGACGCTGAGCCTGTTTCTGGAAACCGAGGTCAAGGTGCGGCCGGCGCTGGTCGGGCTGTTCTTTACCGGCAGCGCGGTGATCGGCATTCTGGTCAGCCAGTTTCTCGCCGGCCGCTCGGATAAAAAAGGCGACCGCAAATCACTGATTTTTCTCTGTTGCATGCTGGGTGCGCTGGGGTTCACGCTGTTCGCCTGGAGCCGCAACTATTACCTGCTGCTGCTCGTCGGCGTACTGCTCACCAGCTTCGGTTCCACCGCTAACCCGCAAATGTTCGCTCTGGCGCGCGAACACGCCGATCGCACCGGCCGCGAGGCGGTCATGTTCACCTCCATCATGCGCGCCCAGGTCTCGCTCGCCTGGGTCATTGGCCCGCCGATCGCCTTCGCGCTGGCGCTGGGCTTCGGCTTCAAGGCCATGTATCTGGCGGGCGCGGCGGCCTTTGTGCTGTGCGGCCTGCTGGTGTGGAAACGGCTGCCTTCCATGCCGAAAACTGCCGCGGCGAGTGCGCCCCTGGCCGCACCGCGCCAGCATCGCCGCGATGCGCTACTGCTGTTTGGCGCCAGCACTTTGATGTGGACCGCCAACAGCATGTACCTGATCAACATGCCGCTGTATATGGTGCACGAACTGCGGCTGCCGGAGCGGCTGGTCGGCGTGCTGATGGGCACCGCCGCCGGGCTGGAAATCCCGATCATGCTGATCGCCGGTCTGGTGGCGAAACGCTGCGGCAAGCGTTGTTTGATGCTAGGTGCCGCCGTCGCCGGCGTATTGTTCTATTGCAGCCTGCTGTTTATCACCGGCAGTTGGCAACTCATCGCCCTGCAGCTGCTGAATGCGGCGTTTATCGGCGTGCTGGCGGGGATCGGCATGCTCTACTTCCAGGATTTGATGCCCGGCCAGGCCGGCACGGCCACCACGCTGTTCACCAACACCATTCGGGTCGGCTGGGTCATTGCCGGCGCCATCGCCGGTGCGGTGGCGGAAATCTGGAACTACCATGCGGTATTTTACGCCGCGCTGGCGATGGCGGCAGGTGCGACGCTGTGTCTGTGGAAGCTGAGGGAAGTTTAGGGCGCGGTGTCCGCTTCCAGCCTGGCGAGGTAGATCAGCGCCTGATCGCGGTGATCGTGGCACATATCGCGGCTCGGCTGCAGGCTGCCGCACACTTTCGGCCGCAGCGGCGAATGAAACAGGCCGCAGCGCAGCTGTTCATCCAGATGAATGCAGCGGGTATTGGCGGGCTTGCCGTTCGGCATGCCGGGGATCGGGCTGGATATTGACGGCGCGATACAGCAGGCGCCGCAGTCGCTGCGACAGTCCATCAGCGCTACTCCTGGTGGGCTGGGGAAAAGAAGCGCGACAATAGCAGCCGCGCGCGGTGGCCGCCAGCAGAATCCCTGCGCCCCTGCGATCTTTACACTCGTCCCGCAACCGTCTTACCCCGCCTGATTCGCCGCCTGATTCGCCGCCTGATTCGCCGCCTGGCGAGTAAACGCCCAAAAAGCCGCAATTTAAAGACAAAAACGCGTGAAACGTGCAATCCCCCCGCTTTACATGCGCCATGCACCCATGTACCATTGAGCTAGTACAAAAGAACTTCTTCCATCAGGAGCACGCATGTCTACGGACACCATCCAGAAGCTAGCCCGCCCTTCCGTCCTCGGCGGCGCGATGATCATTGCCGGAACCGCCGTTGGCGCCGGCATGTTTTCCATTCCGATCGTCACTTCCGGTGTCTGGTTCAGCGGCTCCGTCGCGCTGCTGGTGTATACCTGGGCCTGCATGTTGCTTTCCGGCCTGATGATCCTCGAAGCCACGCTGCACTACCCGAGCGGCGCCAGCTTCAACACCATGGTCAAGGATCTGCTGGGTAAGGGCTGGAACGCCGTGAACGGCCTGTCGGTGGCGTTCGTACTCTACATCCTGACCTACGCCTATATCTCCGCCGGCGGCTCGATTATCGCGCATACGCTGGAGGGCATCGTCGGCGTCGGCCAGACCACCGCCGGCCTGGTCTTCGCACTGGTCGTGGCGTTTATCGTCTGGCTCTCCACCCGCGCGGTCGACCGCCTGAGCACCATTCTGATCGGCGGCATGGTGATCACCTTCGTGATGTCCGTGGGCGACATGTTCACCCACGTGCAGCCCGCGGTGCTGTTCAACACCGGCGATGACCAGGCCAGCTATCTGCCTTACGCCCTGGCGGCGCTGCCTTACCTGCTGACCTCGTTCGGCTACCACGGCAACATTCCCGGGCTGGTGAAGTACTACCACAAGGACAGCAGCTCCGTGGTGCGCAGCCTGGTGTACGGCACCCTGCTGGCATTGGCTATCTACATCCTGTGGCAGTATGTGATTCAGGGCAATATCGCGCGCGATGCCTTTAAGCAGGTGATCGCCGAAGGCGGCAATATCGGCAGCCTGCTCAAGCAAATGGGCAACGTCTCCAGCAGCCAGACCGTCAGCCAACTGCTGAACGCCTTCTCCTATATGGCGCTGGCCAGCTCGTTCCTCGGCGTGTCGCTGGGCCTGTTCGACTACCTGGCGGACTTCTGCAAGTTCAAGGATGACGCCGTCGGGCGCAGCAAGACCGCGCTGGTGACCTTTGTGCCGCCGACCCTGGCCGCGCTGCTGTTCCCGAACGGTTTTCTGTACGCCATCGGCTTTGCCGGGCTGGCGGCCACCATCTGGGCGGTGATCGTGCCGGCGCTGATGGCGCGCGCCAGCCGCCGCCGCTATCCGCAGGCGGGTTACCGCGCACCGGGCGGTAACGGCGTGATCCTGTTCGTCATCCTGTTCGGCTTGATCAACGCCGCCGCGCATATTCTGTCGCTTTTCGGCCTGCTGCCGGTCTTCCACTAATCCCCGACGGGAGGGCGGCCGCCCTCCCTTTCCCGCACTGTTTTTGCGCCGGGCTATTGCCTGAAATCGGTGGCGCGAGTACCTTGTCGCAACTTCTCTAATACTCTTCATTGCGGATGAATTGAAATGGCAAGAGCTAACGAAATTAAACGCGGCATGGCGATCAGCTACAACGGCAAGCTGCTGCTGGTAAAAGATATCGACGTGCAGAGCCCGAGCGCCCGCGGCGCCAGCACCCTGTACAAAATGCGCTTCTCCGACGTGCGCACCGGCCTGAAAGTGGAAGAACGCTTCAAGGGCGACGATATCCTGGACACCATTTCCCTGTCGCGCCGCAAGGTGAACTTCTCCTATATCGACGGCGAAGAATACGTGTTTATGGATGACGAAGATTACACGCCGTACATCTTCAAGAAAGACCAGATCGAAGACGAGCTGCTGTTCATTCCGGAAGGCGGCCTGCCGGGCATGCAGGTGCTGACGCTGGATGGCCAGGTGCTGGCGCTGGAGCTGCCGCAGACCGTAGATATGGAAATCGTCGAGACCGCGCCGGGCATCAAAGGCGCTTCCGCCAGCGCCCGCAACAAACCGGCCACCATGGCGACCGGTCTGGTGATCCACGTGCCGGAATACCTCAGCGCCGGCGACAAAATTCGCATTCATATCGCCGAACGCCGCTACATGAGCCGCGCTGACTAGTCGCGCCAGCGGGGCCGAGTCTCGGCCCCGTTTCATTTTCCGCTACGGCAATTCCGGGAAAAAGCGCCGCTTGAGCGCCAGCTCGACGCCGCGCAGCTCCGCCAGCCCTTTCAACCGCCCGATGGCCGAATAGCCCGGATTGGTTTTCTTTTTCAAATCGTCCAGCATCTGATGCCCATGATCGGGGCGCATCGGGATCGGCCGCCGATCGCCGGCCCGTTGCCGACGCAGCTCTTCGGTCAGGATCGCTTCGATCACCGCCACCATGTCCACATCGCCCTGCAGGTGCGCCCCCTCGTGGAAGCTTTTCGGGTTCTCCTCGCGGCAGGTGGCGCGCAGGTGGGTGAAGTGAATGCGATCGCCGAAGGTTTCAATCATCCGCACCAGATCGTTGTCGGCGCGCACGCCGTAGGAACCGGTGCACAGGGTGAAACCGTTATGAATGCTGTCGACGGTCTGCTTCAGCCACTGCATGTCTTCAATCGTGGAGACGATGCGCGGCAGGCCGAGGATCGGCCGCGGCGGATCGTCGGGATGCACCGCCAGCCGGATGCCGGCCTCTTCCGCCACCGGCACGATGGCGCGCAGAAAGATCGCCATGTTTTCGCGCAATTGCGCCTTGTCGATGCCGTCGTATTCCGCCAGGCGGCGGCGGAACTGATCCAGCGTATAGCCTTCTTCCGCTCCCGGCAGGCCGGCGATGATATTGCCGGTCAGCGTGGCTTTCTCCTCCTCGCTCATGGCGGCGAAATAGGCTGCCGCCTGACTGCGCTCTTGCGGCGTATAGTCCACCTCGGCGCCGGCGCGCTGCAGGATATGCAGCTCGAACGCGGCGAAGGCGATCTGATCGAAACGCAGCGCTTTGGCGCCGTCCGGCAGCGAATAGGCCAGATCGGTGCGCGTCCAGTCGAGGATCGGCATGAAGTTATAGCAGACGGTATCGATGCCACAGACCGCCAGGTTGCGCAGCGTCTGCTGGTAATGGGCGATATGCCGCTGCCAGTCACCGCTGTGAGTTTTGATTTCCTCATGCACCGGCACGCTCTCCACCACCGACCACACCAGTCCTTTTTCCGCCAGTAACGTCTGGCGCGCGCGGATCTCATCAATCGGCCAGACTTCGCCGTTCGCGATATGATGCAGCGCCGTCACGACTCCGGTCGCCCCGGCCTGACGCACATCATCCAAAGAGACCGGATCGTTCGGGCCATACCAACGCCATGTTTGTTCCATGTTTTGTCCTTATGCCTGTCTCGCATCGCGATGTTGTTATACCAGTTTAACGTAGATGTCAGTTACCTTTAAGGTACTCTTTCGCAACGCGCTGTCAAAAGTGAACCGCGCATTGGTTGATCCACTTCACGATTTTGGCTTATTTTGGACTGACCAATTCCTTTAACTTGTCGACAGACCTACACTGGTCGCAGTTTTTTATCGCCGGCGCCACCCTGCCCATACGGCGGCAAACTGGTCCGCTAACTTGATGCAAGTGGCCCGCCAGCTGTCCTACACGCTTTGGAGATGAGATGAAAACGATCGCCAACACCCCGCTACCGGGCACCGTCCGGCAACCGAACTATGATCGCCGTGCCCTGCGCAGCCGTATCGTGCACCTGGGTTTCGGCGCTTTCCACCGCGCACATCAAGCGCTGCTGACGGATCGGGTATTGAACGCCCAGGGCGGCGACTGGGGCATTTGCGAAATCAGCCTGTCTGGCGGCGTGCCGCTGTTTGAGGCGCTGCGGCAGCAGGATCATCTGTACAGCGTGCTGGAGAAAGGCGCGGACGGCCATCAGGCCATTGTGATCGGCGCGGTGCATGAAAGCCTGCACCGCAAGCTGGAGGGCATCGCCGCAGTGCTGGAGAAGCTGGCAGAGCCGCAGGTGGCAATCGTCTCGATGACCATCACCGAAAAAGGCTACTGCATCGAGCCCGGCAACGGGCAACTGGATTGGCAGCATCCGGGGATCGTCGCCGATCTGGCGGCGCCGCATCAGCCGCAGACCGTGCCCGGCATTGTGGTAGAGGCGCTGCGGCTGCGGCGCGAACGCGGCCTGCCCGCCTTTTCCCTGCTCTCCTGCGACAATATTCCGGAGAACGGCCACGTGCTGCGCCGGGCGGTGCTCGATCTGGCGCAGGCGCGGGATCCGTCGCTCGCCGATTGGATCGCCGCCGCCGCCACCTTCCCCTGCACCATGGTGGACCGCATCGTGCCGGCCGCCACGCCGACTACGCTGGATGAGATCGCCGCCGCGCTGGGCGGCGTGCGCGACGAATGCGCTATCGCCTGCGAGCCCTTCATTCAATGGGTGGTGGAAGACCACTTCGTCGCCGGACGCCCGGCGTGGGAGCTGGCCAGCGCCCAGTTGGTCAGCGATGTACTGCCGTTTGAACACATGAAGCTGCGCATGCTGAACGGCAGCCACTCGTTCCTGGCTTATCTCGGCTACCTGGGCGGCTACCGCTATATCAACGAGTGCATGGCGGATGAGCACTACCGTCGCGCCGCCCTGCGATTGATGCTGGACGAACAGGCCCCGACGCTGAGCGTCACCGGCATCAGTCTGGCCGACTACGCCGCACAGCTTATCGCGCGCTTCAGCAATCCGGCGCTGCAACACCTCACCTGGCAGATCGCCATGGACGGTTCGCAGAAGCTACCGCAGCGTCTGCTGGACGCCGTGCGCTGGCATCTGCGGCACGGCGGCGACTATAGCGGGCTGGCGCTGGGCGTGGCGGGCTGGATGCGTTACATCGGCGGCGTCGATGACGCCGGACAGCCGATCGACATTCGCGATCCGCTGGCAGATGTGCTGCAACAGACTGTCGCCGCCACGCCGGACGATCGGCGGCGCGTAACGGCGCTGCTGGCGCTCAAACCGGTGTTCGGCGAAGCGCTGGCGACGCATGGGGGGTTTACCGACGCAGTGACGCAAGCCTATTTGTCACTGCGCGATCGCGGTGCGCGTGAAACGGTGAAGGAGTGGGTGAAGCGGTGAAGTGCCTGCAGGCTGAGAATAACCATGCCGACGTAACGTTACGCCGGCATGGCGGAACGACTTAACGATAAACGACCGTCATAACAGCAAGTTTCTTCTGTTGGTCTACCCACTTCATTTCGGTTGTGCCAAGATTCAGCGGAAGTTCTTTGCGTGTAGTATCAAAACCTGACAACGCTTGCTGGGCCTGATAATGCTGGCCGTTGCGGTAACATTGCGTATTCGCCTTAGAATCTGCAATCTTGACCGTGCAAGGACTTTCAACGATAGAGCCGACGAAGCGAATTACCCCGCCGGCCACTCCTGCCTGACTCACTGCCGTCCATGAAAACAACATTCCTACGATCAAAAATAACCGAAAGGTATTCATGGCAACCTCATTTTTAGTTAAGCCAATTTAACCATAGAGGATCTTGTTAGGAATAATCGCAAGGAAAGGGACAGGATTTGATCGTTAATCGCGTCATTAACAATGTAAAAACAAGCTACTAACAAAAGTTAACCGTATCTAATACAGGGTTTTATCTAAGAATTTTCTTGCAAAGAAAGGTGGATTTTATCGGTTGAAAAGCGCAGGGTGACGTGCAAAATTTGCGAGATAGAGCACAAATTAAATCGCGGTCGTTTCACCGATACGGCTGCGTAACTCATTTATTAAGCAGGTTAATTTTTGCGCCAGGAATGATTAATGACCAAAACCAATTTGATTACCGGTTTCCTCGGCAGCGGTAAAACCACCACTATCCGCCATTTGCTGGCTCATAAACCCGAACATGAACGCTGGGCGGTATTGGTCAATGAATTCGGCGAGATCGGCATCGACGGCGCGCTGCTGGCGGACAGCGGCGCGGTGCTCAAAGAGATCCCCGGCGGTTGCATGTGCTGCGTCAACGGCCTGCCGATGCAGGTGGGCTTGAATATGCTGTTGCAACAGGCCAAACCGGACCGGCTGCTGATCGAGCCGACCGGGCTAGGACACCCGAAGCAAATCCTGTCGCTGCTGACCCAGGAGAGCTATGCCGGCTGGATCGATCTGCAGGCCACGCTGTGCCTGCTGGATGCCCGCCAGCTTAGCCAACCCCGCTACCGCGACAACGAAAATTTCCGCGATCAGCTGGCCGCGGCCGACGTTATTCTGGCCAGCAAAAACGACACCTATCAACCACAAGACAGACTGGCGCTGGAAGCCTGGAGGGCGCAAGATTCGCTGCAGCGGCCCTGCTACGCCATCGCGCAAGGCGAAGCAGATGTCGCGCTGTTGTCACTTCCTCGCACAAATCGTACAGAATTGCCGGACGCGCAGCATCATCATGGTCAGGCGAAAAAGCAGGGACTGGCGGCGCTGCGGCTGCCGGAACACGCCCGTTGGCGGCGAGCGCTGAACGAAGGGCAAGGCTTCACCAGCTGCGGCTGGATTTTTGACGGCGACACCCGGTTCGATACCGTCGGTTTCATGGAATGGGTGCGGCTGGCGCCGGTCGAACGAATCAAAGGCGTGGTGCGCATCCCCGAAGGCACATTGCTGATCAATCGCCAGGGGCAGGATCTCAACATCGAAACCCGCCCGCTCGCACCGCTCGACAGCCGAATTGAACTGATCCACAGCGAAAATGCCGATTGGAACGCCCTGCAATCCGCCTTGTTTAAGATTCGTTTAAGTTAAACCCCGTACCGTTGCTCCCCGGTTGTCGCAGGGCAACCAGGTTTTGTTTCGTTTTCATTTTTCCAACAGGTTTATGTCATGACACGCCGCAATTTACCCTTCATTCTCTTCTTCAATTTACTGGGCGTTGCGCTGTTTCTGTCCTGGTTCCTGCCGGCCAATCACGGCGGCTGGTTTACCCTGGATTCGGCGATCTTCTTCTTCTTTAACCGCCATCTGGCCACCGACCCGGCGTTTTTGCACCTGGTCGCCATCACCAACAACCGCGCGTTCGACGCGATCTCGCTGCTCGCCATGGGGCTGCTGTATCTGTACTTTTATCTGAAGCAGGACGCCGCCGGCCGCCGCCGTCTGGTGATCACCGGCGTGGTGATGCTGCTGACCGCCGTGGTGCTGAACCAGCTTGGCCATCTGCTGCCGGTGAAGCATCCGAGCCCCACCCTGACCTTTGACAATATCAATCGCGTCAGCGAACTGACCGGCATCCCCACTAAGGACGCTTCCGGCGACAGCTTCCCCGGCGACCACGGCATGATGCTGATTATTTTTTCCTGCTTTATGCTGCGCTATTTCGGCCGCGGCGCCTTTGCCATCGCCCTGCTGATTACGCTGGTCTTCTCATTGCCACGCGTGATGATTGGCGCCCACTGGTTTACCGATATCGCCGTCGGCTCGCTGTCCGTGGTGCTGGTTGGTGCCAGCTGGGTGCTGATGACGCCTTGCAGCGACTGGATCGTCGATCGGTTGAACCGCCTGTTGCCCGGCAAGCACCGTCCCAGCCAACCATAATATGCATTTATGACTCATACCGGGAGGTGCCCGCCTCCCGGCCTTTCCCCCTTCGCCGAGCGCAAAATGTCGCCACCAGTCGTTAACGCTTTTGCAACCTGATTTCACGCCAGATTCATACATCGGACAATTGGCGTTTTTTATATGAAGATTTACATTATGTTACATCACAAATTCATATAAAAAAGACGGGAAAAAGGCTCGCAATCCCCTATTTGTTCCGGTAATCTCAGATGCGTTTGTGCCTGGTTTAAGTCGAATCAGTATGGAATCCGATAAAAATGTGCGTTCTCGCACGTTTTCAACGGTAACTGGTTGTCGATGCAACAGGTGCGGACTAGGCTCGTTCCGTTTGGCATTTTTCAGGTAGCGACTTTCGTCGTTAAGGACTTCAAGGGAAAACAACAACAATGGTCAAATCTCAACCGTTTCTGAGATATTTTTTGCGGGTAGTCCCTGCAATTGCCGCTGCGGTTATGCTGTCAGCGTGCAGCTCGACTCACACTTCGAACTTGAATAACGCACAAACTGAGATGCGTGCAGTTAATGACAAAGACGGTCTTTTACTGCAAGCCTCTCAGGATGAATTCGAAGCGATGGTCCGCAACGTTGACGTCAAGTCAAAGATTATGGATCAGTACGCGGACTGGAAAGGCGTTCGCTACCGCTTAGGCGGTGACACCAAGCGCGGCATCGATTGCTCGGCGTTTGTACAGCGCACCTTCCGCGAACAGTTCGGTATGGATTTACCGCGTTCTACCTATGAACAGGAAGATCTCGGCAAGAAAATCCAGCGCACCAAGCTGCGCGCCGGCGATTTAGTGCTGTTCCGCGCCGGTTCTACCGGGCGCCATGTCGGCATCTATTTAGGTAACGATCAGTTCGTTCACGCTTCTACCAGCAGTGGCGTCATGATTTCCAAGCTGACCGATAACTATTGGAATAAACGTTATCGAGAAGCACGCCGAGTGTTGACCAACGGCTGACGGCGCAACGCCCTGAAGATCCTGAATACCAAACGAGCGATAAGC
This sequence comes from Serratia sp. PF-27, assembly GCF_030053255.1. NCBI lineage: Bacteria > Pseudomonadati > Pseudomonadota > Gammaproteobacteria > Enterobacterales > Yersiniaceae > Serratia > Serratia sp. PF-27. The sequence goes on from NZ_JASGBT010000021.1 coordinate 730,950, forward strand.
GCCGCCTACGGGCGGCGTTTTTTTTGGCTGTCAAATGGGTATCATCAAGATTGATCCCTGCCTTATCGTCACCGTTCCCCACTTAACACTGCCGCACGTCGTTATTTTGATAAACTGTTGGCAGGAAATCGCGCCATCGAGGAAAAACTCGCCTATTATCGTCAGATGACGGCAACGGCGCCCCGGCGTTATTTAAAACGTTTCCGCTTAAAATAGGCGCATTATATTTCTGTCGGCGACGTCGCGTATTTAAACGGCGCCGCCGGTTGGTTCGGGATAAAAAGTCAAAAATGAAAAAAAAGCCGTTTGCACAATCCATTAACTGGCTGTGCGACACCCCTGACGCCCGGTTGCAGAGGACTCGGTTATGGGCTTGAAAAGAGCTTTTGCCCGCAGCGTGTCTCACCGACAGCGCAGCCTGGCTAAAAGCGGTGTCGCTGCCCTGGTATTTTTTACGCTCTTCACTGCGGTCACGCTTTCTTTGATCAACCACCAGCGCACGCAATATCAACACAAGGTCGAAGCGCGTACGCAAAAATTCACGCTGGGTTATATCTCGCACCTGACGGCAGTGATGCAGCAAATGATGCCGCTGCTGGACAAGCCTTGCCTCTCCAGCCAGTCGGATATTACCTACCAAGCGGCCTTTACCAGCGGCGTGCGCACCTTCCTGTTGGTAAAAGGCGGCTACGCCTATTGCTCTTCCGCCACCGGTGACATGATGTTGCCGATGAAAAATCTCTACCAGGAAATCGACTGGGATCTGCCTTTGGATCTGAAGCTGCAGCAGGGCACGCCGATCGTACCGAACAAACCGGCGGTTGCGGTTTGGCTGCGGCATCCCGGCGAAAAGGCCACCGGCATCCTCGCTACGTTGGACATCGATCTGATGCCCTACTTACTGTTCACCTCGCATGACGAACAGGCGCCGGGCATCGCCATCGTGATGGGCAACCGCGCCCTGACCACCTTCAGCCCAAACCTGATGCCGGTCGATCAACTGCCGAAAGGCAAGGCGGATACCCTGACGATGCCCAATCTGCCGCTGACCATCCTGTTCTACAACGAGAAACTGACGCCCAATGACATTCGCCTGACGCTGCTGGGCAGCCTGGTGCTGTCGCTGATGATTGGCGTGCTCTGCTACTATATGCTGCTGTTGCGGCAAAGCCCGGAGCGTGCGCTGCTGCGCGGCATCAAGCGCAACGAGTTCTTTATCGAATACCAGCCGGTGTTCCATACCGACAGCAACAGCATTGGTGGGCTGGAAGCGCTGATCCGCTGGCAGCATCCGCTCGAGGGCCGCATCCCGCCCGATGTCTTTATCCCCTACGCCGAAAGCAACGGGCTGATCGTGCCGCTTACCCGCCATCTGTTCAGGCTGATCGCCGAAGATGCGCCGCAGCTCGCCAAAGCGCTGCCACGGGGAGGCAAAGTCGGTCTCAATATTTCCCCTGCCCACCTTAGCGCGCCGTCGTTCCATCAGGACGTGTATGAACTACTGACGCAGCTGCCGGGCGATTACTTTACGCTGGTGTTTGAAATCACCGAACGCGGCATGGTGGAAGAAGAGAGCGCGCTGGCGGAGTTCGACTGGCTGCACAAACAGGGTATCGAGATCGCGGTGGACGATTTCGGCACCGGGCACAGCGCGTTGATCTATCTTGAGCGCTTCACCATGGATTACCTGAAGATCGATCGCGGCTTCGTCAACACCATCGGCCAGGATACGGTCACCGCGCCGGTGCTGGATGCGGTGATCTCGCTGGCGAAAAAGCTGAAAATGCTGACGGTGGCCGAGGGCGTGGAAACCGCCGAGCAGATGCAGTTCCTGCAAGAACACGGCGTCAACTTCATGCAGGGCTACTACTTCAGCAAGCCGCTGAGCATCGATGATTTCGTCGCTTACTGCAATGCTAATCAGGTCTTTGATTATCAGGAAAAAAATAGTTAATCTTTAGGCAACTTTACCCTACGCCCACCCGAAGAATGTTATGCTGGGCGCAGGTTGTACCTTATTCCACAGCAGGAGCTTACCGTCCGATGTCCGTGCGCATTTTCGCTGCTCTGGTGCTCTCGGCACTGAGTTTCGGTCTGCAGGCCGAAGCCCTCAACGAAAGCTACGCTTTCGCCCTGCTCGGTGAACCGAAATACGCCACCGACTTCAGCCATTTCGACTACGTCAACCCGGCGGCGCCCAAAGGCGGCGACGTACGGCTGGCGGCCATCGGCACCTACGACAACTTCAACCGTTTCGCTACCCGCGGCGTACCCGGCGAGCGCACGATGGAGCTGTACGATACGCTGTTCACCAACTCCGACGACGAACCCGGCAGCTATTACCCGTTGATTGCCGAATCGGCCCGTTTCCCGGCCGACATGCGCTGGATGGAATTGGATATCAACGCCCGCGCCCGCTTCCAGGACGGCAGCCCGATCACCGCCGCCGACGTGGCCTTTACTTTCAATAAATTCATGACCGAAGGCGTACCGCAGTTTCGCTCCTTTTACAAAGGCGTTACGGTCAAGGCCATTTCCCGGCTGACGGTGCGCATCGAGCTGCCTAAGGCAAATCGCGATCAAATCCTCAGCCTGCTCAGCCTGCGCGTATTGCCGGAAAGCTTCTGGAAAAACCATAAGCTCAACGAACCGCTCAGCACCCCGCCGCTCGCCAGCGGCCCGTACAAAATCGGCGATTACCGCCTCGGCCAGTACATCACCTATCAGCGGGTGCGCGACTACTGGGCCGCCAACCTACCGGTGAATCGCGGCCGCTATAACTTCGACAGCATTCGCTACGATTATTACCTGGACGATAAAGTGGCGCTGGAAGCCTTCAAGGCCGGCGCTTATGATTTCCGCATCGAGCCGTCGCCCAAGAGCTGGGCCACCCAGTATCAGGGCGGTAATTTCGCGCGCAACTACATCATCAAACAGGACGAAACCAACCAGGCGGCACAGAATACCCGCTGGCTGGCGTTTAACCTGCAAAAACCGCTGTTCGCCGATCGTCGGGTACGGGAAGCGATCGGCCTGGCTTTCGACTTCAACTGGATGAACAAAGCGCTGTATTACAACGCCTATCAGCGCGCCGACAGCTATTTCCAAAACACCGCCTACGCCGCCCGCGGCTACCCGGACGCCGCTGAACTGGCCTTGCTGGCGCCGCTCAAAGGCCAGATACCGCCAGAGGTGTTTACCAGCATCTACCAACCGCCCTCCTCCGACGGCAGCGGCAACGATCGGCAAAACCTGCTGAAGGCGACCCAACTGCTGAAAGAAGCCGGTTGGGTGGTCAAAAATCAAAAGTTAGTCAACGCGAAAACCGGCCAGCCGTTCACCTTTGAATTGATGCTGCTGAGCGGCAGCAACTTCCAGTACGTGTTGCCGTTCCGCCACAACCTGCAGCGGTTGGGCATCGAGATGCAAATCCGCGAGGTCGACGCCTCGCAATATACGCGCCGCATGCGCGAGCGCGATTTCGACATGATGTCGACGGTGTACATGGCGATGCCGTTCCCCAGCGCCGATCTGCAAATCCTGTGGGATTCGCAGTACATCGATTCCAGTTACAACACGGCCGGCGTCAAAGACCCGGCGGTCGACAGCCTGGTGAGACAAATCGCCGCCCATCAAGGCGACGAAAAAGCCCTGCTGCCGCTCGGCCGCGCGCTGGACCGGGTGCTGACCTGGAACAACTACATGCTGCCGATGTGGTACTCCAACCACGATCGCTATGCCTATTGGGACAAATTCTCCACGCCGTCGATCCGCCCGGCCTATGCGATCGGCTTCGACAACTGGTGGTACGACGTCAACAAGGCGGCGCGCTTACCGGCTCAGCGGCAATAAGGAGTCGGAATGGCGGCCTATCTGATACGCAGACTGTTATTGGTGATCCCCACGCTGTGGGCGATCATCACCATCAACTTTTTTATCGTGCAAATCGCGCCCGGTGGCCCGGTGGATCAGGCCATCGCCGCCATCGAGCTGGGGCACGGCAGCGGTTTTGGCAGCGGCGGTGTCGGCGAAGGCCTGGGCCATGCCCGGACGGGCATCGCGGCAGGCGACGGCCAATATCGCGGTTCGCGCGGCCTGGATCCGGAGGTGATCGCCGAGATCACCCAACGGTACGGCTTCGACAAACCGCTGCATGAGCGTTACTTCACCATGCTGTGGAACTATATGCGCTTCGACTTCGGCGACAGCCTGTTTCGCGGCGCTTCGGTGATGCAACTGATTAGCCAGAGCCTGCCGGTCTCCATCACGCTGGGCCTTTGGAGCACGCTGATCATTTATCTGGTGTCGATCCCGCTCGGCATCCGCAAGGCCGTCCACAACGGCAGCGCATTCGATACCTGGAGCAGCACGCTGATCATCATCGGCTACGCCATTCCGGCTTTCCTGTTCGCTATCCTGATGATCGTGCTGTTCGCCGGCGGCAGCTACCTCGACTGGTTCCCGCTGCGCGGCCTGGTGTCCAGCAACTTCGACACCCTCTCGTGGCCGGCGAAGATCGCCGACTACCTGTGGCACATCACATTGCCGGTGCTGGCGACGGTGATCGGCGGCTTCGCCACCCTGACCATGCTGACCAAAAACGCGTTCCTTGATGAGATCCGCAAGCAGTACGTCACCACCGCCCGCGCCAAAGGGCTGGACGAAAAAAAGATCCTGTACCGCCACGTGTTCCGCAACGCCATGCTGCTGGTGATCGCCGGTTTTCCGGCCACCTTTATCAGCATGTTCTTTACCGGATCGCTGCTGATTGAGGTGATGTTCTCGCTCAACGGCCTGGGGCTGCTGGGCTACGACGCCACGCTGCAGCGCGACTACCCGGTGATGTTCGGCACGCTGTATATCTTCACCCTGATCGGCCTGCTGTTGAACATCCTCAGCGATGTCACCTACACCCTGGTCGATCCGCGCATTGACTTCGAGGCCCGCCAATGAGCCGCCTTAGCCCGATCAACCAGGCGCGCTGGGCGCGTTTTCGCCGCAATCGCCGCGGCTACTGGTCGCTGTGGATCTTTCTGGTGCTGTTCACCCTGAGCCTGGCCGCCGATCTGATCGCCAACGACAAACCGCTGTTGGTGCGTTATGAAGGCCGCTTGTACCTACCGTTTATGATTAGCTACAGCGAAACCGCCTTCGGCGGCGAGCTGAACACCGAGGCCGACTATCAGGATCCGTTTGTCCAGCGGCAGATCGAACGGCACGGCTGGGCGGTTTGGGCGCCGATCCGTTTCAGCTACGACACCATCAACTTCGCCACCGAGGTGCCCTTCCCCTCGCCGCCTTCGCGCCATAACCTGCTGGGCACCGACAGCAACGGCGGCGATGTGCTGGCTCGGGTGCTGTATGGTTTTCGCATTTCAATGCTGTTCGGCCTGGCATTGACGCTGTTTTCCAGCCTGATCGGCGTGTGCGTCGGCGCGACCCAGGGGTATTACGGCGGGCGTTTCGACCTGTGGGGGCAGCGCTTTATCGAAGTGTGGTCGGGCATGCCGACGCTGTTTCTGATCATTCTGCTGTCGAGCATCGTCCAGCCCAATTTCTGGTGGCTGCTCGGCATCACCATCCTGTTCGGCTGGATGAGCCTGGTGGGCGTAGTGCGCGCCGAATTCCTGCGCACCCGCAACTTTGACTACATCCGCGCCGCGCGCGCCATGGGCGTGCCGGATCGGGTGATCATGTCCCGCCATATGCTGCCCAACGCCATGGTGGCGACGCTGACCTTCCTGCCGTTTATCCTTTGCGGCTCGATCACCACCCTGACGTCGCTCGATTTCCTCGGCTTCGGGCTGCCGATAGGCTCGCCGTCGCTCGGCGAATTGCTGCTGCAAGGCAAAAACAATCTGCAGGCGCCGTGGCTCGGCATCACCGCCTTCCTGGTATTGGCTGTGCTGCTGTCGTTATTAATCTTTATCGGCGAAGCGGTGCGCGACGCCTTTGACCCCAGCAAGGCGCATTGATATGGCCACTCCTTTGCTCGCAATTCAAGATCTCAGCATCGCCTTCCGCCAGGGCGACACCGTCACGCCGGTGGTCAACGAACTCTCGCTGCAAATCGCGCCGGCGGAAACGCTGGCGCTGGTAGGGGAGTCCGGCTCCGGCAAAAGCGTCACCGCCCTGTCGATACTGCGCCTGCTGCCCGCGCCGCCGGTGGTTTACCCTGCCGGCGATATCCTGTTCAACGGCGACTCGTTGCTGCATGCGCCGGAAGCGGCGCTGCGCAAGGTGCGCGGCAATCAGATCGCGATGATCTTTCAGGAGCCGATGGTGTCGCTTAACCCACTGCACACCATCGAAAAACAGCTGGCGGAAGTGTTGATGCTGCACCGCGGCCTGCGGCGCGAAGCCGCGCGCGCAGAGATCGTCGAGTGCCTGGAACGCGTCGGCATCCGTCAGGCCAAGAGCCGGCTGCAGGATTACCCGCATCAGCTGTCCGGCGGCGAACGCCAGCGGGTGATGATCGCCATGGCGGTGTTGACCCGCCCAAAACTGCTGATCGCCGACGAACCCACCACCGCGCTCGACGTTACTATCCAGGCGCAGATCCTGACGCTGCTGCAAGAACTGAAGCAGGAGATGGGCATGGGGTTGCTGTTTATCACCCATAATCTGAATATCGTGCGCCGCCTGGCGGATAACGTGGCGGTAATGCGTCAGGGGCGCTGCGTGGAGCAAAACGCCCGCGCGCAGCTGTTCAGCCGCCCGCAACATCCTTACACGCAGCAGCTGCTGGCCGCCGAGGACGTCGGTGAACCGCTGCCGCTGCCTGCCGCAGCCAACAGGCGCCCCGGCGACGAGCGGCCGCTGCTCAAGGTGGAAAATCTGCAGGTGCGCTTCCCCATTCGCCGCGGCCTGCTGCGCCGCACGGTGGATTATCACTATGCATTGAAATCATTGAGTTTCGAGCTGCGCGCCGGGGAAAGCGTGGGGCTGGTGGGAGAGTCCGGCTCGGGCAAAAGCACCACCGGGCTGGCGCTGCTGCGCCTGCTGGCCTCTCAGGGCGCCATCTGGTTCGACGGCGAACCGCTGCACCCGCTCACGATGAAGCAGATGCTGCCCTACCGCAGCCGAATGCAAATCGTCTTCCAGGATCCCTATTCCGCCCTGAACCCGCGCCTGAACGTACAGCAGATCATCGCCGAAGGGCTGGAAGTGCACCAGCGGCTTACCGCCGAGCAACGGGAACAGCGCGTGATCGCGGTGTTGCAGGAGGTCGGGCTGGACCCGCAGTTGCGCCACCGCTATCCCACCGAGTTTTCCGGTGGCCAGCGCCAGCGTATCGCCATCGCGCGTGCACTGATCCTGCAGCCACAGTTGCTGATCCTCGACGAGCCGACCTCTTCGCTGGATAAATCGGTGCAGGCGCAGATCCTGACGCTGCTGAAATCGCTGCAGCAACGCCACCGGCTGGCTTATCTGTTCATCAGCCATGACCTGCAGGTGGTGCGTTCGCTATGCCACCAGGTCATCGTGTTGCGACAGGGAGAAGTGGTTGAACAGGGAGACTGCCGGGCGATTTTCGCGGCGCCCGCCGCCGACTATACCCGTCAACTGCTGCAGTTGGCGGACTAGCGGCGAATTTAGAAAGGGTATTGCGCGCTGAGCGGTTCGGCGATCGCGGCGCCGACGTTTTTCAGGCGGCACATGGTGGCGCTCTCGTCGCTGCGCTGCACGAACAGGCAAGGTTCCCCTTCCCATTCAACAATCGCGCAGTCGACCTGAATCTCCTGCAGCGACAGATTGAGCTGTTGCATGACCTGCCAGGCCTCGGCCCCTTCATGGCTGAGTAACTTCAGACCAATCAGGTTGTTATCTTCGTCTATTCCGTTAAACGGAATCGGTTCGACCTTCACGCCGGTGAAACCGGATAGCCAACGATAACTTTGCGGCAAGCGATGCACTACCGAAAGTTGGATACTCTCCACATGAAATCCCTAGATTGAAAAGGTGAAACACTTTTACCTGACAGGGTTACTAAGTTATAGCCGCTGACTCCCGACTCTGCCGCGCACAAATGTTATTTAAATGTAAATTTTGCCGCTAGCCATTAACCTGACCCCGTGCTTGCCGATGCCGTGCCATTTTTTGGCGCGCCGTGCGGTGTTATTTCACGGCATTTTGCGACTCAGCTCGCATTTTTGCGTTATATGTAACCCTTTCCCGCAGCGATCTCAACTCTTTTTTCTTGCAATGCGACTACTTTTCAGACGCCATATTTTTACAATGAAGAAACATTTAGCCCGCCACGTTAGCGCAACTGTCTCTTCTAATAGCTTGATTTATATCAATCCTAATACAAACAGCTCACGCTGTTCAGCCGACAGAGCGCCGCGCCTCCCGGGGAATATTGGGCGGCACGATGGCGGAATTTTTTAACAAAAAGCACACAGAGGGGAAAACGGCCAATTAATTAGCTTGCGTATATTTAGCAACAAATTTTTCATTGCCAGTTGCACCCTGAAATGGCAAGGCGCAACCCTAAGGCGATGCGGGGCAAAACGCCCCGAGTCGGGAGAACGTCAGGCCGCGCGATCGCGCGGCCGGCTGGCGTAAACATAGAACAGCACCGCCACGATGCTGCACAGCGCCATCGAGGTGACCATGGGCCAGGCGCTTTTGCCCGGCGCCATCGACAGCACCGCTCCCACCAGCGCACCGATGCTGAAGCGCAACGTACCGGCCAGGGAAGAAGCCGTGCCCGCCATATGCGGGAAATCATCCAGGATCACCGCCATGGCGTTGGAGGAGATCATCGCGATGCACCCCAGATAGACCGCAACGCCGATCACCAGCGCCCAGAAACCCAGACCGACAGCGCTCACCGCCAGCAGCCACAGCCCCATCGCCAGCTGTACCAGCAGCCCCAGCTTGAACATCTTGACCGCGCCGAACCGCCGCACGTTGCGGCTGTTAATCAGCGTCGTCAGGAACAGGAACACGATGTTCAGCGCAAAATAGTAGCCGAAGTGTTGCGGCGAAACGTGGTTCAGTTCGATGTAGACGAACGGCCCGGCGCTGAGGAACGAGAACATGCCGGCGAACGAGAAGGCGCTGGCCAGCATGTAGCTCAGCACCCGTTTGTGGCGGAACAGCGAACCGAAATTGCCCAGCGTGGTGCGCAGGTGGAACCGCTGTCGCCGTTCTTTCGGCAGCGTCTCCTTGATGAACAGGGCCACCAGCAGTGAACCGATCAACGCCGCGGCGCCCATGGTCCAGAAGATGGCGTGCCAACTGAACCACAGCAGCAGCGCCCCGCCGATCATCGGCGCCAGCAGCGGCGCGATGGTCATCACCAGAATGACGAACGACATCATGCGCGAGAACTCGTCCTTGGTGAACATGTCGCGCATCAAGGCGTTGATCACTACGCTGGCGGCGGCGGCGGCCAAACCGTGCAGGAAACGCAGCCCGATCAGCTGATCGATCGATTGCGCCATGGCGCAGGCGCAGCCGGCGATGGCGAAGATCAGCGTACCCCACAGGATCACCGGCTTGCGGCCGATGCTGTCCGACATCGGTCCATAGAACAGCTGCCCGAAGGCAAAGCCGAGCATATAGGCGCTGAGCGTCATCTGCACGCTGCCGGACTCGACGCCAAACTGGGCGGCGATCACCGGCATACTGGGCAGGTACATGTCGATGGCCAACGGCATCAACATGGACAACAGGCCCAGAATGAAAATCAAACCGAGATGAGAGGTTCGGTTCTGTTGCACGTTCCACGACTCCTTAATCGGCCGCAATCGATGATCGGTTATCAGTCCTGCAGGTGCGGCGCGCCCACGCTGGCGATCTCTTCTTCGGTCAGTGGGCGGTATTCACCCGGCGCCAGATCGTCATCCAGCACGATGGCGCCGATGCGCTCGCGGTGCAACTCGATCACCCGATTGCCGACGGCAGCGAACATCCGCTTCACCTGGTGGTAGCGCCCTTCGCTGAGGGTCAGGCGCACCACGTGCTCGTCGACCTGCTCCAGCGTCGCCGGCCGCGTCAGATCTTTCTCGTTGTGCAGTTGCACCCCTTCGGCGAAACGCTGCGCGGTGTCTTCCGCCAGCGGGTGCTCCAGCGTCACCAAATAGGTTTTCTCACAGTGGTGGCGTGGCGACGTGACGCGGTGCGACCACTGGCCGTCGTCGGTCATCAGCACCAGCCCGGTGGTGTCGATATCCAACCGTCCTGCGGCGTGCAGCTTGTACGCGACCGGCTCATCGAGGAAGTACAGCACCGTCGGATGATCGGGATCGTCGGTGGAACAGACGTAACCCTGCGGTTTGTTGAGCATGAAATAGCGCGGGCCGTTCTGCTGCTGCAGCGGATTGCCGTCGAACGCCACTTCTTGCTCCGGGGTCAGTTTGACAGCCCCGCTCTTCACCACCTCACCGTCCACGGTGACGCGTTTAGCCCGAAGTTCGCGCGCAACCAGCGCACGGCTAATGCCTAACTGCTGAGATAAAAACTTGTCCAATCGCATGGGATCTGCTTTGCCTGTCGTTGTTATGATCGCATTGATCGTATTGCCAAAATATGACGCCCGCCGTTGCACCGGGTGCAAATGGCAGGTTCAGGGGGGAAATCGCGTGGGGGAACAGCGATTGCTGTCACACGAGTATAGCGGTACAACGCGTTGCCCGACAGGGGTAATTTTCACGCTTCTCGCACCGCGCGCGCGCAGAAGGCATAATAATAGAAATTTTTCGGCCGCCCGGCACGTAAAATGTCACGGTTTCTGTGGGAACAGAGGTGACAAAACCGGTTCCCGGCGGCCCATTCCAACCTACGGCGTTCATTTATGGCCTTTACCCTACGCCCCTACCAACTGGAAGCGGTCGAAGCCACCATCAACCATTTCCGGCGGCACCCCGAACCGGCGCTGATCGTGCTGCCGACCGGTGCCGGCAAAAGCCTGGTGATCGCCGAGCTGGCGAAGCGCGCCCGCGGGCGGGTGCTGGTGCTGGCGCACGTCAAGGAACTGGTGGCGCAAAACCACGCCAAATACTGCGCCTACGGCCTGGAAGCGGATATCTTCGCCGCCGGCCTGCAGCAGAAAGAGAGCGCCGGCAAGGTGGTGTTCGGCAGCGTACAGTCCGTCGCGCGCAACCTGCCGCTGTTCGACGGCGCCTTTTCGCTGCTGATCGTCGATGAATGCCACCGCATCAGCGACGACGACGACAGCCAGTACCAGCAAATCATCCAGCATTTACAGAAAACCAACCCGCAGCTGCGGCTGCTGGGGCTGACCGCCACGCCTTACCGACTGGGCAAGGGCTGGATTTACCAGTATCACTACCATGGCTTCACCCGCGGCGACGGCGCCAGTCTGTTTCGCGACTGCATCTACGAGCTGCCGCTGCGCTACATGATTAAGAACGGCTTCCTGGTGCCGCCTGAGCGGCTGGATATGCCGATCGTGCAATATGACTTCAGCCGGCTGGAGGCCAGGAGCAACGGCCTGTTCAGCGAAGCGGATCTGAACCGCGAGCTGAAGCGGCAAAACCGCGTCACGCCGCACATCATCAGCCAGATCGTGGAGTACGCAGAGGATCGCAAAGGCGTGATGATCTTCGCCGCCACCGTCGAACACGCCCGCGAGATCCACGGCCTGTTGCCGAACGGCGAAGCCGCGCTGGTCAGCGCCGAAACGCCGCCCGCCGAGCGCGATGCGCTGATCGACGCGTTCAAACAGCAGCGGCTGCGCTATCTGGTCAACGTCGCGGTATTGACCACCGGTTTCGACGCGCCGCACGTCGATCTGATCGCGATCCTGCGCCCCACCGAGTCCGTCAGCCTGTACCAGCAGATCGTCGGGCGCGGGCTGCGGCTGGCGCCCGACAAAAAGGATTGCCTGATCCTCGACTACGCCGGCAACCCGCACGATCTGTTCACGCCGGAGGTCGGCGTCAGCAAGCCGCACGGCGACAGCCAGCCGGTGCAGGTGTTCTGCCCGGCCTGCGGCTTCGCCAATCTGTTCTGGGGCAAGTGCACCGAGAACGGCGACATTATCGAGCACTACGGCCGCCGCTGCCAGGGGTGGCTGGAAGACGACGACGGCCACCGCGAACAGTGCGATTACCGCTTCCGGTTCAAGAGCTGCCCGCACTGCGGCGCGGAGAACGACATCGCCGCACGCCGCTGCCATCAGTGTCAGGAGGTGCTGGTCGATCCCGACGACATGCTGAAGGCGGCGCTGAAGCTGAAAGACGCGCTGGTGCTGCGCTGCGGCGGCATGGAGCTGCAGAGCGGCCGCGATGACAAGGGCGAATGGCTGAAGGCCACCTATTACGACGAGGACGGCACCAGCACCAGCGAGCGTTTCCGCCTGCAGACGCCGGCGCAGCGCAAAGCGTTCGAGATGCTGTTCCTGCGCCCGCACCAGCGCGCACCGGGCGTGCCGTTCGCCTGGCACACCGCCGCCGACGTGCTGGCGCAACAGCAGGCGCTGCGCCATCCGGATTTCGTGGTGGCGCGCAAACGCGGGCAGTTTTGGCAGGTGCGCGAGAAAGTGTTCGATTATCAAGGCCGTTTCCGCCGCGCCAATCAATTGACCTGAGCGAACGGTCCTCAATCTGGACAGGTTTTCGTTGCCCTGCAGGCGGCTTTCCGTTAAAATGCCGCGCGCTTTACCTGGGCCTGCCCGGCGTTAAAGCGGATTTCCGAACTTGCTACTTGGGTCGCCTGTAGCAGGGTAAATTTTCTTTTAAGAGAAAAAACAATGTTCACTATCAATGCAGAAGTACGTAAAGACCAGGGTAAAGGTGCGAGCCGCCGCCTGCGTGCAGCAAACAAATTCCCAGCTATCGTTTACGGTGGCAAAGAAGCTGCAGTTTCCATCGAATTGGACCATGATTCTGTTAAGAACATGGAAGCTAAACCAGAATTCTACAGCGAAGCAGTAACTCTGGTTATCGACGGTAAAGAAACCAAAGTTAAGGTTCAGGCTGTACAGCGTCACCCGTTCAAGCCAAAACTGGCTCACATCGACTTCGTTCGCGTTTAATCGCTACGTTTTCGAACCTTTCGGGACGCCGAAATAAAGAACGCCGCAATTGCGGCGTTTTTTATTGTCTGCGATTCGGCGCGCTTACTTGCCGCTGCCGGTCCGGCGTTGCAGCTGATCGCGCAGGTTCGGCGGCGTGCCTCTGATGGTCAGCGTGTCGGTGGCCGCATCCCAGAAAATGCGCTCGCCCAGCAGCATGGCGTCGAAATTCAGGCTGATGCCGCCGCCGCTGCCGGCAAATTTGGTCAGCTGGCGCAGCGTGCCGCGATCCGCCGGGAAGCTTTCCTCCAACTCATACCCTTGCTCGCTGGAGAACTGCATGAAGTCTTTCTCGCCGACCGGCGACAGCTCCTGCGACAGGGCCTGCAGTTCAATCTCTTCGCCCGCCTGCAGCTGTTCGTTGCAGTAGCTGTACACCTGTTGGCGCACCGACTGGCGCTCGTTCTTGTCCAACTGCGCATCGGCGCAGTAGTCGTCCACCGCCTGCAGCAGCCCGCGGTTTTGCGCCTTGGTGTCCAACCCTTCGGACGCCGCCAGGAAATCCATGAAGAAGTCGGCGACCTTGCGGCCTACGCGCCCGCGCAGGAAGGTCAGATAGCGGGTCGATTCCGGGTTGGTTTCCCATTCGGTCAGATCGATGCGCGCGACGATATCGGCGTTGTTGATGTCCAGATAGTGCGTGGTGTTGATATCCAGTTCTTCGTTGACGCGCATGCTATTACGGCTGTTCAGCACCGCGATCAGCAAGTACTCCACCGCCAGATAACGGTATTGGCCGAACAGCACCACGCCGCCTTCGGCAAACGGATACTTCGCCAGTTCGTCGCGCAGGCGGCCGGTCGCCGCGCGGCTGAAGGCCAGAAAGTCCTTATCGTCCTTGCGGCAAGTGCGCAGCGCTTCCGCCAGCTCGCTGCCTTCGTTGAACAGGCCCAAGGCCTTGCTCTTGGCGCTGTAGACGCGATGCAGTTCCGTCATCATTTCTTCCACCGCCGCGTTGGTGGGAAGCAAGGTATCGCGCAACACCACGTCCAGCGTTTGCTCGTCGCGTTTCACCAATTGGTGCAGAGCGATCTGGTCGATATCCAGACTCATGGTAAATCCTCCTGTTCTTTAGGCGCGTATTCAAACACTGAAGGCCCCGACCTGCAATACTAAAAACCGCGGCAAACCGGAAAGGCGCTGCGAGGAGCAGCCCCGCCACGGGCGCCCCCTTCCCCAAATGACAGGAAGTGATAAAAGAGCGGAAAATCACTGCCCTATACGGTAAGATAGGGCACTTTGCAGATTACTAAGCGCAATTTTATGCCACAATCATCCCGTTACAGTGACGAACACGTTGAACAACTGCTCTCAGAGCTGGTCAATGTTCTGGAAAAACACCATACCCCCACCGATCTTTCCCTGATGGTGCTGGGCAACATGGTCACTAATTTGATCAACACCAGCGTTGCCCCCGCGCAGCGGAAAACCCTGGCAAGATCGTTCGCGGAAGCCCTGCAGGCTTCTGTCCGTGAAGACAAAGCACATTAATATTGACTTATGGTGACAAACCGTCAGCGTTATCGTGAAAAAGTCTCCCAGATGATCAGCTGGGGGCACTGGTTCGCCTTATTCAACATCCTGCTCGCCCTTGGGCTGGGCAGCCGCTACCTGTTTGTTACCGACTGGCCCGCATCCCTGCTGGGCCGGGTCTATGCCTTTGTCAGCCTGCTGGGGCATTTCAGCTTTATCGTGTTCGCCGGCTATTTGCTGGTGATCTTCCCGCTCACCTTCGTGGTGATGTCGCAGCGGCTGCTGCGATTTATTTCCGCCGCGCTGGCCACCATCGGGCTCACGCTGTTGCTGGTCGACAGCGAAGTGTTCTCCCATTTCCACCTGCACCTCAATCCGGTGGTGTGGGATCTGGTGGTCAACCCGGACCAGAGTGAGCTGTCGCGCGACTGGCAGCTGATGTTTATCTGCGTGCCCGTGATCTTCCTGGTGGAGATGTTGTTCGGCACTTGGAGCTGGCAGAAGCTGCGCAGCCTGAACCGCCGCCGCTTCGGCAAACCGCTGGCGGCGCTGTTTATCAGCGCCTTTTTCGCGTCGCACCTGATTTACATTTGGGCTGACGCCAACTTCTATCGCCCGATCACCATGCAGCGAGCCAATCTGCCGCTCTCGTACCCGATGACCGCGCGCAAGTTCCTCGAAAAACACGGCCTGCTCGACCAGCAAGAGTATGAGCGCCGCCTGATGCAACAGGGCAACCCGGAAGCGGTGGCGGTGGAGTATCCGCTCAGCGATCTCAGCTACGGCGATAAAGGCAGCGGCTATAACCTGCTGATGATCGTGGTGGACGGCATTCGCGCCAAAGACGTGGCGCAGGACATGCCGGCGCTGACGCGCTTCGCCCAGGAAAACGTGCGCTTCAGCGATCACTACAGCTCGGGTAATCATGCCGACACCGGGCTGTTCGGCCTGTTCTACGGCATTTCTCCGACCTATCTGGACAGCGTGCTCGCCGGCCGCAAGCCGTCGGCGCTGCTCAACGCGCTCGGCGATCAGGGCTACCAACTGGGGCTGTTCTCTTCCGACGGTTTCAACGCCAGCCTGTACCGCCAGGCCCTATTGACCGACTTCTCGCTGCCGACGCCGGCGCCGCAAAGCGACGCGCAAACCACGCAGCAATGGCAGCGCTGGCTGACGGATCAGGGCGGCAAAGAGCCGTGGTTCTCCTATATCAACTTCAGCGGCGCCGAGCCGGCCGAAGACGACAAAACCCCGGCGCCGGCCGATTTTATCCAACGCTATCGCACCGGCGCGCAAGACGTGGATGCCCAGATAGCCCAGGTGCTGGATACCCTGAAACAGCGCAGTCTGCTGGACAAAACCGTGGTGGTGATCACCGCCGAACACGGCGTCGAATTCAACGACAGCGGCAAAGGCCAATGGGGCGCCGGCACTGCCTTCAACCAGGCGCAACTGCAGGTGCCGTTGGTGATCCACTGGCCGGGCACCCCAGCGCAGACCATCAGCAAGCTGACCGGCCATAACGACGTGATGCGCACCTTGATGCAACGGTTGCTGCACGTGAAAACCGCGCCGAAAGACTATTCGCAGGGCGAAGATCTGTTCACCGCCCAGCGCCGCAACGACTGGATCGCCACCGGCGATGGCAATCAGCTGGTGATCACTACGCCGACGCAGACGCTGATGCTGGACAACAGCGGCAACTATCGCGTCTACGATCAGAACGGCGAAGAAATAAAAGACGAGAAACCGCAGCTTGCTCTGCTGCTGCAGGTGCTGACCGATGTAAAACGCTTTATCGCCAACTAACTGCTTAAAACTAAAGCAATCAAGTGGCGAGGTGCTTGCATTAACATCGGGAATCGGTAGTATGATTTTTCATAGCGTCGGCATGTAGCGCAGCCTGGTAGCGCACCGTCATGGGGTGTCGGGGGTCGGAGGTTCGAATCCTCTCATGCCGACCAAATTATCCCCAACGTTTTGTCTACTGAAGTCCAGACAAGGCTATAAAAAACAGGATTAACAGTGGGTTGCGTAGACCTACTGTTTTTCTGTTATCTAGTAAAGTCCACGCTGATACAGTGAAATCCAACATTTTTAGGCATATCTTTAGGCATACAATCCATCGTGTCGTCTGAGCCATATGCCTAACCAGTGATTGGAGAATAATATGGCGCGTCAGACAAAGCCCCTTAACAACACCGAAGTCAAAAATGCTAAAGCGACTGAACGTGCCACTATCCTGTATGACGGGGATGGCTTAGAGCTACTGCTTAAGCCCGGAGGCTCAAAACTCTGGCGATTCCGCTATTACAAACCTTTCACTCGCAAACGCGCAATGATTAGCTTTGGTGCTTACCCTGCTGTATCTCTCTCTGAGGCTCGTCAACTTCGTGAAGATGCCCGTCTTCTATTGAGCAAAGATATTGATCCGCAGGAGCATAAAAAAACCGAGCAGTTGCGGCAAAAAAGTGCCACAGAAAGCACCTTTGAAAAGGTTGCAGGAGACTGGTTTAAAACCAAAGAATCAGCGGGGCTGGCAACCCATACGTTAAACGATATCTGGCGTTTTATGAGTAAATATGTATTCCCACATATTGGCTCTATGCCCATTGCTAACATCACGGCTCAGCAGTTCATCGGAGCGTTAGAGCCAACACATGCTGCCGGAAGACTCGAAACGGTTAAACGTCTAAGCCAGCGTATCAATGAAGTTATGGATTACGCCCTCAATTCTGGGCTGGTATCTGTAAACCCCGCAGCACGAATCGGACGAACATTCCATAAACCAAAGGTAAAACACCGCCCTGCCCTACCTCCAGAGCAACTCCCCCTTTTGATGAAAACTCTGGCATTTGCCAGTATCGGACGACAAACTCGCTGTCTTATCGAATGGCAATTACTAACGATGATACGACCTGCCGAAGCGTCAACGACTCGCTGGGATGAGATCGACTTTGCCGCAAAACAATGGCGTATCCCTGCTGGTCGCATGAAGATGAAACGTGAGCATATCGTTCCACTTTCTGAGCAAGCTTTGGCTATTCTGGAAGTGATGAAGCCCATCAGTAAGCACAGAGATTATGTTTTCCCCGGCTACCGGAATCCACTTGAACCTATGAATAGTCAGACAGCAAACATGGCGCTTAAACGGATGGGCTTCAAAGATCTGTTGGTGGCTCATGGAATGAGAGCGATTGCCTCAACAGTGCTTAACGAGAAAGGTTTTCCACCAGACGTGATTGAAGCTGCTTTAGCTCATATTGATACTAACGAAGTCAGGAGAGCCTATAACAGATCACAGTATCTGGAACAGCGTAGAGAGATGATGAACTGGTGGGGAAAGCATGTGGAGGCAGCTTCTTATGGATGGACGAGTATGGGTGCAATTCCTACCAAGACAAAGCTTAATTCAGAAACCACATGAAAATTATGCAGCAGTATTCTAAAAAAATGATAACGCTGTTTTTTTCTCAACGTAAAAGAACATCGTGTGGTTTATTAGATTACTATTGGTATGCTTTCCGTTTTGAATTTCAACAGTTGACAATTCATTGATAACTCGTATATTAATCGAGTATAAAAGTTATTAATTTAACTTTCGGCTTATTGTAAATTGACCAATTAGCAACAAAATCACATAAAAAAATACAACTCTCACAGGAATAACAAATGATCATCCCCCCAAATGAAATATTAAACGATGCATTGCATTACCATTTCAAAGCAGAAGCGAATATAGCCTTAGAATATCAAATTAATAAAACCGTGTTTTTTTGCAAAAAACTCGAGGAACTACTTGATAAACCTAGAGGAACTCATTATCTTTCTGAAATTGAAAGTTCATATTATTTAGACTCCATTATAAATAATCATTCGACTCTAATCGAATACTACTACGCTTGGATAATCCTGTCTTTGATAGGAACATCGGAGAGTGCAGTGAAAACCATTTACAGACCTATTAAAGAAAAAGATATCGATGAAGAGATAGTAAAAATATTCAAAGCCCATTCAATAGGGGTTTTAAAAAAAACCAATGGTAATCATGAAGAATATTATGAAAAATGCAGGAATACTTTCAAAGATGCATTTGAGTTTTTATTAGTGGGTGAGTGCCACGAGTTATATGTTTTGAATAACTATTTAAAACACAACCGAATGCCTTTTGGCTATGCACCAATAACTAAAGTCAAAGGCGAGTTAATATCAGCACCATTCCTATACATACATAATGAAAGTAGTATTCTTTTGCAAAATTCGATAATCAAAGTAATATTTAAATCAGAACATGAAAAACCAGTAAATAACCACCAAAGATACTTCAACGAGATAATTGAAAGAAACCAAGAAGAGATTGCAAACATTGGTGCAATAAAGGTATTCAAAGTCAATAAATTAGAATATGTTCATTCCAATTCTTTTTCAGGGATACTATTAGAGTCTATATTGTCCACAGCCTATGATTTGATAAAAAACATTATAAGAGTTCAAAGAAACTATGATAAAGGGAATATTACCCTAATGTCGAAACTTGATAAAATAGAAAAAATGATAATGGAAAGGGAACCTAAAACCTTATCATCCTTATAGTTACCTAAAGAAATCATTGATTAATATATTCCTACTGGTATTATACATTAACCACTGAGGCACTCTTTCTGCCAGATCCCATAGTATGCTTGCTTTGCACATGGGGTGTAAAGGCTATCAGTAGCTGACTGAGACAAGATTGAGTAAAAACCATGAATAACAAATGTGTGCTGGTATGCCAGTATCAACGTTTTCGGTTTGGACGGTGGGAAACGGTGTGTCAGCACCTCCGTTCCCTACCTAACCGTTAATGATTAATGGTGCCTCAGTGGTAACCTTTCTTATTCTACAAAGTCGTTGTCAGTTTCAACTCCAAACATTCGATTATAATGTGGTAAATCATCCGTTTTATCAAAGACGTTCTTAAAAATTTCGAAATACTTTTCAGTTGTTCCTCTTCCTAAATTATTTATATTGGAAGAGTCTGAATGCGACCCTCTGTGCATATAGCGACAGAAAGACTTATATGTAATATCACTCTCAGATTCTGCCATTTTTTCTAATGCTGTTTTAAGACTATCTAGCTTACAAGAAAATGAAAAATAATATTCAAGAATGTTTCGCATTACATTAGGAAGAACAACAGGATTTACAATGCCCTCCTTCACATTTTTTAATACCATCCAATAGGATTCATATTCGTTTTTTATATCACCTTTAGACATAGCGATAACATCACTATATTCATTTTTCACTACTCTCAATAAATTATATTGCTTATCAAAAGCTTTTATTTTAGAAGGAGCTAGTTTTAAAACTTCTTGAAAAAAGAATAAGTTATGCGTAAGAATTAAAATTTTAGCATCTGGTGCTGTACCTTCAATAATCCGATAATGTATTAAAGATGATATCTCATAAATATAGTCATGGGATAAACTCGATATAGGATCGTCAATCACAATCAACTTATCTTTAAGTTCCCCCTCTTCGAGTTGACCTTCACAACACTCTAAGAAATACAAGAAGGTGATTATTGTTTTCTCCCCTTCACTTAGTGATTTATAAATTTCAACATTGTCGTTCCCTCTGTGAATTTGAAAGAAATTTCTTTCATGTGATTTTTTAATCTCTAAACTATTTAGGCCAAGATTTTTGAGTGATGTATTTATTTTATCTACCGTTTCATCCATATTAGAAACTTGTTTCCTAAGGTTTGAAAGCCTAACTTTCTCCTGTTGCATTTCACCTTCAATAATATCTTTTCTTTGTATTATTAAACTCCTTTCACCTTTTAATTCCTCCATATTGGTGTTATTAGTATCAATTACATCGCTGCATAAATTCCTCAAGACCTTCCAGAGCTTACTTGTAATATTATAAACACTCGTTTCATAGGCATTTAATCTGTCATTAATTTCCTTTATTTCAACATTCAAAACTTTGATTTTTTCGCTTACTTCATCGTAATTTATTGATGAATCAATAAGTGATATTGCTACTGATGGCTTTTCTATCTTTTCTTTCAGAGCGTTTTTATTTAGTTCAAGTGATTGCCCGATCTGTTTGATCATACTCCAGATATTATCGTCATCAGAAACATAGCCCGAATCATACAAAGAGCGCTCTAATTCACTTATGTATTCATCACAAGAATTTGAGTAATCATTATAAATACCTTTAAGATCTTTTAATCTTTGTTCATACGTTTCGTCAAAGACATCTGTTATAGCTTTTAAAAAATCATTATTGATCGTATCGCTTTGACAAAATGGGCACCTTGTGTCATTAACATATCCTAATCCCGACTTGACCCAATCTGCATTCCCTAACTCTTCAATAACATTTGAAAGGTAACTATTAGATGATGGGATTAATGGTGTCAGGAGCAATTCTTCCTTTTGTTTATTCAAGATAGGTATTGATGGGTGATTGATTGAATTAAAAGAAGAAGTTTTATTATTCTTCAACTTTTTATATTCATTCAAAACATCTTCTGTGCTTGTTTCATCTTTTTCAGCTTGTGTGCATATTTTACTATATAGGCTATCTTTTCTTAAACTCTTTGCCATCAACTCAGTAAGTTCAGTTGTTCTGATATGTGCTGTCTTTTTCCATACAGCTTCTTTACAGCCATTCTCAAGCTTGGTAAGCATTTCATCTTTTTCTTTTATTTCATTATCCAACCGAGTCAGCCGACTTTTCAAATTTGCTATTTTTTTATCTGACTGCTTTATATCGCCCAAAACTTCTTTGTTACTTTGGCTTAAAGTAAATACTCCTGGTTGTTCTGATTTATGATAAAAAGAGTCCTCTACAAACTGATTATTATAAACGACATAATTATAATCACCTTCTTTGCTAAAAGAGCAATCATTGTATGCCACATTAGAGGGGCTGTAAAAATATCCTGATATAGTTGATTTTCCACTTCCATTCTGACCATATATGAGATTAACTTTTTTGCTCAAATCGATGTTAATGCTTCGTTCTTTAGAATAACTTCTTACATTTCTAATTAGCAACTGTGCCATTTGTACCTTCCTTTTATCCTACAAGACACAAATATAATATTTAAAATGGCTCATTAATGAGCCATTTTATCGATGAGTATCAATATTTACTCCAGTTATTCTCAAGCCACGAAGTTACATTCTTGTGGCTTCTGACATCACCAGGCAAATATTCTTTTATCATCTTCTCAGCCTTAAATGCTGATTCTTTATTTTTAAAAGAATGCTTTTCTGCAAATCTATTTATGAATGGAAGAACTTCATATCCTTCGTTCCTGTTGAGGAATGTGCTGTCAGGCTTGCCTGTTTTTTTAGGATCGTCATCGCCTATAGCAGTCCAACTATACTTATATTTCAAATCTGATTTATTTATTAGAGCCATCATAATCTCCAAGATGCAATTGATGATGTTATTGGTTTGAACATGAATCACTTTCTTTCAACGAGCTAAAATACTAAGTGAATTCAATAGCTGCGTATCCAGAGTTTCTCTTGACGGTGTTGGTAGTCCGTTCGCAATGCGATAATTTTTTATTGATTGCCTTGTGGAAGGCCCCATTATGCCGTCAATATTCCCGTTGTAATAACCTTTGTCCAGCAAAGCGAATTGAACCCGCATGATTAAGCGCTTACGCTTCTCTGTACCAGCAGTCAGCCCATTACTTGCACGGTTAGCTTCTGTCGTTCCAACTGAATTCGTAGTAGTAGAGTTGTTATTGTCGTTAGAACGAAGCGAACGCACAGAGGAAGAGGACGATGAGGAACTTGTTCCTGAACTTGAAGACCCAGATGAGCTTGGTGAGCTGTATGTTTTTGGATAATATGGAGTGCTGCCACCATAGTACCCGCCACCTGATGATGATCGGTGAGAACTATGGCTCCGATGGGAGCTATGACTACGATGCCCTGCAATATAGAATGGAACTTCGGTGTTAAGTGGGGCTATCACTAAATCATGTTCATTAAGAGTCATACCAGGCAAATCACTTGCTCCGGTAGATGAATCACTTGCCCATACAGAATTATTGAGTGCCAAAAATCCCGGAAGTAGTGCAGCAAAATTAAATTTTTTCATGAAATTGGTCTCGGTGGTTGATGAAAACGGCCTGTTGAGGAACTGAAATAACCAGCACAGGAAGACTTCTGAGTGCATTCATCACATTCTTTAGGATAGTAATTTTTCCAATCAGAGATCGACTGAGCAGCAAACTCCCAGGCTCTTTCAGGAAGATGACACAAAGGATAATTAAAAATTGTTAGAGGTATGCCTGATCTGTGTGCAGCGTCTATGGCGGAGGTTATTTTCTCACTATAACTGCTGTGCTCAATGAAGATTGTTGACCAGTTCTTTCGCGCCCAACCGATAGATTCCAGCCCCATAAGGGAAATCTGATTGATGTTAGAGAACACACGGCCAACGAACTCTACAATATCATCCAATTCTGTATAGTTAGCCAGTGTCGGAATAACTCTAAGTTCGATATTAATCCCTGAGTTTCCTGCATTGATTAACCCCTTAACCGTTTCATTAAATGCGCCATCACTCCCTACCAGATGATCATGCACAAGTGGTCTTGATGAGTAGAGCGGGATACCAAAGGTGATTTTGATCTTTTTGCTTCGCTTTGCCATTTCCTGAGTAAAGTTGGTATCAGCAAATTTGCGTCCGTTTGTTAAAACATGCAAAGCAGTATCTGGTGAATTCTCGATGATAAAATCAATGAAGTGAAGGAAATCATCCCCATATAGCAAAGGTTCACCACCGCTGACCCCAACAACTCCATTCAAACCAAATGAAGCTATAGCAAGAGCTGATTGCGTAAGTAGCCAGTCATCATTTGCTTTCTTTGGTGGCTGGGAACAAAACAGGCACAGGTTATTGCAGCGTTCCGTAACTAAGACAGTATTATGATTGGCTCTGCGGGACAGAATAACGCGTATCATATTGCCATTGTTGATTATCCCAATATCTCCATCTTCAATTGACTCAATTAATTCACTGCTAATAACAGAGTAATCAAAGCATGGTTGAATGGCATCATCATTGCCTTCAGCAACTACCAGTAAATTGGGCAAAAAGAATAAAGGGTTCACTGGTTTTTGTTTGCATAACCGATAGAACCCCGTGGGCACATTCTTTTTTGAAGAAAAATGAAAGATATCGTTCCTGATAACCTCAGACATATGCCCATCCTTTTAGCATCTCAGCCTTCGGACCACCTTCTGAGATGGAGTTCATCAGATACCTGAACATCCCCTTGTGATACTGACAAAACGTTGAACGACTCCTATCACCGACAGGCTCACCTTGTACACTTATGTTCTGGCATGGGTCTGCACCGCAAAATGGTTGATACGCGCATGTATCACAACCTGGCAGAGCAAAATTGAACGATGAACTCAATACTGCGTTATAGTAAGGACTCTTGGAAAATGATAGCGTCTTAACTTCACCCGCACTGAACTCCGTTTCAGGATTCACCTTCTGCAACATACGGCTCTCATCGCTACCATATACTCGACCGTCATAATTGAAAAGAATACTGTTAAGCACGACCCCGCTTGGCGACTTTAAATCCGCATAACCACTAAAACCGGGATTGAAGATCCTTTTCAGATGAATGGAGGCAGAATGTTCAACAACCCTTATCCCTTCTTTGTTGATCTTAAGAATTTCATCTATCAAAGAGGAATAGAAACTGAAGTATTCGTCCATAGAAAAGGTGAACGATGCTTTTTGTGCAAACCCATAGGGACTAACAGGTCGGATAAACATGTCCTTGAGGCCAAGAGATAAGTGAGCCTGGACAATCGATTCAGGGTGCCTGACAAGATCTTTAGTAACTGTAGTAACCGTTGCAACGCGATCAGCGCCTAAAGACCGTTTGATAGCCTCTACCCCTGACACTGTTCTACGGTAAGCAAGCCCATGACCAAGAATTCGATTACTGTTGTGTACAACTTCCTCACCATCAAGCGAAACAGAGAAAATTATGTTCCTGTCTCTCGACCATTCAAGCATATCCTCATTCAAGACAGACAGGCTTGATGCTACAACCATCTCAAAATCGGTGCTTCCCAGCGTTTCAGCACATTGCTCATAGATAGACTGAAGTAAATCGAACCGCAAGAGTGGCTCTCCACCCTGTATCTCTATCTTATAAGGTGGTGTCGATAGTTTTTTGATAGTTGAAATGATATCAGGGATGAGAGCGGGATCTAGATCATAACCAGAGGCATTCACTGAAGCTCTACTGACCTGACAATACTTGCAGGTATGGTCGCAACGTAATGTGGGCACAATCATGAAAATTGGCCTGATCGCCAGTTCATTCATCAATCGTTTTGCAAAAGCAGAACTTAAAGCATAGGGAGCAATAGCTGATGAGCTTTCGTTGGTTATGAACAGCTTGCTTTCAAGTACGTTTGATTGTTCCGCACTGATTTGCTCATCAGAAAGATCAAGCAGCTCTTGCTCATTAATGAAGTGATGAAAGCCAGCGAGGTTGCTTATAAAAACCCGTCCATTAGGCAATCTGTCGAAATTGAATGGCATCAACTCCATTATGAAAGCCTTTCATCTACGCTGCGAAGCACTTTATGGATAATAGAATCTCTCAATGCCCCTGTTTTATGCTGTAGTTTTTCTCGCAAAGCGTAATCATTTAGCAGCCTCTCGAATTCATAGAGGCATTCGGGACTATCGTTTTCGAAAGAGATTGTCCAAGAGGATATATCTTCACAAAGCTTCCACTGGGTGAGCGAACTCATCCAGTAAAGGCTATTGCGTATAACCCATTCAGAATAAACATCTTTTTTAAACATCCTTTCGCACATTGCCATTGCCTCACAAAACTAATAATCACAATCAGCAACCGCTTTAAAGCGGATTTTTCCTATAGAAATTAGGATACACCATTTAATTAATATGTTACAGGATGTTAGCATCTAAAATTATGACACTCATCCCCAATCAAATTAAATATGTTTTTCCGGTTATCGTAACCCGCCAAGGTCGATGAACTGTGAGACCTCAAACCTGGAACTTGACAAATTAGTTCGAAAGGTTTGCTTGTGGCTCATGGTATACGAGCTATTCTCAAGAAAAAGATTATCTACCAGGTTATCTCTAAGCAAGGCTGACGCATACCGATAAGCTAACTACAGCCGTATAAACGCATGATTACAATCCCTATTACTTTTGTGGATTGCAAGAAGGGTATCTCAACGCAACAGGCTGATGGTTGACAAACCCAAAAAATTATGGTAAATATGGATAGCTAGTAGAAACTAGGAGAGCCTTAATGAGTGTATATGATCTCTTGAAAGCTGCATCTGAAATGAATTTAACGGATGAGAAAATTTCTCTGTTGAGAAATGAACTTAAGCAAGCGGACAAAAATTTTGAGTTAGAAAGCAAGAAAAAAGCAGTTAGTGAAGAGTTTTTATCAAAAGCATACTGCGTTTGAATATTATTCCATTTATAAATAGCGGCTTTTGCCGCTTTTTTTTGTCAATTTTAAGGATGATACATAATGACGCCATACTTA
This sequence comes from Serratia sp. PF-27, assembly GCF_030053255.1. Taxonomy (NCBI): domain Bacteria; kingdom Pseudomonadati; phylum Pseudomonadota; class Gammaproteobacteria; order Enterobacterales; family Yersiniaceae; genus Serratia; species Serratia sp. PF-27. The sequence continues at coordinate 757,064 of NZ_JASGBT010000021.1, forward strand.
ATATGCAAATTCGAGAAACAAACTCTAAGCAATTTAATCAAAGAATGTTTTGGCTCTCATTTCCCACATGTTTATAATAAAGCACAAATTGATTATATCTTCAGATATTTAAACGATATGAAATGTAAGTCTGTTTTACTCGAACCCACGTACATAGACCGGGATTATTTGGAAGATTATAATCATTACTATGTTAAAGGGTTTAATAATAAGGGATTCAAAACAGCGCGGCTTCATTTTTTCTCTAAACAAATAAATCATAAAATGATAGACAACATATTAA
>NZ_JASGBT010000021.1:757435-952082 GCF_030053255.1 Serratia sp. PF-27
AAACCCCTACCAAAAACATTTATCGGAAAAACGTGTCTTAGACCATATGATAGCCTTATTCAGTCCCCCTTTAAAAAAACTCTTTTAAGAGAGTATACAGTTGATTTATTCGGTATTTCTCTGACGGTAGATTCAGTGGCATTTCAAGAGCAAGATATGATAGTATCAGCTTATGCTACAACTGCATTATGGTCTGCGCTACATGCGTCGAAACATCGAGATTTAAGCACGATCCCATCGTGTAGTGAAATAACAATAAATGCAATAAATTATATACCTGGTTCGAACAACAGCTTTCCTAATTTATCACTAACAAACAAACAGTTATTAAGATCTATAGATGTCGAAAAATTCAAGCATCATCTATTTAAAGTTGATGAAATTTCAGATGAAGAATTTCACCAATTGGTCGAAACCCATATTAATAGCAACATCCCACTGATATTGCGAGGAACTATTTATGAAGTCAAAGATGACAAAACCTTCATTAGAAAGAATGACCATGCAGTAACTATATTAGGTTACAACAGCAATGAAGGTAAAGCTTTATACATTCATAATGATAGGCAAGGTCCCTTTGTAAGGTCTAGATATTTGAAAAGCAAAATAACAGAAACGACAGAATGGGGGTTAACTTTTCAAGAGAAGGATGACTTAAAAAAATGGAAAAAAGCACATGAAGTGTTGGTTCCAGATTCTATAATTGTATTAACCAAAAGCAAAGTTAGGCTATCAAGTGAATATGCCTATACTACAGCAAAGTTGATAAAATACCTATTCGAAACCTTACTAAAAATAAATAATATTGAGAGAACGTTACAACTATCCTTCTCAATAAAACTGAAAGAGATATCTGAAATTAGAAGTGATGTCTTGAATTTTAATTTCCAAAAAATGGGAAATGATAAGTTTGGCATTGATTATTGCGAAAACAAAAGAATCGAATTTCTAACACATGCCTATTCGAAACATCATTGGATAGTAGAATTCAAGCTGGATGAAGCTTACTGCTTTGATGTGTTATTTGATGCCACCGATATACCTCAAGGAGATGCTGTTTCCGGCATAATTTATAAGGATTACATAAGATCTCAAGCCGTAATAGAAATATTATTACAATTAACTAAAAATGACGATACTCTTGAACTTATCCTCAAAGACATTCCGAACTTTGAAGAAAAAAGCTTCCTAATTTCATTTTTAAATAAATTAAGCAATGACGATGATGATTACTCTACATACCTCGATAATTTCTATGGTACTTTGAGAGCACCAAGCTATCTCAAGCCAGAAGAGTTTAATAGTAAGAAAATAAATAAAAATAAAAGTAGTAAATCGTTTTATGGCAGGCAAGATCTTACTTTTTCCGCTTTGACAAAAAATTTAGAGAACAATAATAAAAAATCGTTCTTAATATGGGCAATCACGCAAGAAGGCACATTAGTCATAGGAAAGGAAATTAATAACAATGGGCACCCTACGTTAACGGGATTTAAACCGGCAAGAATCGCTGGCGAATTATTTATAAAGAACGATCAATATTTTATAAATTCAAAATCAGGAAGATATAGTGGAGACTACGACGATCCCGAAAAATATTTGGTCAATGTAATTCGGAAGTTTAAAGAAGTCTTCCCTGATGACATAAATATAAAAATAGACTCTTTCATTGCTTAATGTATGTAAGCAAGGGCTAACTCATCGAAGCGCTACGCTGCTTCTTCGAGTTCCCCTTGTTTTTTCGCCCTTCGGTTGAAAAAAATTAAAAGCAAAATCAACACACGGCATTGACATTACTCGCTTCTATCATATAAATAAATTAAGCATAAGGAATATGCTTTTATTTAATTGTATGAAAAGGAGTTCATATGTTCGAAAATAATACTTTTAATAAGATCGTTCTCAGTAAGCACTCCCATAATGGAAACGTTAACGAAGAGAAGCTCACACACAACCAGCTTCGTTCTCATTGCGTCAGTGTAAGATTAAATGATGAAGAGCTAACGCTTCTCAATGAGAGACGTTGCCGTCATCCTAAAGGCGAGTGGCTTCGCTTATCTTTACTTAATAAACTTCCTACTGTCGTTCCAGCTATCAATATTGAAGCCTGGAAAACCCTTGGTGAGATTTCGCAGAAGCTAAACAAGCTTGTGGCTCATCTTGATAGCAAGAGCTATGAAAGCTCTCTGACGCAAACTGAACTCTTCGCCGTAAAACGTCAGGTCTCAGAACTTCGCTTGCATTTAATTACCGCTGACCTGTGGAGAGCTTTCCATGAAGGGAATGCAAAAAATCCGCAGGGGTAAGAGCTTCGCTGGTGTAGTGCTTTACGCATTAAAACCAGCTTCTCATCATAAAAAAGATCCGATAGTGATTGGCGGGAACATGGATGGAAGCTCCGCTGAAGATCTGATAGTTGAATTTAATACCACAAAAGCGCTTCGCCCGGATGTTGCTAAACCCGTCTGGCACAATTCGCTTCGCTTGCCAAAAAACGAAGCGCTGACAGATGCTCAGTGGTCAGAGATTGCTGATGATTACATGTCCCGAATGGGCTTCTCTGAAACGCACCTCAGATGCTATGTCCTTCATGATGATGAGGTGGTTGAAACAACTTGTTTTCGGGAGTCATATACCCAAGTTTTTCCTCATCTATAAGAAAAGGATTCCCACTAAAGATTTTCGAGAAGTATCCCATAAGAGCTTTGTTCTCAAAATTTTCTCTGTAGCTTTTGAAGAACAACGTCCTTGCCCATAGCTCATGATAGAACCGTATAAGTGTAAGCTTTTCGAATTTGCGGTAAGTATCAATGTCGAGCCAAGATTTGATCTCTTTCGTATGTTCCGTTGACCAGTTTTTCATCATCCCTTTCCTTCTAAAAGCGATTTTAATCATTTTAGCTTACAGTAGTACTATTATCGCTTGAAACGTTGGGGTCCGGGACAGTTTTTCGCTGGTGCGATGATTTTCACGTTTAGGCATACGCTTAGGCATACACAGATAAATAACACTTAAACAAGATCATTAAAATCAATTAATTACATTACTTTATTTAATCCTCTCATGCCGACCAAATTTAAGAAAACCTGCTGTTACAGCAGGTTTTTTTTCGTCTGCATATTGAGAGGATTAGGCCGCACCGGTTTGGCCCATGCGCTAGCGGAGGTCTGGGCAGGGCCTCTCTTTCAGCGCGGCTGCAGGCAGTTTTCTTCTTTCCAGCCGTACAGCCATTCCATTCCGCGATAAAATTCCGCCTGAGATTTGCCTTTCCATAACAGATTACGCACCTGGCGCTCAACGCCTGCGGCGTGATAAACACGGCCCATCTCACGGGTTGACCAGACGATGCGCGCCGTGCGTGGAATACGTACCGACTCGTACAGGGCAAGCGCTTTTGCCGCATCCCCTCCATGCTCTTTCAGCGCTTTACCCAGCGTTACCGCATCCTCCAGCGCCATGCAGGCTCCCTGCGCCATATACTGTGCCACCGGGTGCGCTGCGTCTCCCACCAGCGTGATACGGTCGTTGCCCCATTTCTCCACCGGTTCACGATCGGCGGTTGACCAGCGGCGCCATGAGGTCGGCTTATCCAGCATCTGGCGCGGACGCGGGTGAATACCGGAAAAATAGGAAAGTACCTCCTCTTTACTGCCCTCCTTCACACCCCATTCCTCCTGCTGACGGCTATGGAACGTCACCACCAGGTTATACTGCTTCCCGCCGCGCAGCGGGTAATGCACCAGATGGCAATGCGGCCCCGCCCACAGTACCGGCGCGTTAATGCGTAAATCCTCCGGCATCTCATCGCAATTAATCACGGCGCGGTAAACCACATGTCCGGTCACCCGCGGCGCATCGCCCAGCAGGTACTGCCGCACCACCGACCTCACGCCATCGCAGCCGATCAGAATATCCGCCGTCCAGCGATTGCCCTGCTCATCAAATACCGTCACATCGTCCACCGTTTGGCTGATACCCGCCACCTGCGTTGAGGTACGGTATTCCACATCCGGATGGGTCAATACCGCTTCCCAAACAGAGGCGTGGATATCCGCCCGATGGATAACCGCATAGGGACCGCCAAAGTGATCGCGAAATGCTTGCCCGGTCTCAATATGCACCACCTCCTGGGCATTGACCGCATCCATCAGGGTAATGTGATCGGTAAAGACGGCGCGCTGACGCGCTACGCCGCCCACACCCAGGCTATCCAGCGCGGAAAAGGCGTTGGGGCCGAGCTGAATACCCGCCCCAATCTCACCAATCTCGTGCGCCTTTTCCAACAACATCACTTTAATGCCCTGGCGAGCCAGCGAGAGCGCAGTCGCTGCGCCGCCAATGCCTCCCCCGACGATAATTGCGCGCATCACTTTAGCCATTGTTTTCCTCCTTTCGGGCTCAGGCTGAGATTTTGTCTTGTTGGTTTTCGGGCGCCGCGGCGATAAACGCCGGGAGCTGAGTACAGGCGTCGTAAACCGCCTTACAGCGCGGATACCCGCTCAGATCGCACCCCATCCGCAGGGCATTCGCCCACTGAGGGATCAGGCAGCAATCCGCCAACGTCGGGGTATCGCCAACGCAGAAGGGTCCTGGCGGCCTCTGGAGCAACAGCTGTTCTACGGCGCTCAGCCCTTGGCGGATCCAGTGCGCATACCAGCGTTTTTTCTCTTCCTCACTCACCTTCAGCTCTTCACTCAGGTAGCGTAAAACCCGCAGGTTATTTACCGGATGAATATCGCAGGCAATAACATAAACGATTTCCAGTATCCGGCTGCGCGCCGGGTCGGCCGTCGGTAACAGCGGCGACTGAGGAAAATGGCGATCCAGCCAGTCAATAATCGCCAGCGACTGGCTGAGAGACTCACCGTCGTCCGTGAGCAGCGTCGGCACCAGCCCGACCGGGTTCATTCGCCGATATGCCAGCTCATTCTGCTGCCCGATGCGAATATTGACCCCCACCGTCTGGTAATGGAGGCCTTTCAGCGCCAGCGCAATGCGCACGCGGTAGGACGCTGAGCTATTAAAGAAACTGTACAGCTTCATCATTCACCTCTGAATCGGCTCAGACAATCTTCACGGCGATCGGGGTTAGCCCCTCTACATTGCCGGTAATCACATCGCCTTTCACCACCGCGCCCACCCCCTCCGGCGTCCCGGTAAAAATCAGATCGCCGGGCTGCAGCTCAAAAAAGCCGGACAGATAGCTGATGGTTTCATTCACCGACCAGATCAGATGGCGGATGTCGCTGCGCTGGCGATCGCTGCCGTTGACCTGCAGCCAGATAGGCGCGTTGTTCACGTCGGCGCTGTCGCCGGCTTTATGCAATGGCGCGATGGGCGCAGAAAGATCGAACGACTTGCCGATTTCCCATGGGCGCCCCATCTGACGCATGTCCATCTGCCGATCGCGGCGGGTCATGTCCAGGCCTGTGGCATATCCCCAAATGTATTCATGCGCCTTTTCCAGCGGAATATCGCTCCCCCGTTTGCCAATCGCCACCACCAGTTCGATTTCGTAGTGATAGTTGTCGGTTTGCGACGGATACGGCAACGCCAGCGTTTCGCCGGCCGCCACCGGCACCACCGCATCGGCAGGCTTGCAGAAGAAAAAAGGTGGCTCACGATCCGGGTCAAAGCCCATTTCGCGGGCATGCGCAGCATAGTTACGCCCGACGCAGTAGACACGGCGCACGGGAAACTGTTTATCACTCCCCACAACAGGAACCGTCACGGGGGCTTGCGGTGCAAATACGTATTGCGTCATTTTGTCTCTCCCAAATTAATAACGTGCTTCGCGGAACAGTCCCAGGGCTTCCTGAACCGGCCTGTCCGAGAAACTGAATAACACGGTGTCTTCGTCCGCCTGAAACGACACGTCGAACCAGGTCGGCGCCACGAAGATATCTTTTGCCGAAAAGTGAAGGGTTTCGCTGCCGATGCTGACCTGGCCGCGCCCTTCCACCACGTGGTAAATGGTGCTATCCGTGGTGCGCGCCTTCCGTGAGGAAAAGCCTTTCGGCAGCAGCTGCAGGAAGGCGCCCATCGAGGGCATGGGATAGCCGCCGGTCACCGGGTTGGCGTAGCGCATCTTGTAGCCGTCCCACTCGTCGGCGTCCCCCATGCGGGTGAGGTCGTGCAGCGCTTCCCGGCTGCGATCGTAGCGGTAGTTGAAAATGGGCGATGAGTTGCCTTTCTGATGGCGCAGCGGCAGCATATTGGCCGCATAGCGCGGTAAATAATCCCCCTCCTGGCGCGTCACGGGCTGCTGCTCTTGCGGATAGTCTTCCGCGAAACCGCAACCCAGCAGGTTCACCAGCGGCAGATCCAGCCCGTCCAGCCATACCACCGGCTCCTCGCCGGGATTACCGTGATCGTGCCAGCGCCACTGCGGCGTCAAAATGAAGTCGCCTTCATGCATTTGCATACGTTCACCGTCAACGGCGGTAAATGCCCCTTTCCCCTCGACGATAAAACGCAATGCCGACTGATTATGGCGATGGCTCGGCGCGACTTCGCCCGGCATGATCAACTGCAATCCGGCATACAGCGTCGGGGTGATGGAGGACTGTCCGCGCAGCATCGGGTTTTCCAGCACCAGCACGCGGCGAACCGCCTCTTTGGCGCCAATCAACTCGCCGCTGGCCAGCAGGTGCGGGCGAATCGCCTGATAGTTCCAGTAAGCCGGAGCGCAGTTTGCATTCGGCGTTTGCGGCACCAAATGGTGCAGCGACTCCCACAATGGGGTCAGGTTCTGCCCGGAAATATGCCGGTAGAACTGCTGGCGGCTGGGATTAACATCCTGATTGCGTTCAGGCATAGGGATTCTCCTTTTCATTCACGACGCTGCGCGAGGCAACGTATCAGGGGCTGGGGCAGACTGGCGAACGACAGCCGTCAGCAGCATTAACATCACCGTACTGATCGCCGCCGGCACGGCAATAATGAAAAATAGCGTATCGAATGAGAAATTCATCGCCATCATCACGCCGCCGGCAAGCGAGCCGACAATCGCGCCGCAGCGGCCAATGGCATTGGACCAGCTGACGCCGGTCGCCCGGCTTTGTGTCGGATAGAGCGTGGCGGTCAAGGCATTCAGCCCAACCTGCGAACCGCTGATGCCGATGCCGGTGCCGAAGATGGCCAGCGCCATCAGCCACAGGCCGTTCTCGCTCAGACCAATCATGACGATACACGCGGCGCCCAGGGCGTAGCTCGCCGCTAACACCCGGAAGGGATTGTATTTGTCCATCAACGCGCCCAGCCCCAGCGCCCCCAGCGTTCCGCCCATCTGGAAAGCGGCGGTCACCCAAGAGGCATGCTGCAGATCTATACCGCGATGGTTAAGCAGCGTCGGCATCCAACTGGAGAGCAGATAGATAATCAACAGGCTCATAAAAAAAACCGCCCAGAGCATGAGAGTAATGCGCAGCTGGCGGCCGGCAAACAGCGGGCTGATGCTCCCTTTGGCCGCTGTAGCGGCTTCGTTGAGGTAAAAATGGGTCTCTTCATCGCACTCTCGGGTGATGCCGCTGACCGTTTTGGCAATCACCTTGCGCGGCAGTTGGCGGCGGACCTGCCAGCGCGGGGATTCCGGCAGGGCAAACAGCAGCACCACAAAGAGCATCAGCGGCAAAACGCCTCCGAGCACCAAAATGCCGTGCCACCCCATCACCGGCACCAGTTGGGCGCTGACGATCCCGCCCAGGGCTGAACCGAGCGTGAAACCGCAGAACATCAGCGTGACCAGCGCACCACGGCGGCGAGCAGGCAGATATTCAGAGGTCATCGTGATGGTGTTCGGCATCGCGCCCCCCAACCCCAGGCCGGTGAGAAAACGTAAAATGACCAGCGTTGGCATATCGGGGGAGAAGGCCGAAATCAGGCTCAGCGTGCCAAACAGCGCCACGCAAAGTTCGATGACGCGCTTGCGGCCAAAGCGGTCAGAAAGCGGGCCGCAAAGCAGTGCGCCCGCCGTCAATCCCAACAACCCCGCGCCAAACAGCGGTGCCAGTTCGCCGGCGGTCAGTTGCCATTGGGTACGGATGTCGGGTGCGATGAAACCAATGGCGGCGGTGTCAAAACCATCGAACATCACCACCAAAAAGCAGCAGATGATAACGCGCCACTGCGTCTTACTGATGGGAGCAGCATCGATCAGTGCTTGTAAATCACGCCGTTGAGTCATAGTGAGCGCCTCGGTGCAGGTAGGGAGATGTCTGTCTTGTTTTAGGTATGTTACGAATTTGTATCCTTAGCGATAAAATGTACAATGGCTTTTCAGGCAGAGACATAACCGGAGGGTTATAGCAAATGGCGAACTGGGCGCAGAAAATGAAACTTCACCATCTGCAAATGTTGGTGGCGTTGGGTGAGCAGGGAAATCTGACCCACGTTGCCCGGATGATGAACATCTCCCAACCCGCTCTGTCAAAATGGTTGTCACAGCTCGAAGATGAGATTGGGATCACGCTGTTTGAGCGGCATAGCAAAGGGCTGCGCCCCTCCGAGGGGGGGAAACTGCTGCTTCAGCATGCGCAGCGCTTGGTCAACGATCTCGAGCGTTCGCAGTCTGAAATCGCCCGCTTTAAGCAAGGCGGGCTGGTGGGAAGCCTGAAAATCGGCTGTTCGCCGGTCGCCACCGACTGCGTTTCGCAGGCCATATTGAGCCTGCTGCAGGAAATGCCAACGCTGCATCTCAATATTGAGGAAAAGGTGATGACCCCGCTGCTGCACGATCTGATCGCGGGCGCGGTGGACGTCGTCGTGGGCCGCGTTGGCGGGCGGGCGCTGCAACTGCCGCTCAACTATCAAGTGCTCTACACCGAACCGGTATGCTTTGTTGCCCGCCCTCACCATCCGCTGGCGGAATCCGCCTCCCTCACCTGGCGCGATCTCACCCACTGGCGCTGGATTGTCTGGCCGACCGGCACGCCCATCCGCCTCAGCATTGATAATGCGCTGGCGGATAACGGCGTGATGCTGCCCGAAAACACGGTTGAATCGGCATCCATGAACGTCAGTACCAACCTGCTGCAAAGCAGCGATATGATCTCCATTCTTTCCCTACGGCTGGCGCAGCGTTATGCCAGCCAGGGGCAGCTGGCGATCCTGAATCTGCCGAAGATAGAGCAGAAAGGCAGCGTGGGCGTCTTCTGGCGCAACAGCGAACCGCCTTTTGCCGCGCTGAGCCGCTTTTTGCAGCTGCTGACGCAGGCTTAACACCCCCACCTGCAGCCACAGCAGATTTACGGCTGCGCCTACGCGGAAAGCTTGACGATGGTCGCAGGGATCCCCTGACGCACCGCCGCTCCGGTCACCCAATCCAGCCAGGTATTCGGCACTTTACGCGTCGGATCGGCAAAGCCCAAATCGTTGAGGTTGATGCCGGCGGCAATGCGCTCATCCATCGCCAGCGGTTCACCGTCCAGGTAGTGCTGACTGGCCCCCATCTCCCGGTGGCCGTAGCCGTGTTCCACCGCGATCACGCCGGGCATCACGCCTGCCAGTAAACTGATCCGCACCTCTCGACTGCCGCCCGGCGTGCTGATACGTACCCGGTCGCCGTGTTGAATGCCGAAACGTGCCCCGTCTGCCGGATTCAGCGCCACCAGGTTCACCGGTTTCACGTCGTGCAGGCGCCGGATCACCGCGGTGGAGCTGCTCATCACGTTGGATTTGAAGGACATCAGGCGCAGTGGCCACTGCTGCTCAGGGTAGAGCGCTTCCACCGCGCGGCCGTCCGACAAACGCGCCGGATAGCAGGTGGGGCAGCCGCTGAAACGCTCACCGGTGATCGCATGCCGGTGCTTCGCCACTTCCGCATTCCAGATCTGCAGCGGTTTCTCCCAGCGGTTGCCCACGCTGCCGTCGCGGCGGCCGCTGTCGTGAACGGCGAACCGGCCGCCGCGGCTGTAAATAAACGCCACGCGGTCGATTTCATCGGCGCGCAGCGTCTGCGCAAGCTGCGGCAACAAGCGATCGACACCGCTCAGCGTCAGTTCGTCCGCCCTCGCGGCCGGCACCGGCGCCTTGCCGGCAAACGCCACGTTGGCGGCGGCGCGCAGATAATAATCCTCGGCGCAGTTGAGCGGCAGCAGCTCGCCCTGGCCGTCGCCGATAGCGCGATCGCCGAACCCCGGCAGCGCCAGGCGTTTAGCGACGGCGATGCAAAACGCCTCCATGGAAATCGGCTGCCCTTGCGCCGTTTTCGCGGTCGCCGGCGTCACTATCGGCCAGCGCGCGGTAGTGGCCTTGCTGGCGACGCCGCCCCAGGGGGCGCTGAACCCCCAGCTCTCAAAGTTATGGGTGTCCGGGACGATATAGTCGGCCAGCGCCGTCGTTTCGTTGATAAACGCATCGATAGCGATAAACAGCGGCAAACGCGCCGGATCTTTCAATCGTTCCTCCGCCACGCTACGCAACCCGGCGATACCGTACAAGGGGTTGGTCATGTTCGAGATCCAGGCTTTCAGCCCGTACGGATACCCTGCCAACGCCGATGTCAGCAGCTCGGTCAGTTGCCCGGCGACGAACGGATACCAGGGCGCCCTGGCCGGCCAGGGGGAAACGCCCGCCGCCACTTTTTCGCGGTACTCGTCGGAGGTTTCATAGGCGGCCTTGCTGCGCGCGATATTCAGGCCCTTCGGTTTTACCAGGCCGGGAAACTCGACCAGGTTATAGCGCGGCCCCTCAGCGAAGCCGTTGAATTTTCCGCCGCCGACGAACACGCCTCCCGCCAGGCTCAGGTTGCCGATCAGCACGTTAAGCATCATCACCGACCAGGTATTGTAAAACCCGTTTGCCGCCATCATCCCGCCATGGGCGATCACCGCCGCCTTGCGCCCGTGGGCGGTAAAGGCCTCGGCCAGTGCCGCGATGCGTGCCACCGGCACGCCGCATTGCCGGCTGTACGCCTCCGGCGACAGCTTGTCGGCGGCCTCTTTCAAACACTGGAAGCCGCTTTTCACCCCCACCTGCACGCCGTCGTGCAGCGTCACCGTACGGCTTACCCACAGCTCGGCGCTGTCGCACGCCTCGGCCGCCACCAGTTCCCCCGCGCCGTTGACCACCAACGGCGACGCCGACCCGGCGCCATTCAGATCGGCCAGCGTCAGATGCTGCCCCGCCCGCGGATGCTCGCTCTCGGCGATCACCAAATGCGTGGCGTTGGTCCAGCTCTTCTCGCCGGCGCGTTGCATGGCGACCTCCGACGGGATGGCGAGATAATCGGCCTGATAACGCCGGTGGTCGAGGACCCAACGGATCATTGCCATCGCCAGCGCCGAGTCGGTGCCCGGCAATATCGGGATCCAATGGCCATGATCGTCCGCCAATGTGGTGGTCAGTGGCAGCGCCGGCGCCACTACCGCATAACGGAACTCGCTGCGCAATCTGGCGCTGGCCAGTTGCCGAGCCTGGCGCTTGAACGGGTTGCCGGACTGTGCCGGCGAGGTCCCCATAAACAGCGCGAATTCGACCTGTTCCCAGTCGGGTTTTACGTGCGGATTTTTGTCCAGATCGTTCATCAGCGCACCGGAACCGGCACGGTAGGCCAGCCCGCAGTAAGCGCCGTGCGCGCCGAAGTTTTTGCTGCCGAAACTGTTCTGAGCGAAACGCCGCAGGAAGCCGTCGCGCCCATCGTCACCGGCGTTGGTCACCAGCAGCTGATTGGCTTTCGGCCCCAGCCCCGGCTGTCGGGCATCGATCGGCGTCTCCAGATCGCGGATCGCCCGCAGGCCCTCCACATGCCCCTCGCCGAACAGATCGCCGCCTTCCACCACTTCAGCGATCAACTGCTCAAAGCTGATGCGCTGCCACTTGCCCTCGCCGCGTTTGCCGACGCGCTTCATCGGCTCCAGCACGCGCAGCGGGCTGTAAAGCCCTTCCAGCAGCGTGGCGCCACGCGCGCAGGCGGTGGAACGGGCGTCGAGGCCGCTTTCGCCGCCCAGCTGCGCCAACGCGTCCTGCAGCGGCAAGGCCGAGTCGACGTGCCGTTCCTGAGACAGCGGATGATAAGGGTTGCCGGCAATGCGCAATACCCGATCGGTCTGCCTGTCCACCCGCACCCGCACGCCGCATTGCGTCCAGCAGCCGAAACACTGGGTCATCGAGATGGCCTGCTGCGGATTGCCTTGCCATTCCGGCCTTGCCCGCCCTTCGGGCGGCAGGGAGTTGCCGTTGATGCGATCCAGGGTCACCCGCCCTGAAGTGCCGTGAATCAAGCCGTCTATCGCCCGTTTGGCGACCTCGCGATAGCTCAGGCCAAAGGCGGACAATCCACCGAAGGCCAGGCCCACTTTCAACCACTGACGCCGGGTGAGTTTAGCCATGTTGTTTTCTCCGCAGTAAAAACGCCTGTGCTTCACGCACCATGATCATTAACGCCAGCCACAACCCGAAAGTGCCGACGATCGCCAGCAAGCCATCGGTGCCGAGCGGCAGGCTATAAGGGGAATACGTCGCGTTGTATTTCGGGATGGTTTGCACCTCGATCAACAGCGTCCAGCGCATCAGCCAACTCAGCCCCAGTGCGCCGGCCACCAGCAGCGTCGTACCGCCGCGCGGCAAGCGCCGAGAGCCGGCCCAAGCGGCGCACGCCAGCGTCAGCCCCCACAGCGCAATCCATCCCACGGCATACCGGCGCGCCATCGCCTGCGTCTGCAGCCAGTGGCGTACCGCCGCGCCGGATAACGTATCGCCGCATACCCACAGCAGGATCGTCCCGCCGAGCAGCAGTAACGTCAGCAGCATCCCGCGCGCCAGCGGCGCCTGCAGACCGGGCCGTTCGCGCAATGTCAGCAGCAGCAAGGCCAAGAGCGCCTGCAGCGCGCTGAGGAACATCACGATCGGAAATCCGTAGCTGAACCAAATGGGGCGGGCACGCACGACGGAAACCTCACGCCCGGTGTACAACAGCAGGCCGATAGCCACCAGCGCGCAGGCGGGCGCAATCCCACGCAGCAGCGCAACCGGCCTGCCCGTCAGCCGCGCAAATTCGAGAGCGAGAAACCACAGGCCGATCAGCAGGGTAAAGAGCGGCAAGAACAGCGCGCCCCACGGCATCCACGACCAGGGCGTCGGGTAGGCGTAGAAATGCCAGAAGCGGGCGGTTTGATGCAGGTCGGCGGTCAGCGCCAGCGGTGCGGTGATGGCGCACGTCAGCCCAATAAACAGCGCCATGCGCTCCAGATGCGCGGCGTTTTCTCCACCGCGCCAGCGCCACACGCAGGCCAGCAGCGCAGCACAGGCAGCGATGCCGATAAAGAAGAAATATTGCACGGCCCACGGCAGCCAGCTCACCGCCTGCGGTTGGCCCAGCACTTCTGCGATCATCAGTTGGCGACTCATCGTCCCTCCCCCCATAAGGCAACCTGCGCCCGCCCCGGCAGCGGCGTGACGAAGGCGTCATCCAGCCCCAGATAAAACACATGGGGCGCGGTTTGGTTCTCCGGCTTGAGGACGTTGATCTCGGCCTCGTGGCGCCGCAGCATCTTGCTCAGCGTGCTGTGCGGATCGCGCATATCGCCGATGATCCGCGCTCCCCCCACGCACGACTCCACGCACGCCGGCAACAATCCCGCCTCCAGCCGATGCACGCAGAAGGTGCATTTGTCCGCCGTTTGGGTGGCGTGATTGATAAAGCGGGCATCGTACGGGCAGGCCTGCACGCAATAGGCACACCCCACGCAGCGCGTGTTGTCGATCACCACGATCCCGTCCTCACGCTGGAAAGTGGCCTGTACCGGGCACACCGGCACGCAGGATGGGTTGTCGCAGTGGTTGCACAGCCTGGGCAGCAGCACGTTGGTCGCCACCGCTTCACCTTCGAGGCTGACCTGGTACTGGTTTACCGTGGTGCGAAACTCGCCGTGCGGCGTCTGGTTTTCAATGGCGCAGCTCACGGTACAGGCCTGGCACCCGACGCAACGCCGCAGATCGATCAGCATCGCGTAGCGGCGGCTCGCATCCCCCTCGCGCCGCGTCGGCGCTAACGTCAGCCCGGCCTCCGCCACGGGGATCAGCGAAGCCCCCGCCGTCAACACGCCCAGCTGCTGCAAAAACTGCCGTTTACTGAAGTCCATGCGCCTCTCCCACGCCCTGGGCATCACCCCGATCACGCTATTGATGCCTGTTAGATGAATAAACAATGTCGATGATTTACAGTGTAAAAATGGCATCGATGGCGCTCTATTGTGGTTAACCACATACCGGCCCCAACGTTGATCTAAAACAAGTGGCGGCAGGCAAATTGCCCATCAGGAGGGGCTGTGAGGGTCGTGTTATTACTGCTGTTCAGTCTCGGCTGGGGGATGGCGGCACAGGCGGGAGAGTGGTCGGTCGGCGTGCTGGCGATGCGCGGCGATGCGGCGACCGCGCGTGACTGGCAGCCGCTGATCGACAGCCTCAACGGCAGTGTCGGCGGTGAGCGCTTCCGCCTGCAGCCGCTCGATCTGGCGCAGATGCGCGAAGCGGTCAATCGGGGCAGCGTGCAGTTCGTGGTCACTAATCCGGCGCAGTTCGTGCAGTTGAACAGCCGCTATCATCTGCGCTGGCTGGCATCGTTGCGCGCCGCCAACGGCGATCGGGCAACGGGCAACATCATCGGCAGCGTGATTCTAGTGCGGCGCGACAGCGGCATCACGACGCCGCAGGCGCTGATGGGCAAAACGGTGGGCGCCATCGATCCGCAGGCCTTCGGCGGCTATCTGACCGGCTATAAGGCGCTCAGCGATGCCGGTATGCGGCCCGATCGCGATTTCCACCTGCGCTTTACCGGTTTCCCTGCCGATGCCCTGCTCTATCTGTTGCGCGAGCGCGCCATTCAGGCCGCCATCGTCCCCGTCTGCCTGCTGGAGAAAATGGATCGAGAAGGCCTGATCAACCCGGCGGATTTTCGCCCGCTGTTGCAACGGCCCACATCGGTTCCCTGCGTCAGCAGCACGCCACTTTACCCCAACTGGTCGTTCGCCGCCCTGCCCGGCCTGGATAACTCACTGGTGGATGCGGTGGCAAGAGCCTTGCTGACCGCACCTCCGCAGTCTCCCTTTCAATGGGGCGCACCGGTCTCGACCAGCGAGGTGGAAGCCTTGCTGCGCGCCGTCAATCAACACCCGGAACAGCGGCGGCTGTGGCTGGATATCAAGAGCTGGCTGATCCAGCATCAGACGGCCGTCGGCCTGTCGCTGGCGGTGCTGGCGCTGTTGATCGTCAACCATATCTGGATCGCGCTGCTGGTACGCCGGCGCGGGCGGCAGTTGATCCATGCCGGAGAGCAACTGCGGCGGCAGGAGCAGGCGCTGGAGAACGCCAGGCAGCTGAACGTGCTGGGGGAAATGGCCTCCGGCTTCGCGCACGAGCTCAACCAGCCGCTGGCGGCCATTCGCCTTTATGCGCAGGGATGCCTGATCCAACTGCGCAAAACGGACGCCGAACACCCGCTGCTGACGCCGCTGGAAAATATCGACCGACAGGCGCAGCGTGGCGGCGAGACGATTCATAACCTGCGCCAGTGGGTGCAGCCCACCGCTGAGGCGATAGACCAAACGCGCTGGCGACCCGCGGCGGTAAGCGAAACCGCCGAGCGGGTGTGGACGCTGCTGCGCCTGACTCAGCGCTATCCCGACCTGAAACTGTTCAACAACGTGGCGCCTTCGCTGACGCTAATCCTGCCGCCGGCGCTGCTGGAACAGCTGCTGGCAAACCTGCTGCTGAATGCGGCGCAGGCCGGAGCCAATGCCGTCTGGCTTTCCGCCGTCCAGAGCGAACGGGCGATCGAGTTGCATCTGCAGGACAACGCGGGCGGCATGACAACGGCCGGGCTGGAACAGGCTTTTCGCCCCTTCAACACCACCAAAGCCGGCGGCATGGGGCTGGGGTTGGCCATTTGCCGGCGCCTGGCCCGCTACGGCGGCGGCGAAATCCGCCTGGCTAACCGCTCCGCCCCCGACAGCCGCAATGGGCTGTGCATAACGCTGCATTTCATATTGAACGATGAGGAAAACCATGTCGCTAATTCATCTGGTGGACGATGACGCCGCCGTCACCGACGCCTGCCATTTTTTGCTGACCAGCCTCGGCCACGACGTGCAGTGCTGGAATGACAGCGCCGACTTTTTGGCGCGGGCCGACCTGTTTCAGACCGGGATCGTCTTGCTGGACATGCGGATGCCGAAACTCGATGGGCACCAGGCCTACGCTGAGCTGCGCCGCCGCGGTAGTACGCTGGCGGTGGTGTTCCTGTCCGGCCATGGCGACGTGCCGATGGCGGTGGAGCAGATGAAGTACGGGGCGGTGGACTTCCTGCAAAAACCGATCGCCGCTGAACCGTTAATCGCCGCCCTCGAACGGGCGCAGCAGGTCTCGGCCAAAGCCCAGCAGCGCCATGAAACTTGCGGCCGCTACCATACGCTCACACCGAAAGAACGCGACATCGCGCAGTTGGTGGTGCGAGGCATGATGAATCGGGAAATGGCGGAGCGGCTGAATATCGCGCTGCGCACCGTAGAGGTTCACCGGGCGAAAGTGATGGAGAAAATGCAGGCCGCTAGCCTGGCGGAATTGGTGATTCAGCTGCAGGCTCTGCCGCCCACGCCCCGGGAGTGAATGCATAAAGCCCTCATCAAGCTAACGTCCCGTATTCCTCTTTCCTTGATTGACACAGCGCGATCCAGGCAATATATTTATTAGAAATATTAATGAATTACGGTAGAATCACCTTTTCTCAACCAACAGGCTATCAGCATTCTCCGCAAAACCCAGCGTAGCGCTTTCGCCTTCAGGAACCCCGTGTGGGAAAGAAGGGGCGTTGCCTTGAATAAAGAGAAATGATGACCATGCAACATGGCTCGAGCATCATTACGCCACTATCTGGCCGCCCGTTTGACGTTTTAAATAAGTATGGATTATGAATAACAGAAGAACACGGACTAAATAAGGAATAAAAATGCAAGGAAATCTCAAGCTCTATGGCCTTTTTGTTGGCCTGACGGTGACCATTATGATCACCTGCGACACGTTGGTTTATAAGGTCTTTGATATCTATGGTTTTAAAATAACGGCAAGCGGCATTGTATTCTCCTTGTGTTTCTTGATATCCACATTGCTGACTGAGGTTTACGGCTATAAATTGTCGGTAAGAGCAATATGGATCATGGTGTTCTGCCAAAGCTTATATGTCATAATACTTAATCTCTCAGCCGTTATTCAGCCAGAAAACAACGATATCGCCACACACTATTATTCTTTATACCATGAATTCTGGCGAGTCATGATAGGCACCTGGGTGTCCGTTCCGGTCGCTTATTTCGTCAATGGTTTTATTATTTCAAAGATGAAGATTATCTTCTCCGGCAAATACTTCTTTATCCGATATATTGTGGGCTCCATGTCTACACAGGCCGCCCTGTTGCTGACAGCCTATCCGATCAGTCTTTCAGGAAAATACACCTTCATGGAGTTGGTTAACATCATAAGCACGACGTGGTCTTATAAAGTTGTCGTCTCTATTGTATTACTGCCGCTCGCCATCGCCTTAGTCGAGTGGGTGAAGAAGATAGAAAATACCGATCATTATGATTGGGGCACCTCATACAATCCATTTAAGTAATATCAACAGGGTCTCACATGAAAGTAATTCAGATTAGCGACATACATATTATGCCTAATGAAAGCGCGCTGGCTTCGAAGCATCTTGCTAATTTCGACAGGGCCATTGACTTCATTAATGCCAATGCCGATAAAATCAATGCCGACTTAATCATTGTGACGGGTGACATCTCTCATGATGGCGATATCCCCTCTTATGAGCGCTTCTTTAAGATAATGAACCGCACTTCCTTACCTTTCTATTTTTTCCCAGGCAACCACGACAACAAAAAGAACCTGGACGATACAGCCCGTAAACAGGGCGGCAGCTACGATATAAACTCGTTTGAAGATGACGAATGGCGCATGCTCAGCATCGACTCGGTGGTCGATAACGAAGATTTCGGCAGGGTCTCGACGCAATCGCTCGACACGCTTGAAAAAGCCATCGTCGCAAGTGACAATAAAAAGGTCGCCGTCTTCTTGCATCATCATCCTATTCCGGTAGGCACCCCGATTGTTGATAGCTGTATGTTAAACAATGCCGAGGAGTTTTTGAGCCTCTGCCAACGATTAAACGTTAAGTTTATCGGCTCAGGCCATGCACATACGCTATTCCAAAGAAAGCTGGGGGAAACCTTAGTCTCTGTTTCCCCGGCGATTTGTTCGCAATGGAAGAACGGCACAAGCGGTGTCAGCAGCATAGACAATTCGGCTTTCAGCGTGATTACGTTCGATGAGCATATTCACGTCGAACCCTGGTTTATTTAATCAACGTCAGTATTGTTTTTTTAGACCTGTCGCTTTTCTTAGCATTTTTCAATGAGGCAGAGAGTGCTCTGCCTTCCTTTACCCCGGCATAGAAGGCTATTTTCGTCGCATCCAAGGACTCGGTTTTGTCGACAAGATCGCGATCCCTTAGAAAATCCGCCCCTGATATTGATATCGAGTCAACATCGTTTTTCAACGTCCACATACAGTTTCGTTTCTCTTCATGAATCGACAGTTTGGCCGAGGCGATTTTTATTTTAGATTCGGTCTCGGCGATAAAAGCGATATCTTTCGGGTTAACATGCCTGAGAAAATCGCCCTCGATGAGTTGCCCCCAGTTTTTTTTCACGAAAGTATGGGTGCCAAACTCTTTGAAAAGCCAATATCCATCCGCCGTTCGGATCACACTACGATCTAACGTATAGAGGTAACTGGGAGAGTATATTTTTCTTAACCTTCTCATTATGTTAAATAAGTCCATTTATTTCAGCCTCTTTATCGTTTTCAATAGAACACCGACGATCGCATAATCGCTATAGGACTTCACACTGCTATCTGAATCTAATGAGATGTTTGTAAACAACAAGTCGCCGTCGGAAACAAAAACTCGCCTTAAGCATATTGGGTAATTTTTCAGCTTAACCAGGACGATATCGCCATCGCAAAATGGCTCCTTGAGCGAGATCACACAATACGTTCCACGGTCTAATTCAGGCGACAGTGAATTATTCGTTATCTCTACCACAAACAGCGAATCGTCCGTCATGTCATCGACTTCTGTCGTATAGGTATCTGCCGTTCTGATCGTGTTGGCCAGAAAACGTTCTACATCGCTGTAGCTAATGAGTGGAAGCGATCTCACATTGTGTTTGGCCTCTCCCGTGACGCTTAAATCCTTGTCAGTCAGCTCCCCTACTTTTACGCTGAAAAATTCACCAATGGACGCAAGCGTAGAGATCGTGGGATTCCCCACGCCTTTCCTCAGATTATTGATCGTGGCAATACCTATCCCTGTTTCGCTGCTCAACCGACTGGCGTCAATCCCGTGCATGCGCATGAGGTAAGTAAGGTTTTCACCTATCATTTTCAATGACATACCATTTTCTTCTGATATTTTAATGTTGTTTGGTTGCATTATAATGTTTTAAACCTATACTTTAGTGTCATTAAAGTGAATTAAAAACATTAAACCACTTCTAGGGTGGCTATGACAATGACTCGGGGCCTTTGGTATACGAAATATAAATACAATACATTGTAATATAATAATTTTATTGTGAATCACCGGTCTTGCCGAACATGACTGGCTGCCTTTTAAATGATTCAATTTACTTATAAAAATGCTGTCTGCACAGGCTAACTCATATGCCCGTTCATCAAACATCAGAGGCGCTTTACAACGCCCGGGATATCTTCATCGCATTCACGCCATAGCCGACGCAGGAGAAACCCAAAATGCTAAACATTAACCCCGCAGCAATTTAACGCACAGAAGCCAACCTGGAGAGCAAATCGCATCCCGGTTCGATAATTTTAAAGGAAATGAGATGAGTGCTTTATTCATCGCTCATCGAGCGACCATTGGCCAACACTCGGGATTTTTTCTCTGTCAGAACGCGAAGAAGCTGCGTCAGCGCCCGTAGCGCCGAGTTCCGGCGCATACCTGCATTGATCGATATTATGCCAAGAACGGCGACCAGAAAGGTGGCGTCGGGCCCCCAACACCAGGGAGCCCCCAGCCCGACGCCACCGCCTTACATACTGATTAGTAAGGGAGAAAAATGTAGGTTGCGGAGGATAATCGTGCCCTTTGAATATTCACGCACGAAGTGAGCGAGGAAAATGCAGACCACTGGCCAGACGTAAAGAAAAGATTCAGTGGCAGGCTTGGCAGCCCGCTGCGCAAGTAAGAATAAACGCCTTATGCAAAATTGCGCCCCCCTCTTGCCAACCCGCCTTCCTCAGGCCAGAATACTGTACATTAAATCAGTGTTTACAGGTGAGTCATGTTTGTAGAATTAGTGTACGACAAGCGCAACGTCGCTGGGCTACCCAACGCCGCCGAGATTATTCGCAACGAGCTGGAAAAACGCGTGCATGTGCTGTTCCCGGAGGCGGAGGTGCGCGTGAAGCCGATGCAGGCCAACGGCCTGAACTCCGACGCCAGCAAAAGCGATCGTGAGAAGCTGAACCGAATGTTGGAAGAGATGTTCGAAGAAGCGGATCAGTGGCTGGTCACTGATATTTGAACCCTGTCTGATAGCCGGACTCGCCCACCGGCTATATTTCCGCCAGTATATGCAAACGTTCAGCCCTTGGCTAATGGGATTGACGCCGTGCCTCCCCCATCCGGTTATCGGTTGGTTAATGTTAATATCGATGCTATTCGAAGCGCGCGCTGCTGCAGTGTGCACTTTTCTAGCGCACCAATACCATAACAAAAAGCCCCAGCATCGCTGCTGGGGCCTCTGTCATGGTGCCGGCTACCGGAATCGAACTGGTGACCTACTGATTACAAGTCAGTTGCTCTACCTACTGAGCTAAGCCGGCTGAATTTGGCGGAAGGACAGAGATTCGAACTCTGGGAGCTGTTACACTCGACGGTTTTCAAGACCGTTGCCTTAAACCACTCGGCCATCCTTCCAATGGGCGCTGATATTAGCGATACCGTTATGAAATGTCTATCGTTTTGATGCAAAAAAATGGCACAACCGGTGCAGTTGCCTAAACTTCAGGCCTTAAACGCTTAAAAAATGAAAAGCCCCGCGCAAGCGAGGCTTTTTTGGTCGGCCGAAACGCGATTATTTCGGCTGAGAATCGTAGTCTGAACAGGTTTGATAGCCCTTGTTCATGACATGGCCCGTGTCGTTGTAGCTGACAAAGTAGGTTTGCACCTTGCCGTCGCGCGGCGCCACCGCATAGGTGTCGCAGGTGCCCTGCGCATGAACCAGTGTGGCAGTGGTCGACGGTGGACCCGCGATAGCCCGCACCTGCTGCTTGGTCATCCCTACTTTGACATCGCTGACCACCGGCTCATTGACATAGCTGGCTGCGCGATCATAGGTGGTACAACCGGCAAGAATGGAGAATACCGCCGCAGTGCCGACGGCCAAAACCAACTTCTTCGTCATAGCTTGTCCTCTTGGAGTGCATTTGTTGTTCCCTAAGTCTAGAAGCGGGAAGGCTTTTCTACAAATTCCCCTTTGTCGATCGGTGCGCTTTTGCTCTCAAAAGGCCATCGCAGCATCCCATCAGATTCAAAAACCGAAATCGCTCAGGGCCGGGACATCGTCCGGGCGCCGGCCGAGCGGCCAATGAAAACGCCGATCCTGTTCGCGGATCGGCATGTCGTTGATGCAGGCGTGACGGTTGATCATCAGCCCCTCCTGATTGAACTCCCAGTTCTCATTGCCGAAGCTGCGATACCAGTTGCCGGAATCGTCGCGCCATTCATAGGCAAAACGCACCGCGATGCGCGCGCCGTCAAACGCCCACAGCTCCTTAATCAGCCGATACTCCAGTTCTTTCGCCCACTTGCGTTGCAAAAAGCCGACCACCGCCGCGCGCCCATCGACAAATTCCGCGCGGTTACGCCAGTGGGTATCGAGGGAATACACCTGCGATACACGTTCGGGATCGCGGCTATTCCAGGCATCCTCCGCCAGCCGCACCTTCTCGATAGCGGATTCGCGGGTAAAAGGCGGCAATGGGGGTTTAATACTCATGTTTATCTCCTAAGTGAAGGCGTGTAGACAACTCTGTCTACATCATTACGCTAGCGCATGTAGACAGAGTTGTCTACAATCACTCGGAAATAGCCAGGGAGAAAATGATGACCGCCGATCTCAACGCCTTACCCGCCCGCCAGCGTATCCTGCTGACGGCGCACGATCTGTTTTATCAAGAAGGGATCCGCGCCACCGGCATCGATCGCATCATAAAAGAATCGGGCGTGACCAAGGTGACCTTCTATCGCCACTTTCCCAGCAAGAATGATTTAATTACGGCGTTTTTGACCTATCGCCATCAGCAGTGGCTCACCTGGTTCAGCACATCGCTGGCCCATCATGTGGCGCAAACCGGTGGGCTGCTGCCGGCGTTGGCGCCCTGCCTGGCGGAGTGGTTCGACGAACCGCGCTTTCGCGGCTGCGCATTTATCAATACGGCGGTGGAAATCGCCGATCTGCTGCCGGAAAGCCTGCACATCGCCAGCCGGCATAAGCGGCAAATGGCGGAGGAACTGGCACGTCACCTGCCCGCCGGCCCACAGCAGGAACAGCAGGCAGCAATGCTGGCGATGCTGATCGACGGCGCCATCGTCAGAGTGCAGATAGAGCGGCAACCGCAGGCGGCGCTGCAGGTGCTGAATGCCGCTCTGGCGTTGCTGGCACAAGGCGGGTTCGATCAGTAATTGGCCCAGATGCCCGGCGTCACCAGTTCTAACAGGTGGGCGTCGGGATCGCGAAAATAAATACTCTCCCCGCCGTGTTCCCAGCGCATCCGCCCCTCAATCTCCACGCCGTTGGCCGTCAGATGCCGTTCCCAGTGTGGCAGTTGCGCTTTCGCCACCGCCAGCCCGATATGCGCTGGCCCCACGCCATCGTGCGCAGGAATAAACCCGGTAGGATAGTGCGCCCCGCGCAGCGAGTCGCCCTCGATAAACAGCAACAGTACGCTTCGATCGCCGACGTTATAGGCGCGAAACCGTTCGTTAGCGACCATCGCCGGCAGTTTCAGCACCTCCCGGTAAAAAGCGTCCGCGCGTTCAATATCGCTGACGTACAGCACCGTTTCGATCACCTTGTCGATCTTGAGTTCCATATCATCCCCCTCTTTTTCTGTACTGACAGCGTAGGCTTAGAGGAGGAAAACCACGGTACTTCCCGTGCCGATAGCGGATCAATCCGTGCTTTTTTACCGGCTTACAGGCAAAAAAAACGCGGCCCGAAGGCCGCGCGATGACGTTCACACTGAGGTGCTTAGAACTGGTAAACCAGGCCCACGGCAACCACGTTGTCGGTGTTGATACCGGCAGCGTCGGTGAAGTCGTTGTTGTCCACCAGGTTGATTTTGTAATCAACATAGGTGGACATGTTTTTGTTGAAGAAGTAGGTCGCACCCAGGTCGACGAATTTGACCAGATCTTGATCGCCGTAGTCCTTGCCGTTGCCGGCGCGGCCCAGGTCTTTACCTTTGGTCTGGTTATAACCCACGAACGGACGCAGACCGAAGTCGAACTGGTAGTGCGCGTAGGCTTCGAAGCTCTGCGCCTTGTTGGCGTAGCCATAAACGCTGCTGTCAGAACTACCGAAACGCGCCGCATTGTAGGACTGGGTGAACATCACCGCCAGGTAGACGTCGTTGGCGTCATATTTCAGACCGCCGGAGTACCCTTCGGCCTTGTCGCCGCGACCCATGATGTTCTGATGACCGTTACCGCCGTTCTGCTCGCTGGTACGACGCGAGTTGAAGAAGGCACCTGCGGCGCTGATGCCGTAGCCCATGTCATAGCTCATGGACATACCGTAGCCTTCGCCGTTTTGACCCAGAACGTCACGACCGTTGTTGGTCTCTTCGCCGTTGCCGTTTTTACCCTGGTACTGCAGGGCGAAGTTCAGGCCGTCAACCAGACCGAAGAAGTCGTTGTTACGGTAGGTCGCCAGGCCGCTGGAGCGCTGGAACATGAACTGGTCGGCGCCGTAGGTCATACCGTCGAACTCAGGCTGCAAGTCGGTATACGCCGCGACGTCGTACAGCACGCCGGTGTTACGGCCGTAGTCGAAGGAGCCATAGTCGCCGAATTTCAGACCGGCGAAGCCGTAACGGGTGAAGTTCTTGTTGTCCTGGCTTTCAGCGTGATTCAGGTTCGCCTGATATTCCCACTGGCCGTAA
Organism: Serratia sp. PF-27; assembly: GCF_030053255.1. Taxonomy (NCBI): domain Bacteria; kingdom Pseudomonadati; phylum Pseudomonadota; class Gammaproteobacteria; order Enterobacterales; family Yersiniaceae; genus Serratia; species Serratia sp. PF-27. The sequence continues at coordinate 781,683 of NZ_JASGBT010000021.1, forward strand.
CCGGTCAGCTGATCGCTGATTTGCGTTTCGCCGCGCAGGCCAAAACGCATATAAGACTGATCGCCGTCCACGCCGTTGTTGCTGGAGAAATAGTGAAGACCGTCGACTTTACCGTACAAATCCAGTTTATTACCGTCTTTGTTGTAGATTTCCGCCGCGCCTGCTGTGCCTGCAACCAGCAGTGCGGGTACCATCAGAGAGAGTACTCGAAGTTTCATCGTTATTATCCTCGTTAATTATGTCGAGCTACGGCCACTGCCCTTTTCGAGCATTATTAGCACGACTGTGCATTACCATTCTGGTAACAAGGGTTATATTAATCCAGAAAGAAAATGATACCAAGTATCCGATAGTGTTTCAGTGTAATTAATAAAGGTTTCCAAATGTAAATACGCGCGAACTTTCACAAAACATTACAGACAAACAAAATAAAGCACTTAAAGACAAAGAATAGATTAATTGATAAAAAATCATGTAGTTATACATATCTTTAAGAAAAAAAAGCCAACCATACAATTGAGCCAGACAATAAGCACATTGTGCCAAAACGCCGTCCGCACGCAGCCGCTATAATCACCTCGCTATCATCATTATTTTCATTATTACCTTCATTATCCGAGATCCGAGGATAATTTCTGCACTCCTTTAACCGGCTTCTGGCCGGTTTTTTATTTTTCTCCATACTCTCCTCACAATTCCGAATCGTACAAATAGCACGCAAATAAATAACTTAATGATATAGTTTCATTAATTTACTTTCGCACTAATTGCTAATCTTTTCCCTTATTTTAGTCTACAAATTGAAATTACTTTTCATTTCGTGCTTTATCCCACCGATTATTTCCCGCCACAGGCACAATTAGCCGCAGAGTTTCAATTCTGATAACCTGAAAAAAGTGCACCTCCAGCGAGTAAAATTCATGATGCCCTTTCAACCCGACGTGCTGTGGCGGCGGCTACAAACCTCCCCCTTCCGCGCTCGCTTCCGTTTAAATGCCAAAGACCAGACTTATCTCGACGGCAAGGGATTGCCGCTGATACTCAGCCATGCCCGCGATTTTATCGACCGCCGCCTGGCCGCCGCCCATCCTAAGAATGACGGCAAGCAAACACCGATGCGCGGCCACCCGGTGTTCGTCGCCCAGCATGCCACCGCTACCTGCTGCCGCAGCTGTCTGGAAAAGTGGCACGGCATACCGCAAGGCGTCGCACTGAACGAGCAGCAAAAGGAGTATATTGTCCAAGCTATCGCGCTGTGGCTGGTGCGCAGAGGCGGTGCCAGGGAGATGTCAGGCGCGAATATTTTCGATCCGGATCGCGGATTGTGATAAAAACTGTCAGTAACTTTCACCATTCTTTTGACCCAAGATCCTGACGCTTACATGACAGCTACCTTGTGCAATGAACAGCAAACGCCCGGCATTCCTCAACAGATCGCCACCCGTCTGGCCTTTTTCGTCGCCGGTCTCGGCATGGCCGCCTGGGCGCCGCTGGTCCCCTTCGCCAAAGCGCGCATCGGTATCGATGACGGTTCGCTCGGCCTGTTGCTGCTCTGTATCGGCGCCGGCTCCTTGTTGGCGATGCCGCTGACCGGTTTCCTGACCGGCAAACTGGGCTGCCGCGCGGTGATCCTGATGGCGGGTCTGGGATTGTGTATTGATCTGCCGCTGTTGGCACTGATGGATTCCCTCGGCGGCATGGCCGTAGCGCTGCTGCTATTCGGTGCGGCAATCGGCATGATCGACGTAGCGATGAACGTTCAGGCGGTGATCGTCGAACGCGCCAGCGGCAAGGCGATGATGTCCGGCTTTCACGGTTTCTTCAGCATCGGCGGCATTGCCGGCGCCGGCGGCGTCAGCGCGTTGCTGTGGTTGGGGCTGACACCGCTGCAATCCACCCTGCTCACCGTGCTGGCGGTGATAGTCCTGCTGGCGCTTGCCAGCCGCCATCTGCTGCGTGAGAGCGGCGCCGACGACGGCGGGCCGATGTTCGTCTTGCCGCGCGGTTGGGTGATGTTCATCGGCATTCTGTGCTTTATCATGTTTCTGGCGGAAGGATCGATGCTCGACTGGAGCGCGCTGTTCCTCACCACGTTGCGCGGTGTCGAACACAGCCAGGCCGGTCTGGGCTATGCGCTGTTTTCCATCACCATGACGCTCGGCCGCCTCAATGGCGATCGGGTGGTGAACTCGCTGGGCCGCTACCGGGTGCTGCTGCTGGGCAGCCTGTGTGCCGCTTTCGGCCTGGGTCTGGCCATCGCCTTCAATCACGCCACCGTTTCGCTGGCCGGTTTCATGTTGGTCGGCCTGGGCGCCTCGAACGTCGTGCCGATCCTGTTCAGCGCCGCAGGCAACCAGCGCGACATGCCGGCCAATTTGGCGATCGCTTCCGTCACCACCGTCGGCTATGCCGGTATTCTGGCCGGCCCGGCGCTGATCGGCTTCATCGCTCAGTTTTCCAACCTGACGGTGGCCTTCGCCTGCGTAGCCGCTCTGCTGTTGGCGGTGACCGCCAGCGCCAGGGCCGTCACTCGCTGATTCAGGAATGCGCAGCCACTATGCAAAATAAACAACTGACCATCAGCTCCAGCAACATTACCCGCTGCTTCCTGCTGTTTATCGTGCTGCTGACGATCGGCATCGGTCTGTATGGCTACAACTACACCAATGCCTGGCTGGCGGAAAAGAAATACACGCTCAATAGCATCGCCGGTTCGCTGCAAAAGCGTATCGATACCTACCGCTATATGACCTATCAGGTCTATGACAAATTCGGCAATGCGCCGGCGCAGAATGTCGATCCCGGTTTGCAGGAAACCCGCCTGCGGCCCGACGTCTATTATGTCGAGAAACCGCACAAGAAAACCGACGCGGTGATCTTCGGCAGCCATGACGAGAACACGCTGGCGATGATCGCCAACATCTCGGACTACCTGGATACCCGCTGGGGCGCCAAGACCGAGAACTACGCCATGTATTACCTCAATGGTCAGGACAACAGCCTCAGCCTGATCACTACCCAGCCGCTCAAAGAGCTGGCTTCGCGCTTTCGGGAAAGCTACCTGACCACCTCGGCGGACGAACGCCGCGCCGAGATGCTGCAGCAGGCCAATATGCTCGACGAACGCGAGAGCTTTTCCGATCTGCGCAAGCAACGCTTCCAGAACGCCTATTCGTTTTCGATTCGCACCACCTTTAATCAGCCGGGGCATCTGGCGACGGTGATCGCCTTTGATTTGCCGATCAACGACATCATTCCGGCCAATCTGGCCCGCGCCAATTTCCTGCTGCTGCCGGATGATGTCGATCTCGACGACAGCACCATCCCGTCGGAAACCGTCCTCGGTACCCATGCAACGATGAGCGGGGGCTGGGTGGAGTTCAGCGCCGCCCTGCCCAATGCGCCGCTGAAGGTGGTGTATCGCGTTTCGGCTATCAATCTGGCCATCGATCTGCTGCGCAACAACATCTGGCTGATCGCAGTCAACTTGCTGCTGCTGGCGCTGTCGATGCTGAGCATCTACTTTATCCGCCGCCAGTACATTCGCCCGAGCGAAAACATGGCAGTGGAACTGGAGGCCGAGCGCGCGCTGAATCGGGAGATCGTCTCCAGCCTGCCCTCCGGCCTGCTGGTCTACAGCTTCGCCAACAATACGGTGATCGCCAGCAACAAAATCGCCGAGCACCTGCTGCCGCATCTCAGCCTGCAAAAGATCGCCCATATGGCCGAACAGCATCACGGAGTGATCCAGGCGACGGTCAACAACGAGGTGTATGAAATTCGCATTTTCCGCAGCCAGCTCTCACCGGACACCTACCTGTTCCTGATGAACGATCAGGATAAAGAGGTGATGGTGAACAAGCGGCTACAGCAGGCGCGGCGCGAATACGACAAAAACGTTCAGGCGCGCAAACTGATGCTGCACAATCTGGGCATCGAGCTGAATCAGCCGGTACGTCAGATGCACGATCTGGTCGACCGCCTGCACAACCGGCCGGATGAGGAACAACAGCAGGCGCTGCTGGGCCAACTGACGACGGCGTCGGCTTCGGTACTGGAGTTGATCGATAACATCACCCTCCTGACCCGGCTGGAAACCCAGGACTGGCAACCCACACGCGAGCCGTTCAACCCAACGGCGCTGATCGACGAGTTACTGCTGGAGGCCCTGCCTGCCCTCAATCAAAAGGGGCTGGCGCTGTTCAAGCATTTCCAGCTGGACGTCGAGCAGAACTATATCGGCGACGCCAACGCGCTGCGCAAGGTGATCTCGCTGCTGGTGCATTACGCCATTATCACTACCGCCTGCGGCAAGATTTCTCTGGTCATCGACCATGAGCCCGAGCACCCTGACCGCCTGATTTTCCAAATCAACGACACCGGCTCCGGCATCTCCAACGAAGAGATCAGCAACCTCAACTATCCGTTCCTCAGCCAGACGCTGGTGGACCGCTTCAACCACGGTTCCGGCCTCACCTTCTTCCTGTGCAATCAGCTGTGCAAGAAGCTTAACGGCCAGTTGGACATTCGCAGCAAGGTGGATATCGGCACTCGCTACACCATTCGCGTCGCCATGGAGATGGAGAAAAAAGAACCGCAGGAGCAGGAAAAGCTGCTCGACGGCGTCACCGCCCTGCTGGACGTCACGTCGGATGAAGTGCGCGGCATCGTGACCCGCCTGTTGCAGGCCTACGGCGCCGACTGTCTCGTCGCCGAAGATCGCGCGGTCAATCGCGATTATGACGTGCTGCTGACGGATAACCCGCAGCGGGCCGATGACTACACCCTGCTGCTGGCGACCGATGAGCCGGGTTGGCAAGCGCTGGATAAACGCTACATTCGGGTGAACTACAACCTGAACGGCGCATTAATCGACGCCGTGCTGATGCTGATCGAACAGCAAATGGCCGCGCTGGAACAGGAAGAAAGCCCGCTTTCATTGAGTTCAGAAGATATCCAACTCTATGAAAAACAATTGAAATCAAGTGATTACTATGGGCTGTTTGTCGATACAGTACCCGACGATGTCAAAAAACTGTATACTGAGGCGGGCAGCAGTGATTTCAATGCGCTGTCACAAACCGCACACCGCCTGAAAGGCGTGTTTGCCATGTTAAATCTGCTTCCCGGCAAGCAGCTGTGCGAATCGTTAGAACAGCGCATCGCAGAAGGTGATGCGCCCGAGATCGAGAATAACATCAGTCAGATTGATTTTTTCGTCAGCAGACTGCTGAAGCAAGGTAGCCAACAACATGAATAACCTGAACGTAATTATTGCTGATGACCATCCTATCGTACTGTTTGGCATCCGGAAGTCACTTGAGCAAATTGAATGGGTGAATGTCGTTGGGGAGTTCGAAGACTCAACCGCACTGATCAACAATCTGTCCAAGCTGGACGCCAACGTGCTGATCACCGATCTGTCAATGCCGGGTGACAAGTATGGCGACGGCATCACGCTGATTAAGTACATCAAGCGTCACTATCCGCAGTTGTCGATCATCGTGCTGACCATGAACAACAACCCGGCGATCCTGAGCGCGGTATTGGATCTGGATATCGAAGGCATCGTGCTGAAACAAGGCGCGCCGACCGATCTGCCGAAGGCGCTGGCCGCCCTGCAGAAAGGCAAGAAGTTCACGCCGGAAAGCGTCTCTAAACTGCTGGAAAAAATCAGCGCCAGCGGCTATGGCGACAAACGCCTGTCGCCGAAAGAAAGCGAAGTGCTGCGTCTGTTCGCCGAAGGTTTCCTGGTGACCGAAATCGCTAAGAAGCTCAACCGCAGCATCAAAACCATCAGCAGCCAGAAAAAATCGGCAATGATGAAGCTGGGCGTCGAGAACGACATCGCCCTGCTCAACTATCTCTCGTCCGTCAGCATGACGCCGTTGGACAAAGACTAAAGCCCGCCTCACGGCAGGTGAAAAACAAACAGGCACGGCATCCGCCGTGCCTGTTTGTTTTTCAAGCCTCGCTGCGGCTGTAGCGCACCTGTTGACTGTAGTAAGCCAGCGTCTGTTCCAGCGTCTCCAGCGTAACCGGTTTCGACAGGCAATTATCCATGCCCGCCTCGAGACAGCGCTGCTTCTCTTCCGCCAGCGCGTTCGCCGTCACGCCGATTACCGGTGCGCTGAACTGCATCTGTCGCAGTTCCTGCGTCAGGCGATAACCGTCCATGTTCGGCATATTGACGTCGGTCAGCACAATATCGACGTGATGCTGTTTCAGTACGCCGAGCGCGTCGACGCCGTCGTTGGCGGTCACCACCTGATACCCCAGCGACCCCAGCTGATCGGACAACAGGCGACGGTTGATCGGATGATCGTCGACCACCAGCAGATGAATATCGCCGTTGTCCGCCGCGCTGGCCTTGGCGGGCACCGGCAGCTGCACCAGCCCCTCTGCCGCGCCGCCGCCGACGCCAAACAACCGGTTGAGCAAGGTCAACGTTTCACGCGGCGTGGAGGTGCTGTGCATCCAATAGCCTGGCCGGGTTTCCTGCGACGGGCCGATATGCTCGGTGGAGAATTGGATCTGAGCCAGCAGCGGCGTGTCCAGCATCAGCGGGTAATCGCTGAGCAGCACCTCACCGGCAGCGGTCTCCTGCCCGTCATAGCGTTGGATATCGGCGCCGTAACCGCCCAGGATCGCCATCAGGTAGCTTTCCAGCCGCTGATTGCGGATATCCAGCCACAGCCGCCGGCCCTGCCAGGTATCGCTGGCCTGCGGGATCGGGAACTGGGCGTTGAACAGCGGAATGCGAATGCTGAACAAGCTGCCCAACCCCGGTTCGGACTCGACAGAGACATCGCCGTCCATCAGGTTGACCAATTTTTCGCAGATCGCCAGCCCCAAACCGGTTCCCTGGAAGTGGCGCTGAACACCGGTCCCCACCTGGAAGAACGGGTCGAACAGGCGCGAGACCTCTTTCTCCGGAATACCGACGCCGGTATCGCGCACGCTGAACTCCAGGTAGCTGCCGCGGGTGCAGACCTGCAGCACGATACAGCCGGTATCGGTGAACTTGATGGCGTTGTTCACCAAATTGGAGAGCACCTGCTGTAACCGCACCGGATCGCCGAAGATGCGCTCCGGCACGTTCTGTTCGATAAAGCAGTACAGCCCCAGACGTTTCTTGACCACCAGCGGCAAATAGTTGCCGGCGATATGGGTGATCACCTCCAGGCAGGAGAACTCGCGCGGTTCGATCTTCAGCTGCTCGGACTCGATTTTGGAGAAGTCGAGAATATCGCTGATGATTTTCAGCAGCAGGCCGGAAGAGTTGTTCATCGCATTGACCAGCCGATCGACCCCTTGCGGCAACGCCTTGGTTTGCAGCAGATCGAGGTTGCCGATAATGCCGTACAGCGGCGTGCGCAGCTCATGGCTGACGGTAGCCAGGAACATCGATTTGGACTGGCTGGCCTGCTCCGCCGCCGCCGCCATCTCCTGCAACGACTCTTCCATCTTCACGCGCGCGCTGACGTCCACCAGCACGCAAATCGCCACCTCTTCGTTACGGTAGCGCGAGTGAACAAAGCTGATCTGCAGGTTGTTGTTGTTGCTGGTCATCACATCGACGAAATTCGCCTGCTGTTCGCAAATGATGCGCGTAATGCGATCGCGATCTTCGTGGGTCAACAGGTTGATGTAGTTATGCGCCAGTTCGTTACTCAGGATATTGGTACCGTCGCTGATGCGCAGGATACAGATACCCACCGGCGCCGAGGCGACGATCTTGCGGTTGAACTGCTCGTGCTCTTCCAGGCGAAACGCGTTGTCCTCCGCCGGCAGGAACATCTTGCGCTCAAACAGCCACGCCAGCGTGAACAGCACGATGGCTGACAACAGGTTCAGCAACAGCGCGTTGAGGATCAGCATTTTGAAGCGTTCCACCACGCTTTTCACCGGCAGTGCATAGACGATGCTCAGCGAAGAAGGTGGCAGCGCTTTCTTCAGAATCAGGTCGCGGTAATTGTCGACATAGCCGAAGTACGCGTGCTCTACGGGATAGCTGTTAAGTGAGGCGGCATAACGATCGCCGTCCGCCAGACGCAGCACCGGCTCGTTGTTCTCATCCAGCAGCGTGACGCCGATCGGCAGGTTGCCGGCGGTAACGAAATCCTCCAACCGAACGGTTTGTTCGATGCCCAACAACGCCTCCAGCTTGTTGCCGATATAGATCGGCGTCAGTACATACAGATAACCGACGTCCGGCCGCTGCGCGCTGGGGCTGATCCAATACAGGTTGTTGTCTTTGTCCTGATTCTTGGCGTTGCGGTATTTCAGAATGCGCTCGTGCAGTGACTTCAGCACATTTTCCCGATTGGCACTCGCATTGCCGCCGCCGAATTCTGCCATACACAGGCTGTCGCCGCCGATGAAGAACACCCGGTTGAGATCGTAGGCCGCTACGAAGTTCTCTTTCCAATACTGGATCAGGCCGCTCAGTGAATCGAGCGAACTGCGGTAGGTGGTGCTCAGCGCACAGTTGGACTCCGGGTACAGCGGAAAGAATTGCGGCGGGCTGCCCTTGCCGGGAAACACGCCGCTGAACATGTCCAGGCTGCTGACTGACCCGTTGAGGCGGTTCTCCGCCATATACTTGATGTCGCGGATGATGTCGGCGGAATGGCGGATATAGCCCTGTACCTGGTCGAAATTGAGGTTGTACTCCTGCCGGATGTCCGATTCTTTCTGATGCAGGATATTCAGAATATAAAAGGTGGTGAGCAGCGCTCCCAACGACCACAGCAAAATCGCCAGCACCCGGAACAGATAGCGGGATATCTTCAGCGTAGTTCGAAAAGAGGCTAAGTATTTCAATCGGATACCATACGAAAGTCAGTGGCGGCGCACGCTATCGCCGGCACGGCGGCCGGCGGCTCGGTGCGCCAATTAAACCATATAACTGAAAAAGGGCCTAGCATCGCTGCCAGGCCCTTTTGTCTCAGTGCATTACGGTGTCGGCATGCCGACGCCCTCACCTTGCTTTAAACGTTGTCGTCGTCCATCGGCTCAGCCGCGTCGTCGCCATCGTCCAGCGGCGTGGTGTCTTCTTCCACCGCTTCCGCGCCCGGTTCCAGGCTATCCAGCTCTTCGTCTTCCACCGGTTCGGCCACGCGCTGCAGACCGACGACGTTTTCGTCTTCCGCCGTGCGGATCAGCGTCACGCCCTGGGTGTTACGGCCCACCACGCTGACTTCCGAAACGCGGGTGCGCACCAGCGTGCCTGCATCGGTGATCATCATGATCTGGTCGCTGGTTTCCACCTGCACGGCGCCAACCACCTGGCCATTACGCTCGCTCACCTTGATGGAGATAACCCCCTGGGTGGCACGTGACTTGGTCGGATACTCGGTCACGGCGGTACGTTTACCGAAGCCGTTTTGCGTGACGGTCAGAATGTCGCCTTCGCCGCGCGGCACGATCAGTGAGATCACGCTGTCGCCTTCGCCGAGGTTGATGCCACGTACGCCGGTCGCGGTACGGCCCATCGAACGCACCTGCGCTTCCGGGAAGCGCACCACTTTACCGTTGGCGGAGAACAGCATCACTTCGTTGCTGCCGTCGGTCAGATCGACACCAATCAGCTCGTCGCCCTCGTTGAGGTTGACGGCGATGATGCCGGCGCTGCGCGGACGGCTGAACTCGGTCAGCGCGGTTTTCTTCACGGTACCGCTGGCGGTGGCCATGAACACGTGGCGCCCTTCTTCATACTCGCGTACCGGCAGGATGGCGGTGATACGCTCATCGGCTTCCAGCGGCAGCAGGTTGACGATTGGACGACCGCGCGCGCCACGGCTGGCTTCAGGCAGTTGGTACACCTTCATCCAGTACAGGCGGCCACGGCTGGAGAAGCACAGGATCGTATCGTGGGTGTTGGCCACCAGCAGGCGATCGATAAAGTCTTCTTCTTTAATACGCGCGGCGGACTTGCCTTTGCCGCCGCGGCGCTGGGCTTCATAGTCGGACAGCGGCTGATACTTCACGTAGCCCTGGTGAGACAGGGTCACCACCACGTCTTCCTGGTTGATCAGGTCTTCGATGTTGATGTCGGAAGTATTGGCGGTGATCTCGGTGCGACGGCCGTCGTTGTACAGCTCTTTGACCGCCACCAGCTCTTCGCGGATCACTTCCATCAGGCGCTCTGGGCTTTCCAGAATAAAGATCAGCTCGGCGATGAAGTTGAGCAGCTCTTTATATTCTTCCAGCAGCTTTTCGTGCTCCAGGCCGGTCAGTTTCTGCAGACGCAGATCCAGAATCGCCTGAGCCTGCTGCTCGGTCAGGTAGTACTTGCCGTCGCGGATGCCGAACTCCGGCTCCAGCCACTCAGGGCGGGCGGCGTCGTCACCGGCGCGTTCCAACATGGCGCTGACGTTGCCCAGATCCCACGGCTGAGCTACCAGTGCGACTTTCGCTTCCGCCGGGGTCGGCGCACGGCGAATCAGCTCGATGATCGGATCGATGTTGGCGAGCGCGATAGCCAGCGCTTCCAGGATATGGGCGCGATCGCGGGCTTTGCGCAGTTCGAAGATGGTGCGACGGGTGACCACTTCGCGGCGGTGGCGCACGAAGGCTTCGAGGATGTCTTTCAGGTTCAGCAGCTTAGGCTGCCCCTGATGCAGCGCAACCATGTTGATGCCGAAGGTGACCTGCAGTTGCGTCAGCGCATACAGGTTATTCAGCACCACTTCGCCGACCGCGTCGCGTTTGACTTCGATGACGATACGCATGCCGTCTTTATCGGACTCGTCACGCAGCGCGCTGATGCCTTCCACGCGTTTTTCTTTGACCAGCTCGGCGATCTTCTCGATCAGACGCGCCTTGTTCACCTGATACGGGATCTCGTGAACGATGATGGTTTCGCGCCCGGTCTTGGCGTCGGCTTCCACTTCCGCGCGCGCGCGCAGGTAGATTTTGCCGCGCCCGGTGCGGTAGGCCTCTTCAATACCGCGGCGGCCGTTGATGATCGCCGCCGTCGGGAAGTCTGGCCCCGGAATGTGTTCCATCAGCCCTTCAATGCTGATGTTTTCATCGTCGATATAGGCCAGGCAGCCGTTGACGACTTCCGCCAGGTTGTGCGGCGGGATATTGGTGGCCATGCCCACGGCGATGCCCGATGAGCCGTTGACCAGCAGGTTCGGGATCTTGGTCGGCATGACGGCCGGGATCTGCTCGGTGCCATCATAGTTAGGCACGAAGTCGACGGTTTCTTTTTCCAGATCCGCCAACAGTTCGTGAGCAATTTTGGACATGCGCACTTCGGTATAACGCATCGCCGCGGCGGAGTCGCCGTCGACGGAACCGAAGTTACCCTGACCGTCCACCAGCATGTAGCGCAGTGAAAACGGCTGAGCCATACGCACGATAGTGTCGTAAACCGCGCTGTCACCGTGCGGGTGATATTTACCGATCACGTCCCCGACGACACGGGCCGATTTCTTGTATGGTTTATTCCAGTCGTTACCCAATACGCTCATCGCGTACAGAACGCGGCGGTGAACCGGCTTCAGTCCATCACGAACATCTGGCAGCGCACGTCCGACAATAACGGACATCGCATAGTCCAGATACGAGTTTTTCAACTCGTCTTCGATGTTTACCGGTGTGATTTCTCTGGCAAGGTCGCTCATGGAGCTGCTATCCCTCTACTAATGATTCATCTGCCCGCTGCCATAGTGGCAAAGGTGTAAAACTATATCACAAAGCACGCTTTACGGGAAAATAACCGCCGCTGTTTCACGGAAATTGTGCAGATAAGTGCGCTAAAAACGCATCGGCGCAGACGATGCCGCGCCGGAACATGTATAATCCGCGCAACGAGAACAAGGAGCCAGACCAGCCCATGAACGCAGAATCATCCAGCCGAGTGCAAAACGTTGACCACCAGGAAATCGCCAAGTTCGAGGCTGTCGCCTCCCGCTGGTGGGATCTGGAAGGCGAGTTCAAACCGCTGCACCGCATCAACCCGCTGCGCCTGAACTACATCATGCAGCGCGCCGGCGGCATCTTTGACAAGCAGGTGCTCGACGTGGGCTGCGGCGGGGGCATTCTGGCGGAAAGCATGGCGCGCGAAGGCGCCAAAGTGACCGGCCTGGACATGGGCGCAGAGCCGCTGCAGGTCGCCCGGCTGCACGCGTTGGAAAGCGGCATGGACGTCACCTATGTGCAGGAAACCGTAGAAAGCCACGCTCAGGCCAATCCGCAGCGCTACGACGTGGTCACCTGTATGGAGATGCTGGAGCACGTGCCCGATCCGGCCTCGGTGGTGCGCGCCTGCGCCCATCTGGTGAAACCGGGCGGTCACGTGTTCTTTTCCACTATTAACCGCAATACCAAAGCCTGGCTGATGGCGGTGATCGGCGCCGAGTACGTACTGAAGATGGTGCCGCAGGGCACCCACGATCATAAGAAGTTTATTCGCCCGTCCGAACTGATCGGCTGGGTCGACGGCACGCCGCTGCGCGAAAAGCACATGATCGGCCTGCATTACAACCCGATCACCGATCATTTCAAGCTTGGGCGCAACGTTGACGTGAACTACATGGTGCACACCCAGCACGAAGGTTAAGCACGGTAAACCGCGCCGGCCCTGCATTACCGGGGGGCGGCGCCAACGCGGTATTAGGAAAAATACCTAATTTCCGCGACTTCGATCAAAATAGCGGTTGTAGACAGTTTTTTAGAATATTAAATCAGATCAATATGCCGTTTTTTTCTAACGTTTAATAAAGCGCCAAACGATCGGTTTTTTCAGTTTTTCAGTAAAATCTGATCGTGCTTATTGACAAGCTTGTCGCGCCAGTCACGGCGCGCACTGCGAACGGCAAGTGGCATTTCACCCCCAAGTTATCCACAAATTAGGCCGGTTTTGTTCACTTGCAAACGCCGTTTTTTCTCACTATCTTGTTACCTCACCGACATACAACCCCTATATATAGTGTTTACATACTGAGCAGAGCGACTACACTTCTGCTTAGGGGCACCATACGGACAGGTAAAACACCACATGAACCAAAGTCTGCTTGTAACTAAACGCGATGGCCGTAAAGAGCGCATCAATCTCGACAAAATCCACCGGGTCATCGATTGGGCCGCTGAGGGATTACACAACGTCTCGGTTTCTCAAGTAGAGTTGCGTTCACACATTCAGTTTTATGACGGCATCAAAACCGCCGACATTCACGAAACCATCATCAAGGCCGCAGCTGACCTGATCTCCCGCGATGCGCCGGACTATCAGTACCTGGCCGCTCGCCTGGCGATCTTCCACCTGCGTAAAAAGGCTTACGGCCAGTTTGAGCCACCGAAGCTGCACGCCCACGTCACTCGCATGGTCGAGATGGGCAAATACGATAAGCATCTGCTGGAAGACTACAGCGCTGAAGAGTTCGAGCAGATGGATTCCTTTATCGATCATTGGCGCGACATGAACTTCTCTTATGCCGCCGTCAAGCAGCTGGAAGGCAAATACCTGGTGCAGAACCGCGTCAGCGGCGAAATCTACGAAAGCGCCCAGTTCCTGTATTTGCTGGTGTCCGCGTGCCTGTTCTCCAACTACCCGCGTGAAACCCGTCTGGACTACGTCAAACGTTTCTACGATGCGATTTCCACCTTCAAGATTTCGCTGCCTACGCCGATCATGTCCGGCGTGCGCACCCCAACCCGCCAGTTCAGCTCCTGCGTGCTGATCGAGTGCGGCGACAGCCTGGACTCCATCAACGCCACCTCCAGCGCCATTGTGAAATACGTTTCGCAGCGCGCCGGCATCGGCATCAACGCCGGCCGCATCCGCGCGCTGGGCAGCCCGATCCGTGGCGGTGAAGCCTTCCATACTGGCTGCATTCCGTTCTACAAACACTTCCAGACCGCCGTCAAATCCTGCTCGCAGGGCGGCGTGCGCGGTGGCGCGGCAACGCTGTTCTACCCGATGTGGCACCTGGAAGTAGAAAGCCTGCTGGTGTTGAAAAACAACCGTGGCGTTGAAGGCAACCGCGTGCGTCACATGGACTACGGCGTGCAGTTGAACCGCCTGATGTACCAGCGTCTGATCAAGGGCGAAGACATCACCCTGTTCAGCCCGTCCGACGTGCCGGGGCTGTACGACGCGTTCTTCGCCGATCAGGACGAATTCGAGCGCCTGTACACCCAGTACGAGAAAGATGACAGCATTCGCCAGAAACGCGTGAAAGCGGTTGAGCTGTTCTCGCTGATGATGCAAGAACGTGCCTCTACCGGCCGTATCTACATCCAGAACGTCGACCACTGCAACACCCACAGCCCGTTCGATCCGCAGATCGCGCCGGTGCGTCAGTCCAACCTGTGCTTGGAAATCGCCCTGCCGACCAAGCCGCTGGAAGACGTCAACGATGAAAACGGCGAGATCGCGCTGTGTACCCTGTCCGCCTTCAACCTGGGCGCGATCGACAGCCTGGACGACCTGGAAGAGCTGGCGACCCTGGCGGTGCGTTCACTCGACGCTCTGCTGGATTATCAGGATTACCCGATCAAGGCTGCGCACCGTGGCGCGATGGGTCGCCGCACCCTGGGCATCGGCGTCATCAACTTCGCTTATTACCTGGCGAAGAACGGCGTACGCTATTCCGACGGCAGCGCCAACAACCTGACCCACAAAACGTTCGAAGCCATTCAGTACTACCTGCTGAAAGCCTCCAACCGTCTGGCTCAGGAACAAGGCGCTTGCCCGTGGTTCAACGAAACCACTTATTCGCAGGGTATCCTGCCGATCGACACCTACAAGAAAGACCTGGATGCGATCTGCAGCGAGCCGCTGCACTACGACTGGGAAACCCTGCGTAAAGAGATCCAGGAAACCGGCCTGCGCAACTCGACGCTGTCCGCCCTGATGCCATCGGAAACCTCTTCGCAGATTTCCAACGCCACCAACGGCATCGAGCCGCCGCGCGGCCACATCAGCATCAAGGCGTCGAAAGACGGCATCCTGCGCCAGGTGGTGCCGGAGTATGAGCGTCTGAAAGACAACTACGAGCTGCTGTGGGAAATGCCGAGCAACGACGGCTATCTGCAGCTGGTTGGGCTGATGCAGAAATTCATCGACCAGTCGATCTCGGCCAACACCAACTACGATCCGACCCGCTTCCCGGGCGGCAAGGTGCCGATGAAGCAGCTGTTGAAAGACCTGCTCACCACCTACAAGTTCGGCGTGAAAACGCTGTACTACCAAAACACCCGCGACGGTGCGGAAGACGCCCAGGAAGATTTGCAGCCTGCCAAGGCCGGCGATGACGACTGCGAAAGCGGCGCCTGCAAGATCTAAAGTTTGACCTAGCGGGCCGGAATTTTCCGGCCCCTTCATTTAGCCACGTTACGATGGATTCAGGCTTATGGCTTACACCACTTTTTCTCAGACCAAAAACGACCAGCTGCAAGAGCCGATGTTCTTCGGCCAGTCGGTAAACGTTGCGCGTTTCGACCAGCAAAAGCATGAAATCTTCGAAAAGCTGATCGAAAAACAGCTCTCCTTCTTCTGGCGCCCGGAAGAAGTTGACGTTTCCCGCGACCGTATCGATTACCAGGCGCTGCCGGAGCACGAGAAGCACATCTTCATCAGCAACCTGAAATATCAGACGCTGTTGGACTCCATCCAGGGCCGCAGCCCGAACGTCGCCCTGCTGCCGCTGATCTCGATCCCTGAGTTGGAAACCTGGGTGGAAACCTGGTCGTTCTCCGAGACCATCCACTCCCGTTCCTACACTCACATCATCCGCAACATCGTCAACGATCCGGCGTTAGTGTTCGACGACATCGTCACCAATGAAGAGATCAAGAAGCGCGCGAAAGACATTTCCGGCTACTACGACGATCTGATCGAGATGACCAGCTACTATCACCTGCTGGGTGAAGGCACCCACCAGGTGAACGGTAAAACCGTCACCGTCAATCTGCGCGCGCTGAAGAAGCAGCTGTACCTGTGCCTGATGAGCGTGAACGCGCTGGAAGCGATCCGCTTCTACGTCAGCTTTGCCTGCTCCTTCGCGTTCGCCGAGCGCGAACTGATGGAAGGCAACGCCAAGATTATCAAGCTGATCGCCCGCGACGAAGCGCTGCACCTGACCGGCACCCAGCACATGCTGAACCTGATGCGTTCCGGCGCCGACGATCCGGAAATGGCGGAGATCGCCGAGGAATGTCAACAGCAGTGCTACGATCTGTTCGTGCTGGCCGCCCAGCAGGAGAAAGAGTGGGCGGAATACCTGTTCCGCGACGGCTCGATGATTGGCCTGAACAAAGACATCCTGTGCCAGTATGTGGAATACATCACCAATATCCGCATGCAGGCGGTCGGCCTTGGTCTGCCGTTCGAAACCCGCTCCAACCCGATCCCATGGATCAATGCCTGGTTGGTGTCCGACAACGTGCAGGTAGCGCCGCAGGAAGTGGAAGTGAGCTCCTACCTGGTTGGCCAGATCGACTCGGAGATCAACGCCGACGACCTGAGCGACTTCGAACTGTAAGCGATGGCGACGCCAATCGTAACGCTGCGCGCCGCCGGCACGCAGCTCTCCTGCCCCAACAGTGAAAACTGTCTGCTCGACGTGCTGGAACTGCACGACGTGCAGGTGGAGTATCAGTGCCGATCCGGCTATTGCGGTGCCTGCCGCCTGAAGCTGGTGAAAGGTGAAGTGACCTACCGCCAGCAGCCGCTGGCGTTTATCAACGCCGGCGAGATCCTGCCCTGCTGCTGCATGCCGCTGACGGATATCGAGCTGGAAATGTAAAGTCGGGTGCCGGAAACCGCGCCTGGAGACCAGAAGGCGGGGTTGCCCCCGCCCTATGATTACCGCTTCACCTCACACGCCAACCTGATCAGGATAGTGATATTTTCCTGGTAGATTTTCAGCTCGCACAGCGAGTCTCTTATCATCCAGATAAATAACAAAACCGTAATACATACAACTGTTAGCGAGTGAAACACATGCCTTAAGCGCATGCTTGCCTCCTTGCTGTGAAGGGGCTACCATAACGGTGTCTAGGCGTTAGGGCAGCCCCATTCTGATTGAGAGTCAGTTTGGGGCTTTCATCTATCCGCCTTGTCACACAATGCCCAAGACGAACAGTCTCAAGCACCCGTCAAGAGAGTAACAGCATTCTCTCGCCGCGAATATCCCCTATAACCTTATGATTAATTAGGGATATATAACTATCCTCAAAGTATTTCGCTTAGCGCCCCTTTCCCGCCGATGCGGAAAAATAACGTGCCGGAGAATCGCCAAAGGCTTTGCGAAACATGGCGATAAAATTACTCGGCGAGGCATACCCCAGCGTTTCCGCGATCTGCAGCACCGTCTCGCCTTCGGCCAGCTTCGCTAACGCATACGACAACCGGGCCTGCTGGCGCCACTGTGCAAAACTCAACCCCGTCTCGCCGATCATCAGCCGCCGCAGGGTACGCGGCGACATCGCCCCCCATTCAGCCCACGCCTCCAGCGAACGCTCGCTCCCCGGCTGCGCCAGCAAGGCCTGCAGAACGCCGGCCAGGCGCGGATGGGACGACATCGGCAAATGCAGTGGTTCCGTCGGCGCCAAACGTATCTCGTCCCGCATCACCTGCGCCATGCGATCCTGCTCCAGGGTGAGTGCGCTGCGCTTGTCCCAGCCTTCTGCTCGCTGAGCCAGCGCCTGCAGCACGGCGCTAATGCCGATGACGCAGGGTACATTCGACAGATCGTGGCAGGCCTCCGGCGCCAGCAGCAAACTCCAGCCGCTCAGTGCGCCGCAGACCTGCACCCGGTGCTCCGTCGCCGGCGGGATCCAACCCGCCCGCTGAGGCGGAAGCACCCAATCGCCCTGCGCCGTGCGTACATGCAGCAAACCGCTTTCGATGCACAGCAACTGCCCGCGCACATGCTGATGCCAGTCGTATTCGCGCGTGCCCAACCGATACTCCCGGCCTGCCGCGTCGCGGCCGCCAAGGGCGATCAGCCAGGGGCCCGCCCGCCATTCGCTGCAGTCAGCGTCAGTGAAGTGAGGGTTATCGTTCACATTGGCCACTTATCACTATTTTTAGTCCAGATACCGTTATATCAACCTTTTCCTGCGCCGACATAATGAAATGCTTCCGGCCGCTCCCGTTTGTGGCCACTGACTCACGAGGGAACATGATGACAACACCCAGCATTGGCATTATCGGCGCCGGGCCCGGCGGTCTGTGTCTGGCTCAGGGGCTGAGCCGCTTCGGCATCCACGCCACGGTGTTTGAACGCGACACCACGCCGCAAGCGCGCGATCAGGGCTACCGGCTGCGCATCGATCCGTCTGGCCAGCAGGCGCTGGCCGCCTGCCTGCCGCCGGCGCACTACCGGTTGCTCTGCGCCGGCAGCGCGCAAAACAGCGGCGAGAGCAATCTATGGGATCCGCAGCTTGCCCCGCTCACCGGCCGGCGCCCCGAGCACTGGTTGCCGTCCAGCCAGCGCCAAACGCAAGAACCGAGCGGCGATCTCGGCATTCATCGCCAAACGCTGCGCGAGATCCTGCTTGCCGGCCTGCAAGACCGGGTGCGTTTCGGCCATACCTTGCGTGAATTTGCACAAACGCCGCAGGGCGTGGAGCTACAGTTCGCCAACGGCGAGCAAGTGCGAGTCGATGTGCTGATCGCCGCCGACGGCGTCAACTCGCTGGTGCGGCGGCGCTGCCTGCCCGAGGCGGGGCCCGAAGACAGCGGCGCGGTCACCCTCTACGGCAAAACGCCGCTCGATGCGGCAACCCGGACCCAATTGGCCCCTGAGCTGCTGAACGGCGTATCGGTGATCTTCGCCGACGGCGTATCGCTGGTGATTGAACCGATGCGCTTTCAGGCGCCCATGGCGCAGCTGGCGGCCGACTACGCGCCCGATTGCCGCCTCACGCCGGTCGACGATTATCTCTATTGGGCCTGTATCGGATCGGCTGAACGGCTCGGCGGGCCGACACGGGCGAAGGGAAGCGCAACGCTGCAGGCGCATGTACGGCATATCTCGCAGGGATGGGCGCCCGCCTTGCAAACGGCGTTAGCGCTGGCGGATCCCCTGTCGCTCAGCGTGCGGACGGTGCAGGTTACGGCGGCAATGCCGGAATGGCACAGCGAACGCATCGCCTTTCTCGGCGACGCCGTGCACGCCATGAGCCCGGCGGGCGGGCTTGGCGCCAACACCGCGCTGGCGGACGCCGCCAGCCTGGCGGCGCATCTGGCGCAAGCCGGCAGCGCCGCGCAGGCGCTCAGGGACTACGGTCTGGAACTGCACGTGCGGGGTGCCGCGGCGATACGCCTGTCACGGCTGGCGTCCGAACGGCTGCAGCAAAGCCGTGACGCCGGCAACTCGGCGCCATGACCGTCACTCGATAATTTCCACTACCTCCAGCCAGGCGTTTTTACCGCACGCCTGGCCCCCATTCAGCCAGCGGCGCAGCATATCCAGCGCCAGCATCGCCACCGACTCCTGACGCAGCCGCAGGCCGTGGCGCGACGCACGATAACGCACGGTCTGGCCAATACCGCCGCGCGGCGTGTGCAGCGCAATGCTCACCTGCTCATCGCGCATGGCGCTGACCGCCAACGCCAACGGCGCACCGGTCAACTCCGCCAGCGAGCGGGCGCGGGCCAGCGTCGTTTCCAGCGTTTCGATACAGTGCGCCGGCAGCAGCTCGCCCCCCGCCAGTGGCGCGCCCTCGCTTTGCAGCTGCAGATTGATCAACCCGCCGCTGAATTGCTCGCTCAACGCCAGC
Organism: Serratia sp. PF-27; assembly: GCF_030053255.1. Classification (NCBI taxonomy): domain Bacteria; kingdom Pseudomonadati; phylum Pseudomonadota; class Gammaproteobacteria; order Enterobacterales; family Yersiniaceae; genus Serratia; species Serratia sp. PF-27. The sequence continues at coordinate 801,429 of NZ_JASGBT010000021.1, forward strand.
TTCAGCCCTTGCTGACTCAGCCGCTGCGTCAACGCCGCCGGCAACCCGACGGTGCCTTCAAAAATGCAGTTGTCCCCCGCCACTTCGCGCACGCGCCGCCATGCCTGCTCCATTTCCGCACGCCGGCTTTCCGGCCCGGTCAGCTTCAGTTCGATAATCGGGCTGGATGAGCGGTAACCCAGCACCACTTCCGGCGGCAGCGGCATGCCATCCAGCTCGGCGGCCAGATCGCTCTCGGAAGTGCCAAACGTCGTCAGGCGCAGGCATAGCGGCGGCGCCGGTAAGGTGAAGCGCTGGCGCAGGCGCGGCACGATCTGCTGTTCGACCATCACTTTGAATTCCGACGGTACACCGGGAGTGAAGAACATCTGACATTTGTTCAGCTGCAATGCGAAACCGCAGGCGGTGCCCACCGGGTTATCCAGCATTTCCGCGTTGGCCGGGATCTGCGCCTGCTTGCGATTGGAAGGAGCCATCGGCCGCCCACGCTCGGTGAAATAGGCTTCCATGCGCGCCAGCCAGTCGGCCCGTTCGACCAGCTCTACGCCACAGGCTTTCGCGGCGGCCAGCGCGCTGAGATCGTCGCTGGTCGGCCCCAGGCCGCCGTTGACGATCAGCACATCGGCGATATGGCTTCGTTCCTGCAGGATCTCGATCAACGCAGAGAGGCTGTCCCCGACCGTTTCACGCCCGCTCATCGGCACCCCCTGCTGGAACAGGTAGTCCGCCAGCCAGGCGGCGTTGGTATCAATAATTTGCCCGTGCAGCACCTCATCGCCGGTGCTGAGCATCTCCACCCTTAACATTGATCTCTCCCACATTTTTTGGTCATTCCACTATAGAAGCCCGTAAATAACTTTTCACTAGCCGCCTGCGGATAATTTCAGCCATGGCTCCGTTTCTCATGTGCCATGCCGGTCCGCGAGATGTAAACATTAGTGTACGGCGTGCGTAACGTCGGTTTGACACAAATTAGGGCTTCCACTATCCTGCCATCCTCATAAATCGTTACCTATAATTTTCAAAATCTTTCGGCTGGTAGAGAAAAAACGTGAAGAATCGCACTCTTGGCAGTGTTTTTATCGTGGCGGGCACCACCATTGGCGCCGGAATGCTGGCGATGCCGCTGGCGGCAGCCGGCGTCGGTTTCGGCGTCACGCTGGCCTTACTGGTCGGGCTGTGGCTGTTGATGTGTTACACCGCGCTGTTACTGGTGGAGGTTTACCAGCATGAGCAGGCGGATACCGGTCTGGGCACGCTCGCCAAACGTTATCTCGGCGGCGGCGGCCAGTGGCTGACCAGCTTTAGCATGATGTTCCTGATGTACGCCCTCACCGCCGCCTATATCAGCGGCGCCGGCGAACTGCTCGCCACCAGCATCAGCCAATGGACGTCACAGGACTTCCCGGTGTCGCTCGGCGTCCTGCTGTTCACCCTGGTGGCCGGCGGCGTGGTGTGCATTGGCACCCACTCGGTCGACTTGTTCAACCGCATCCTGTTCAGCGCGAAAGTGGTGTTTCTGGTGGTGATGCTCGGCCTGATGTTGCCGAATATCCACCAGACCAATCTGATGACGTTGCCGCTGGAGCAAGGCCTGGCGCTGTCGGCCATTCCAGTGATCTTCACCTCTTTCGGCTTCCACGGCAGCGTGCCGAGCATCGTCAACTACATGGGCGGCAACATTCGCAAACTGCGTTGGGTGTTTATCATCGGCAGCGCGATCCCACTGATCGCCTATATCTTCTGGCAGCTGGCGACGTTGGGCAGCATCAGCTCCGACACCTTCGTCGGCATCCTGGCTCAGCAGGCCGGGCTGAATGGCCTGTTGCAGGCGGTGCGTGATGCAGTAGCTTCGCCGCACGTTGAACTGGCGGTGCACCTGTTCGCCGATCTGGCGCTGGCGACCTCGTTCCTCGGCGTGGCGCTTGGGCTGTTCGATTTCCTGGCCGACCTGTTCAAGCGGCAAGATAACGTGCGTGGCCGCCTGCAAACCGGCGCCATCACCTTCTTGCCGCCGCTGGCCTTCGCGCTGTTTTATCCGCGTGGTTTCGTGCTGGCGTTGGGTTTCGCCGCCATCGCCCTGTCGGTGCTGGCGCTGCTGCTGCCTTCGCTGCTGGTGTGGAAAACTCGCCAAAAGCATCAGGCGCAGTACCGCGTCTGGGGCGGCACCCCGGCGCTGGCGTTGGTGTTTGTCTGCGGGGTAACGGTGATCGCCATTCAACTGGGCATCGCCAGCGGCATGCTGCCGGCCGTAGGGTAACGTATTCGGGGGCCGTTTCGGCCCCCGAATCTGTTCAAGCGGGTGGATTAAGAATAGCGTCAATCTGCGCCGCAGTGAGCGACAGACCGAAAAAGTCCCGATAAAAACCTCTCGTCTCTTCCCGCATGTCAATGTCGGCAAAACGCGCCGGGTACAGCGTTTTCGCCAACCATAAAAACTGCAGCGCCTCTTCGCTGGTCTCGCGACACCACCAGAACATCCCCTTCGGATTGACCACGACCCGATGCCGCAAAACGGCATCGATGCCCTGCCATTGCGCAGACGTGCGTATCTCTTCGGCATCGCGCCTGTTCATCGCCACGATCACCTGCGGATTGGCGGCCACGATCTGCTCCAGCGCCACTTCGCCCGCCCCCTCTTTTTTCAGGCCAAACCACGTTTCCGCCACGTTGGCGGCGCCGGCCAGATCCATCCAATCCTGGTTAAGCGACGGCCGCCCTGAGGTGATCAGCGGATTGCCCATGCTGTGATAAACGCGAATGCGCTGCCCTGGCGGCAAATCCTTCAGCCGCTCGGCGACGCGCGCCACATTACGAGAAAAATAGCGCTCGTAAGCCAACGCTTTTTCCTGCGCATCCGGCCCCAGCGCGGCCCCCGTTTTTAACACTCGCTCGCGCAGCGCCGCCATCGAATTGGCTTTAAACGCCAATACGCGCACCCCAGCCCGTTCGAGTAAATCCAATTGCGGCACTTTCATGCTGTCAGGCACAAACAGCAGCCGAGTGCCAAGCGCGATGATTTGTTCCGGATTCAACGCTTGCCCACTATTCACACTCACTACCGGAACGGCGTCAATGCGCGGCAGGCTTTGGCGAAACAGCGGGATCTGTTTCGCGACATTCGAGGTGCCGACGATGTTATCGCCATAACCCAGCATCGCGATGATGGCGTTTTGCGCGGGCCACGGCGAGGCAATGCGCATTTCGCTCGCAGGCGGCGCAGCCCACAAACTGCCGTGCAACAACACGCCAGCCAACAGCCCCCATACGGGCAACGATACGATTCTCATAGCGCCCTCAGAAGTCGAACGTGACAGATGCGCGCACTTCACGGCCGTTGCCGAGAAAGGCGCTCGACGAACCGCCATTGCCATCCGTGCCCGACGGGAAAATAGAGGCCCAGTAATGTTCGTTAGTGACGTTATTGACCGCCAGCCGCCAGGTCGCAGGCACAGAATGAATCCGGGTAACGTAGCGGGCCCCCAGGTCCAGCGTGGTGTAACTGTCAGCCCAGGTGCTGTTGGTGTCGTTCGCCGCTCGCTTGCCGGTATAGTGCACGTTGGCGCTATAGACCCATTGCGGCATCGACGGCAAGCTGTACTCCACCAGCATATTGGCCTGCACCTTCGGCACACCGACCACGCGTTTGTCGCGTGTGCTGTCGGAAACCGTCTCTTTCAGTTGCGGATCGAGCAGAGTGACGCCGCCAAAAAGGCTCAGCCCGTCACCCACGCGCCCAGCGGCCGTCAGCTCCAGGCCATTGTTAACCTGTTCGCCTTGCTCCTTGTACACACGGTCTTCGGCGTCAACATAAGCGAACGGCCGCTTGAGGCGGAACAACGCGGCGCCGAGGTTCATTTCCCCGACGTCGGCTTTCAGGCCAACCTCATACTGCCGGCTGCGGTAGGGTTTGAGCGTCTGCCCTTCGTTCTTCACGCCTTCCCCCAACGGGGCCGTACCGCCTTGCTCCAACGAGTCGGCATAGCTGACATAGGCCATCAGCGTCGGGGTGATTTTGTACATCAACGCCGCATTCGGGCTGAAACCCTGCTGATTGTCTTCTTCGATTTTCTTGCCGTCAGCGCTGTAATTCCGCGTCTGCAACCAGCTTTCGCTTAAATACAGCATCGCCGACCACTGCGGATTGAATGTCAGCGTATCGCCGAACGTCACGCTCTGCTGGCTGTTCTCGCTGGATTTATAGCGCGCGCCGTTCTTGGGGATTTTTCCGTCGCCCGGCTCATGCAGCGCCGACGGATGGTACATATTGTCGATGCCCAAATCGTAGCGCCGGCTGGCCCCCTTGCCGCTGTAGATAGACCAGACGTAGCCCGTCGTAGCGAGCGCCAACTCATGCCCCACCGAACCGGTATCGACATGGCCGTTCAGCGCCAGCGTATTGCTCAACACCCGAAATCGCCCCGAGGCGCTGGAGTCGCTCATCGACCGTTTGATATCGCCGCTGCCGTTGAGCAGAGTGCTGGATACCGAACGCATGGCGCGATCTGCCTGTTGCCACCCTATGCCGCCCGTGACTGACCAATCGTCATTGAAGTAATGAATCAGGCGCGTGCTGAGGGTATCGGTGGTTAAATCGTTGCCCGCCGTCTCGAGCGCCAGGTGTTTATTCTGCGGATTAGGGGCGGAGGGCAACGGAACATTCGGCCCATAGCTGAAGCCGCCGGGGTAACCCTTTTGCAGAAACTCGTAATGGCTGGCGTCCAGCTGCAGCTGCGTGCCCGGCTTGATATTCCAATCGAACGCCACGGCCAACAGCCGACGGCGCAAGGTACTGTCGTCAACGCTGCCTTCGCCCTCTTCGTTGAGGGCATTGATGCGATAGCCAAACATATTGTCGTCGTCGAGATGGCCGCCGAGATCGACGTGGCCGCTGAAGGCGCTGCGGCTCTGATACCCGAGCGTCACCTCGCGTAACGGTTGCGGCGTCGGGCGTTTCGCCACAAAGTTGAACTGCCCGGCCGGGCTCGCAGGGCCATACAACGCACCGGTCAGGCTGTTGAGCACGTCCAGCCGTTCCAGCATTTCAACGGGAAAAGCCGTGGTGGAGACAATGTTCAACCCATCCAGGCGGCTGTTCGCCACCACGCTGCCCTGCATACCGCGGCTTTGAGGCCGCCCGACGTCCATGCCGCCGCGAGCCTGCATCTGCGTACTCGGTGAATATTTCAGCAATTCGGCGACGCTTTTCGCCTGCTGATTATTGATCATCGGTTGGGTCACGGTGGTGGAAGAATAAGGCGTATCGATCCAGGCCCTGGTACCCAGCGGCCCGAGTTCAATCTCCGGCGTTTTAAAACCGGCGCCGGATGCGCTTTCCGTCGCGGGGGATAACGCGTGGCCGGTGACGGTCAACACCTCGTCACGATCGGCCTGCGCCGCAGCGGTATAAGGAAAGAGTGAGGCAAGCAGCGGCATCAGCGCCGCCAGTGGATTTCGGTAAGTCATGACGTCCATATCGTTATATAAATATTTATATTACGTATTTTACGGCATGTGCTCGCCTATGGCGATGCCGATCGTCGAGTCTTTAAATTATTTAATCTTTTGCCATTCAGAGTCCGGATGGATTTCCCGTTGATGGCACAAATAAAAATCCCCCGGCCAAGGACCGAGGGATTCGGAAAACGCGATGGGCCGCAGCCCGTCAGCCGGCCTTAGAAGCTCAGGCCGACACCGACATAAGGTCCATCGGCCAGCGTATTGTCGCGACGCCCGTCTTTGCCTTCCATCTTCATGTAACGGTAGCCCACGTCCACGCTCAGCGGACGGAACTTCCAGCGCAGGCCGCCGCTGGCTTCGTTATAGGCTTTCACGCCGCTGGTGAAAGAGTCAGGCGCAAAGTACCCTTCGCCATGCAGGCTGAAGTAACGGTTGATTTCCCACTCCAGGCCGCCGCCCAGCGCGACCGCCCCGCCGCTCTTCCCGTCTTTCGGGCTGAGGTACAGCGCTTTGGCGCCCACGGTCGCCGTCAACGGCCCCAGCGGCACGCCGAAGTTCAGGCCCACGCTGCCGACGTTGCCGTCGTGGTCGCTGCGCGCCCAGTTGCCGGTCAGGCCCAGACCTGAAGAGCCGGTGCTCATACCAACGCCCAGGTTGGTGTAGTGTTGCCCGGCTTCGCCCGACACGCTGATGGCGTTCGCCGCGCCGGTCACAAACAGCAATCCTGCCGCGCACGCGACCCAAGTCTTTTTCATCATCTTTCCCTCTGGTTTGTCATCCGTACTGAATGATCGAATCAACGCATAATAATAACGTCATGAGTCTATACCAAAGCGCAATGAGTATTTAAGGGATAAAAGCGAAAAAATTCTTCAATAATCAAATAAATGTAAAAATTTGCAAACAAAAATCCATATTCGTCAAGGCGATGCCAACGATAACCGAGACCTATTTGCCGTCGCTCGGCAATAGGGCTACAACTAGTAGTGGCTTTGACCAAGGTCAGGGGAAGAAGCCCCGCCAAAGGACTATGCTGATGAACGCTTAAACCGCCCGAGTCTTTACTTAACTGCACTACGATAAGGAGCAAGTGATGAGCAAGAAAGGACTGACCACCGCAGCCGGCGCCCCGGTTGTCGATAACAATAACGTGATCACCGCAGGCAAACGCGGCCCGATGCTGTTGCAGGACGTGTGGTTCCTGGAAAAACTGGCCCACTTCGACCGTGAAGTCATCCCCGAACGCCGCATGCACGCCAAGGGTTCCGGCGCCTACGGCACCTTTACCGTCACCCATGACATCACCCGCTACACGCGCGCCAAGATCTTCTCCGAAATCGGCAAACAGACCGACATGTTTATCCGCTTCTCCACCGTCGCCGGTGAGCGCGGCGCGGCCGACGCCGAGCGCGACATTCGCGGTTTCGCCATGAAGTTCTATACCGAAGAAGGCAACTGGGATTTGGTGGGTAACGATACGCCGGTGTTCTATCTGCGCGATCCGCTGAAATTCCCCGATCTCAACCACGTGGTGAAACGCGATCCGCATACCAACCTGCGCAACCCAGTCTACAAGTGGGACTTCTTCTCCCACCTGCCGGAGTCGCTGCACCAGCTGACCATCGACTTCAGCGATCGCGGCATTCCGAAATCCTACCGTCACATGCACGGTTTCGGCAGCCACACCTTCAGCTTTATCAATGCCGCCAACGAACGTTTCTGGGTGAAATTCCACTTCCGCTGCGAGCAAGGCATTGAAAACCTGATGGATGAAGAAGCGGAAGCGATCATCGCCAAGGATCGCGAAAGCTCACAGCGCGATCTGTTCGATGCGATCAAACGCGGCGACTTCCCGCGCTGGAAGCTGCAGATCCAGATCATGCCGGAGCATGAAGCCTCGCAGACGCCATACAACCCGTTCGACCTAACCAAGGTGTGGCCGCACGGCGACTACCCGCTGATCGACGTCGGCTATTTCGAGCTGAACCGCAACCCCGACAACTACTTCTCAGAGGTTGAGCAGGTGGCGATGAACCCCGCCAACGTGGTGCCGGGCATCAGTTTCTCGCCGGATAAAATGCTGCAGGGCCGCCTGTTCTCCTATGGCGATGCGCACCGCTACCGCCTGGGCGTCAACCACCACCAGATCCCGGTGAACGGCGCCAAATGCCCGTTCCACAACTACCATCGCGACGGCGCGATGCGCGTGGACGGCAACAGCGGCAACGGCGCCACCTACGAACCGAACAGCTTCGGCCTGTTCCAGGAGCAGCCGGACTTCAGCGAGCCGCCGCTGAGCATTGAGGGCGCGGCCGACCACTGGAATCATCGTGAAGACGACGATTACTACAGCCAGCCGCGCGCGCTGTTCAACCTGCTGAGCGCCGAAGAGCACCAGCGCATGTTCACCCGCATCGCCGGCGAACTGTCGCAGGTGCCGGAACACATCCAGCGCCGTCAGGTCGAGCTGTTCACCAAGGTGCACCCCGACTACGGCGCCGGCGTCGCCAAGGCGTTGGGGCTGAAATAATCCCCCTGCATCATTCACTCAGCCGCCCTTTCGGGCGGCTTTTTTTATGCCGGACGCAGGCGCTCCGCCACCCATACCTGCAACCGGCGGCGCGAAATCTTGATGCCGCCGTTTTTCAGCTCGTCAGGCAGCGGAAGCAATGCCGTCGGGCGTTGGAAATTGGCGAGCTTATCCTGCGACCAGGCGAGCAGCGTCGCCAGCGACAGCGACGGATCGCCATCGATTACCGCCACCGGCCGCTGGCCGAACTCGGCGTCCGCCACCGGCACCACAAACGCTTGCGATATCTGCGGATGCGCCGCCAGCACGCGTTCGATATCTTCCGGCTGCACCCCTTCGCCACCGCTGAAAAACAGGTTGTCCAGCCGGCCGAGAATGCGTAGCTCCCCCTCGATCATCGCGCCGCGATCGCGGGTCGGGAACCAGCCCTGTTCATCGGCCAACGGCTGCAGATGGCCATGACGCCAGTAGCCAAGCGCCAGGCTGTCGGCGCGGATCCAGACCTCTTCATCCACCAGTTTTACCTCGCGGCCGCCGAGCGGCAGGCCGACACCCGGCCGCGCATCGGCGCGCTTGGCGCACACCGTGGAGGCCAGTTCGGTCAGCCCGTAGCCGCACCAGCAACGGATCCCCGCCGCCTCCGCCCGCTCGGTCAGTTCCACCGGGATCATCGCGCCGCCGAGCAGCACCGCCTTCAGCGTCATGTCCGCCAGCGGTTGCGCTAGCAGCCGCCACAGCTGGGTCGGCACCAACGAGGCATGCGTGCATCCCGCCAACGCCTCGTTCAGCGGGTGCATCTCGCGCACCGCCAACCGGGCGCCCGCCGCCAGCCAGCGCCAGACAATGCCCTGTCCGGAGACGTGAAACAGCGGCAATGACAGCAGCCAGCAATCTTCGCGCTGAAACGCCATCAGCCCCAACACCCCGGCGGCGCAGGCCAGATGGTTGGCATAGCTGTGCGCGGCCGCTTTCGGCATGCCGCTGGAGCCCGAGGTCAGCGTCAGCGTCGCCAGACGGTGCGCATCCCACGTAGGCAGGTCTGGCCAACGCGGCTCGGTCGAAGGCGGGGTCAATCGAATCACGTCTTCCGGCAGCGCCAGCAACGAGTCCGGACCGAAGACAAAGGTCATATCCAATTCCGGCAACAGCTGCGCCAGCAGCGGCGTCGGCAAGGCGGGATTGAGCGGCAATAGGCGTGCGCCGCACTGCAACAGCGCCAGATAGGCCAGCAGCAGCGGATAGCTGTTTTTACCGCACAGCGCCACGCCGCAGCCCGGTTCAACGCCCTGATGCTGGAAATCCGCCGCCAGCTCATCCACCTGGCTCTGCAACGCCAGCCAGCTCAGCGGCCGTTCGCCGAGCATCAGCGCCGTCGCCTGCGGCTGAGTGCGCGCCCAGTGTCGCCACGGCCAATCGTTCAACGGCGCCATAGGCACTCCAACGCCGAGACATCCAGCAGCGGCAACGCGCTGCCCGGCCACGGGCGCAGCACCTGCGCCTGCATCAACCCCAGCGTATCCAGCCCCGGCACGGTGTCCGGCGTCAGCCAATGGGCGATGCGCGCCAGTTGGGTCAACCCCAGGCTGGATTCGAGGCTGGAGCTGATCACCGCCGTCAGGCCCGCCGCGTGCGCCTGCGCCACCAGCGTCTGGCAACGCGCCAGGCTGCCGACCAGCGTCGGCTTGATCACGATGGCCGCCACGCCCGGCTCGGCCTGCACCACAAAGTCCGCCTCCCGCACGCTCTCATCCCAGGCGATGGCGATACCGGTCGCCCGGGCGAAGTCGCGCGATTCATCACGGGTCTTGCAGGGCTCTTCCAGGAAGGCGATACGATCGCGCCATGCCGGGTTAACATACCTGGCGAAGCTGTCGGCCTTGGCGCGGGTCCAGCTGCGGTTGGCGTCCAGCCGCAGCCGCAGATCCGGCAGCGCCTCCAGCAACACGTTGACGATCATGCCGTCCCGCACCGCCTCATACAGCCCCACCTTCACCTTGGCGACTTTCTCGCCCGGCAAAGCGCTCAATGTCTCGAACAGCTCATCCGGATCGCCGGTGCACAGCGGCGCCTTGCGAAAATCCGCCTGCATCGGCAAACGCTGCTCCAGCTCGGCCTGCGCACAGCTGAGCCCAAAGGCCACCGAGGGCAACGCGCTGTGCTCCGGTTCGTTGCCCGCCAACCAGGCCTGCAGCCAGCCCAACGCGGCCTGTTCGGCCTGCGCCGGCGTTTCCCGGCTGAATTCCGGCAGCGGCGCGATCTCGCCCCAACCTTCACGCTCGCCCTGACACAGCTGCACCACCCACCCGTCACGCGTTTTCAACCGTTGATTGCGCAGCACCACGCCCGCCTCCATCGGCAGGCTGTAACGGTATAGCGCCGCGCTGCGGTTTGTTCCGCTCATTACGGGTTACGCTTGAATTTGCTGAAGTCCGGTTGGCGCTTCTCGTTGAACGCGTTGCGCCCTTCCTGCCCTTCGTCGGTCATGTAGAACAGCATGGTGGCGTTGCCCGCCAGCTCCTGCAAACCGGCCTGGCCGTCGCAGTCGGCATTCAGCGCCGCCTTCAGACAGCGCAGTGCCATCGGGCTGTTCTGCAGCATTTCGCGGCACCAGCGCACCGTCTCTTTTTCCAGTTCGGCCAGCGGCACCACGGTATTGACCAGGCCCATGTCTAGTGCGGCGGCGGCATCGTATTGGCGGCACAGGAACCAAATTTCGCGCGCCTTCTTCTGGCCGACGATGCGCGCCATGTAAGACGCGCCCCAGCCGCCGTCGAACGAGCCCACTTTCGGACCGGTCTGGCCGAAGATGGCGTTATCCGCCGCGATGGTCAGATCGCACATCATGTGCAGCACGTGGCCGCCGCCGATCGAATAGCCGGCCACCATCGCTACCACCGGCTTCGGGCAGGTGCGGATCTGGCGTTGGAAGTCCAGCACGTTGAGGTGGTGTACGCCGCTGTCGTCGCGATAGCCGCCGTAGTCGCCGCGCACTTTCTGATCGCCGCCGGAGCAGAAGGCCTTATCGCCGGCGCCGGTCAGAATAATGACGCCGATGCCGTCGTCGTAACGGGCGTTGGCCAGCGCGTCGATCATCTCTTTGACCGTTTGCGGGCGGAACGCGTTGCGCACCTGCGGCCGGTTAATGGTGATTTTGGCGATGCCGTCGGCGGATTTGTGATACAGGATGTCTTCGAAATCGCCGGTGCAATCCTGCCAGGCGATAGCGGCATACAGGTGTTCTTCATTCGGATAAAGCATGTTCGGTTCCTTTAACCAGGGTTAACGAGAAATGTCTGCAGCTCTGCGACGAAATCCTGCGGATTGGCCAGATGCGCGTTGTGGCCGGCCTGCGGCACGATGCGCAACGGCAACCCGGCGTCGCGCGCCAGCCGTTGAAATTTGGGGTCGTTCTCACCGCACAGCACCCGCAGCGGCACGGTCAGTTGGCGCAGCTGCGGCGCCAGATAAGGCTGCCGCCCGAGCGAGGTGGCTTCGAGCATGTCGGCAATCGCCGGGCCGCTGTTGACCGAACGCGCGGCGATCAACGCCTGGCGGTGCACATGGCTAAGCTCTTTGAACACCGGCTGCTGATACCAGTCCGCCAGGACTTCGGCAATCGGCTCACTGCGAAAACGCGCCGCCCATCGTGCATCCTGCTCGCAACGATCGCGGCGCTGTTGTTCGTCCTCCAGCCCCGGATTGCCACCCTCGACGATCACCCCTTGCAGGCCGTCATGGCGGCCGTGGCAAGCGTGATACATGGCGATGCGCCCGCCGAGCGAGTAGCCCACCAGCCAATAACGTTCAATATTGCGCAGTTGCAGGGTCGCGGCGATTTGCGCGCTGATGTCGTCGAAGCCGCGGCAGCCCACCGCCACGGAATCGCCGTGGCCGGGCAGATCGATGGCCAGCGACGGCCATTCCGGGCAGCGCGCGGCGATCACCCGCCATTCATTGTTGTTGCCGAGCAGGCCGTGCAGCCACACCAGCCACGGGCGGCCCGCTTCGCCCTGTTGCAAAATTCGCGTCGCCAGCATCATTGCACCGCCATCTGTTGTACCAGGTATTGCAGGCTTTCGGCCCCTTCACTCGGCGACACCTGCAGTTCTATCAGCGTGGCGCCGCCGCGCCGCCAGCCTTGCTCAACCGCTTGTTGCAGCTGGCTCCAGTTCTCCGGCCGCGCGTAGTCAAGCTGGAACATCGCCGCCGCATGGCTGAACTCGACGTTCTGCGGCATGCAGTAAAAGCGCTGACGATCTTCTTCTGGCGTCGGCAGCAGCGAGAAAATTTGGCCACCGTTGTTATTGACGACGATCAGCACCGTCGGCGCCGAGCAGTGGCGCAGCAGCGCCAGCGCATTGAGGTCATACAGTGCGGAAAGGTCGCCCACCACCGCCAACGTTGGCCTGGCGGTGGCACGTTGTACGCCGGCGGCGGTGGAAATCAGACCGTCGATACCGCTGGCGCCACGGTTGCTGAATACCGGGTAAGCGACGGGCAATGGCGTTAACGCGTCGATCAGTCGCACCACCAGGCTGTTGCCGAGAAACAGCTGGCCGTTCTCCGGCAACAGTTCCGGCAGGCGGTGCGCCAGCTGCGCTTCGCCAAAGTTATCGTACAGATGCGTGGACGCCGCCGTCAGCGCCTTATCCGCCAGCGCAGCCAGCCCGGCGGCCCACGGCGCGCGCGGCTGCGCCGGATGCTGCGCCAACCACTGCGCCACGCCGGCGCGCAGGCGCCGCCCCCGGTGCTGGGCCGGATCGAGCCGCCCCGGCAGCTCGTCGATGACCCAATACTCTTCCGGCCGGCACTGCGCCTGCCACTGCAGCAGGCGTTTGCCGGTCAAGCTGCCGCCGAACTGCACCACCAGCTGCGCGTCTTGCAACAGGCGCTGCGCCTGCGGATGCGCGAGCCATAAATCGGCACAGGGCAGCGGTTGCCCGGTCTGCGACAGTACATCGCCGATCAGTGGCCAACCCAGCGTTTCGGCCCATTCCGCCACCTGTGCGCCCTCTTGTGCGCTCATGCGGCCGGCGAGCACCACGCCGCGCTTTTGTCGCCAGAAAAACCAGTCCGGCTGCGGCAATGGCACTGCATGCGTCTCGCTTTCCTGCAGCCACGGACGATCGCTCTGCCACCAGTCGCCCAGCGCGGCGGACCATTCGGCATAGTGACGCTCATCGCCGCCGTACAGCGGTTCGGCGAACGGGCAGTTGATATGCAAAGCGCCATGCTGCAAGCGCGCCATCGCGCTGTCGACGCTGGAGGCCAGCCACGCGGCCGGAATATCCGGCGTCGGACGCGGCAGATCGATCGCCAGCGTCGGGTGGCTGCTGTAGAGGCCGTTTTGACGGATCGCCTGATTGGCGCCGCAGTCGATCAGTTCCGGCGGCCGATCGGCGGTGAGAAACACCAGCCGTTCACCGGTCAGGCCGGCTTCGATTAAAGCCGGGTAAAGGTTCGCCGCCGCGGTGCCGGACGTGACGATCACCGCCACCGGCTCACGCGCCGCCTTCGCCAGCCCGAGTGCCAGATGACCGAGCCCGCGCTCATCAAAATGGGTATGGCAGATAAACGATCGGTTGGCCGCGGCGGCCAGCGTCAGCGGCGTGGAGCGCGATCCCGGAGCGATACAAACATGCCGCACCCCATGGCGGGCCAGCGCCTCGAGCAGCACAGCCGCCCACCGGCGATTAAAAACACTTGTCGACATAGTTCGCTCACAAGTCAGTTAGCAGAGATCGTCTCCGACGCAGCCGACAGACGCCGCGCCTGTAGTTACGCTCTGTATTATATGAGGTGTTATTTTCACGGCTTTTGCGCCAGCGCAAGAACACCGTATATCCCTGGGTGTTTACACCAGATAATTATTTGATTTAGAACAAAAAACAAACAATAAATACACAAACACTTTACACTTGCGGCGGCGTCGGCTCAATCCGTCCATATAAAAACAAGGGAAATAGGGGTGCTCCAACGGCGGCTAGCGGGAAGTATAGGCAGGATAAGGAAAAGCTTTCGGTAAAACGGCGGAATGAACAACACAGTCTGAAGAAAAACACGGGGCGGCCTGCGCCGCCCCGATGGCATGGTTTATTTGCGAGCCAGCAACAATCCCAGCACCAGCCCGACGGTGGCGCCGATGCCCACGCTGTGCCAGGGTTTGTCCCGCACGTAGTCGTCGGTGCGGTGCACCGCTTCTTTGGCGCGCGCATAGTAAGATTCGCCGGTGTTCGCCCAGCGCGCCTTGACCTCACTCAGCGCCTGCTCGGCGTGCGACTTGATGTCGATGTAGGCCTGATCCGCGCGATCGCCGGTGTATTGCAGCACTTCTTCCAGCGTCTCGGTCAGCATTCTCAGATCGTCATCCAGCGTAGTTTGCTCAGCATCCGTATGTCTTGCCATCGTGAGATCTCCGTGGTTGAAAAATTAAGCGTTCCTACACTATAGACAAGGATCGCCGCCTGCGGCCATCGGACTTTTACCCTAAAACACCAATTGCACCTTGGCAGCCTGGCGTTTATCGCCGGCAAACGTCAGCGCCTGCGCCAACTGCCCGCTGGCGAATTCCGCCGACAGCAACGGCAGCGGATCGATCACGCCGTCGGCCAGCCAGGCCACCGCCAACGCGAACTCCGCCACGAAGCGGAACGATCCAAGCAGATTCAGTTCTTTGGCAATCAACAACATCAGCGGAAAATCGGGGAAGCTGCCGCCCATGCCCACCTGCACCACAGTGCCTTTGGCGCGGGTGATCTCCAGACAGCGCTGCAGCGACTGCGGGTGCCCCGCCACTTCGAAGGCGACGTCAAAATACCCCTTGTCCTGCAGATAACCGCTAAAATCGTCGTCCGCGGCATGCAGGCACCGATCGGCCCCCATTTGCCTCGCGATCGCCAGGCAGCGCGGACTGAGATCGGCGCAGACAATCTCGGCGGCGCCCAGCGCTTTCAGCGCCGCCACCAGCAGGCAGCCGATCGGGCCAACGCCGGACACGAAAATCTTTTTCCCCGTCACATCGCCGGGCTGCTTCGCCGCGTGGACAGCCACCGCCAGCGGTTCGGCGAACACCATTACCCTGTCGTCGCGATCGGCGGCGTAAGGAATGCACTGCGCGCTATCCACCACTTTGTATTGGGTAAAAGCGCCGTCGACGTGCGGAAAATACATCGCGCTGCCGAAAAAGCGCATCTCGACGCATTGATTGCTTTGCTGCGCCAGACAGTATTTGCACTGCCCGCAGGGTTTGCTGGGATTGAGCGCTACCTTCTGCCCGACCGGCAGCTGCGGCGAATCGCTGGCGACCACCTCACCGATCACCTCATGGCCCAGCACCATCGGCTGACGCACCTGAAAATTGCCGACCTTGCCTTCCTGGAAGTAATGCAGATCCGAGCCGCAGATGCCGCCGCGGCTGATTTTTACCAGCGTTCCCTGCCCCCGATAATCCACTTCTTGCGCGATCACCGCCACGTCTCGCTTGCCATTGACCACGCAGGACTGGGTTTGAATTTTCATCTCCAGACTCCACGAAAAAAGATTACACCGCCGCAGACATACCGCCATCGACAAACAGCAACTGCCCGTTGACGAAGGCGGAGGCGTCGGCGGCCAGGAACACCGCCGCGCCGATCAACTCCTGAGGATCTCCCCAGCGCGCGGCAGGCGTGCGTTGGGTCAGCCAGGCGGTGAAGGCCGGATCGTCGGCCAACGCCTGCGTCATCTCGGTTTTGAAGTAGCCGGGGGCGATGCCGTTGACCTGAATGTTGTAGCGCGCCAGCTCCACGCACATGCCGCGCGTCAGCATTTTCACCGCGCCCTTGGACGCCGCATAAGGGGTGATGGTGTCCCGCCCCAGCTCACTTTGCATCGAACCGATATTGATTATCTTGCCGCGCCGGCGCGGTACCATATAACGCGCTACGGTCTGCGACACAATGAAGACCGCCTTCTGGTTGACGGCGATGATGTCGTCCCAATCTTGCTCCGGAAATTCGGTAAACGGGTGGCGGCGCTGGATACCGGCGTTGTTGATCAAGACGTCTATCGCGCCGATGTCCGCTTCGATACGGTCGATGGCGGCATGCACCGCCTGGGAGTCGGTGACGTCGAACGCCGCCGCATCGGCGCGCAGCCCCTCTTCACGCAGGCGATCGGCGGCGTGCCGGGCATGTTCTTCGGTGGTGGCATTGATCAGAATATGCGCGCCTTGCTGTGCCAGGCCGCGCGCCAGCAGAAAACCAATGCCGCGCGAGGCACCAGTGATTAAGACGGTTTTGTTATCCAGAGAAAACAGGTTGTGCATGGTGATTCCCGGCCTTCAGGCCTCCAATCGGACAGACCTCTATCTCAGCCGATTGTTACCGGTAAAAACGTGATGGGAATCACTGAAAATAATGTTACGAAACCCTGTTACTTTTAACGTGATCTCACGCAATCCCTACAGGAAGAGTCAATACCTATCCCTTTTAAAATAGACAATTTTCAACAGCGTTACCGTCCTGGTTATCAGGAGATACTGCCGCACAGCGGCGCGGCAGCAACTCACTCGGCGGCACCGTTTGAGCCGGCATTCGGGTCCATCGGCGGCGTAGCGCGGGCTTTATCGCTGCGTGCCGCCCACCACAGACCGCTGTTTTTCATCGCATAGCCGAACAACAGGCCCACCAGCAGGGAAAGCGTCACCAGCGGCCAATCGCCGCCGCCGGCGAAGGTCGCACAGGCGCCGATAAAGGTGCCGGGTACGAATCCCAGCCACTGCTGTTTAGCCTGAATGCACATCAGGAACGCCACGATGCCGGTCAGCAGATACCCCAGCAGATTCCACTGCGGCGCCAGTTCGCTGCCGTGGATGATCGCCATTGCCCAGAAGACGCCGCTGCAGCAGGTCAACGCGCCGATCAACAGCCCTTTCAGTCCGCCCTGCGGGCAGGCGAAATACGCCGTGCAGCCGAGAAAGCCGGCCCAACCGATCAGGCCCAAACTGACGGCAACCCATCCCCAAACGCCGGACAGGATCCCGGTGGTGACGGCAATGGCGAAAAGAACGTTCATAAAGTGACCTACAGCAAAAAGAAAGCGCGCAGTTTACCCGAAAACAGGCCAATTTATGCTATTAAAATCACACTATAAATGTAATTAAAGAATCATTAATTATAAAAAATAGATATTCATCACAAAGTAATTAGCGAGGGAACCCCACCCGGGACGTCTTCCATGCCAACAACAGGCACACCACGGTGCTGCCCAGGAACAGCAAATGGGTTGCCTGATTCAGATCGACGCGATCGACCACCACGCCCAGCAAGATCGGCACCCAGTTGGCGATATAAGCGATAACGTAAAACAGCGAAAGCAAACGCGCATGGCTGGTCGGCGGCGAAATCAGGTTCACCAGGGTCGCGCTGCCGACGAAAATGGCGCCATAAGCATAGCCGGCCACCACCAGCCCCACCGCCGCCAGCCCAAGAGAATGCCACTGGATCGCCATGGTGAACACCACTGCCGCCAGCACCTGCGCCAGGCAACCGAACAACAGCGAATGACGGGCGTTAACGCGGCGGCTCAGGATCTGGCTGATACCGGCGATCAGCAGATACACCGCAATCGCATAGCCAAAGACGCCACGAGCGTGCAGGCCTAACAGCGTTTCCGCCACGCCGGGGCCGATTGCCAAAATACTGGCGGCCAGCGCCCAACAGATAAATAAAGCCCCTGCACACACAAAGAATTTACCGCCGGTGGCGCGCAAGCCATCGAGCAGCGAGCTGTTTTCTGTCTCGGCCGACGTAACATGGCTCGGCGCCGTAACCACGCCACGCGGCCACGAGAACATCACGCCCAACGCAGCCACGGCGGCCATGACCATGATGAAAACAAATGGCAGCGTCGTGGGATGGAAACCGGTCTGCAAGGCGATGCCGCTGAAGATCGGGCCCAGCGCCAATCCGGTGGTGAATGACAGCGTCGCGATCAACGCCGCATTTTTGCCGCCGTCGCGCGGCCCAAACCGCACCAACGCGATGTTCGCCGCGCCGGTTAGCGCCCCGGTGCCCACCCCGGCCAACAGCCGCGCCATCAGCATCATGGCAAAGGTATCAGCCTGCGCGAACAGCAGGGCGCCGCTCAACACCACCAGCAATGCCGGCACGATCATGCTGCGTAAATCCTTTACTTTGCCGGCCAGATTGCCGACGCCGAACAAAGAGATCAGCACGCCGGCGGCATAGGCGCCGTAGATGACGGTCAGACTGACCGAGCTTAGCGTAAGCTGCTGCTGATACAGCGGATAAAGCGGCGTCGGCGCGCTGCTGTTCAGCAATGCCGACATCAAAGCCAGCGCCAGGAACAATAAAATTGTCCTGCCCGACGCCTGAGCATTTTGCGGAGCCGCAATCTGGCTGGCGGTATTTTCTGACATGTTTCAACTCCCAAAGTCGGCAGACGGCGGCCTGCCGTCGACATTTTCCTCACCCGGCCTGCCGGGAACGGCGCTTATCATAGCGTTCCGGCGACGGGCGAAGTATCGTCAAGAATGAATCACCCTGATGCATTCTTGCATCACCGGAGAAATAACCGCCGATGTGCAGCCCGCTAACCGTCTTTCTCTCCCCCCGGGCAGAACAACGCTTTATGATAGAAACCGTTATTGTTCGCCTGGCTCGGCCTGTGCCCCACGGCGCCGACAAATCTGCAGAGAGGAAATGGCATGATGAATTGGGACGACGCGCGCTTCTTTTTGGCCGTCGCACGCTGTGGCACGCTACGCAAAGCCGCCAACCAGCTGCATGTCGATCAGGCGACCGTCGGTCGACGGCTCTCCGCTTTCGAAGACGCTCTCGGTTCCAAGCTGTTTATCCGCACGCCGAAATCCTTCGCCCTCAGCCCGTTGGGGGAAGAAATGCTGGCGGACGTGATGAAGATGGAGAATGCGGTGCAGGCGATCAACCGCAAAGCCGCCAGCGGCGATGACAGCCTGCACGGCCACGTGAGCATCGCCACCACCGATACCCTGGCCGAAGCCTTCGTGATACCCGCGCTGCAAGATCTGCGGGAACGCTATCCGGCCATCACCGTCACGCTGTTGACGGCACTGAACATCGCCGATATCTCTTATCACGGCGCGGATCTGGCGATCCGCGGTGCACGCCCCGATGACGATGAACTGATCATCAAGCGGCTGGCCACCATCGAGATGGGCCTGTACGCCAGCCCGCACTATCTGGCTCGGCGAGGTATGCCGGTCAAAGGCGAGCAGCTGCGCGGTCACGATCTGCTGATGTTCCCGCGCGAGCTGGTGCCGCGCCACTGGAACAATTTCTGCGGCGAAGCCCTGCACGAGCCCAACGTCGTGCTGCAATGCAATTCACAGCTGCTGCTGCGCTCCGCCACTCGCAGCGGGCTAGGCATCGGCCTGCTCTCCGCGTTTCTGGCGGATAAAGACCCGGAGCTGGTCCGCCTGTTGCCAGAGAATAAAGACTGGGTGGATATCTGGCTGGTGCTGCATCCCGATTTGCAGCGTGCCGCCCGCGTGCGCGCGGTGGTGCAGGCGCTGGAAACGTCGTTTAGCGCCCATTACGGCTAAGTGCCGTTTCTCCATAAAAAAAGGCCGCCGAAGCGACCTTTTTACCGTCTGAAGCGTTATCAGAACGTCGGCTGCGCCATCTGCACCAGCGAAATCAGCGGCTGAGGATAAACCCCCAACAGCAGCACCAGCGCGGCTGAGATCAGCACCACGACGCCACCGGCGGTCAACGCCCAGTTGTTCGGGGTGTCGCGCTGCAGCGATTCCGGCGCGCTGAGGAACAGGCTGACGGTCACGCGCAGGTAGTAGTACAGGCCAATGGCGCTGCCTACCACGACTGCGCCGGTCAGCCACCACAGGTGTGCGCTGACGCCCATCGCGATCACGAAGAACTTACCGATAAAGCCCAGCGTCATCGGGATACCGGCCAGCGACAGCATCATCACCGTCATTACCGCGGACAAGATTGGCTTATGCCAGAACAGACCACGGTAAGAGAACAGCGAATCCGCATCCGGGCCGCGGTACGGGCTGGACATCAGGCTGACCACGCCGAAGGCGCCCAGGCTGCTGAACAGGTAACCGGCCAGGTAAACGCCGGCGGTTTCCAGCGACAGCTGATGGGTTTGCACCGCAATCAGCGCCACCAGCAGGTAGCCCAGGTGAGCGATCGACGAGTAGCCCAGCAGACGCTTGATGTTGGTCTGGCTGATGGCCATCAGGTTACCGAACAAGATAGAGCAGAACGCGATGATCGACAGCACCAGACGCAGCGCTTCGTTGTCGGCGGCCGGGGCATACAGGAACAGACGCATCACGACCGCGAAGATCGCAATCTTGCTGGCGGTTGCCAGGAAGGTCGAGACCGGCGCAGGCGCGCCCTGATACACGTCCGGCGTCCACAGTTGGAACGGCACCAGCGACAGCTTGAAGCCCAGACCGACGATCATCATGCCCATACCGGCCAGGATCAGCGGCTGGTGCATCATGTTTTCCTGCAGGCTCTTGCCGAGGCCGGCCAGCGACAGATCGCCGGATTCAGCGTACAGCAGCGCCATGCCGAACAGCAGGAACGACGACGCGGCGGCGGACAGCAGCATGTACTTGATGGCAGCTTCCAGCGGGCGCTTCTGACGATAGGCATAACCCACCAGGCCGAACAGCGGCAGCGAGATCAGCTCGATACCGATGAACAGCGAAGCCAGATGGTTGGCGCTCGCCAGCAGGATGCCGCCCATGGCGGCGATCAGCACCAGCAAGTAGAACTCTTCGCGGTTATCCGGATAGCCGACCAGCCACGGATAGGCGAAGGTGCAGGTCGCCAGACTCGCCAGCAGCACCAGCCCGGTGTAGAACATCGAGTAGCCGTCAACCCGCAGCAGCGGGGTGACGTCCATTGGGCCTGCCTGGCCGACAAAGTACAGCGAAAGCAGCGCCAGGTTGAGACCGATCACGGTCAGGGTGGCGTTGATAAAGTGGTCGCGTCGCCACGCAATGCCTAGCATCACAACCACCACCGTCAATCCGACGATCAACAGCGGCAGCAGTGCGATCAGTTGTTGAGGAGTTATTGTCATGGCGAATTACGGCCTTGTTGTTGAAATTGCTGAAACTGACGAACCAAACCAGTGTTGCACGTTGCTCATCGCCGCGTTGGAAGTATCCAGAATCGGCTGCGGGTAAACCCCCAGCAGAACCAGCAACACCACCAGCAGCAGAATGATGAACAGTTCGCGCGCGGTCATGCCCTGCAGCGGCTGGTCGGATTTAGGCGCACCGTAGTAAGCGCGCTGCATCATGATCAGCGAGTAAACCGAAGCGAACACCAGACCGAAGGTAGAGATCACGGTGATCACCGGCACCACCTGGTAGCTGCCGAACAGAATCATGAATTCACCGACGAAGTTACCGGTACCCGGCATCCCCAGCGTAGCCACGGCGAAGAACAGCGACAGCGCAGGGATGAATTTGATACGCCCCCACAGGCCGCCCATCTGACGCATGTCGCGGGTATGCAGACGCTCATACAGCTGGCCGCAGATAATAAACATACCGGCGGCGGACAGACCGTGCGCGATCATCTGGATCACGGCACCCTGGTAAGCCAGCTGGCTGCCGGTGTAGATGGCAATCAGCACGAAGCCCATGTGCGATACCGAGGTGTAGGCGATAAGACGCTTGATGTCAGTCTGCGCGAACGCCATCCAGGCGCCGTAGAAGATGCCGATCACGCCCAGCCACATGGCGATTGGCGCGAACTCGTGCGAAGCCTCAGGGAACAGCGGCAGGCTGAAACGCAGCAGGCCGTAGGCCGCGGTTTTCAGCAAGATGCCCGCCAGGTCGACGGAACCTGCGGTCGGTGCCTGGCTGTGCGCGTCCGGCAACCAGCCGTGCAGCGGCACCACCGGCATTTTCACCGCGAAGGCGATGAAGAAGCCCAGCATCAGCAGATATTGCACGTTGTGGGACATCGGCGTTTGCAGCAGGTCTTCGTAATCGAAGGTCCACACGCCGGTGGCGTTGTAATGCACGAACACCAGGCCCAGGATCGCAATCAGCATCACCAGACCGCTGGCCTGGGTGTAGATGAAGAACTTGGTCGCCGCGGTGATACGGGTTTTACCGTCCGACGCTTTGTGCCCCCACAGCGCGATCAGGAAGTACATCGGCACCAACATCATTTCCCAGAAGAAGAAGAACAGGAACATGTCGATGGCGAGGAACACACCGATAACGCCGCCCAGGATCCACAGCAGGTTGAGGTGGAAGAAGCCCTGATACTTCTGGATTTCACGCCAGGAACAGAGGATCGCCAGAACGCCCAGCAGACCGGTCAACACCACCATCAGCAGCGACAGACCGTCCAGCGCCAGGTGGATGGAGATGCCGAAGCGCGGGATCCACGGCAGCAGGAATTCGCTCTGCCACTGCGGAATGCCTTTCGGCGTGGTCAAGGTATAGCCGCCCTGCATCCACAACTGCAGAGAGAGCGCCAACGTCAGCCCCATTGCGATCAGCGCTATCCAGCGCGGCACCTTAGTACCGAAGCGCTCAAGCTGCCAGCACAGCAGACCGCCGATAAAGGGGATAAGAATTAGCCAAGGTAATAGCATGGCGTTTTGTGTCCCTTATACGAATAATTTCAAACTTTGTACGTAGCGCCTACCCGGCGCTACGCCCGAAAAATGCGTCTGTTTAAATTATTCAATTAAACCAAAATCAACAGAGCCAATACGACCACTGCACCCACACCCATAGACGCTATATACCAACGCACCTGACCGTTCTCGCTCACCGTCAGACCGCGGTTCCCCCAGCGGGAGAAGACGGCCGGCAGGTTCATCAGCGAGTTCAGCGGATCACGCTGCAGCAGCTTCGCAATGCCTAGATACGGCTTGACGAACACTTTGTCATACAGCCAGTCGAAGCCCCAGGCATGGAACCACCAGGTCGAGAAGAAACGACCCGGCGCGCTGTTGGCGATGCTGTTGACCAGGCTGCGTTTGCCCAGCCACAGCGCGGCCGCCAGCAGAATGCCGACGATAGCCACCACGCCAGAGGTGATTTCCAGCGTCAGCACGCTGCCGTGCGCCAGTTCGGTGGTATCCGGCAGCACGCCCTGCAACGGCGGCACGATCATCGCGCCGACGAAGGTAGACAGCACCAGCAGAACCAGCAGTGGCAGATGGTGAGTGATGCCTTTACCGGCATGCGCTTTGATTTTCTCTTCGCCATGGAACACGATGAAAATCATACGGAAGGTGTACAGCGAGGTCATGAACGCACCAACCAAGCCGGCAACCATCAGGTTGATGTGACCGTTGGCCATCGCGCCCGCCAGGATCTCGTCCTTACTGAAGAAGCCGGCCGTGACCAGCGGCAACGCAGACAGCGCCGCGCCGCCCACCAGGAAGCAGACGTACACCAGCGGGATGCTCTTGCGCAGGCCGCCCATCTTGAAGATGTTTTGCTCGTGGTGGCAAGCCAGGATCACCGAACCGGACGACAGGAACAGCAGCGCCTTGAAGAACGCGTGGGTCATCAGGTGGAAGATCGCCGCGTCCCATGCCTGCACGCCCAGCGCCAGGAACATGTAACCGATCTGGCTCATGGTGGAGTAAGCGAGCACGCGCTTGATGTCGGTCTGCACCAGCGCGGCGAAGCCGGCCAGCAGCAGAGTGACCGCACCGACGATGCCCACCAGGTGCAGCACTTCCGGCGCCATCAGGAACAGGCCGTGCGTACGGGCGATCAGATAGACGCCCGCGGTCACCATGGTCGCCGCGTGGATCAGTGCGGAAACCGGGGTTGGGCCCGCCATCGCGTCCGCCAACCAGGTTTGCAACGGCAGCTGCGCCGATTTACCGACCGCGCCGCCCAGCAGCATCAGGGTCGCCCAGGTGATGGCCGTGTCGCCCACCGCCAGTTTCTGCGGCGCCAGGATCATCAGCTCGCGGATGTTCAGCGTGCCCAGCTCGTTGTAGAGGATGAACAGCGCGAACGCCAGGAACACGTCGCCCACGCGGGTGACGATAAAGGCTTTCATCGCCGCCGCGCCGTTGGCCGGATCTTTATAGTAGAAACCGATCAACAGGTAGCTGCACAGGCCCACGCCTTCCCAACCCAGATACATCAGCAGCAGGTTGTCCGCCAGCACCAATACCACCATGCTGGCGATAAACAGGTTGGTGTAAGCGAAGAAGCGCGAATAGCCCTCTTCACCGCGCATGTACCAGGAAGCGAACATGTGGATGAAGAAGCCGACGCCGGTGACCACCGACAGCATGGTCAGCGACAGGCCGTCCAGCACCAGGGTCACGCCGATATTGAAGTTACCGACGGCCATCCAGGTCCACAGGCTTTGCTCGAACAACTGCACGCCGGCGGCTTTCTGGGCGAAGAAATCCATCGCCACATACACCGTGACCAGCGCAGCCAGGCCGATAGAACCCACGCCGACGGTGGCCGCCGTGTTTTCAGACCAACGACCGCGGGAAAATGCCAACAGCAGGAACCCGATCAGCGGTAGCAGAATTGTTAAATATAATAGGTTCATCCGCGCATCTCACTGACAGTATCAATATTCAGGGTATGACGACGACGGTAGAGCTGCAGCAGCAGCGCCAGACCGATACTGGCCTCGGCTGCCGCCAGGCTGATCGCCAGGATGTACATCACCTGTCCGTCCGCCTGGCCCCAGTAGCTTCCCGCCACGATAAACGCCAACGCCGCAGCGTTGATCATCACTTCCAGGCTGATCAGCATAAACAGCAGGTTGCGGCGCACCAGCAGCCCGGTCAGCCCGAGCACAAACAGGATAGCCGCCAGGATCAGGCCATGTTGAAGAGGGATCATGCTTGCTCCTCCGATTTTCTTCTCGCCATTTCGCCACTCGCCGGCGCGTTGCTCAGCACCTCGCCAGGCTTGTGCTCGCGGCCGATATGGAAGGCGACAACCAGACCCGCCAACAGCAGCATTGAAGCCAGCTCAACCGCCAGTACGTAAGGCCCGAACAGGCTGATACCCACCGCCTTCGCGTCGACCATCTCACCGCTGATACCCTGATCGGATACGCTGCGGATCGCGACGATCAATACCACCAACAGCGCCAGCGACAGCAGGCCAGGCCCGATCCACACCGTCGGCTTCATCCAGTCGCGCTCTTGCTGCTGCACGTTGCCGAGGTTCAGCATCATCACCACGAACACGAACAGCACCATGATGGCGCCCGCATAGACGATGATTTCCAACGCAGCGGCAAAGTAGGCGCCGAGAGAGAAGAAGACTGCCGAGATCGCCAGTAACGAGACGATCAGATACAGCAGCGCATGCACAGGGTTGGTATGGGTGATCACGCGAATCGTCGCGGCCACCGCAATCAAACCTGCCAGATAAAATGCAATTTCCATGCTTGCTGGCTCCTTAGGGCAACAGACCTTTGACGTCGATCGGTTTGGCTTCGTTTTCGGCTTCGCCTTTGGCTTTGCCGTCAATCGCCATACCGGCCATCCGGTAGAAGTTATATTCCGGATATTTACCCGGCCCCGAGATCAACAGATCTTCTTTTTCGTACACCAGATCCTGACGCTTGTACTCACCCAGTTCGAAATCCGGCGTCAGCTGGATAGCGGTAGTCGGGCAAGCCTCTTCACACAGGCCACAGAAAATGCAGCGCGAGAAGTTGATGCGGAAGAACTCCGGATACCAACGGCCGTCTTTCTGCTCCGCTTTTTGCAGCGAGATACAGCCGACCGGGCAGGCCACCGCACACAGGTTGCAGGCGACGCAGCGCTCTTCGCCGTCCGGATCGCGCGTCAGCACGATGCGGCCACGGTAGCGCGGCGGCAGGTAAACCGGTTCTTCCGGATACATCTGGGTTTCGCGCTTGGCGAAGGCATGCATGCCAATCATCCAAATGCTGCGCACCTGGGTGCCGAAACCAACCACTAACTCTTTCAATGTCATGGTTTATTCACCCCTTATTGAGCGTTGTACAAAATGACCGCGGCGGTTGCCAGCAGGTTCAGCAGCGTCAGCGGCAGGCACACTTTCCAGCCGAAGGACATCACCTGGTCATAACGCGGACGCGGCAGCGCGGCACGGATCAGGATGAACATCATCATGAAGAAGGCCGTTTTCAACGCGAACCAGATGAATGGCGGCAGGAACGGACCCTGCCAGCCGCCGAAGAACAACGTCACAATCAGGGCGGACACGGTGACGATACCGATGTATTCCCCCACGAAGAACAGACCGAACTTCATGCCGGAATATTCGATGTGGTAACCGTCGGCCAGTTCCTGCTCGGCTTCCGGCTGGTCAAACGGGTGACGGTGGCACACCGCCACGCCGGCGATCGCGAAGGTCACGAAGCCGAAGAACTGCGGAATGACGTTCCAGACGTGCGCCTGGGATTCAACGATGGCCTGCATGTTGAACGAATCCGCCTGCATCACCACGCCCATCAGCGACAGGCCGATGAACACTTCGTAGCTCAGGGTTTGCGCGGAGGCGCGCATCGCGCCCAACAGCGAGTATTTGTTGTTGCTCGACCATCCGGCGAACAGCACGGCGTACACTGCCAGGCCGGCCATCATAAGGAAGAACAGAATACCGATGTTGAGATCGGACACCGCCCAGGTCGGGCTGACCGGAACGATGGCAAATGCCAGCAACAGGGAAGTAAAGGCGATCATCGGCGCCAGGGTGAAGATCACCCGGTCGGAGAATCTCGGTACCCAGTCTTCCTTGAAGAACATTTTGATCATGTCGGCGACCAGCTGCAGCGAGCCGCCCCAGCCTACGCGGTTCGGTCCGTAGCGGTTCTGGAACAGGCCGAGCAGGCGGCGTTCGCCGAAGCTCATGAATGCCCCGCACGCCACGACCACCAACAGGATCACGACCGCTTTAAGAATGGCGATCAGAATGTCGATCACCTCAGGGGTAAACCAGCTCATCGTGCCGCCTCCCGCAGATTGTCTACCTTAGCACCCACCAAGATCGGCGGGATCCCTGGCAAGCCGAGCGGCAAACCAACCTGGCCCTGGGTCAGGGTTTCACTCAGACGCACCGGCAGACGCAGGGTCTGGCCCGCACAGCTGAACTCCACCAGGCTGCCCGCGTTGACGCCAAGCGTCGCCGCGTCGGCCGGGTTGACCATCACGTAAGCTTCCGGCATGCGCTGCTGGATCACGTGAGAGCGCTGCGACATTTCATCGCTGCCGAACAGGTGGTAGTACGGCGCGACACGCCAGCCGTCGACCGGGTTGAACGCGGCCGGCACGCGGTCGAAGTAACCGAGGCTGCCCTCCCCCGCTTCGATCAGGCGCACACCCGGATCGCCGTGGCGCAGTTTGCCGCCCACTTCGGCCTGGAACTTGTTCCATGCCTGCGGTGAGTTCCAGCCTGGCGCCCAAGCGAACGGGATCTGCTGACGATCGGCCAGCGGGCTGTTGTTCCCTTCCATCGAGAAGGCAAACATGGTGTCTTTATCCTGCGGCTGACGCGGCTCGTGCACGCTGATGTTGGCGCGCATGGCGGTACGGCCGCTGGAGCGGTGCGGCGAACGCGCCAGCTTCTGACCGCGGATGCGGAAAGTCGCGTCCGGCGCGGCGTCGACGATGCCCTGCAGCTGCGGCAACGCGGCAACGCAAGCGGCGATCACGTCATCGAGCTGGGTCCAGTCCACGTGGCGGCTGGTGTAGGTAGAGTGCAGCGAGTGCATCCAGCGCCAGCTTTCCAGCATCACGGTGAACTGATTCTTCTTGGCGTCGTCGTAGTAAGCCGGATCGTACACCTGGAAGAAGCGCTGCGCGCGGCCTTCCTGGTTGATCAGCGTACCGTCGCTCTCGGCGAAGCTGGCCGAGGAGAGGATCAGGTTGGCTTTGTCCATGATCGCGGTGCGCTGGTGGTCGGCGACGATCAGGTTGTTGACCTTGGCCAACGCTGCGTCCACCTGCGCCGCCGGCGCATGACGATAGAGATCGTTTTCCATCACGATGGCGGTGTCGGCTGCGCCGCTCGCCAGCTGTTCCAACGCCTGATCGAGCGAACCGCCGCCGATCATCGCCAGGCCCATGCTGTTGGCGGCCCCCGCCACAAAGGTGATGCCGACATCGGAACCGCGGCTCTTCAACGCTTTGGCGATGTTGGCCGCCGCTTCGATGATGGCTTCACTGCCGGCGTTGCTGCCGGTCACGATCAGCGGTTTGCGTGCGCCGGTCAGCGCCTGCACGATGATATCGACTTTCTTGTTCAAGCCGTCGGCCAGATCGTTCACCGCCGGCGCCGCGCTGTCCAGCGCGTGCGCGATGGCAAAGCCGAAGCGCGCCTGCTCATCTACCGGCGCGCGGTAGTTCCAGGCGGCGATGTCGTCCAGGCGGGTGTTATCGACGTTGGTGGTGAACAGCGGGTACTTGGCGTGTTGGCCGATGTTCTGCACCGCCGCGATCTGCCAGTCGGCCACGCGTTGCGCCGCCGCCATCGCGCGAGCTTTCCCCTTGACGGCCTGGCGCACGGACAGCGCGATACGCGCACCGGTTTGCGTCAGGTCTTCGCCCAGCACCAGCACTGCGTCGTAATCTTCGATCTCACGCAGCGCCGGCGTATGGACGCCGCCGTTTTTCAGCACGTTCAGCATCAGCGCCAGGCGTGATTGCTCTGCCTGAGCGATACCGGTGTAGTAGTTCTCGGCGCCGACCAGCTCGCGCAGTGCGAAGTTGCTTTCCAGGCTGGCGCGCGGGGAGCCGATGCCGATGGTTTTCTTCGCCTGACGCAGGATGTCCGCCGCGCCCTGCATCGCCTGCTCGGCGTTCAGGGTGATCCAGTCATCGCCGCGCAGCTGCTGCGGTTGACGCGGACGATCTTTCTGGTTGACGTAGCCGTAACCGAAACGACCGCGGTCGCACAGGAAGTAGTGGTTCACGCTGCCGTTGTAACGGTTTTCGATACGGCGCAGCTCGCCATAGCGTTCGCCCGGGCTGGTGTTACAGCCGATGCTGCACTGCTGGCAAATGCTCGGCGCGAACTGCATGTCCCATTTACGGTTGTAGCGTTCGGAGTGCGTTTTGTCGGTGAATACACCGGTCGGGCACACTTCCACCAGGTTGCCGGAGAACTCGCTTTCCAGCGTGCCGCTTTCCGGGCGACCGAAGTAGACGTTGTCGTGCGCGCCGTACACGCCAAAGTCGGTGCCGTCCGCATAGTCTTTGTAGTAACGCACGCAGCGGTAGCAGGCGATGCAGCGGTTCATCTCGTGCGAGATAAACGGCCCCAGCTCCTGGTTGTTGTGGGTACGCTTGGTGAAGCGATAGCGGCGGAAGCTGTGGCCGGTCATTACCGTCATATCCTGCAGGTGACAGTTACCGCCTTCTTCACAAACCGGGCAGTCGTGCGGGTGGTTGGTCATCAACCACTCGACCACGCTTTCACGGAACTGCTTCGCTTCGCCGTCATCGATGGAGATGAAGGTGCCATCGGATGCCGGGGTCATACAGGACATCACCAAACGGCCGCGCGTATCTTCCGCGTTTTGGTATTGCTTTACCGCACATTGGCGGCAAGCGCCGACGCTTCCCAGCGCCGGATGCCAGCAAAAGTAAGGAATATCAAGCCCGAGGGAAAGACAAGCCTGCAGCAGGTTGTCCGCTCCGTCTACCTCATACTCTTTGCCGTCTACATGAATCGTAGCCATAGTCAGCATGCTTCCAAGTGGCCTGCCTTGCGGCAGGCGTTAATCAAAAATTCTGGCCGTGTTCGGGCGAGTTCGGCTTACCAGCGCTGCTTCAGCAGATTGTTCGGCTGAATGCCGCCAATCGCATGGGCGTTGCCGAAGTGCTGCACGGCGATACCCGCCTCGAACTCTTCACGGAAATATTTAATCGCGCTTTGCAGTGGCTCTACGGCACCTGGCGCGTGGGCGCAGAAGGTTTTGCCTGGGCCGAGGGAACGGCACAGCTGTTCGAGGGTTTCGATATCCCCCGGCTGCCCTTCGCCGTTCTCCAACGCACGCAGGATCTTCACGCTCCACGGCAGGCCATCGCGGCAAGGCGTACACCAGCCGCAGGACTCGCGGGCGAAGAACTCTTCCAGGTTGCGCACCAGCGGCACCATGCCGATCTCGTGGTCAACCGCCATCGCCAACGCGGTGCCGAGACGGCTGCCGGCTTTGCCGATCGCGCCATATTCCATCGGCAGATCGAGGTGATCGGCGGTCAGGAAGTCGGTGCCCGCGCCGCCCGGCTGCCAGGCTTTGAAACGCAGACCGTCGCGCATGCCGCCGGCGTAGTCTTCCAGGATTTCGCGCGCGGTGGTGCCGAACGGCAGTTCCCAGACGCCCGGATTTTTCACCCGGCCGGAGAAGCCCATCAGCTTGGTGCCTTTGTCTTCACTGCCGGAGATGCCGGTGTACCACTCCACGCCGTTCGCCAAAATGGCCGGCACGTTGCACAGCGTTTCGACGTTGTTGACGCAGGTCGGCTTGCCCCAGACGCCGGCGCTGGCCGGGAATGGCGGCTTGGAGCGCGGGTTGGCGCGGCGGCCTTCCAGCGAGTTGATCAGCGCGGTTTCTTCGCCGCAGATGTAACGGCCGGCGCCGGTGTGCACGATCAGCTCGAAATCAAATCCGGTGCCGAGAATGTTCTTGCCCAGATAGCCGGCGTCGGTGGCTTCCGCGATGGCGCGACGCAGGTGCGCCGCCGCTTCGATGTACTCGCCGCGCAGGAAGATGTACCCGCGGTAGGCTTTCAGCGCGAACGCGGAGATCAGCATGCCTTCCACCAGCAGGTGCGGCAGCTGCTCCATCAGCAGGCGGTCTTTGTAAGTGCCCGGCTCCATCTCATCGGCGTTACACAGCAGGTAACGGATGTTCATGGATTCGTCCTTCGGCATCAGGCTCCACTTCAAACCGGTGGAGAAGCCCGCGCCGCCGCGGCCCTTCAGCCCGGAATCTTTCACCAGGCTGACGATCTCGTCCGGGGCCAGGCCTTTGAGGGCCTTTTCTGCGCCGGCATAGCCGTTTTTGCTGCGGTATTCGTCCAGCCACAGCGGCTGCTTGTCATCGCGCAGACGCCAGGTCAGCGGATGCGTTTCGGGAGTGCGTACAATGTGCTTGGTCATTGATACTGCTCCAGTAGCGTCTCGATATCTTCAGGCTTCAACTGACTGTGAGTGTCCTCATCAATCATCATGGTCGGCCCTTTATCGCAGTTGCCCAGACAGCAGGTCGGCAGCAGCGTGAAGCGGCCATCAAAAGTGGTTTGACCCGGCTTGATGTTCAGCTTCTTCTCGATAGCGGCCTGAATGCCCTGGTAACCGGTGATGTGACAAACAACGCTGTCACAATAACGGATCACGTGACGTCCTACTGGCTGACGGAAAATCTGGCTGTAGAACGTGGCCACGCCTTCTACGTCGCTGGCGGGGATGCCCAGCACTTCCGCGATGGCGTAAATCGCACCGTCCGGAACCCAGCCGCGCTGCTTCTGCACAATTTTCAGTGCTTCGATGGAAGCGGCGCGCGGATCCTCGTAATGGTGCTTTTCGTGCTCGATCGCATCACGTTCTTCCGCGCTCAGTACAAATGCATCAACGCCGCTCTGAGGAGCGGCTGCATTGATGGGCTCGAGCGCATCGTTGACTGCGTGATTGTCTTTTTGATCATGCATAGTTAGCGGTCCACATCTGACATTACAAAATCGATACTACCCAGATAGAC
Source organism: Serratia sp. PF-27 (assembly GCF_030053255.1). NCBI lineage: Bacteria > Pseudomonadati > Pseudomonadota > Gammaproteobacteria > Enterobacterales > Yersiniaceae > Serratia > Serratia sp. PF-27. The sequence continues at coordinate 833,157 of NZ_JASGBT010000021.1, forward strand.
GATCAGGTCGGAAACCAGGCTGCCTCGGATGACCGATGGGATCTGCTGCAGGTGCGCAAAGCTCGGCGTACGTACCCGGGTGCGGTAGCTCATGGTGCTGCCGTCGCTGGTCAGGTAGTAGCTGTTGATCCCTTTGGTGGCTTCAATCATCTGGAATGATTCGTTGGCTGGCATCACCGGGCCCCAGGAAACCTGCAGGAAGTGGGTGATCAGCGTTTCAATGTGCTGCAGCGTGCGCTCTTTCGGCGGCGGCGTGGTCAGCGGGTGATCGGCCTTGAACGGGCCTTCCGGCATGTTGTTCAGGCACTGTTCGAGGATACGCAGGCTCTGGCGCAGCTCTTCCACCTTCAGCATCACGCGGGTGTAGCAGTCGCTGTTGCCGTCGCCCACCGGCACTTCGAAGTCGAAGTTCTCATAGCCGGAGTAAGGACGCCATTTACGCACGTCGAACTCAACGCCGGTAGCACGCAGGCCGGCACCGGTCACACCCCACTCCAGCGCTTCCTTGGCGTTGTAAGACGCTACGCCGATGGAACGGCCTTTCAGGATGCTGTTCTTCAGCGCCGCTTTCACGTAAGAATCCAGACGTTTCGGCATCCAGTCGAGGAATTCACGCAGCAGGCGATCCCAACCGCGCGGCAGATCGTGCGCGACGCCGCCGATGCGGAACCAGGCCGGGTGCATACGGAAGCCGGTAATCGCTTCCACCAGATCGTAGATTTTCTGACGGTCGGTAAAGGCGAAGAACACCGGGGTCATCGCGCCGACGTCCTGAATGAAGGTGGAGATATACAGCAGGTGGCTGTTGATACGGAACAGCTCGGACAGCATCACGCGGATAGTGTCGACGCGCTCAGGCACCTTAATGCCGGCCAGCTTCTCGACCGCCAGCACGTAAGGCATTTCGTTCACGCAGCCGCCGAGATACTCGATGCGGTCGGTGTACGGAATGTAGCTGTGCCAGGATTGACGCTCGCCCATCTTCTCGGCGCCGCGGTGGTGATAACCGATGTCCGGCACGCAGTCGACGATCTCTTCGCCGTCCAGCTGCAGAATGATGCGGAACGCACCGTGCGCAGACGGGTGGTTCGGGCCGAGGTTGAGGAACATGAAGTCTTCGTTCTCGGTGCCGCGCTTCATGCCCCAGTCTTCCGGCTTGAAGGTCAGCGCTTCCATCTCCAGATCTTCTTTCTGCTTGGTCAGCACGAAAGGATCGAATTCGGTGGCGCGCGCCGGGTAGTCCTTGCGCAGCGGGTGCCCTTCCCAGGTCTGCGGCATCATGATGCGCGACAGGTGCGGGTGGCCGTCGAAGGTGATGCCGAACATTTCCCAGGTTTCGCGCTCATACCAGTTGGCGTTCGGGAATACCTTGGTCGCCGTGGGCACGTGCAGGTCTTTTTCAGACAGCGCCACCTTCAGCATGATGTCGCGGTTGCGCTCGATGGAAATCAGATGGTAGAAAACGGAGAAATCCGCAGCGGGCAGGCCGTCGCGGTGGGTGCGAAGACGTTCGTCCACGCCATGCAGATCGAACAGCATGACATACGGCTTCGGCTGTTTTCTCAGGAACGTCATTACTTCCAGTAACTGGTCAGGTTTAACCCATACCACGGGCATGCCGGTACGGGTGGCCTGAACAGTAAAGGCTTCCGGCCCAAAACGGTTGCGCAGTTCGCCGATCACCGGGTCGTCAAGGTGATCTCGGGTCTGCCAGGCAGGCAAGGCGTCGTGCGTCGTCAAATCTGTCATAATTTTTTTTCACCACACTAAAGGGTTATTCGCCGCAAGTTTCACTTTTCGCTGTGTTAACCAATAGCGCACTAAGATGGACGTTAAATGAACGTCTTAAATCTCGTCAGGCGTCCGGAGGTTGGTCACCGCGATGCGCTCGCCGTGTTTACGCTCTCTTTCAGACTGCATATTGGCGCGGTAAACGCCCTGATCGCCGACAACCCACGACAGCGGGCGACGTTCTTTGCCGATAGATTCCTGCAGCAGCATCAGCGCTTGCATGTAGGCTTCCGGACGCGGTGGGCAGCCGGGAATGTACACGTCGACCGGCAGGAACTTGTCCACGCCCTGCACCACGGAATAGATGTCGTACATACCACCGGAGTTGGCGCAGGCGCCCATCGAGATCACCCACTTCGGTTCCAGCATCTGCTCGTACAGGCGCTGGATGACCGGGGCCATCTTGGTGAAACAGGTACCGGCCACCACCATCAGGTCAGCCTGACGCGGGGAGGCGCGCAACACTTCCGCACCGAAACGCGCCACGTCGTGAACGGCGGTAAACGACGTCACCATCTCCACGTAACAGCACGAAAGGCCGAAGTTATACGGCCAAATAGAGTTTTTACGCCCCCAGTTCACCATGTCATGCAGCGCATGTTCGAGTTTACCCATGTAAACCGTGCGGTGGACCTGTTGTTCCAGGGGATCGGCGACGATCTCCTGTTTTTGCAGGGGATAACGGTCGTTCTCACCGTTCGGGTCTATGCGGGTGAGCGTATAGTCCATCTTAATGCCTCGCTGTTACTGCGGATGACTGTTGGTGTTAGTGATCGTGCTCGGTTTGCTGCGGCGTTGGGAACGCGCCGGAGTCCAATCCAACGCGCCGATGCGCACCAGATAAACCAGACCGGCCAATAGCACCAAAATGAAAATGGCGGCTTCGATAAAGCCTACCCAACCGCTCTCGCGAACCGAGACCGACCAGGCATACAGGTATAAGGCTTCAACGTCGAAAATAACGAAGAACATGGCCACCAGGTAGAACTTGGCGGACAAGCGCATGCGCGCCGTGCCGACCGAGTCGATGCCTGATTCAAACGGGGTGTGTTTGGCGCGCGCCCGGGCTCTCCCGCCCAAGAAGAACGCGCCCAGCAGCATTAAGCCGCAGAGCCCGATAGCCACAACGAGAAATACGGCGAGCGCCCAGTGATGAGCGATAACTTCAGTGGTTGTTGACATACTCTATGCTTACTCATCAAAAGTGGCGTCGATCGCACTGCTCTTGTCACCGGCAGTTAGTGCGCCACATCGATTTAAGGGAAGGATAAATAACCACACAAACAAACTGCTTTTACAGCGAGTTAGGCAGCGTTTTTCTGTGGGCTTTTTACTCCTTTCTATAACCTTTTGTCAACTTTGACAAAAGTATCTACACACTAGTTTACATACGTATCATTTGATTAACATTTGATGCGCCAGGGACAGGCTAAATCGTGTCAGTTAATTTTTGTGTAGAAACAGATAGATATAAACCAACATGCACATTTCAGTTTTACTATACCATTGTCTCAGGAATTCCCTGTTCTTCCACTCACTACCTAGGGGTATTTTTTTGATCCAGGACACGTTTTCAGCATAAATCCTCAAAAAAAGTGTGGCCCTTTAACAATTTTCCTCAAATTGAGCCGCAAAAACGGCCGCTATAAGCTAACAAAATACCCCTGCTATTACCATGCCTTTAACCCATTCAATCTTATTGCTCAAAAAACGAACTTAGCGTATTAAACCCGGCCAAACTCTCTTTTCATTAACGCTTAAAAGTTAACAAAACAGCCAATTCAATTGAAAATACAAGCCAAATACATATAAATAAATTTTTAGGTAAAAAAAGGGCAAAAAAAACCTCCGCCGAAGCAGAGGTTTTTCATCAGATATCGCGCCGCGACGTTATTCTTCTTCGTCCACCAGGCTGGCGTCATCCTGATCGCTCTGGAGACCGCCTTCCGCACCGTTGAAGCCATAGCCGTCATTGCCGCCCTGCATCGCGCTGAAGATGGCCATCGCCAGCTCGTTGCTGCACTGCGCGTTTTTGCACAGCGCATACTGGGTATCCGGCAGCGGCGGCAAACCTTCCACCGCGCCCAGCACCCGCAGATCGGGGCTCATCATCTCGATCGGCCGTGCGGTCACGCCCAGGCCGGCTTTACAGGCCGCCCGCACCGCGGACAGCGTGGAGGCGACGTAGGCGATACGCCACGGAATACCGGCTTCGTCCAACTGTTTAATCGCCAGCGCGCGGAACGGGCTTGGCTCATCCATTACCACCAGCGGGATCGGTTCGCCGGCCTGATAGTGATAATCGGCGGCGCAATACCACAGCGTCGGCGACGTGCGCAGCACGATGTGCGGGTGCCCGGCAGGATCGGCCGTGGTCACCGCCAGATCGATCTCGCCCTCTTCCAGCAGATCGACCATCGTCGTACTGCGCTTTACGCGCACGTCAATGGCCAGCTTCGGATAGATGGCGGTCACGCGGTTCAACAGGAAAGGCAGAATGGTATCGGCGGTGTCGTCGGAAGCACCGATGGTCAGAACACCTTTTATATTGTTGTACATCAGCGAGGTACAGGCTTCGTCGTTAAAGCGCAGGATCTTCCTGGCATAACCGAGAAGCTGAATACCATGCTCAGTCAGGAGTTTGTTGCGCCCATGGCGGGCAAACAGTTCTTTGCCGACCAGTTGCTCTAATCGCTGCATTTGTTGACTGACGGCTGATTGAGTACGGCAAACGGCAACAGCCGCCGCGGCGAAGGTATTCAAATCAGCAACCGCAACAAAGGTTCTTAGCAGATCGAGGTCGAGATTAAGTATCGGACGATTTGCAGTTGTCATAGTGTATTCTTCACTTTTTTAAATTCTAATTTACGAACTACTACCCTGGTGTGTTTCTCAGACGCCGTTGAAAAGGACGGCGCCTGTTATGACAGTACCCCACTCATAAGTGGAGGGCAAAAAAATTACTTATGATTCGTTACCTCTATCGCTTTTTAAAATGCGATCTATCGATGGTGCTTATAGAACGCGGGGGACTGAATACCGGTGAAAAGGGAAAACCCCCACCGAACCTGAGATTTTACTCATTCATACTGCCTAATTTCCACTCCATTCGTGCTACTGAGAACCCTTATCAACCGGCCTTCAGACTGCATTCCAGAGCAAAAAAGATAAATAATTAACGGTACCGACTTCGTGTGACTACTCAATGAATTTAATAAATTCAATCATTAAGATTTTTGCTTTAAATAATAATCTTATAACCACATAAACAATGCTTAAGGTAAAATATAAAGTAAAGCTAATGTAAATATGTCATTTTCCTTAGTGTGGTGCGCGAACCGACACCCCGCTATCAGACTACTCCGGTATTATCGTTCCTTTACAGTTTATTGAAGCCTATTCTCCCTTTCGGCTTATCAGTTCACTGCTGCCGGCCGCGATCGCCGGCACGTCTCGTTTATCGACGCTTGATTTAACAGAACAAAACCCTAGTAAAATTATAGTTCATGAAATTATGAACCACAAAATAACTTTACCTTTGCTTATCATAACTAAAATCCCCCGTTACGACATGCATTTGCACCAAAGGCGTGCAAAACCCTTCAAAAGCAACTACGCCAGGAGTACATTGGGCGGGTTGCGGCGTCCCACGGTAGGAGCGCCCCTATCCCAGCAAAAGGCTCAACTTTTTATGTCCCCCATTGAGAAATCCAGCAAACTGGACAACGTCTGCTATGACATTCGCGGCCCGGTGCTTAAAGAAGCTAAACGTCTTGAAGAAGAAGGCAACAAAGTCCTGAAACTGAACATCGGCAACCCTGCCCCGTTCGGTTTCGACGCCCCGGACGAAATCCTGGTCGACGTGATCCGCAATCTGCCCACGGCGCAAGGCTACTCCGACTCCAAGGGCCTCTTCTCGGCGCGTAAAGCGATCATGCAGCACTATCAGGCGCGCAACATGCGTGACGTGACCGTTGAGGATATCTACATTGGCAATGGCGTCTCTGAGCTGATCGTCCAATCCATGCAGGCGCTGCTCAACAGCGGCGACGAAATGCTGGTACCGGCGCCGGACTACCCGCTGTGGACCGCTGCGGTATCGCTGTCCGGCGGCAAGGCCGTGCACTACCTGTGCGATGAGCAGGCCGGCTGGTTCCCGGATCTGGACGATATCATCAGCAAGATCACCCCGCGCACCCGCGGTATCGTGATCATCAACCCAAACAACCCGACCGGCGCGGTTTACAGCAAAGCGCTGTTGGAACAGATCGTCGAGATCGCCCGTCAACACAACCTGATCATCTTCGCCGACGAGATCTACGACAAGATCCTGTACGACGACGCCGAACACCACTCGATCGCCGCACTGGCGCCAGATCTGCTGACCGTGACCTTCAACGGCCTGTCGAAAACCTACCGCGTGGCGGGCTTCCGCCAGGGCTGGATGGTGCTGAACGGGCCGAAGAAGCACGCCAAAGGCTATATCGAAGGGCTGGAGATGCTGGCTTCGATGCGCCTGTGCGCCAACGTGCCGATGCAGCACGCCATTCAGACCGCGCTGGGCGGTTATCAGAGCATCAGCGAATTCATTCAGCCCGGCGGCCGCCTGTACGAACAACGCAACCGCACCTGGGAATTGCTCAACGACATCCCGGGCGTCTCTTGCGTGAAGCCGCAGGGCGCGTTGTACATGTTCCCGCGCATCGATGCCAAACGCTTCAACATCCACGACGACCAGAAGCTGGTGCTGGATCTGTTGCTACAGGAAAAAGTGCTGCTGGTGCAAGGTTCGGCGTTCAACTGGCCTTACCCGGATCACGTGCGCATCGTCACCCTGCCGCGCGTAGACGAACTGGAAATGGCGGTCGGCAAGCTGGGCCGCTTCCTTGAAGGTTACCACCAGTAATCGCCTGGGGCGCAGCGCCTTGCTGCGCCCTTCTCTTATTGCCCGGTTGCAAAATTCGCCGTCACTGCTTCACAATGGGGCCCTCACTTGCCGTTAAAGAGAGCACCATGAGCCAGAGCCATTTCTTCGCCCATCTGTCCCGCCTGAAACTGATCAACCGCTGGCCACTGATGCGCAACGTGCGTACCGAGAACGTCTCCGAACACAGTCTGCAGGTGGCTTTCGTCGCCCACGCGTTGGCGGTGATCAAGAACCGCAAATTCAACGGCAACCTCAATGCCGACCGCGTTGCGCTGTTAGCGATGTATCACGACGCCAGCGAAGTGATCACCGGCGACATGCCGACGCCGATCAAGTACTACAATCCGCAGATCGCCCATGAATACAAGAAGATCGAAAAGATCGCCCAGCAAAAGCTGCTGGACATGATCCCCGCTGAGCTGCGCAACGATTTCCGCACCATTCTCGATGAGCACTACTACAGCGAAGATGAAAAGCAGGTAGTGAAGCAGGCAGACGCGCTGTGCGCCTACCTGAAATGTCTGGAGGAACTCTCTGCCGGCAACAATGAATTCACCCTGGCCAAGGCGCGGCTGGATAAAACCCTGGAACAGCGCCGCAGCCCGGAAATGGACTACTTTATGGACGTGTTCATTCCCAGTTTCAGCCTGTCATTGGACGAAATCAGCCTCGACAGCTCTCTGTAACCCCACTGGCGCAGCCTCGCTGCGCCGTTAAAAGCCGTAGAGCCACGGCACCACAATCACGCTGACCGCCATCACCAACAGGGTGAACGGCACGCCGAGCCGCACGAAATCGCCGAACTTGTAATTGCCCGGCCCCAGCACCAGCGTGTTGACCGGTGAAGAGACCGGCGTCATAAAGGCGGCGGACGCGGCGATGGCGATAATCATCGCGAACGGGTATGGCGAGACGCCCATTTCGCGCGCGGCGGCAATGGCGATCGGCGCCATCAGCACCGCCGTCGCGGTATTGGAAATAAACAGGCCAATGGTGGCGCACAAGACGAACAAGCACAGCAGCATCACGCGCGGCCCCGCGCCGCCGGCGACGTCCATCAGCCCGCGAACGATCAGATCCACGCCGCCGGTCTTTTGCAGCGCCTGCGCGAACGGCATCATGCCGACGATCAAAATGATGCTCGGCCAATGGATCGATTTATAGGCGCTCTCCATGTCGATACAGCGGAACTTGCCCATCAGCAGGCAGGCGATCAACGCCGCGATCGGGTTGGGGATTTCGTCGGTCAGCATCATCGCCACCATCAACGCCAGGCAAAACAGCGCGTGCGGCGCCTGGGTGATGGCCGGCGCCACTTCGTCCACTTCGGCCGGCAGGTTGAGCACGATAAAGTCGTGGGTTTTGGCCTGCAGCTGACGAATCGCCTTCCAGTCGCCGATCACCAGCAAAATGTCGCCCAGCTCCAGCGGCTCGTCCACCAGCTTGCCGCTCAGGATCTCGCCGTGGCGGCGGATGCCCACCACATTCAGATCGTAGCGGCTGCGGAACGCTGCTTCACGCAGGCTTTTGCCCAGCAGCGCCGAGTCCGGGATCAGCGACACTTCGGCCATGCCGACGTTGCGCGACTGTTCAGAGAAGTAATCGCCGCGCAGCACCATCGGCTCCAGCCGCTGCTCGCCGCAGAATTCGCGCAGATCGACCTGGCTGTCCGACATGTCGATCAAGAGGACGTCGCCCTCGCGCAGCTCGGTGCTGCCGGAGGCGCTGACCATCACCCGCCGGAAGCGTTTCCAGCGCTCGATGCCCACCACGTTGGCACCATAGCGCGCACGCAGGTGCAGTTCATCCAGCGAACGTCCGATCAGCGGCGAAGCGCTGCGGACAGCCAGCCGCCGCGCGCGGCCGGTCAGCTTGTAATCACGGATCAGGTCGCGGAAGGTGCGACGCTGCCAGTCATCGCCGGCTTTGCCGGTGTCACCGCTGCCCAGCCAACGCCGGGCGATCAGCATGTAGCCGACGCCCAGCGCCAGCACCACCAGGCCAATGGGCGTCACGCTGAAGAAACCGAAACCATGGATGCCTTCCCGCACCAGTTCGCTGTTGACCACCATGTTGGGCGGCGTGGCCACCAGCGTCATCATGCCGCTGATAAGCCCAGCGAAGCTGAGCGGCATCATCAGCCGCCCCGGCGCGATCTTCATTCTGGCCGTCACGCTGAGCACCACCGGGATAAAGATCGCCACCACGCCGGTCGAGCTCATGAACGCGCCCAGCCCGGCGACCGTCACCATCAGCAGCATCAACATTTTGGTTTCGCTGCTGCCGGCCACTTTCACCAGCCAGTCGCCCACCTGATAAGCCACGCCGGTGCGCACCAGCCCTTCGCCGATCACGAACAGCGCGGCGATCAAAATCACGTTGGGATCGCTGAAACCGACCGTCGCTTCCTGCAGGCTGAGCGTGCCGCTCAGCACGAAGGCGATAATCACCAACAGCGCCACCACGTCCATCCGCAGCTTGTTGGTGGTAAACAGCACGATGGCAATCAGCAGTAAACTCAGCACCCACAGTAATTCGCTGTTCAAAACGGCCTCATCCGGCAAATGTCCAAGGGTCTAAAAAATAGCATAAAAAAACCCCGCCAAAGCGGGGTCTAATCAATTAGGGTGAAGATAATGCCACTCAGGCCAGCCGGCGAACGATCGCGCCCTGCGCCGTTTTATCGACGGCGATCTGCGCCAGCGAATCCAGCCGCAGGTCGACCTGCTCCAGCTTCGGCGCATCGGCCGGGGCGTTGACCGCAATCACCTGACAGCCCGCAGCCAGACCCGAAAGAATGCCGGCCGGCGCGTCTTCAACCACCACGCACTCGTGCGGCGCCAGCCCCAGGCGCTCGGCGCCCAGCAGGTAGGCATCGGGTTGTGGCTTACCGTGTTTAACCTGCTCGGCGGTGATGAACACCGCCGGCTGCGGCAAACCGCCGGCCTGGCGGCGAGCGCCGGCCACTGGCACCGAACCGGAGGTGACGATCGCCCAAGGGATGCCGAGCGCGTTCAGGCGCTCCAGCAGCGCGATGGCGCCCGGCAGCGCGCGAACGCCGTCGGTATCCTGCGCTTCCACCTGCTCCAGCAGTTGGAACTCGCGCTGAATTTCCGCTTCGCTTTCGCCCGGCATAAAGTGGCGCAGAGAAGTAATGGCCTGTTTACCGTGAATGAAGTCCAGCACCGCTTGCGGGTCAACGCCGCGGCGCTCGGCCCAGTGCGTCCAGGCACGCTCTACCGCCGGCAATGAATCCACCAGGGTGCCATCAAGATCGAACAGAAAACCCTTACACTCCACAGAAAACCTCTTCTTAATCAAGCATTGATGATTTGCGCTATCTCAACGGCGCTCAAGTGATACTGGCGCGGGCAGGCCAGCCAGATCGCCAGCATACGCTGGTATTTTTCCCACATTTTGGTCTGGGCGTTGAAACCGTGGCTGCCGGAATCGAAGTGAGTATAGCGCCCCTCGGTGTTGACCAGGAAACGCACATAGCTCAGGTAGCGCGCCTCGGTGGCGGCATCGAAGCCGAGAAACGCCAGGCGGCGCTCGTCCAGCCCCTGTTTCTCTTTTAGATTGCCCCAGGAAACCTGCAGCGCATGGTGCATCTCCATCACGTTGATGATGGTGCGGCATACCTCTTCGCTCAGTTCGCCAAAGTCACGATCCAGCTCGCGCATTTGCAAGCCGAAGCCGCGTTCAACGATGGTTTGCAATCGGCGATAACGATCGCTGTTGTCCGGATCGAGTAGCGTCATCATCTTGTACTGATTCGACAGGATCAGCCGCTGGGCATGGGTCATTTCCATCAGGATTTCCTCATTTCTGTATGATGGCGGGAGCATCGCACAGCGCAAGAACGCAGGAAATCACAACTCGACCGTTCTTTGATTTAAACCGGGGTTATTGCCGCTTTGACGAGAAAGGCCGCATCAGCGCGGCCTTTTTTCATTTACAGATCGTCGAGGAAGGTTTTGTCCAGCTGCTTGAAGGCGCGCTTGAGCAGATCGGCCAACGTCTGATAGGTCGGCGTGCCTTCGAGCGGCGCCACCGCCTGCCCGGCTTCCGTCAGCTTGTTGCGCACCTCATGGAACCATTGCAGCAGCGTCGGCGGCAGCGGCGTGACCGAACGGCGCCCCAGCCACCACAAGCCCTGCATCGGCAGGCTGCAGGCGAACAGCGCGGTGGCGATCGCCGGGCCCAGCTGGCCGCCCAGCGCGATCTGCCAGGTCAGCGTGAAAATCGCCAACGGCGGCATGAAACGGATAGCGAAACGGGTGGCACGCGCAACGCGATTCTCCGGAAAGACCGGTGCCAGACGTTTGTCCGACGGCCAGGTTTTCATATAATGCTGCCCGCGCTGGAAGACCTGAAACCAGCTTACGGAACCGGACGGTTTGCTCGTCATTGCGTACCTCAACGTCACGTAAAGAAACTAAAAGCGTGCTGCCAGAGACCATACTAAAAAATTTGAAGCTTTAAATTTATTTTGTGTTTGCACCGGGCTATCGGTATCCTAAGCCGGCCTTGTGGCCGGTAGAAGATGACGTAAATTTTGTCAACTTTTAGCCCTATAAAAATCAAGATTATTTAAACCGCAGAGAAATCATCGGTTTTTCCATCATCCTGTGATTTGTGCACTTCACATGATGTTAATCATAAATGTCATCGGCACTATGCGCTACGCTTGTTGTCTGATTGACGATTAATTCACCACGTGTGTTCGATTTTCTTTTAACAACACGACTATTTAAGTAGGTACTTCCATGTCGAGTAAGCTAGTACTGGTTCTTAACTGCGGCAGTTCTTCTCTGAAATTCGCCATCATCGATGCCGTTAACGGCGACGAATTCCTCTCCGGTTTGGCCGAGTGTTTCCACCTGCCTGAAGCTCGCATCAAGTGGAAAATGGACGGCGCCAAACACGAAGCTGCCCTGGGGGCCGGCGCTGCACACAGCGAAGCGCTGAACTTCATTGTTAATACTATTCTGGCACAAAAACCAGAGCTTTCCGCGCAGCTGACCGCTATCGGCCACCGCATCGTGCACGGCGGCGAGAAGTTCACCGCTTCTGCCGTGATCAACGACGAAGTTCTGCAGGGTATCAAAGATTCCGTGCCGTTTGCACCACTGCACAACCCAGCTCACCTGATCGGCATCGCGGAAGCGCTGAAATCCTTCCCTAACCTGGCCGACAAGAACGTTGCCGTGTTCGACACCGCGTTCCACCAGACTATGCCGGAAGAATCTTACCTGTACGCCCTGCCGTACAGCCTGTACCGCGACCACGGCGTTCGCCGCTACGGCGCGCACGGCACCAGCCACTTCTACGTGACTCAAGAAGCCGCGAAGATGCTGAACAAGCCGGTAGAAGAAGTGAACGTGATCACTTGCCACCTGGGCAACGGCGGCTCCGTCACCGCAGTGCGCAACGGCCAGTGCGTTGACACCTCCATGGGTCTGACCCCGCTGGAAGGCCTGGTGATGGGCACCCGCAGCGGTGACATCGATCCGGCTATTATCTTCCACCTGCACGATTCTCTGGGCATGAGCGTTGACCAGATCAACAAGATGCTGACCAAAGAATCCGGCCTGCTGGGCCTGACCGAAGTCACCAGCGACTGCCGTTACGTTGAAGACAACTACGACAGCAAAGCCGACGCCAAACGCGCCATGGACGTGTTCTGCCACCGTCTGGCCAAATACGTCGGCGCCTACAGCGCGCTGATGGAAGGCCGTCTGGACGCGGTGATCTTCACCGGCGGCATCGGCGAGAACGCCGGCATGGTGCGTGAGCTGACCCTGAACAAACTGGGCCTGCTGGGCTTCGAAATCGACCACGACCGCAACATGGCCGCTCGCTTCGGCAAATCCGGCGCCATCACCAAAGACGGCAGCCGCCTGGCGCTGGTGATCCCGACCAACGAAGAGTTGGTCATCGCGCAGGACGCATCCCGCCTGACCGCGTAATGCTCTCAAAACACCGTCAGCCCAGGCTGACGGTGTTGTTTTAGCCTCATGTTAATCGTGAAGAGGACTATTCTGTGTCACGTACTATTATGTTGATCCCCACCGGCACCAGCGTCGGCCTGACCAGCGTCAGCCTGGGTGTCATCCGCTCCATGGAGCAAAAAGGCGTTCGTCTGAGCGTGTTCAAGCCTATCGCTCAACCGCGCACCGGCGACAACGCGCTCGACCAGACCACCACCATCATCCGCAGCAGCAACTCCACCATTACGGCGGCCGAACCGCTGCGCATGGACTACGTTGAGGGCCTGCTGAGCTCCAACCAGCAAGACGTGCTGATGGAAGAGATCGTGGCGCGTTACCACGAGAACACCAAAGACGCGGAAGTGGTGCTGATCGAAGGCCTGGTGCCGACTCGCAAACACCAGTTCGCCAACGCGCTGAACTACGAGATCGCCAAAACCCTGAACGCCGAGATCGTCTTCGTGCTGGCGCTGGGCAACGACTCCCCGGCGCAGCTGAAAGAGCGCATCGAACTGGCGCGCACCAGCTTCGGCGGCAGCAAGAACAAAAACATCACCGGCGTTATCATCAACAAGCTGAACGCACCGGTCGACGATCAGGGCCGTACCCGTCCTGACCTGTCCGAAATCTTCGACGACTCCACCAAAGCCAGCATCGCCCACGTCGATCCTGCGCAGCTGTTCGCCAACAGCCCGCTGCCGGTTCTGGGCTGCGTGCCGTGGAGCTTCGATCTGATCGCCACCCGCGCCATCGACATGGCTCGCCACCTGAAGGCCCGCGTGGTCAACGAAGGCGACATCATGACCCGCCGCGTGAAGTCCGTGACCTTCTGTGCGCGCAGCATCCCGCACATGCTGGAACACTTCCGCCCAGGCTCTCTGCTGGTGACCTCCGCAGACCGTCCTGACGTGCTGGTCTCCGCCTGCCTGGCGGCGATGAACGGCGTGGAAATCGGCGCCATCCTGCTGACCGGCGGCTACGCCATCGACGAGCCGATCAAGAAGCTGTGCGAACGCGCCTTCCAAACCGGCCTGCCGGTGTTCATGGTTGACACCAACACCTGGCAAACCTCGCTGAGCCTGCAGAGCTTCAACCTCGAAGTGCCGGCGGACGACCACCAGCGCATCGAGAAAGTGCAGAACTACGTGGCCAGCCACATCAACACCGAGTGGATCGACTCGCTGACCGCCACCTCTGAGCGTTCACGCCGCCTGTCTCCACCGGCGTTCCGTTACGAACTGACCGAGCTGGCGCGTAAAGCCGGCAAGCGCATCGTGCTGCCGGAAGGCGACGAGCCGCGTACCGTAAAAGCGGCGGCCATCTGTGCCGAACGCGGCATCGCGGAATGCGTGCTGCTCGGCAACCCGGACGAGATCCAGCGCGTAGCGGCAGCGCAGGGCGTTGAGCTGGGCAAAGGCATCGAAATCGTCGATCCGGTCGCCGTACGTGAAAACTACGTGCCGCGTCTGGTTGAGCTGCGCAAGAGCAAGGGCATGACCGAAGTGGTCGCGCGCGAGCAGCTGGAAGACAACGTGGTGCTCGGCACCCTGATGCTGGAACAAGGCGAAGTCGACGGTCTGGTCTCCGGCGCGGTTCACACCACCGCCAACACCATCCGTCCGCCGTTGCAGCTGATCAAAACCGCACCGGGCAGCTCGCTGGTGTCCTCCGTATTCTTCATGCTGTTGCCTGACCAGGTACTGGTCTACGGCGACTGCGCGATCAACCCGGATCCGAGCGCCGAGCAGCTGTCTGAAATCGCCATCCAGTCTGCGGATTCCGCCGCTGCCTTCGGCATCGAGCCGCGCGTAGCGATGATCTCCTACTCCACCGGTAACTCCGGTGCGGGCAGCGACGTCGAGAAAGTGCGCGAAGCGACCCGTCTGGCGCAGGAAAAACGCCCAGATCTGATCATCGACGGCCCGCTGCAGTACGACGCCGCCATCATGGCCGACGTTGCCAAGTCCAAGGCGCCGAACTCACCGGTGGCCGGCCAGGCGACCGTGTTCATCTTCCCGGATTTGAACACCGGCAACACCACCTACAAAGCGGTACAGCGCTCCGCTGACCTGGTTTCCATCGGCCCGATGCTGCAAGGCATGCGCAAGCCGGTGAACGACCTGTCGCGCGGCGCACTGGTTGACGATATCGTCTACACCGTTGCGCTGACGGCGATCCAGTCTTCCCAGGCTGACGCTGCCGCCGCCAAGGCCTGATATTCTTCAGGTTGAGCGATAAAAAAGCGCCGGTCATTGACCGGCGCTTTTCTTTTGCGTTCCCTAACGCGCCAGCAACTGCCCGGCAGCCTCCAGAATATGCTCGGCGGTCAGGCCGTACTCCTGCTGTAAAAACGCCTGGGTGCCCACCTGACCGTAACGCTCCTTCACCCCCACGCGCCGCATCGGCGTCGGGCACTCTTCCGCCAGCACCTCCGCCACTGCGGATCCCAGCCCGTTATGAATGCTGTGATTTTCACAGGTGACGATACGTCCGGTCTTGGCCGCGTAGGTTTTGATCAGTTCACGGTCGATAGGCTTGAGGGTGAACATATCGATCACTGCCGCGCTGACGCCCTGCCGCGCCAGCATCTGCGCCGCCTTCAGCGCCTCCGCCACCATGATGCCATTGGCAATCAGCGTAATGTCGTCGCCGTCGCGCAGCAGGTTGCCCTTGCCGATGGTAAAGCGCGAGCCTTCCTGGTAAATGCGCGTCGCCTGCTTGCGGATGGTGCGCACCCAGTAGAAGCCGCGTAGATCCATCAGCTGGCGCAGAATGTCGGCGAACATGGTAGCGTCGGTCACTTCCAGCACCACCGAGTGCGCCAGCCCTCGCACGATGCCCATGTCCTCGAACGACATGTGGGTGCCGCCGTTGTGGCAGGCGCTCACCCCGGCGTCGGAGGCGATCACCTTGACGTTGTTGCGCTGATAATCCAGCGACATGAACAGCTGATCGAAACAGCGGCGGCTGGCGAAGGCGGTAAAGGTATGCACGAACGGCACCCTGCCGGTGAGCGACAGCCCGGCGGCGACGCCGATCACGTTGGCCTCCATGATGCCGCAGTTAATCACGTGCTGCGGGTGATCCTTGTGCACGCCGTCCATCGCCATCGAGCTCATCAAATCGGCCTCCAGCGCGATGATCGGTGCGCCCGCTTCTATCTGCCGACGCACCGCGCCGGCATAGACTTTGCGCATTTCGACGGCGTCGTTTTCCAACTGGGTCACTACGTTAAACATGGGCGGCCTCCAGTTCGGCGATGGCTTTTTCGATTTCCAGCTGCACGTCCGGCGTCAGGCGCAGGTGGTGTGAGTTCGACAGGTTTTCCAGATAGGTCACCCCCTGTCCCTTGATGCTGTCGAGCACGATCGCCAGCGGCCGCTGTTCACCGCCGCGCGCCGGCGCCACCGCCGCCAGCAGCGCCGCGATGTCGTCGCCCTTGATGGTATGCACCTCAAAACCGAAAGCGCGGAACTTGGCGGCCAGATCGAACGGTTGGATCACCTCGTCCAGCGCACCGTCTAGCTGTTGCTTGTTGTAATCGATGAACAGCGTCAGGTTGTTCAGGTTGTGGTGGGCGATAAACTGGAACGCCTCCCAGCACTGCCCTTCGTTCAGCTCACCGTCGCCGAGGATGCTGAACACCCGGTTACGACGCCCCGCCAGCCGATGGGATAACGCCATGCCGGCGGCGATCGACACGCCCTGCCCCAGTGAACCGGTGGTGGCGTCCACGCCGCGCGTGCGCAATCGGTCCGGGTGGCTAGGCAGACGCGTGCCGTTCTGGTTGAGGGTCTTCAGCTCCGCCAGCGGGAAGTAGCCCTTGATCGCCAGCGTGCTGTACAGCGCCGGGCCGGCGTGCCCCTTCGACAGCACGAAGTCATCGCGCTCCGGCCAGTCCGGATCCGCCGGATCGATACGCATCACGCTGCCGTACAGCACCGCCAGCGTCTCCACCACCGACATGCAGCCGCCGTAGTGGCCGAAGCCCAGCCCGGTCAACGCCTTCAATGTTTCCAGGCGGATCGCGCGCGCCAGGGTCTGCAGCTCTTCAATTTCCGTTTCGCTCGTTGTGTCGTTCATCAGTCTGCCCTCGTTATTTCTCGACGCGGTCAGCGGCCGGCGCGCCTTTGCGTTTTCCCAGGAAGTTATGCGCCACCAGCAGCGCGAACACGGCGACGATCGCCAGCATGATCATCTCCTTCGACATAAAGCGCGCCATGTTGCCCAGCAGGATGCCGATCACGCCGAAGTCGGCGTCGGAGAAGGTGGTGTTGGCAAAGCCCAGCGCCCCCAGCACCGGCAACAGCAGCACCGGCAGGAAGGTGATCAGCAGCCCGTTGGCGAAGGCGCCCAGCATCGCGCCGCGCCGCCCGCCGGTGGCGTTGCCGAACACCCCGGCGGTAGCGCCGGTGAAGAAATGCGGCACCACGCCGGGCAGGATCAGCACCATTTTCAGCTGCCCCAGCAGGAACAGCCCGGCCAACCCGCCAAGGAAGCTGAACAGGAAGCCGATCAGCACCGCGTTGGGGGCATAGGGATAGACCACCGGGCAATCCAGCGCCGGCCGCGCGTTAGGCACCAGCTTTTCCGAGAAACCGGTGAACGCCGGCACAATCTCCGCCAGAATCAAGCGCACGCCTTGCAGAATGATGAATACCCCGGCGGCGAAGGTGATGGCCTGGATAATCGAATACACCAGGTAGTTCTGGCCGCCGCTGAGCTCGCTTTCCACATAGGCCCGCCCGGCGCAGATCGCCAGGATCAGGTAGATGACAATCATGGTCATCGAGATCGAAATGGAACTGTCACGCAAGAAACTGAGGTTTTTCGGCAGGTTCATCTCCTCGGTCGAGCGCGAGTTTTTGCCCACCTTCGAGCCGATCCAGCCGGACAACACATAGCCCAGGGTGCCGAAGTGGCCGAAAGCGATATCGTCGTTGCCGGTAATGCGGCGCATATAGCGCTGGGCGATCGCCGGGAAGAACGCCATCACCAGCCCCAGGGTCAGCGCACCGGTAAACACCAACTGCACGCCCTCGAAGCCCGCCACCGTCAGGATGATGCCGATCATGCAGGCCATGTAGAAGGTGTGGTGGCCGGTCAGGAAGATGTATTTCAGCCGGGTGAACCGTGCCACCACGATGTTCGCCACCATGCCGAACGCCATGATCAACGCGGTGGAGGCGCCGTATTTCTCCAGCGCGATGGAGACGATCGCTTCATTGTTCGGGATGATGCCCTGAATATTGAACGCATGTTCGAACATGCCGCCTAGCGGATTGAGCGATCCGACCAATACCGTGGCACCGCCGCCCAAAACGATAAAGCCGAGAATAGTTTTTACCGTGCCTTTCACCACGTCGGAAAACGATTTCTTTTGCGCCAGCAAACCGATCAGCGCAATAAGCCCGACCAGCACCGAAGGCACCTTTAATATATCCACCACAAACTTAAGCGTTTCCTGGATAAACATATCCACCTCGCCAATCGTTTTATTTAGATGATTGAGTGGGCTTCGAAGTAAGCGCGCAGCTTGGCTTCCAGCTCATTAATGTCGATGATGTTGCTGATCACCACCAGTTGCTCGGCCGGTACGCTGGCGCTGTCGGCGATGTCTTTCGCCATCACGAACACGTCGGCGGCACCGGGGGTAGCGGACGACAGATCGGAGTGTTCGACTTCGGCCTCCACGCCCATCTTTTTCAGCACTTTTTTAATGTTCATTTCCACCATAAAACTGCTGCCGAGACCGGAACCGCAAATCGCCATGATTTTCATAATATCCACCTGTTGAATTTAGCGTGTAGGGTAGCGCCGCCGGTCATATTCCCGGCGTTGTTAGCATTAATCGTGTTCCTGGTGATTAAACGTTAATAGCGGGCGATAATTTCCTCAATTTGCCGTTTATCTGTGGCGTGAAATAAAGCCTCCATCGCCGAGTTATCGGAAAATAATTCCGCCAACTGCGAAATCATTTCAATGTGGCTGTTGCCGTCGGGCGCCGAAAGCATCACCACCACCTGAACCGGATCGTTATCCGCGGAATGGAAATTCACGCCCTGATGGATCTTCAACAGCGACAGCCCCAGCGCGTTGGCGCCCTCCTCCGGCCTGGCGTGCGGCATGGCGATGCCCGGCGCCAGGACGAAGTAAGGGCCGAGCTTCTCCTGCTGATGAAAGATAGCCGTCAGGTAATTCGGCGTGATCACGCCGCCTTGCAGCAGCGGCTGCGCGCTCAGCGTGACCGCCTGGCGCCAGTCCTCCACCCGTTCGCACAGCTGTATATGATCGGCGGTCAGCCACTCTTTCAGCACATTACCCTCCCAAACGTTGATGGTTTCGGCCGGTGATTAATTCACCGACGACGGTAAAACTTTAATCAACCCCTCTCGACGACACAGTGATGGATATCACAAAGATAGCGCTACCAAAGCGCTATCATGCGGATCTGTGATAGCGCTATCAAAACACCGCGTGGCGGCATGGCGTTAACCACAATTTTTTCTCGCTCTTTCGGGTAACGGGGTAGAATGTGCCGCATACGGGGATCGTCGAAGCCGCGCCGTCGGCTTCCCACCCTCACCATTTTTATGCGCCGCTCGCGCATTTCAGTTGGGATTAGGCATGTCGATCGGTAAAAAACGACGCAGCACAGGCAGGGTGACGTTGGCTGACGTAGCGCAGCTGGCGGGCGTCGGCACCATGACGGTGTCGCGCGCGCTGCGCACGCCGGAGCAGGTTTCAGACAAACTGCGCGAGAAGATTGAAGCCGCGGTGAGCGAACTGGGCTACCTGCCCAATCTGGCCGCCAGTTCGCTGGCGTCGGCCTCGTCCTACACCATCGCCATGGTGGTGCCCAGCCTGTCCGAATCTGGCTGCGCCGAGATGTTCGCCGGCCTGCAGAAAGTGCTGCAGCCGGCCGGCTATCACATCATGCTGGCGGAGTCGCAGCACCACCTGGAGCGCGAAGAAAAGCTGCTGGAGACGCTGCTCTCTTACAACCTCGCGGCGGCGGTGCTGCTCAGCGTCGAGCATTCGCAAAACGCCCGCAACGCGTTGATCGCCGCCAACATTCCGGTGGTGGAGATCGGCGCCGTGCGCGCCGATCCGATCGATATGAGCATCGGCATCGACTATGTGGCGGCCATGTATCAGCTGACGCAAACGGTGATCGCCAGCGGCTATCAGAATATCGGGCTGCTGTGCGCCAATCAGGAACAGTGGATTTTCCAGCAGCACCTACAGGGCTGGCACAAGGCGCTGCTGCGCAACCATATGTCGCCGCATCGGGTGATCAACGCCGCGCAGCCCGCCAGCTTCAGCACCGGTGCGCAGCATCTGCCGGAATTCTTGCTGGCCTGGCCGGAACTGGACGCGCTGGTGTGCGCCTCGGACGAACTGGCCGGCGGCGCACTGTACGAATGCCAGCGGCGGCGCATCAAGGTGCCGGACAATCTGGCGGTGGTGGGGTTCGGCAACAGCGAGTTCAGCCGGGTGTGCCAGCCGCCGCTGACCACCATGACCATTCCGCATCGCGATATCGGCATTCAGGCCGGCCAGGCGCTGCTGGCGCGGCTGAACGAGCAGCCCTGGCAGCAGGCAGGCACCCTGCCCGCCACGCTGTGCCGCCGCGACAGCTGCTGAATTCGCCCATAAAAAAAGCCGGTCGATGACCGGCTTTCTCACGCGTTGGCGCCTCAGTGGTTGTCGAGCGGCTTACCGTAATCCTGTTCGTTGTTGCGCGTCAGCCACAGCGACAGCGCCTTCAGCGAATCCGGGGTAAACTCGTCGCAGCGAGCGGTGATCTCTTCCGGCGTCAGCCAGCACACCTCGGCCACTTCCTCTTCCTGCAGCGCGAACGGGCCGTGCGACACGCAGCTGAACAGCGCGCCCCACACCCGGCACTGATCTTCTTCGAAGTAGAACAGACCGTGCTCGGCGAAAGGCACGCCGGCGATGCCCAGCTCTTCTTCCGCCTCGCGGCGCGCCGAATCCAGCACGTTTTCACCGCTTTGCACTACGCCACCCGCCGTCGCGTCCAACCAGCCCGGGTAGAAGTCTTTAATCTCGGTGCGACGCTGCACCAGAATTTTTCCCATCCCATCATGCACCACAATATAGGTCGCACGATGACGCAGCCGCTCCGCCCGCATCTGTTGACGACTGGATTGCGCAATCACCTCGTTTTGCTCGTCGACGATATCAACCCATTCGGTATCTGCAGCCTGACCCTGTTCCGCCATCCTCTAAAACCTTCTATTTTGGCGCGATGCATCCCGCGCGCTGGTTAATCAATGAGTGTTTTTCAAAGATTTTTATTGTGTGTGTATAAATTAGTGCGTTTAGCGTGTTAACGCCACCTCCGCGACGACCTTGCCGTCGTCGAGCGTCAGCACGCGCAAAGTGCCCCGATCCAACATGCCGTAGCTAGCCGGGAAGCCCCCTTTCGGGATGCTGACCGAGCCCGGATTGAAGCAATAGATCTCACCCTGCCGCTCCGCCTGCGGCAGATGCGTATGGCCGTAGGCCAGGACGTCACCGCGGGATAACGGCGGCAGTGCCGAAGGATGATAAAGGTGACCGTGGGTCAAAAACAATCGTCTTTTTTGCAGTAGAACCTGTTGCCACGGCGCCTCGATAGGAAACGTCAGCAGCATCTGATCGACCTCGCTGTCACAATTGCCGCGAACGGCGATGATCTTGTCGCTATAGCGATTCAATCGTTCGGCAACCTGAGCGGGCTGATAGCCGGCCGGCAGCGCGTTGCGCGGGCCGTGATTCAGCAAATCACCCAGAAGAATCAGCCAGTCGGCGCCGTGTTGTGCGAATAATTCCAGCACGCGTTCGGTGGCCGGCAGCGATCCGTGGATATCCGAGGCGAACATCAGCTTCATAACCTTGTCCTATAGAGGGAAATAAGCGCCATTTTACCGCGCCGGCGCCGTACGGCAAACCGCCGCCCGCCCCGGTGGAGAATTGTGATCCAACTGCGCAGATAGCATCGGACGAATCCCACATAGCCTGCTATCCTTAGCTGCTATTGTTGGATCTCTGATATACCTTTGTGCGCGGCGAAGACCGCAGCAACGTGTAATGAATTACAGATCACCTTACCGCAGGAGGCAACATGATTGACCTGTATTACGCGCCTACTCCCAATGGTCACAAGATCACCTTGTTTTTGGAAGAGGTCGGCTTACCCTACCGTATCCATCGCGTAAACATCAGCGCCGGCGACCAGTTCAAACCGGACTTTCTGAGCATTTCTCCCAACAACAAAATCCCGGCGATCGTCGATCAGCAACCGGTGGACGGCGGCGCGCCAATCAGCCTGTTCGAATCCGGGGAAATCCTGCTGTATCTGGCGGAGAAGACCGGCAAGCTGCTGAGCACCGGCCTGCGCGAACGCGCCGCGACCCTACAGTGGTTGTTCTGGCAGGTGGCCGGGTTCGGGCCGATGCTCGGGCAGAATCACCACTTTAATCACTACGCGCCGCAGCCGGTGCCTTACGCCATCGAGCGTTACCATCTGGAGACCAAGCGGCTGTACGGCGTGCTGGAAGCTGAACTGCAAAAACACCCGTACCTGGGCGGCGACAACTACAGCATCGCCGATATCGCCACCTATCCGTGGGTCGTATCGCATCCGCGTCAACGCATCGATCTGGCAGATTACCCAGCGGTGCGCAACTGGTTCGAGCGCATCAGCAACCGCCCGGCGACCGAGCGCGCCTACAAACTGGCCGAACAAGGCTAAGCGCCTTCCCCGACTCCCCGTCGGCCGGGGAGTCACATCGTCCCCTCGTTATCTTTTCCTTACTTTCCGTGTATTCTGAACGCTAATAATCAGACCTATGGAGAATCTCTGATGTCTTTCAGTCAACCCGACGCCGTTATTCGCATTAAAAATCTGCGGCTGCGCACGTTCATCGGTATCAAGGAAGAGGAAATCAACAACCGACAGGACGTCCTGATCAACGTGGTGATCCACTACCCGGCGGACAAAGCGCGCAACAGCGAAGACATCGCCGATGCACTCAACTACCGCACCATCACCAAAGCGATCATCCGCCATGTGGAAGATAACCGTTTCGCGTTGCTGGAAAAATTAACGCAGGATGTGCTCGACATCGTAAAAGAACACGCCTGGGTAACCTATGCTGAAGTGGAGATAGATAAACTTCTGGCCCTGCGCTACGCCGATTCGGTTTCCATGACCATGAGCTACCGCCGGGACTAACTCAGGGAGGTCGACCATGCGGATCCTGATCACCGGCGCAACGGGATTGATAGGCAGCAGTCTGACGGCCAGGCTGCTGGCGCTTTCTCACCACATTACGGTGTTGACCCGAGACGAGCGGCGAGCCCGAGCCCGGCTGGGCGATCGGCCGAGCTATTGGCAAACGCTGGACGACCGGCAGTCGCTGGATGAATTCGACGCGGTGATCAACCTGGCCGGCGAACCTATCGCCGACAAGCGCTGGAGCGCACAGCAGAAAGAGCGCCTGTGCCGCAGCCGTTGGGATCTGACCGAACGATTGGCGCAGCTTATCAAGGACGGCAGCACGCCGCCCGGCGTGTTGATTTCCGGTTCCGCCGTCGGCTACTACGGCGATCAGGGGCAGGCGGTGGTGACCGAAGAGGAGCCACCGCACGACGAATTCACCCACCAACTGTGTCAACGCTGGGAAACGCTGGCGCTGCAGGCGCAAAGCGATGCCACCCGCGTCTGCCTGCTGCGCACCGGCGTGGTGCTGGCGCCACAGGGCGGCGCGCTGGCCAAAATGCTGCCGCCGTTCCGCTTCGGGCTGGGCGGCCCGATCGGCGACGGTCGCCAATATCTGCCGTGGATCCATCTCGACGACATGGTCAACGGCATTATTTATCTACTGGATCACGCCACGCTGAGCGGCCCGTTTAACATGGTCGCGCCCTACCCGGTGCACAACGAGCAGTTCGCCGCCCAATTGGCCAACGTGCTCGATCGCCCGGCGTTTCTACGGGTGCCGGCGTTCGCCATGCGGCTGTTGATGGGGGAAGCGGCGGTGCTGGTGCTCGGCGGCCAGCGGGCGGTGCCGAAGCGCCTGGAAGAGGCCGGCTTCCACTTCCGCTATCTGGAATTGGAACAGGCATTGGATGACGTGATTAATCAGCGGGCCGAAGCCCGCTGATCTGAGGTTACTTCAACGCGCCGGACAGGAACTGCTGCAGGCGCGGGCTTTTGGGGTTGCCGAACAGCTCGGCCGGCGGCCCCTGCTCTTCGATCAACCCTTTGTGCAGGAAGATCACGTGGTTGGAAACGTGGCGCGCAAATTCCATTTCGTGCGTCACCACCACCATGGTTTTTCCCTCCTCCGCCAGCTTCTGCATGATGCGCAGCACCTCGCCCACCAGCTCGGGATCCAGCGCCGACGTCGGTTCGTCAAACAGCAGCACCTCCGGCTCCATCGCCAATGCGCGAGCAATGGAGACGCGCTGCTGCTGGCCACCCGACAGGTGCACCGGGTACTTGCCGCGCGCCCGCTCGTCGATGCCCACTTTATCCAGGTAACGCACCGCGCGCTCGTGCGCGTCGGCCTTGCTCAGCCCCAGCACCTGCACTGGCGCCTCCATCACGTTCTCCAGCACCGTCATATGGCTCCACAGGTTAAAGTGCTGGAACACCATGGTCAGGCGGGTGCGCAGCAGCTGCAGCTGCTTCTTGTCGAACACTTTCAGCTGGCCGTCCTTGTCGCGCACCATGCGAATATCTTCGTTGTTCAGGCTGATCGAGCCTTCGCTCGGCTTCTCGAGGAAGTTGATGCAGCGCAGAAAGGTGCTTTTGCCGGAGCCAGAGGAGCCGATGATGCTGATCACATCCCCGGCGTTGGCCGCCAGCGAGACGCCTTTCAGCACTTCGTGGTCGCCATAGCGTTTGTGCAGTTCCGTGACGGCTAATTTATTCTCAGACATGGTTTTTCTTCCCGTCATTTATCAGTGACTAACGTGTGCCATCCAGCGTTTTTCAGCTTTGCGGAACAGGCTGATTAACACGTAGGAGATGATCAGGTACAGCACCGCCGCGATGCCGAAAGCGTAGAACGGCTGGTAAGTCGCGGCGTTGATGTCGCGCGCGATCTTCAGCAGATCCGGCACGGTGGCGGTAAACGCCAGCGCGGTGGAGTGCAGCATCAGGATCACTTCGTTGCTGTAAGCCGGCAACGCGGTGCGCAGTGCCGAAGGCAAAATGATGCAGCGATACATCTTGAAGCGCGAGAAACCGTAGGCGTTGGCGGCCTCGATTTCACCGTGCGGCACCGCGCGGATCGCCCCGGCGAAGATCTCGGTGGTATAGGCGCAGGTATTGAGCGTCAGCGCCAGGATGGTGCAGTTAAGCCCGCTGCGGAAAAACGCATTAAGAAACTCGGTGCCGCGCACAATCTCGAGGCTGTACATGCCGGAGTAGAACACCAGCAGCTGCACGTACAGCGGCGTACCGCGAAACACATAGGTGTAAAGCCACACCGGGAAACGCACCCAGCGAAGGGAAGAGACGCGCGCCACCGCCATCGGGATCGCCAGCAGCCCGCCCATCACCACCGAGGCGATCAGCAGCCACAGCGTGACTGCCACGCCGGTGAAACGGTAGCCGTCGCTCCACAGCAGCGACTGCCAATACTGTTGCAAAATCTCGATCATAGCTCGGCCCTCTTGACGCCCAGTGAGTAACGCCGTTCAAGCCACAGCAGCACGCCGTTGGAAACGGTAGTGAAGATCAGGTACACCACGCCGGCCACGATGGCGAAGAAGAACGGCTGATAGGTGCCTTTCCCCGCCAGCTGCGTGGCTTTCACCACGTCGTTCAGGCCGAGGATCGACACCAGCGCCGTCGCCTTCAGGATCACCTGCCAGTTGTTGCCGATGCCCGGCAAAGCGAAACGCATCATCGCCGGGAACAGAATGCGCCGAAAGATCTGCGCGCCGCTGAAGCCGTAGGCCGTCGCCGCTTCGATCTGCCCTTTCGGCACCGCCAGATAGGCGCCGCGGAAGGTCTCAGTGAAGTAAGCACCGTAGATAAAGCCGAGGGTAATGATACCGGCGCCGAGCGGATCGATATCGATCTGCGAGAAGCCGAGCAGCGTGGTGATGTTGTTCAGCGCGATTTGCAGGCCGTAAAAGATCAGCAGCATCAGCACCAGATCGGGCACGCCGCGGATCAGCGTGGTATAGGCGCCGAACAGACCGGAGATAAAGGGGTTATGAGACAGTTTGCCACCGGCGCCGATCAGGCCGATCACCACCGCCAGCAACACGGAACTGAGGGCCAGCTCCAACGTCACCAGAGCCCCCTCGAAAATCAGTTGGGAATAGCCTTGCAGCATCTACTTCACCCTGTGGTCTAGGATCCGAACCATCGGGGCCGGCACGCCGGCCCCGCAGTCACAGCATGGAACGGTAAGCGGATTACCCGCCGTAGACGTCAAAGTCGAAGTACTTTTTCGCGTATTTGTCGTAGGTGCCGTCTTTGCGCATCTCGGCGAAGGCTTTGTCCAGCGCCGCTTTCAGCTCGGTATCGGTCTTGCGCAGCCCCATGCCGGTGCCGACGCCGAAGAACTTGTCATCCTTCACCGATTCGCCGGCGAACGCATAGTCTTTGCCCGGCGGCTGTTTCAGGAAGCCGTCGCTGCCCGCCACTTCATCCTGGAAGGCGGCGTCAATACGGCCGGAAGCCAGATCGGCGTAAACCAGATCCTGGTTCTGGTAAGGCACGACGGTGATGCCCTTCGGCTGCCACATGGCGTTGGCGTAGGCTTCCTGGGTGGTGCCCTGCAGCACGCCCACGCTCTTGCCTTTCAGAGCGTCCACGGTAGGCAACAGCTTGGACCCTTTCGGCGCGATCAGACGCGCGTTGGCGGCATACAGCTTGTCGGTAAAGGCGATTTCCTGCTGGCGTTTTTCAGTGATGGACAGCGAAGAGATGATGGCGTCGATTTTCTTCGCCTTGAGGGAGGGGATCAGCGCGTCGAAGTCGCTCTCCACGAAGGTGCATTGGGTATTGATGCGTTTGCACAGCTCTTTGGCCAAATCAATGTCAAAGCCAACCAATTCGCCTTTGGCATTTTTGGATTCAAACGGTGCGTAAGTCGGATCGGTGCCAATCTTCAGCGTGGAAGGAATGGCGGCAAAGGCGCTGCTGGCGGCGCTCAAAGCCAGAACTAACGGCAAAATCAAAACCCGCTTTTTCATAAATTACCCTCAAATTGATTTTTTTGATGCCACTACGGGCATTACTTTCCCCACCAAATCAATTTGCAGTAATCGTGCCACATTAGGTGCTACGGGCGGAGGGAACGGCTCCGGCCTTCACAATACTGTTTCCTGGGACGATAACCGCAAAATTAAATCGGCCGGTTGGGGCCGCGCCACTGGCAACCGCAATAAGGCGGCGCCATGAAACAGTGAGCGTGATGAAGTGGGATCATTATGGTGCATACTCCGCCCCAATTCAGTGCGGTGTTGCACAAATGTACCAATTTAGGGATAAAACTGTTAATTAGCACCCTGCCAGCGGGTGAACAGATCGGTCGGCAATTCGATATCAAACTGGTCGATCACCCGATTGACGGTCTGATCGATGATGTCTTGCACGCTTTTTGGCTGGTGGTAAAACGCCGGCACCGGCGGCATGATCACCGCGCCCATCTCCGCCGCCTGCGTCATCAGCCGTAAATGGCCAAGATGCAACGGCGTTTCCCGCACGCACAAGACCAAACGGCGGCGCTCTTTGAGCACCACGTCGGCGGCGCGGGTCAGCAATCCGTCACTGTAGCTGTTAACGATGCCGGACAGGGTTTTGATCGAACAAGGCAGGATCGCCATGCCCAACGTTTTGAAGGAGCCCGAGGAGATGCCGGCGGCGATGTCGCGCGCATCGTGCACCACGTCGGCCAGCGCCTGCACTTCACGCAGGCTGTACGGCGTTTCCAGCGCCAGCGTCTGTCTTGCAGCATTACTCATCACCAGATGGGTTTCCACCTCTGCGACGTCGTGCAAAACCTGTAACAGGCGCACGCCGTAGATCGCGCCGCTGGCGCCGGAAATGCCGATGATGAGTCGTTTCATGAAGAATGGCCTCTGCCGTAAAAAGTAAGATCAGGCAGACTTTGCCGCAATGGCGAGGGATAAGCAAGTCAGAGGAACAAGGTGCACCGCCGCAGACGCGGCGATGCACCTTGAGGGATCAACGCAGACCGTTAGCCTTCGTTGTGCAGTTCCAGATTTTCCGCTTCGGTTTGCACCCGCATCGCCTTGGCATCGTCGCTGCGCAGCGACTCCAGGTATTCCAGATAGCTTTGGTCGACGTCTTTGGTCACGTAGATACCATTGAAGACCGAGCATTCGAACTGGATGATGTCCGGGTTCTCTTCGCGCACCGCTTCGATCAGATCGTCGAGGTCCTGGAAGATCAGCCCGTCGGCGCCGATAATCTGACGGATTTCATCCACTTCACGCCCGTGGGCGATCAGTTCGTTGGCGCTCGGCATGTCGATGCCGTAGACGTTAGGGAAACGCACTTCCGGCGCGGCGGAAGCCAGATACACGCGCTTGGCGCCCGCTTCGCGCGCCATCTCGACGATTTGCTCAGAGGTCGTGCCGCGCACGATGGAGTCATCCACCAGCAGCACGTTCTTGTCGCGGAACTCGGCACGGTTGGCGTTCAGCTTGCGGCGTACCGACTGGCGACGCGCCTGCTGGCCCGGCATGATAAAGGTGCGGCCAACGTAGCGGTTTTTCACGAAGCCCTGGCGGTAGGGCTTCTCGAGAATACGCGCGATCTCCAGCGCGATATCGCAGGAAGTTTCAGGAATCGGGATCACCACGTCGATATCCAGATCTTCCCACTCACGGGCGATCTTCTCACCCAGCTTCTGGCCCATGCGCACGCGGGCGCTGTAGACCGAGATCTTGTCCATAAAGGAGTCTGGGCGCGCAAAATAAACATATTCGAACAGGCACGGGTTGGTTTTCGGGTTCTCTGCGCACTGGCGGGTGAACAGCTGGCCCTTGGTGGTGATGTACACCGCTTCGCCCGGCGCCACGTCGCGCAGGAACTCAAAGCCCAGGGTATCCAGCGCCACGCTCTCGGAAGCCACCATGTACTCGCTGCGGCCATCCTCCAGCGTGCGCTTACCGATCACCAGCGGACGAATGCCGTTGGGATCGCGGAACGCCAGCAGGCCATGGCCGATGATCATCGCCACGCAGGCGTAAGCGCCGCGCAGTTGCTGATGCATAGCGGCGACCGCGGTAAAGATGTTGTCGGCTTCCAGCGGATAGTGCGGGAAGCGATCCAGCTCGCTGGCCAGCACGTTCAGCAGGATTTCCGAGTCGGAGGTGGTGTTGACATGGCGGCGGCCGCTTTCGAACAGCTTTTGGCGCAGCTCATGGGCGTTGGTCAGGTTGCCGTTGTGGGCCAGCGTAATGCCGAACGGCGAGTTGACGTAGAAAGGCTGGGCCTCAGAGGCGCTCGAGCTGCCGGCCGTCGGGTAACGCACATGGCCAATGCCCATGTTGCCCTGCAAGCGTTGCATATGGCGTGCCTCAAACACATCTTTCACCAGGCCGTTGGCTTTACGCAAACGGAACCCGTTGTGGGCGTCAATGGTGACGATGCCTGCGGCATCCTGGCCACGGTGCTGAAGCACCGTCAGCGCATCATAAATCGACTGGTTTACCGGCATGAAACCGGCGATACCGACAATACCGCACATGTTGTCTTTTCCTCATCAGCGCTACCGCCCCGGCAATTGGGTCGGCAAGAAACTCGACGTGCTCTGCAGGTAGTCAAAGAACCACCTGATGACGTAACTGAACTGGGGGATCAGCTGCGACTGTTTCCAGTCGGCACTTTGTGAAAAGCCGGTAAAGGTGTCCAGGAAGAACAGGATCGCCGCGACAATCAACACGCCGCGCAGTGCGCCGAAGCAGATGCCCAGCACCCGGTCGGTGCCCGACAACCCGGTTTTCTCTACCAGTGAGCTAATCACATAGTTAACAATAGCCCCTACGATCAGGGTCGCGATGAACAAAATCGCGATCGCGATGCCGTTTCGCACCAGTTCATCTTCAAAACGAGTGAAATAGACCGCAAGGTAAGAGTAGAAATGGCTGGCAACAAAAAACGCACATCCCCATGTCACAAGTGACAATGCTTCGCGAACAAACCCTCGGATCAGGCTCACCAGAGCCGAAAATCCAATCACCGCTATAATGACGTAATCAATCCAGACCATGAACTATTCCAATGATGAATCGCCCCTGCATCCAATTCGCGGCGAATTCTAACAGAAAAAGAAAACGTTTGCGTAGGGGATTTCCTACCACGTTACAAATAAAAAGCGGCGATTAAAAAATTCCCAATCGCCGCGCCTACATAGGTGATTTCGCCTGTAAAAGGCGCGGTTTCTCTCGCTTTCTCTCCACCACTCCTGAATTCAGGGGCGCATCCTGCTGCGCCCCCGCGGGGTTTAACGGCCGTACGGCTTCACCTGCCCGCTCAGCCCGCTGATCGAGTTCAGCGACGGCAGCGCCGCCTGCAGCTTCTGCTTGGACGCGTCCGGGCCAACGTAGATGCGGGTGATCTGCCCTTGCACCGGCGTTGACGGCACGGTAAAGGCGCGATAGCCCGAGAGACGCAGCGAAGCGACAATCTCGTTCGCCTTGGCGGCGTTCTTCAGCGCCCCGAGCTGCACGACATAGGCTTGCCCGGACGGCGCTTTTTCTTCCGCCGGTTTTGGCTGCGGCGTCGGTTCTGGTTTCGGCGTCGGTTCCGGCTTCGGCACCGGTTTCACCTCCACCGGCTTCGGCTGCGGTACCGGTTTTGGTTTCACTTCCACCGGTTTGGTTTCCACCGGCTTCGGCTTAGGCTGCTGCACCGGCTGAGGACGCGTCTCGACCGGCGGCGGCGCCACCTGCGTCGGTTGCTGAGCGCTCTGCCGCACCGCCTGTTGCGCCGCCGCTTCGTTGGCCGCCTGCTGCTCGACCAGCGCGCCCGCCCCTTCCGGCGGCTGCGCCGGCAACGGCTGCGTCACCGGCGGCAGCACGTCGTTCTCTTCGACGTCGCCCGCCTTCGGCACCAATGGAATGGCCGCGAACTCATCCTCGTAATGCTTCTTTTTGCCGTCCAGCAACCCTGGCAGGATGATTACCCCCAGCGCCACCAGAATCACGGTTCCAACCAGTCGGTTCTGAAATTTACTCGCCACTCACACTCCCCGCATCTCGTCTAACGCCGCCATCACCTGCGCCACGGTGTGGAACGATCCACAGACGATCACAATATCCTGTTTATCAGCATCCTGCATAGCCTGCCGCCAGGCAGTTTCGACATCATTAAAGCGGCGCGGTTCCGTCAGATGCTGCGCCAGCTGTTCGACGCTGGCACCGCGCGGCCCGTCGAGCGGTGCGCAGTACCATTCATCCACCTGCTCGCTGAGGCAGGCCAGCGTGCCGGCGATATCCTTGTCGGACAGCATGCCCACCACCGCGCGCACCTTGCCGCCGTCGCGCGGCAGCTTGGCCAGACGCCCGGCCAGATAGCCGGCGGCGTGCGGGTTGTGTGCCACGTCGAGGATCAGCATCGGCTCCCGCCGCACGATCTGGAAACGCCCCGGCAGCGTCGCCTGCTGCAGCCCGGTGAAGATCGCGCGTTCGTCGATTTCCAGCGGGGAACAGTTCAGCGCCGCCAGCGCGGTAGCGGCGTTGGCCAGCGGTACGTTCGGCGTCGGCAGATCGGTCAGCTGCGTGTCGCCGCCCTGCCACTGCCAGCGATCGCCCTGCTCGCTGAAGCTCCAGGCTTCACCGCGGCGATACAGCGGTGCGCCCAGCGTTTCGGCGACCTGGCGAATGCTGTCCGGCATGTCGGGTTCGCCCACCACCGCCGGCTTGCCGCTGCGGAAAATACCGGCCTTTTCACGGCCGATGCTTTCGCGATCGTTGCCCAGCCAGTCGGTATGATCGAGCGCAATGCTGGTGATCACCGCCACGCTCGGATCGACGATATTGGTGGCGTCGAGACGCCCGCCCAGGCCCACTTCCAGGATCACCACGTCGAGCCGCGCCTGTTTGAACAGCTGCAGCGCCGACAGGGTGCCGAATTCGAAATAGGTCAGCGACGTTTCGCCGCGGCCGGCTTCAATGGCGGCGAACGAGCGGCTATGCTCTGCTTCGCTCAGCTCTTCCCCCTGAATGCGCACGCGTTCGGTATAGCGCACCAGATGCGGCGAACTGTAGACGCCGACGCGCAGGCCGGCGGCCAGCAGAATGGCTTCGAGGGTACGACAGGTCGTGCCTTTGCCGTTGGTGCCGGCAACGGTGAACACCGTAGGAGCGGGGGTCAGTAAATCCAGATGCGCCGCGACGCGCTGTACGCGCTCAAGACCGAGTTCGATCGCCTGGCTGTGCAGACGTTCCAGATAGTAAAGCCACGAGCTCAATGGCGACGTGGCTTGGGGAATTTGGTGGTTTTGCATGAGTCCCGTCACTGAACTTGGGTTCATTAATCCATCAGGGCACCACCCTCACCGCGGTAAAGGCGATGCGCTTCGTAACCGCCGCCAACCCGCAAACCATGGCGCGATAGGCCACGGCCGGCAGGGAACGGGCATCAGCCGTCACTTAGCCACAAAGTGGCGGCTGAACCCGGGCGGGATCTGTCTTTGCCTCAGGCGTCGGCCTGCGGCTCCGGCTCAATGACCGGCGCGGCCTCATCGAAATGCGGCTGCGGTTGGTTGGTCAGCTTGGACAGAATGCTCGCCAACGTTTGGCGCATCTCCGGACGGCGAACAATCATGTCGATCGCGCCTTTTTCGATCAGGAACTCGCTGCGCTGGAAGCCAGGCGGCAGTTTCTCGCGCACGGTCTGCTCGATGACGCGCGGGCCGGCAAAGCCGATCAGCGCTTTCGGCTCGGCGATATTGATGTCGCCCAGCATCGCCAGGCTTGCGGAGACGCCGCCCATGGTCGGGTCGGTCAGCACGGAGATGTACGGCAAGCCGCGCTCCTGCATCTTAGCCAACGCCGCGCTGGTTTTCGCCATCTGCATCAGCGACATCAGCGCTTCCTGCATACGCGCGCCGCCGCTGGCGGAGAAGCACACCAGCGGACAGTTGTCCTCCAGCGCCTGCTCAACCGCACGCACGAAACGCGCGCCGACCACGGAAGACATTGAGCCGCCGATGAAAGCGAATTCGAAGGATGCGGCGACGATCGGCATACCGTACAGCGTGCCCTTCATCACCACCAGCGCATCTTTCTCGCCGGTCGCTTTCTGTGCGGCGACCAGACGATCTTTATAGCGCTTGGAATCCTTGAATTTCAGAACGTCCTTCGGCTCCAGATCGCTGCCCAGCTCCACTTCACTGCCTTCGTCCAGCAGGGTATGCAGACGCGCGCGCGCGCCCATACGCATGTGGTGGTCGCACTTCGGACACACTTCCAGATTACGCTCCAGCTCGGCGCGGTAGAGAACCTGGCCGCAGCTGTCGCATTTGGTCCAGACCCCTTCAGGAATGCTCGCCTTACGGGTTTGTGTGATATTGCTCTTGTTAAGAATTCGTTCAATCCAGCTCATCGATGACCTTTCTGTTTGAACCTGGCACACGCCAGTCCGCTGTTCATGCTTTAACAATCCCCCTGAAAACACCCCAATGAAAAAATGCCCGTTCGCGGCGCGGCAAGCGCGGCGACTGAGGCATCGGCTTCAGGGTTGTTCGCAGGAACAGACCATAATGTCGCTCATTAAACCATATCGGCCCGGCGCTGTGGACAAAAAACTGGTCGAACCGACAGGTTAAGCGATGTTTTTACTGTTTTTGCTGGCGGGCGGCCGCGCGCTTGTGACGCCAAATTTCAATCACGCCCGGCAGAATCGAAACGATGATGATCCCGACGATCAACAGTTTCAGGTTCTCCTGCACCACCGGCAGATCGCCGAACAGGTAGCCAGCATAAGTGAAGAGCAGCACCCAAACCAGTGCACCAATCACGTTGTAGGCGGCGAAGTGGCGATAGGACATATGCCCCATGCCGGCGACGAACGGCGCAAAAGTACGCACGATCGGCACGAATCGCGCCAGAATAATCGTTTTCCCACCGTGCTTCTCATAGAACTGATGCGTCTTGTCCAGGTAGCTACGGCGGAAAATTTTCGAGTTCGGGTTGCTGAACAGCTTCTCGCCGAACAACCGCCCGATAGTGTAGTTCACCGCATCGCCAATGATCGCCGCTACGGCCATCAACGCCACCATGGTGTGCACGTTGAGATCGTTGGTCGGCAACGCCGCCAGCGCGCCGGCGACAAACAGCAAAGAATCCCCCGGCAGGAACGGCGTCACCACCAGGCCGGTTTCGCAAAACAAGATCAGGAACAGAATAGCGTAGACCCACATGCCGTATTGTGCGACCAGCTCGGCCAGGTGCACATCAATATGCAAAATGAAATCAATAATAAACTTGATGATGTCCATAAATTCTCTCATTGATACCGGGTGTTTCAATCACCCGGCAGAAGCACAAGGGAGCGACGCTTTCAGGCGTGCCGGCGTTTAATCGTCGGGCAAAAACAGCGGCCCCATCGGCGGCCGCGGTAGACCAAAATGATCGGGATAGTCCACGGCAACCAAATACAGCCCCTCGGCTCGCGCCGTCGCCGCCGCCAGATTGCGATCCTTCAGCGCCAGCAACTCGGCCATCCAGTTCTCATCCTGATTGCCGCAGCCGATCTCCATCAGGCTGCCGACGATATTGCGAACCATGTGATGCACAAAGGCATTCGCCTTGATATCTACCACAATATATTCGCCGTAGCGCGTAACCTTAACGTGTTTTACGCAGCGCCACGGGGTGCGCGACTGACACTGCACCGCGCGGAACGAGGTGAAGTCATTCTCGCCCAGCAGCGCCTGCGCCGCCCGGTGCATGCGATCGGCATCCAGCGGGTGATAAAAGTGCGTCACCCCCTGTTGCAACACCGCCGGCCGGTAGCGATGGTTGAAAATAATATAGCGGTAACGGCGCGCGGTAGCGCTGAAACGCGCGTGAAAATCGTCGGCGACGGGGCTCACCCAGCGCACCGCGATGTCCGGCGGCAAATGGGTGTTCACGCCCATCGTCCAGGCGGCGTCCTTGCGACGCGCGGTGGTTTCGAAATGCACCACCTGCCCGGTGGCGTGCACCCCGGCGTCGGTGCGCCCGGCGCACAGCACGTTGATCGGCGCATCCGCCACCTTGCTCAACGCCTGCTCAAGGCGCTCCTGCACGCTGGCCACTTCTTGCTGCCGCTGCCAGCCGTAGTACCGGCTGCCGTCATATTCGATGCCCAGCGCTACCTTCAGCGTCGGCTGAGCGGGCGAGACCACCTCTGACATCAGTACATCTGCTCCTGCACCAGACGCTCGGCGGTTTCGATCGCCATTAACGCGCCGCCGAAGCGCACGTTGTCCGCCACCGTCCAGAACTGCAGCAGCTCGGGAATGCCGTAATCGTTACGCAGGCAACCGATGCTGAGCGCATCGCTGCCGGAGGCTTCGGTCACCTGAGTCGGGTAATCGTCCTCTTCGCTCAGCTGAATGTCCTCGACTTCTTCGAGCTCGCTGCGCGCCTCTTCGGCGGACAGCGGGCGCAGCGCTTCCAGGTGCACCACCTGCGCATGGCCGTAAAACACCGGCGACTGAACGCAGCTCACCGAAATCGGCAACCCTTCGTCCTGCAGCACCTTGCGCACCTGATCGACGATCAGACGCTCTTCGCGCACGCTGGCCTGCTCGTCGGCAACGAGCGGCAGCAGGTTAAACGCCAGCTGTTTAGCGAAGACGCCTTCCTCGGCAGGAATGCCGTTCAGCAGGCGCGCGCTCTGGCCGGCCAGATCGTCCACCGCGGCCTTGCCGCGCGAGGATACCGACATCAGCGTGGTAACGTGCAGACGCGAGAGCCCCGCCTGTTCGGTCAGCGGTTTGATCGCCGTCAGCAGCTGGCTGACCATGCTGTCGGCCACCGCGACGATATTGCGGTTGCGGTAATCCGCCAGCACCTGCGGGTTAACACCCGGTACCACCAGCGGCACATCCGGCTCCATGGCGAACAGGCCGCTGGTGTCGATCACCAGGCAGCCCATGTTGCCGGCCTCTTCGGCATAGCGAGCGGAAGCGTCGCTGCCGGCGACGAAGAAGGCCAGTTGGGCCTGCGACCAGTCGAACTCTTCGGCGTTCTGCACCAGAAGAGACTTGCCGTTGAAGCGCACATTGGCGCCCGCGCTGCGTTCGCTTGCCAGAGGATAGAGCTCACCCACCGGGAACTGGCGTTCCTGCAACAATTCCAGCAACGCTTCACCTACCGCGCCAGTGGCGCCGAGCAGCGCGATATTCCAGCCGTCAGACATCGGGTTTTCTCCAGAGTATTTCATTCATAAAAGCAGACGGGCAGTGCAATCACCGCCCGATAATCTTTACCGCTCACTGTAGCGGCGTTGGCTTAAGACAACCTTACGCGCTACGCCAGGCTAAAGCCCAGCTTGCCGAGCAGCTCGGCGCTGGCGCTGTCATCGCATTGCACGGCCAGCGAAGACCACTCGCGGCGCTCCTGGTAGTGCTTGCGCAGGCGATCGAATTCGCCCGGTTGCCCAGCGACTTTGCGCAGCGGCGCATCATCGCGGCGCACATCATACACCAAGTGCATCAATCGTTTTAACCGCGCTTCATCCAGCGGCCCATTGAGGCGGATCTGGCTGAACTCCGGCACCGGCAACAGCGAGGCCAGCGCCACCTGTTGCGGCTGCCCCAGATGGCGGCTGAACGCCTCGAACACCTGAGTGGTGCCGCGCGCCTTGCCTTCCAGCGTATACCCAGCGATGTGCGCGGTGCCAATATCCACCCGCGCCAGCAGCGGTAAGGCGAGATCCGGCTCCGGTTCCCACACGTCCAGCACCGTACTCAGCTTTTTGCCCTTTTCTAGCGCCTGCAGCAAGGCGGCGTTATCCACCACCGGCCCGCGGCAGGCGTTGATCAGAATGCGGTTGTCCGGCAGGGCCGCCAACAGCTCGGCGTCCGCCAGATGCAGCGAATGGTATGGGCCGGATTTATTCAGCGGCGTATGGAAGGTCAGCACGTCGGCCTCGGCCACCAGCTTCTCCAACGGCCAGAATTCCCCGGCGTCGCCGCGATCGGCACGCGGCGGATCGCACAGCAGCGTGCGCACGCCCAGCGCTTTGAGGCGAGCATCCAGACGGGAACCAACGTTGCCCACGCCGACGATGCCGACGGTTTTATCCCGCAGGTGGAAGCCGTCGCGTTCGGCCAGCAGCATCAAGGCAGAGAACACATACTCGACCACCGCGATAGCGTTGCAGCCCGGCGCGGCGGAAAAGCCGATGCCCTGACGTTGCAGCCAGGCTTCATCGACGTGATCGGTGCCGGCGGTGGCGGTGCCGACAAAGTCGATATGACTGCCGGCCAACAAGGCTTCATTGACCTTGGTGACCGAACGCACCATCAGCGCATCGGCATCCGCCAGCGCCTCGAGCGGGATCGGGCGGCCCGGTACCGCCTGCACCTCGCCCAGGCGGCTGAACAGCTGGGCCGCGTACGGCATATTTTCATCAACCAGAATTTTCACTGCGTTCTCCGACGGTTTACGGCTATTTGTCTGCGAAATAGTGTGCCACTGAATCAGGCACGGCGAAAGCGCTCAGGGGTAGTGCCGGCGATCTGCTGGAACATGACGATAAAGGCCGACGCGGAGCTGTAGCCGACGTCTAACGCCACGTCCTGCACGGTCTTGCCCTGCTCGAGCAGGGAGACGGCATGCAGGAACCGCAGGCGCTGGCGCCATTCGCTGAACGACATGCCCAGATCCTGTTGGCAGCGTCGCGACAGCGTGCGCTCGGTGGTGTAGACCCGAGCCGCCCACGCCGCCAGCGAGGTGTTGTCCGCCGGACAATGCTCCAACGCTTCCAGCACCGGCGCCAAGAACTTGTCGTCCGACGACGGCAGATAGGTTTGCTGGCGCGGCGACAGGCGCAGCTGATCGATCAGCACCTGGCAGAGACGCAAATCCGCCTCCGCCTGCGGAATGTACTGCTTGCGCGCATAGAAATCCTCGGCGATGGCGCGGAATATCGGCGTTACGCTCACCAGACAGGGGTCGGCCGGCATGCCGGTGCACAGCGCCGGCGTGATGTCCACCATGCGGCACTGCGCCAGCCGCTGGTTATAGCAGGAGTGTTCGATGCCAGCCGGCGCCCACAGCACGAACTCCGGCGGCGCCAGAAAGCGCTGCCCGCCGATGCGCAGCACCATCACCCCGGCTTTAACCCACATCAACTGACCCCAGGTGTGGCTGTGCGGCTGGAATTCGGTGCGCGCGTTGAACTCCTCGCAGCGGAACTGCACCGGGTTGGGCGCCGGGATCAACGACTCGGGGAAATGGCGGATTTCTGGCATGGTTTCGTCCCGTGATTTGTCTTGTTTACGCCGATTTTTGTCTGGATATCGCTATATATGATAAACCGGACACGCGTAGACTAGCCAGCATGTTGGACGTTATTGAGAATAATTATCATGAATATGCTCTTCCCGCTGTTGGCCGTGCTGATTTGGTCGATTAATGCCGTCGTCAGCAAACTCTCCGCCACCGCCATCGATCCGGCGGCCATCTCGCTCTACCGCTGGCTGCTGGCGCTGATTGCCCTCACGCCGTTCGTGCTGCCGGGCGTGCTGCGCAACTGGGCGCAGGTGCGCGCCAACTGGTGGAAGCTGATGATCCTCGGCCTGCTGGGCATGGTGCTGTACCAAAGCCTGGCCTATTACGCCGCGCACAGCGTCAGCGCGCTGTTTATGGGCATCATCGTGTCGCTGATCCCGCTGCTGACCATCCTGATCAGCATCGTTCTGCTGCGCATTGCGCCAACCGTCGGCGTGCTGCTCGGCAGCATACTCTCCTTCTGCGGCCTGATCTGGCTGGTCAGCGGCGGTCAGCCCGGCGTGCTGTTGCAGCACGGTATCGGCAAAGGGGAATTGATGATGCTGCTCGCCACCGCCTCGTACGCGCTGTATGGCGTGTTGACCAAACGCTGGGCCATCGCGCTGCCGAACTGGCAATCGTTGTACGTGCAGATCCTGTTCGGCGTGCTGTTGTTACTGCCTAATTTCCTGATGGCGGAGGATGTCGGCTTGAACGGCCATAACCTGCCGCTGGTGCTGTTCGCCGGCATTCCGGCTTCGATCATCGCCCCGTTCCTGTGGATCCAGGGCGTGATGCGCCTGGGCGCCAACACCGCCTCGATCTTCATGAACCTGGCACCGGTGTTTACCGCCGCTATCGCCGTGCTGTTCCTGCATGAGCAGTTGCACGGTTACCACCTGATCGGCGGCGGCATTACCCTGCTGGGCGTTATCCTGTCGCAGCGGCTGCGCACGCCGCTGACGCGTAAAGCCAAAGCCCCGGCGGCCAACGCAGAGTCCTGCAAAGAACAGGCTTAAGGCAGCAGCCTGAAACGCACCCGCACCAACAGGCCGCCCAGCGCGGCAGAGCTCAACAGCTCCGGGCGGGTGCCGTGATACGCGGTGATGTCTTTCACCAACGCCAGTCCCAATCCGGCGCCCGGCTGATCGCCCACGTTGTCCAGCCGGTGAAACGGCTGCAGCGCCAGCGCCTTGTCCTGCAAGGCGATGCCGGGGCCGCTGTCTTCTATCTCCAGCACGCCTTCCCCTGCCGCCTTATCCTGCGTGAGGCGCGCGGTCACCACGCCCTGACGCGGTGTATATTTCAGCGCGTTGTCCAGCAGGTTGGCGCACAGCTCGGCCAACAGCAGCGGCTCCCCCGCCACTTGACACGCCGCCTCGCCTTCGAACCCGAGATCGATCTGTTTACTGCGCGCCTGCGGCAAGCGGGAAAAGCAGGCGTCGCGCAGCACCTGCGCCAGGTTGACCGGTTGCAACTTACGATCGGCCTGGTGCTCGCTGGCCTTCAGGCGTGAAAGATGCAGCAGGCGGTCGGTCAGCGACACGGTATTATCCAGCGTCGCGCTCATCGCCTGCAGGCTTTCGCGCCACTGCTGCGGCCGGTCACTGGCCAGCGCTACCCCTACCTGAGTCTTCAACACCGCCAGCGGCGTGCGCAGTTGGTGCGAAGCGTCGGCGCTGAAGCGCTCCTGACGTGCCACCATCAGCCGCAGCCGTTCGATGTAACGATTAAACGCCACCAGCAGCGGCTGCATCTCCGACCATGGCAATACCCGCGGCAAGGGCGTCAGCTCGCCCGGATCGCGCCGCAGCATGATACCGGAGAGCTTACGCATCGGCTTCAACACCCGCTTGAGCAATGCGAACGCCAGGATCAGGGTTAACGCCACCACCGTGCCCTGGCTCAGCAGCGCCGCGATCATCATCTGCCGCGCCAGGTAACGGCGCGACTCCAGGGTTTCCGCCACCAGAATGGTCGCCATGCCGCTCACGCCCGACTCGTTGACCGGTTGAAACAGCGCCGCCACGCGGATCGGCCTGCCGAGGTATTCCGCATCGTAAAAATGCACCAGCGCCGGGTAGAGCGTGGAACGCGGGATATGGGGCGGCAAAGGCGGCAAATCGTCATAGCCCGAGATGCTTTTCCCCTGCGGCGAGATCACCTCGTAATACAGCTGATCGTTCATGTTGCGCTCGAAGCTGTCGAGCACCACATAGGGCACATCAACCGCCAGCTTGCCTTCGCGCACCACCAGTCGCTCCGCTACGGTGCGCGCCGACGCCAGCAGCGTGCGATCGTAAGCCAGGGTGGCGGCGCTCATGGCGCTGAAATAGTGGGTGTAGATAGAGATGCCGCCCAACGCCAGCAGCGGCAGGCCAAAAAACAATAGCAGTTGATAGAACAGCGAACGCGGCGCGTTAAACCACCGCATCGCACAGCTCCAGGCTGTAACCCAGGCCACGCAGCGTGACGATCGCCACGTCGCTGCCCTGCAGCTTTTTCCGCAGGCGGTGTACGTAAAGCTCGATGCTCTCCGGATTGGCCTCGTCGGACAACGTAAATACCTGCTCGAACAGCTGTTGCTTGGCCACCGGGCGGCCGCGCCGGTGCATCAACGCGGTCAACACCGCCAGCTCGCGCGGCGTCAGCGCCAGCGGTTTGCTCTCCAGCAGAAAATAGCCTTCGTCGTGATAGGTCAACGCGCCGTACTGCAACGCCGGCTGCGGAGCGCCGACGCTGCGGCGCAGCAGCGCCCGAATACGCGCTTCCAGCTCGTCCAGTTCGAACGGCTTGGTGAGGTAATCGTCCGCCCCCAGATTCAGGCCTTTTACCCGGTCGGCCACGTCGGTGCGCGCCGTCAGCAGCAGCACCGGCAGATCCTGCCCGCGCTTGCGCAGGCGCGCCAGCAAATCCAGACCGTTCATACGCGGCAGCGCCACATCCAGCACCGCGAGCGCATAGCGTTCGTTGAGCAGCAGGTGATCCGCTGCCACGCCGTCCGGGGCGACGTCGACGGCAAAGCCGGCGCCGGTCAGCGCCTTTTGCAACCAGTGAGACAGCTCGGGGTGATCTTCAACCAATAACAGTCGCATGTTCCCATTCCATTGATTTATCTGAACAACCTGGCGCCAATATCGCGCTTGTTAACAGGTCGATAACAGAGAATGGCATGGAAAATAAGGGGATAAAAGAGCGCCGCGCCGCCAGTTTTGGGAGCTGGCACACAATTATGCGTATAGAGCGCGATCGCAGGACGATGTCAGATCAGCGGAATGGGGCTATCGGCCACGGCAATGTCCAGTACCGGGCGCAGCTTGTCGGCGGTAAACGGCGAAGAAACCAGCACGGAGCGGTTGTTGGCGGCAAATACCAGATCGATGCCGGTCACGCAGGCGGTCATCTGGCAGGCATACTTTTCACCGTCGGCGTTGACGAAATGCAGTTCAAACACGCCAACGTCGGCACGCAGTCGCTTCAAACGGCACTGCCCGGTTTCACCGACCATCTCCGCGTAGACCTCAGGCAACCGTTTAATCGCGCATACTTTGGCGCTGTCCCTACCACCAAATAATTTCCCTAACGAAAACATATCACTGCGTCTCTATTCATTTCACTGATCATGATTTTATCGCGAAAGCAGAACGGCAAACCTGATATTACGCAGGATTTTGGCCGGTTTTGCGCCCTGTTCCTGCCCGCATTTCTATGGTAGCGCACCCGTGATTCACTGGCGACAAGAGACCCTAATCACAGACTGGAAACTTTTCCGGCCACTGAAAGGTAAATGAAAGGTTGTTGTTTTAACAATCCTGCAACCGCGCTCTGCGGGATTCACAACCAGAACAATACCGAGGGCAAGCCACAATGAAAAAAATAATGACCCGTACCTTTACCGCCGCCGCACTGTTGCTGGCAGCCTCTCAGGCCTTTGCCGTGGAAGCGCCCAAACGCACCGAATGTATTGCGCCGGCCAAGCCCGGCGGCGGTTTCGATCTGACCTGCAAGCTGATTCAGGTGTCGTTGCAGGACACCAAGGCGATCGATAAACCGATGCGCGTCACCTATATGCCCGGCGGCGTCGGCGCGGTGGCCTACAACGCCATCGTCGCGCAGCGACCGGCGGAGTTCGGCACCGTGGTGGCCTTCTCCGGCGGCTCGCTGCTCAATCTGGCCCAGGGCAAGTTCGGCCGCTACAACGTGGACGACGTGAAATGGCTGGCGGCGGTCGGAACCGACTACGGCATGATCGCGGTGCGCGCCGACTCGCCTTACAAGACCCTGAAAGACCTGATGGACGCCTTCCAAAAAGATCCCAACAGCGTGGTGTTCGGCGCCGGCGCCTCCATCGGCAGCCAGGACTGGATGAAAACTGCGCTGCTGGCGCGCGAAGTCGGCGTGGATCCGCGCAAGATGCGCTACGTGGCGTTCGAAGGCGGCGGCGAGCCGGTCACCGCGCTGTTGGGCAATCATATTCAGGCGGTTTCCGGTGATCTGAGCGAGATGGTGCCTTACCTGCAGGGCGACAAAATCCGCGTGCTGGCGGTGTATGCC
Organism: Serratia sp. PF-27; assembly: GCF_030053255.1. NCBI lineage: Bacteria > Pseudomonadati > Pseudomonadota > Gammaproteobacteria > Enterobacterales > Yersiniaceae > Serratia > Serratia sp. PF-27. The sequence goes on from NZ_JASGBT010000021.1 coordinate 875,919, forward strand.
GAGCAACGTTTGCCTGGCCAGTTGGCCGACATTCCAACCGCCAAAGAACAGGGGTACAGCCTGGTGTGGCCGATCATTCGCGGCTTCTACGTCGGGCCGAAAGTCAGCGATGAAGAGTATCAGTGGTGGATCGACACCTTCCAGAAAATGATGGCGACCGAGGAATTCAAGCAGCAACGCGATCTGCGCGGCCTGTTCGAATTCAACATGACCGGCAAAGAGCTGGACGCCTACGTGAAGAATCAGGTTGCCCAATACCGTGAGCAGGCGAAAGTGTTCGGCCTGGCCAAATAACCGCAGGGGAAAACCATGAGCGATCGTATTTTTGCCGGCTTTTGGCTGCTGCTGTGTATCGGCGGGCTGTTCATCGGCTGGGGCATTCAAAGCGAATACAGCTATGAACCGCTGGGGCCGCGCCCTTTCCCGCTGGCGATCCTCAGCCTGATGGCGCTGTGCGCGGCCCTGTTGTTGCTGCGCCGCCCACAGGCGGTGGACTGGCCGCACCACAAGGTGCTGCAGCGGCTGCTGGTGCTGGTGATCACCCTGGTGCTGTATGCCTGGGGCTTTGAATGGCTGGGCTTTCCGCTGGCGACCGCGCTGCTGACGTTCAGCATCGGCCTGTTGTTTCAGGCCAGCCTGCCGGCGGCGGCCCTCTCCGGCGTCGTCATGGGCGCAGCGCTGTACTACGCCTTTGACCAACTTCTCGATGTCACACTGCCGCTCGGCATCTGGCTGAGCTAACGGGAGCGATGATGGATACCTGGATGTATTTGACCCAAGGGTTCGAAGTGGCGCTGGTGCCGCAGAACCTGATTATCGCCCTGATCGGCTGCTTCGTCGGCACCATCGTCGGCCTGCTGCCGGGCCTCGGGCCGATCAACGGCGTGGCGATCCTGCTGCCGCTGGCATTTGCCCTCAAGCTGCCGGCCGAATCGGCGCTAATCCTGCTGGCGACGGTGTATATCGGCTGCGAGTATGGCGGCCGCATCTCGTCGATTCTGCTCAACGTGCCGGGCGACGCGGCGGCGATCATGACCGCGCTGGACGGCTACCCGATGGCGCAGCAGGGGCGCGCCGGCGTGGCGCTGTCCATCTCGGCGGTCAGTTCGTTCGTCGGATCGATGATCGCCATCGGCGGCATCATCCTGTTCGCGCCGCTGCTGGCCCGCTGGTCGCTGGCCTTCGGCCCGGCAGAATATTTCGCCCTGATGGTGTTCGCCATCGCCTGCCTCGGCAGCATGATGAGCCAAAACCCGCTGAAATCGCTGCTGGCGGCGCTGATCGGCCTGGGGCTGGCGACGGTGGGCGTCGACGCCAACACCGGCGTTTACCGCTTTACCTTCGACAGTGTGCACCTCTCCGACGGCGTGCAGTTTATCGTGGTGGTGATCGGCCTGTTCTCGGTCAGCGAAATCCTGCTGATGCTGGAAAGCACCAGCGCCGGGCAAAAGCTGGTGCGTAAAACCGGCCGGTTGCTGTTCAACCGCAAAGAGGCGGCGCAGTGCGCCGGCCCGACCCTGCGCTCGTCGGTGATCGGTTTCTTCGTCGGCATTCTGCCGGGCGCCGGCGCCACCATCGCCAGCGCGTTGACCTACATGACCGAGAAGAAAATCAGCGGTAACAGCGACACCTTCGGCAAGGGCGACATCCGCGGCGTAGCGGCGCCGGAAGCGGCCAACAACGCCTCGGCCTGCGGCTCATTCATTCCGATGCTGACGCTGGGGGTGCCGGGTTCCGGCACCACGGCGGTGATGATGGGGGCGCTGACGCTGTACAACATCACCCCCGGCCCGGCGATGTTCACCGAACAGCCGGATATCGTCTGGGGGCTGATCGCCGCACTGCTGATCGCTAACGTCATTCTGCTGATCATGAACCTGCCGCTGGTCGGCCTGTTCACCCGCATGCTGACCATTCCGCTGTGGTTCCTGGTGCCGGCGATCGCCGCAGTTTCCGCGGTGGGGGTTTATGCGGTGCACAGCACCACCTTCGACCTGCTGTTGATGGTGGGGTTGGGCGTGTTCGGCTATATCCTGCGGAAAATGCACTTCCCGATGTCGCCGCTGATTCTGGGCTTTGTTCTGGGTGAGATGCTGGAGCAGAACCTGCGCCGCGCGCTGTCGATCAGCAACGGCGAATTCGGCATCCTGTGGAGCAGCAGCATCGCGCAAACGCTGCTGGTGCTGGCGGTCGCGGTACTGGCGCTGCCGCCGCTGCTGCGCCTGATGCGTAAACGCCGCCAACCGGCGGCCGAGGCCAAGGCCGAGTAATGCGAAACGGGCGGGGCTCCCCCGCCCGTTATGGTTAACGGCGCAAGGCCGCAATTCCCCTTTCCAACGCATCGATATCGTCATCGGCGAGCAGAGGTTGAATCACCGCAAAGTCCGCCTCGGACAAGTCATAGAGGCGTAACGCAAGCAACCGCGCGATAACTTCCGGCGCGAATCGCCAACGGATAAACCTCGCCGGGTTACCGCCGACGATGGCATAAGGCTCAACATCGCCGACCACCACGCTGCCGGCGGCGACGATCGCCCCTTCGCCTATCGATACCCCTGGCATCAACATCGCCCGCATGCCAATCCAGCAACCGTCCCCCAGCCGGGTGTCGCCTTTGGGGCGGTACGCCCGTTTGATGGTTTCCATAAAGGGGTACAGGCTCAACCAGTCAATACGGTGGGTGTGATTGCCCCCCATCAGGAGCACCGCTTCGGCCGCGATGCACACATAATCGCCGATCAGCAAGCGATCTATGTCACCCAGCGGCTGCCATTGCCGGCTGACCGCGTCGCCGTGCAGATAGCGCACTACCGAGCGTTCGAAGCCGTTATCCCAACAGTCGCTGTAGTAGCTGTGGGTGCCTTTGACGATGATATTCGGGTTGGTCACCGTCTGATGCAGCAGCTCGGTTTTGGACCAATGTTTTTCGGACATGGCGTATTCTCTTGTTACGGGAATAAAAGCCACGGAACGGAATGTCTGTGGCCGTGTTGTCGTTCACTCAACACGGCCATTCAAGCGATAAGCGCTCGTTTCAATCTCGGGTTATTCATCATTACCGCCTCTCTTGCGAGGCGTAATGGTAGCCGATCACGCCTCGGCGGTCTTGCTTTTCAACAGCAGCACTCCGCCCATCACCAGCGCGCTGCCCAGCAGCTGCAGCTGATTCATGTTTTCCCCCAGCAGGAAATAGGCGATCACCGCGGTGAAAACCAGTTCCAGCGACAGGATCAGGTTGGCCACCGCCAGCGGCAGCGTTTTCAGGCTGATATTGTACAGCCCGAAGCCCAGCAGCGTCGGCCCGGCGGCCAGCGCCAGCAGCAACAGCCAGCCGCTCCACTGGATGCCCTGTGCGCCGTGCGACAGGAACCACAGAGAGCCGGCCATGCCGTGGAACGCCGCCAGCGGGAACGCCGTCAGCGCCGCGTTGAACACCAGCTGGTACAGCGCCGAAAACCCGAACACGTACAGGATGGTGTTCCACACCGGATAGCCGCGTTCGCTGGCCACCCGCCCGCCGAGGGTATACAGGGTATAACCGATGCCCGACAGCATCCCGACCAGCAGCCCCAGCAGGTCGAAGTGGCTGTTCCCCATGCTGTCGCCGTTGCTGACCAGGAAGCAGCCGCCCAGGCTGATGGCGATCACCAGCAATTGGCGCAGCGTCAGGCGTTCGCTGTACATCACCCAGCCGAGGAACACGGTAAAGCCCACCGAGCAGTAGGTCAGAATGGTCGCCACCGACGCGCCGTTCAGCGCCACCGACAGCGTCCACAGGCTGTTGAACAGCGCCAGCAGCAACCCGTAAAGCGCGTAGAACACCACCTGTTCACGGCGCAGGCGCGCCCACTGCGGTTTCACCAATAACAGCAGCGGCAACAGCACCAGCGCCACCAGCGCCGCGCGCCAGAACGCCAGCACGAAGGTCGGCAGGTGATAGTACTCGGTCAGCGCGCGGATGATGATGGCGGTAAAGGCCAGCAGCATGGCGCTGATCATGGCGATGACGTAACCCTGGTGGCTGCCCTGAAAGAGGCGCGCGCCGGGCAGCGCCGGCCGGGCGGAAACACCTGACGGTAATGACATGAGATCCTCGGAAAAATGGCGACGTAAATGCTCAGGCGGACAGTGTAACGCGGCCATTTTTTCTCACTATAGCCACTTTACGGCGTTGTCATGCAGGCCACTTTTCTGCGCTTGAAGCCCTGTTGACATGGGGTATAGTAAAAATCACTCTCCATAACCGGGCCAATTTCGCATGCATATCCCGTTGGATCGCGAGCAGGACGTTCCGCTCTATTTACAGATCGAAGAAGCGCTGCGGCGCGCCATCCTCACCGGCGTGTTCGTCGATGGCGACAAGCTGCCCTCGACGCGCATGCTGGCGGCCGAACTGGCGGTCAGCCGTTTAACGGTGGACAACGCCTACGCCGAACTGGCGGCCAAGGGCTTTTTGCATCAGCGGCGCGGCAGCGGCGCCTATGTTGCGCACCCGCAGGCGCAAACGCGCCCAGCCCGGCCGAGCAGCGATGCCCCCTTCCCGCTGGAGAGCTTCACCACCCTCACCTCGCGGCTGGACGGCTACGCCGACGCCCCGCTGCCGGAGGGGCTGATCAACTTCGCCGCCGGCGTCGGCAGCCCTAAGGTGTTTCCGCTGGAGGCGTTTCGCAAAGTGCTGCTGTCGGTGCTCAGCCGCCATGCGGAAGAGGCCTTCAGCTACGGGGAATACTGCGGCTACTACCCGCTGCGCGATACGCTGAGCCGCATTCTCAGCGCGCAGGGCATCCCCACGCAGGCGGAACAGGTGCTGATCACCAACGGCTCGCAGCATGCCATCAGCCTGGTGGTGCAAAGCCTGCTGGCGCCGGGCGATACGGTGATCGTCGAAGAACCGACCTACGCCGAAGCGCTGGGCCTGCTGCGCCAGCACCGCATCAATATCGTCACCGTACCGGGCGACCGCCACGGCATGCGGGTGGATTTGCTGCCGGAATTGTTAGAACGCCACCGCCCCAAACTGATCTACACCATCCCCAATTTCCACAACCCGACCGGCCGCTGCCTGAGCGAGGCGCGTCGGCGACGCCTACTGGCGATCGCCCAACAGGCCGGCGTGGTGATCCTGGAGGACGATTTCGTCGGCGATCTGCGTTACCAGGGCAAGCAGCTGCCGTCGCTGCGCGCGCTGGCGCAGCCGGGCGCGGTGATCTACGTCAGCACCTTCTCCAAGATGCTGCTGCCCAGCATGCGCATCGGCTATCTGGTGGCGGACAGCGAACACTATCAGCGTTTCGCCAGGCTGAAACACGTCGACAGCTTCACCAGCTCCAGTCTGATCCAGCGCGCGCTGGACGCGTTCGTCACCGTCGGCCGTTACGACAAGCAGCTGCGGCGCGCCGGGCGCGTCTACCGCCGCCATCTGGAAGTGATGATCGACGCGTTGCAACGGCGGTTGCCGCCGGGGTGCCGTTTCGAAACGCCACAAGGCGGCTTGTTTATCTGGCTGACGCTGCCCGCGACGGTAACCACCACCGAACTGATGCCGGTGGCCTGGCGACACGGCGTCACTTTCGCGCGCGGCGAATGCTTTTATGCCCAGGAACAGCTGGGCGCGCACAGTCTGCGGCTAAACTTCGCCGCCAACTCGCCGCCGCAGATTGAAGAAGGTATCGCCCGGCTGGGCCGGGCGATTGAGGAAGTGATAACAGAGAAAAACGCCGGTTAGACGGCGGCCCACCACAGCCGCAGCTTCATCCCCCAGTAACTGGTCCAGCCGGTGGTACTCTGCACCACTTTGCCCTGCGAGATCACCACGAAGGTCGGCGTCACACCAATCTGCCACTGCGCCGAGAGCGTACCAGCCGGATCGTTGACCACCGGCAGCGCCAGCCGTTTGCGTGCCAGCCACTGTTTCACCTGGGTATCGTCGCCCGAGCGCAGCGCGACGGTCAGCACGTTGCCGCCCGCCGCCTGCAAACGGGCGACGTCCGGCGTAGTGAAACGGCAGACGCCGCACCAACTGGCCCAGAAGTAAACCAGCAGCGGCCGTTCATGGCTGAGCTGCGCCAACGATACGCGATCACCGTCCAACGTGGTCAGCGTCTGGGCATCGAAGGCCGGCGGCGCCTGCGGCGCGTTCAGCCAATCCATTACCGTGACCACCGCCAGTACGATCAGCGCCAGCAGCAGCAACTCGCGCCCCCAGCGCTTGAGCTTAGCCATGGTTGGCCTTCGCCAGCTGCTGCTTCACCATCGTTTCCAGCTCTTCATAGGACACCGCCCCCGGCAGCATTTGATCGCCGATCAGCGTCGCCGGCGTCCCTTGTACGCCCAATTGTTCCGCCAATTCCATATTGGTGCGCAGCGTGGTCATGCTTTGTTCGCTCGGAGCCACCGCCTTGACGCCGGTTTTCTCCTGCGCGGCGGCGATGCTGGCCTTGTCGTGGAAGCCCTTTTTCGCCATCAGCCGCTGGTGCAAAGCCCAGAATTGATCCGGATGCTGCTGCCAGGTGGTGAGCGCCACGCGCGCCGAGCTGACCGAGCTTTCGCCCTTGAACGGCAATAGCTTCACCACCAGCGCCACATCCGGGTATTGCTTGACGATCTTCTCCAGCATCGGATCAAACCGCTTGCAGTACGGGCAGTTATAGTCGGTAAAGGTCACCAGCGTCAGTTTGGCGTTGGCGGCGCCCAGGCGCGGGCTGGCCGGATCCTGATACAGCGTTTTGGCATTCTGCTTGATAGCCTGGCTGATTTGCTGGCCTGCGGTCTGCTGCTGCCAGGCGTCCACCGCCTGCGCCAGAATGTCCGGGTTGGACACCAGCGTTTCGCGGATCATCTCTTTAATGCGCGCCTCTTGCGCCGGGGTGAAAGGCTCGGCGGCCCACGCCGGGGCGGCGATGATCATCAGTAAAATCAGTAGCTTTTTCATTGTTCGGTTCCTTTGGCATGGGAGAGCGTTTGCAGCACGGCGTCACGGGTCAACAGCGGGGATAACACCTCGCCGTCCGGGCTGCCGGGGCCATAGATTTGGTTGAAAGGCACGGCGACGCTGCCGCGCTTTTGCAGGAAGGCGCTGATGTCGGCCGACGGGCGGCTCCAGTCGCCGCGCAGCGCGACCACATCGTCGGCGCTCAGCGCGCGCTGTACGTCATCGCGCAGCAGCACATTGAATTTGTTGGCTTTACAGGTCACGCACCAGTCGGCGGTCACGTCGACGAACACCCGCTTATGCTGGGCCAGCGCCTCGGCAATCGCCTGTTCGCTCAGCGGTTGCCACTGCACCCGATCCTGCAACGGTTGGCGCCACAGGCCGGCGGTCAGCGAGCCGGCCAACAAGGCCACGCCAGCCAGCACCAACGTGCCCGCCGCCAGCTTGGCCGCTAACCGTGCTCCCTGCTGACGCCATACTGCCAGCAGCAACGCCAGCAGCGCCAGCGCCCCCAGCCACAGCGTGGCCTGCACGCCGATATGATTGCTCAGCAGGCTCAGCAGCCACAGCGACGACGCCAGCATCAACAACCCCATCGCCAGCTTGACGGTATTCATCCAGTGGCCGGGGCGCGGCAAGCGCAGCGCCAGCGAAGGCCAGGCGGCAATCAGCAGCCACGGCAGGCTCATGCCGATGCCGAGTGCGATGAACATGCCCCACAGCACCGGCAGCGACGCCGCCAGCGCGAAGGCCACCGCCGTGCCGAGAAACGGCGCCGAGCACGGCGTCGCCAGTAGCGTAGCGAACGCGCCCTGCCAGAAATGGCCGCTCAGACCGTGCCCGTTATGGGTGGCCAGTGAGGTATTCAGATCGGATGAGAGGCGCAGATGGAACAGGCCAAACAGGTTGGCGCTGAACAGCAGCGTCACCAGCACCATAAAGCCGATAAACCACGGATTCTGGAACTGAATGCCCCAGCCAAGCGCGTGGTTGCCGAGTCTCAGCAGCGTCATCAGCAAGGCCAACGCCATAAACGAGGCGACGATACCCAGCGACGACGCCAGGAACTGCAAACGAACGCTGCGCCGATCGCGATGCTCCACCTGCAGGATAGAACCGAGCTTGATGCCCAGCACTGGCAGCACGCACGGCATCAGGTTGAGGATTAACCCACCCGCCAGCGCCATCAATACCGCTTGCCATAACGGGAACGCCGCACCGGCAGGCGCGGCCAGCGGATCGCCAATCGGCAGCGTAATCTGCTGCGCCATGCCGCCGTCGTCAATCACCAACGTCAGCGTTTTGCCGCGCAGATCCGGCGCCGCATCGCCCCAACCGTCGCTGACCGGCACTCGCGCCAACAGCTGAGCACCGTCGGTCTCGACCTGCGGCTTGCCGAGATCGGCATCCGCTAGCGTATCGAAGAACAGCGCGGGTTGCTGCCAACCGGCGGCGCGTTCGGCGGAAATCTGCAGCTCGCCGCTGCGGTAACCGGCCTTGACGCTTTCCGCCAACCCAGCGGCGATCGGCACCTGCCCCATCGCCTGCGCGAAATCGTGGTTAAACAGCGGATCGTTCGGCGTAGTCAGATCCAGGCTGAACGGGTAGTCGGTCAGAATGCAGACATTGCTGCAAGTGGACAGCGTCAGGGTGCCCGCCAGCGGGCCGGACACCTGGCCTGGCATCACGATCGGCAGCGTGACCCGATCGTGATAGCCCTGGGTGGAAATGCCGGCCACCTCGAAACGCTGCGGCGTCGGCCAGTGCCAGGTTGCGGGCGGCGGGTTGCCCTGCCAGACGATAGCCGGCGCGATGCCGCCTTCGCCTGGAGAGCGCCAGTAGGTTTTCCAGCCTTTTTGCAGCTCGACCGACAGCAGCAGACGGGTCTCTCCCGGCTGTGACGTGTCGGCGCGCAGCCGCACCTTGGCATGATCGTTGGCCGGATTTTGCAGCCAGCCGCTGTCCGCCGCCTGCAAGGCGGGCAGCCACAGCATAAACAGGCAAGCGCAGGCCAGCCTGATAATTTTCAACATGTTAATTCTCCATAAATGATTAATTCACCGCGAAAAACGGGCGATTAACTCATTCACGGAAGACGCATAATCGAAGGTGCACCCTGAGGGTGGGCGGAGAAATGGCGCGAGGAGGAGGAATGCGCAGACGCGCGGCAATGGTCGGCGCCAACAGAGCCAGCAGCAGACCCAGCCCGAACAGCACGGTTTCGAACATTACCGGCGGCGCGGCCAGCAATGATTTGGCGCTCAGTTCACAGGGCGTCGGCTGCGCTTCGGCGGCGGCATCACTGGACTGAACGGCGGTAGCGGCCGGGATCCCCAGCGTTTGCTGCAGCGCATGCAGGCCCGCCATGCGCTGGGTCATGCACGTCAGCACCACCAGGCAAGCCAGGCATAAAAACCATTTTGCAATCCGCTGCCGTTTAACCATGCCATCCTCATGTTCAGATCTGGGGTTATCTTAGCGGCGCAGACGCGATTAGCAACGTTTTGTCGGTAAAGAAATGTCTGAGCGGCGGTATTGATGGCGGCGAATTACAGGTATCATAGAGGGTAAGCCTGCGCTTTTCGCCGGGTACGATGACGATTCTCTCCTCCAGGCACACTGCGGGGATACACAGCGAAGGACTGGTGATATGCAACCTTTGAGTGGGCCGGGCACCCCAATCGCCGGCGAGCGCCCCCCTTCCCCGGGCAAAACGGCGGCCACTGACGATCAACCCCTCTCTCCGGCGCAGCGCACAACGCTGGAAAAACTGATCGTGAAAATCATGACGCTCAGCCCGGTAAAATCGGCGGAGATCTGGGCGTCTCTGCGTCACGATCTCGGCGCCGACAAAGGCGGCGAACTGCTGGCGCGCCATTTTCAACCGGCGGAACAGCTGCTGCAAACGCGCCTGACGCAGGCGCAGCAAAACCATGCCGGGCGCCAACTGCTGCAACAGCTGGCCGAGTTGCTGCCGCAGGGCAATAATCGCCAGGCGGTCAGCGACTTTATTCGTCAACGGTTCGGCCATACGGTGTTGAGCCAGTTAAGCCCACCACAGCTGCAGCAGGTGCTGAATCTGTTGCAGACCGGCGGCCTGACCATTCCCCAACCGCAGCAAACCGCCACCAGCGATCGCCCGCTGCTGCCCGCAGAGCATCAAAGCCTGCAGCAGCAGATCACCAAACTCAGTGCCGCCACCGGCGAAGCGCCGGCTAAAATCTGGCAAACGCTGTTCGATCTGGCGGGTGTGAAAACCAACGATCCGCTGCCGGCGCGCCACTTCCAGCTGCTGAACCAGTTTTTACAGGTGAAGGTGGCGCTCAGCCCGCAGAGCGCGCCAACGCTGAACAACCTGCTGGCGGCGCTCAAACAGCCGGCGGATGAGCAAGAACTGCAGCAGATGAACGACTATTGCCAGACGCGCTTCAACTGCGGCGCCAACGCGCCGCTGACGCATCCGCAAATGAGCGACGCCATTCATCAGCTGTTTGCCCGCCGTCTGGAGAAAGCCGGCCAGGCACAGCCGATCGCCAGCCCCCCTATCGAACCGCAGCCGCTGCTCAACCCGCTGATCGCCGCCCTGCCTCTGCCGCTGCAAAAAGCGCTGAGTAAGCCCGCCGTGGCGCTGATCCTGCTGCTGTTGGCGTTGGCCGTGGTGCTGGCGCTGGTGTTTTAACGCCTTAGGCGCAGCCGCAGTCCGCTGCGGCCGCCCGATCGCGCAGTGACCCCGGCAGTTCGCCGATGGCCAACGGATGGCCGTCGCGCAGCCAGAAATCCAGCCCGCCAATCAACTCCTTCACCCTAAACCCCAACTTCGCCAGCTTGTAGGCGCCTTTGGTGGAACCGTTGCAGCCGATGCCGTCGCAGTAGGTCACATACACCTTTTGGCGATCCAGGTGCGCCGTGCCGGCTTCATCCATCAGGCGATGCGGCAAGCTGAATGCGCCGGGGATATGCCCGGCGGCGTACAGCGCCTCCGCACGGGTGTCGATCACCACCATCCCGTCCACGCCATTGCGCAAATCTTCCGCCACGTCCCAGGCATCCGCATAGCGGCTCAGTTTAGCCGCCAGGTAGGCCAAACTCTCTTCCGGCGCCGCCGGCGGAAAAGCCAGCACCAATGATTCTTTCGACATATCACTTACTCCCGTGCATCAAGACAGATGACAATAGTGCCCCATTTTGGTCTTATGATTGATACCCATTATCCACAGATGATAAGACCCATTATGCGGCACACGCTGATCACGCTGTTTCAGCAATCGCCCCAGGCCGTCGGCACACTGCGCGATCGTTTGTGCGCGGCATTGCGGCAAGCCATCCACCACGGCGCATTGAGCATTGGGCAACGCCTGCCCTCCAGCCGAGTGCTGGCTGGGGATCTGAGCCTCTCAAGGGTGACCGTCGAAGCAGCCTACGGCCAGTTGGAGGCGGAGGGGTATTTGCAGCGCCGCGTCGGCCAGGGCACATTTGTGGCTATCCGCATCGCCAAATCGCCGCCGCCGGCGACCCTCACCGCCATGCCGCGCCTTTCGCTGCGCGGCCAACAGATCGTGCAAACCGGCGGCTGCCGCGATCCGCAGCATCCTCAAGCCTTCGCTGCCGGTTCGCCGGATCTGCGGGCGTTTCCGCTGGCCTTGTGGAAGCAGCTGACCGCTCAACGCCTGCGCCTGCAGGGAGAAAGCCTGCTGCGCTACGGCGACCCGCAGGGCTATTTGCCGCTGCGTGAAGCGATTGCCGCCCACGTCAACCAAACGCGCGGCGTAATCTGCGATGCAAACCAGGTTATCGTGCTGACCAGTTCGCAGCAGGCGCTGCAACTGATTGCCACGTTACTGCTGGACAGCGGCGACAGCGTCTGGATGGAAGAGCCGGGTTACGCCGGGGCGAGAAATGCCTTCATCAGCGCCGGCGCCGCGCTGACGCCGGTAGCGGTAGACGCCGACGGCCTGCGAGCAGAACCTTCCTTGCCCGATCCGCGTTTGATTTATCTGACGCCCTCGCACCAATACCCGACCGGCGCGGCGCTCAGCCTGGCGCGCCGGTTAGCGTTGCTGGCGCTGGCGGAAAGGCAGCAGGCCTGGATCATTGAGGACGATTACGACAGCGAGTTTCATTACGACGGCCTGCCGATACCGGCGATGCAGGGCCTGGATCGCCGTGGCCGGGTGTTATACCTCGGCACCTTCTCCAAATCGCTGTTCCCTTCGCTGCGGCTGGCGTACCTGATCGTGCCACCCGCGCTGGTCGAACCGTTCGTCACCGCGCGCACGGTCTATGACGGCCATAGCGCGCAGCTGATGCAGGCGATCACCGCCGAATTCATCCGTCAGGGGCACTTCGCCGCGCATATTCGCTATATGCGCCAGCTCTACCACAGCCGGCGCGATGTGCTGCTGACGGAAGTACGCGAAAAACTCGGCCACTTCGCCACACCCGCCCCTGCCGCCGGCGGTCTGCAGCTCAGCGTTTGGCTGCAGCCCGGCCGGGAGGCGGCACTCAGCCAACAGGCGCGGCGGCTCGGCGTCCTTACGCCCGGGTTAACGGCGCAATACCAAACGGTTCAGGCCCAGCGCGACGGATGGCTGCTGGGCTTTTCGGCCCTGACACCGGGCGAGATCCGCAGCGCCGTCGAGCGGCTGGCGCGGATCGTTGTGGCTTAGCCCTGCCCTGGAAAGACGCCGGCCGGCTTATTGCTCGGTCAGGCGCATCTCCGCCACCAGCGGCAGGTGATCGCTCACCGCCGGCCAGTGCACGCCATTCCAATCGCCGCTGGCGTTCGGCACCGTCAGGCTGTCCAGATGCCAACGCTGCGCATTGCCGGTGAAGATATAATCCACCTTGATCTCGGCGTTTTCCGCCGGCCAGCTGCGACCGTCCTGCCCGTTGGGCATGATGTCGTTCCAATAGCGGCTCAGCTCCAGCCAGGTGACGCTGCCCGGCACGTCGTTCATGTCGCCGAACAGCAGCTTGATGCCGCGCACTTCGATAGTGCGATCGTTCAGCTCCCGCACCTGATCCAGACGCATCGTCGGATCTTCCTTGGTATCGAGATGGGTGTTGAACAGGGTGATCGGCGTCGGGAACTCCGGCACGTCGACCTTGGCGCTAAAGGCGATGCGCTGTTCACGCTGGCCGGACGGCAGCGGATAGATCACCGCATCGTGCAGCGGATATTTCGAGAGAAACGCCAGGCCATATTCACCGCCGTCGAAATCGATCGCCCGGCCGAACACCGCCTGCATGCCGGTCAGCTTCGCCAGCTCTGCCGCCTGATCGACCCGGCCGCTGCGGGCGGTGAGTTTATCCACCTCTTGCAGCGCCACCACGTCGACGTTCATCGCGCGAATCGCCTTGGCGATGGCGGTCATGTCGCTGACCTTGCCGGCGGCGATATTGAAGCTGGCGACGCGGATCTTCGGCGCCTGCTCCAGCTCGTAGGTTTTGTTTTTCAGGCCGCCCAGCGCGCTGGCCACTTCGCGGCTGTTGGCGTTGCTGTTGGCATGCCCGGTATCGGCAGACGCCCAGGCGCTGTGAGAAAGGCCAAGGGACAATAAGGTGATAAGCAGAGCGTGACCGGTGTGCATGAATTCTCCTTGAGGGACAGATAAGTGTTATGTAGGCGCTTCCCGACCCACAGCTAACACCGATTTTGCCGCAGAAACCTGCGACTATTTCCTAGTTGCACCGCTATTTTTCGTTTCTGCGCGATGCTTCGCATTCTGGCGGTTTACGCATTGCGCCGTTGGACAATCGGCTGATTTCGTTTTAAAACCGGTAGATTGCCAACCGCGAGGAGTTCCGATGACCAGCCCGATTGCCGAACAGCTTACCGAACGTTTCTTCCGCTATCTGGCGGTGACCAGCCAGAGCGACGCCGCCGCAACCGCCCTGCCCAGCACGCCGGGGCAGCATGAGATGGCGCAACTGTTGGCGGACGAGCTGCGCCGGCTCGGCCTGGCCGACGTGCAAATCGACGAGCACGCCACCGTCACCGCCCGCAAGCCCGGCACCCAACCCGGCGCGCCGCGCATCGGCTTCATCACGCATATCGACACCGTGGACGTCGGCCTATCGCCCGAGATTCACCCGCAGCGCCTGCGCTTCACCGGCGAGGATTTATGCCTGAACGCCGAGCAGGACATCTGGCTGCGTACCGCCGAGCATCCGGAGATCCTGCCCTACCGCAACGAAGAGATCCTGTTCAGCGACGGCACCAGCGTGCTGGGCGCCGACAATAAGGCGGCGGTCACCGTGGTGATGACGCTGCTGGCCAACCTGACCGCGGCCGATCGCCACGGCGATATCGTGGTGGCGTTCGTACCGGACGAAGAAATCGGCCTGCGCGGCGCCAAGGCGCTGGATCTGCAGCGTTTCCCCGTCGATTTCGCCTACACCATCGACTGCTGCGAACTGGGTGAAGTGGTGTACGAGAATTTCAACGCGGCAGCGGCGGAGATCCGCATCGAGGGAGTGACCGCCCACCCGATGTCGGCGAAAAACGTATTAATCAACCCGATACGCATCGCCAACGACATCATTAACCGTTTCGATGTACTGGATACCCCGGAGCACACCGAAGGGCGCGAGGGCTATTTCTGGTTCACCGATCTGGCCGCCAACGCCAATCAGGCGACGCTGAAGGTGTCGATTCGCGACTTCGATCGCGCGGCGTTCGAGGCGCGCAAGGCCCGCCTTGAGGAGACGGTGCGCCAGGTGGCGGCCAACTATCCGCGCGCCAACGTTAGCTGCAACGTCAGCGACATCTACAGCAACATCAGCAATGCCATCGGCGAAGATCGGCGCGCCATCGATCTGATCTTCGGCGCCCTTGCCGCCCACGGCATCCCGCCGAAGGTGATCCCGATGCGCGGCGGCACCGACGGCGCGGCGCTCTCCAGCCGCGGCATCCTGACGCCCAATTACTTCACCGGCGCGCATAACTTCCACTCGCGCTTCGAGTTTTTACCCGTCAGCGCCTTCGTGAAATCCTACCAGGTGACCCGCAGCATTTGCCTGTTGGCCGCCCGGCAGAGCGGTAATCAGAGTTAGCTCAACAGCCAGCCGACCAGCGCAGCCCACGCCAGCAGCGGCAGCGAGTAATAGTGGAAGCGCAACCAGATCTTGCGCTCCCCCGCCATGCGCAGCGCAATCAGGTTGGCGAGCGATCCGATGGCCAACCCGAAGCCACCGGCGTTAACCGCATACGCCAGCTGCGGGCTGGAAGGCACATAGTTGAGCAACAAAATGGTGGCCGGCACGTTACTGACGATCTGCGACAGCCCAACCCCCAACGCATACACGCTCCCCTCGCTCAGCCCGGCGATGGCGGCAAATGCCGGCTGAAGCGGCGGCAAGCGGGTAAACAGGCCGACATCGATGAACATGGCGGCGAACACGAAAATCAGACTCCAGTCGATCTGCAACAGTACCCGGCGCGCCAGCAGCAAGAAACCGGCGAACACCGCCAGCAGCCCGTACAACGGCAGATCGAAATCAAGACACAGCAGGAAAACTGCATACAGCCCTACGCAGCTCAGCAACAGCGGCCGCTGGTACGGATACCCCTCGGTATTCGGCGTTTTCACGATGTCGCGCGCCGGGAAGCTGAACCAGGTCAGCGCCAGCAGGCTCAACATCATTGCGGCGCCAAACGGCGCCATCTGGCCGATGAAACCGAGGAAAGAGAGGCCGGAGCGGCTCCACAGCAGGATATTTTGCGGGTTGCCGATCGGCGTCAGCAACGAACCGGCGTTCACCGCCAGCGCCTGGAAGATGATCAAGCGGCCAACCGGCAGCGCCGACAGCTTTTTCAGCGTGATGGTGAGCGGAATGACGATAAACAGCGCCACGTCGTTGGTCAGAAACGACGACAGCAGCGCGGCGGAAAACACCAGGAACAGCGCTAGCCGTCGTTCGCTGTGCAAGCGGTTGATAATCTTGCGGCCGACAAAATCGAAGTAGCCGCTAACCTCAACGCCTTTGGTCAGCAGCATCAGCCCCAGCAGGGTGATGAGGGTACGGCCGTCGATAAAGCCGCCCAACGCCGCCAATGGCTGCGGATGAAAGACGAACATCGCCACGCCGGCCAGCAGCAATACATGCAAGAAGCGATCTTTGACAAAGGGATGGATAAGCCGGGAAATGGCGGTTGCACTCATGGTGGCAGCTTGAAACCTCAGCGAAAAGCATGAGCGAGACGTTAGCTCAGGCGCAGCCGCAACGCCAGCAAAATGCTATTTTACCTTTATCCGCTTTCCATTTGCCGCGCTTTACTTTATTTGTAGCGGCTTTCTCGTTTTCAAAGGACATGTTATGGCTTCCCTGTTCGCCAAAGGGGCGTTGCTCAGCGCCTTATGCGCCCTGCTCGCCGCCTGCGACGATGCAGCCTCTCGCCCGCAAATCGATATCGACGGCAAGACCATGGGCACCTTCTACAGCGTTAAGGTCAGCGGTGACGTCGCGATCGGCAAACAAGAGTTGCAGCGGCAGATCGACACGGTGCTCGAACGGGCCAACGACGATATCTCTACCTACCGCGCCGATTCGGTGCTGTCGCGGTTTAACCGCAGCGCCAACCTCGAGCCGCAGCCTATCCCGCGCGGCATGGCGGACATCGTGTTGATGGCCCAGCGTATCGGCCGCGATACCGGCGGCGCCATGGACATCACCGTCGGCCCGCTGGTGAACCTGTGGGGGTTCGGCCCAGACAAGCATCCGGTCAAGGTGCCGGAACAGGCGCAGATCGACGCGGCGAAGCAGAACATCGGCCTGCAACACCTGAAGCTGATCAGCGACAGTCGCGGGGAGTGGCTGCAAAAAGATCTGCCGGGCATGTATGTCGATCTCTCGACGCTGGGCGAAGGCTATGGCGCGGATGAGTTGGTGCGCCTGATGAACCGTCACGGCATTACCAACTACCTGGTATCGGTCGGTGGCGCGGTCTCTTCACGCGGCGTCAACGGCCAGGGCAAACCCTGGCGGGTAGCGATCCAAAAGCCGACCGATCGTGAAAATGCGGTGCAGGCGCTGGTGGATCTGCACGGTTACGGCATCAGCACCGCCGGCAGCTACCGCAACTACTTTGAACAAAACGGCCAGCGCTACTCCCATGTCATCGATCCGACCACCGGCAGGCCGATCAACCACCGGCTGGTTTCCGCCACGGTGATCGCCCCCACTGCGCTCGAGGCCGACGGCTGGGATACCGGCTTGATGGTGCTGGGCCCGGAGAAAGCGTTGCAGCTCGCAGAAGAGAAAGGGCTGGCGGTCTACCTGATCAGCAAAACCGACGAGAGCTTTAGCGCCGTGATGACGCCGCAGTTCAAGGCGTTTTTAGTGCAGTGAGATAAAAAAGCCCGGCGCGCAATGGCCGGGCTTATTCCTGTTCCGCGCCGATCACTTGGTCAGCGCGATGATACCGAGGGTCAGACCGGCAACCGCCGCCGCGCCGCCGGCGATCGCGCCCGCGGTTTCCCAGTTATCCTGAGTGGTGCCCTTCATACAGGTGTTGGTGTGCACCAGACGCCCCTGGTCATCGTAGACCGGCACGCAGGGAGAATCGGTGGCGCATCCGGCCAACACGGCCGACAGTAACCCAACCGCAATTAACTTTTTCATACTTCTTGCCTCAATGTTCGATCACTTTAGAAAGCTACGCCGAGCGATAATCACGCTACCTGGCTATTGTATGCCCAACGCGTATAATGGCGAGGTAATGATGTGTCAGGGGATGTGATTTGGGAAAACTCCGAGCGCTCGCCCGGCGGGCTTTGAGCAGTAAAAAGCCCGCGAAAACGCGGGCTTGATAGCGAAGTGACGCGCCGGCGGAATTATTTCGCCAGTTTGCGCATCACCAGGGTGGCGTTGGTGCCGCCGAAACCGAAGCTGTTGGACATCACGGTGGTCAGCTCGCGCTGAGTCGGCTGGGTCACGATGTTCATGCCGGCCGCCTGCTCATCCAGGGTTTCGATGTTAATGCTCGGCGCGATAAAGCCGTGCTCCAGCATCAGCAGGCTGTAAATCGCTTCCTGCACGCCCGCGGCGCCCAGCGAGTGACCGGTCATCGCCTTGGTGGAGGAGATGGCCGGGGTATTGTCACCGAACACTTCACGAATAGCGCCCAGCTCTTTCACGTCGCCTACCGGCGTAGAGGTGCCGTGCACGTTGATGTAGTCGATCGGCGCATCCAGATCCTGCATCGCCATCTTCATGCAGCGCACTGCGCCTTCGCCCGAAGGGGCAACCATGTCGGCACCGTCGGAAGTCGCGCCGTAGCCAACGATTTCTGCGTAGATGTGCGCACCGCGCGCCAGCGCGTGCTCCAGTTCTTCAACCACCACCATGCCGCCGCCGCCGGCGATGACGAAACCGTCACGATCGGCGTCGTAGGTGCGGGAGGCTTTTTCCGGCGTGTCGTTGTACTTAGTGGACAGCGCGCCCATCGCGTCGAACTCGCAGGCCATTTCCCAGCACAGCTCTTCACCGCCGCCGGCGAACACGATGTCCTGTTTGCCCAACTGAATTTGCTCAACCGCGTTGCCGATGCAGTGCGCGGAGGTCGCGCAAGCGGAGCTGATGGAGTAGTTCACGCCATGGATTTTGAACGGCGTTGCCAGGCAGGCGGAAACGCCGGAAGCCATGGCTTTGGTCACCACGTACGGGCCAACCGCTTTCAGGCCGCGCGGGCTGCGCATCGCATCGGCGCCGAACACCTGGAAGCGCGGAGAACCGCCGCCGGAACCGGCAATCAGGCCTACACGCGGGTTGTTTTGATACTCTTCTTCCTTCAGGCCGGAAGACGCGATCGCTTCTTGCATCGCCAGGAAGGCATAAATGGAAGCATCGCTCATGAAACGCACTGCCTTGCGGTCGATCAGGCCGGTCGTGTCGAGCTTAACTTGCCCCCATACGTGACTACGCATGCCGGAATCTTTCAGCTCCTGGGAGAAAGTGATCCCAGAACGTCCTTCCTGCAGGCTTGCCAGGACCTCCTGCTGGTTATTACCAATGCTGGAGACAACTCCCAGGCCAGTAATCACTGCACGTTTCATTCAATACCTCTTCCACTATTTACCTACGGGATTTTGCATCGCACTTTAGCGTACAGATGTAAGCCGAACAAGTCCGATCAGCGTTTTTCAGCTTTATTGTTGTCCAGTTTGCGCCGGGGCGCCAGCGCCGTTAGAATTCGCGGCATCCCTTGAATTTCGAGCCATTGACCGTGAATCACGCCCCCATCCAAACCGCAACGCTAACCTGGAACGAACAGGGTACACCTGTTTCGAAACAGTTTGATGACGTCTATTTTTCCAATCAGGATGGGCTGGAAGAAACCCGCTACGTCTTCCTGCACGGCAATCGGCTGCCGCAACGTTTCGCCACCCACCCGCGTCCGTTGTTGGTGGTGGCGGAAACCGGGTTCGGCACCGGGCTCAATTTCCTCACGCTGTGGCAGGCCTTCGCCGGCTTCCGCCAGGCCGAGCCGGACGCCGCGCTGCAACGCCTGCACTTTATCAGCTTCGAAAAATTCCCCCTGCAGCAGGCTGACCTGGCGGCGGCGCATGCGCGCTGGCCGGAGCTGGCGCCTTATGCCGACGAGCTGCGCGCCCAATGGCCGCTGCCGCTACCGGGCTGCCATCGTCTGCTGCTGGCCGAAGGCCGCATTACGCTCGATCTGTGGTTCGGCGACGTCAACGACCTGCTGCCGCAGTTTGACGCCAGCATGAATAACCAGGTGGATGCCTGGTTCCTCGACGGTTTCGCGCCGGCAAAAAATCCCGACATGTGGACCGATCAACTGTTCGCCGCCATGGCGCGTTTCGCCCGGCCGGGAGGCAGCTTCGCCACCTTTACCGCCGCCGGTTTTGTGCGCCGCGGCTTGCAACAGGCCGGTTTTCAGGTCAACCGCTGCAAAGGCTTCGGCCAAAAGCGTGAGATGCTCGCCGGCGAGCTCCCGGCCGATGCGCAGCCCGCCGCACATCCGGCGCCCTGGTATCGGCGCCCGGCGGCGGACAACACCGCCGACATCGCCCTGATCGGCGGCGGCGTCGCCAGCGCGCTCACCGCGCTGGCCTTGCTGCGGCGCGGTGCCACCGTCACGCTGTACTGCGCCGATGAGCAGGCGGCGGAGGGGGCATCCGGCAATCGCCAGGGGGCGATTTATCCGTTGCTGAACGGCAGCGGCGACGCGCTGGAGAGCTTCTTCAGCGCCGCGTTTCCCTTCGCCCGCCGCCAGTACGACGCGCTGTTGCAACAAGGCGTCGCCTTTGATCATCAGTGGTGCGGCGTCAGCCAGTTGGCCTATGACGACAAGAGCGGCGCTAAGATCGCCAATATGCTGAAAACCGACTGGCCGCAGGCCTTGGCGATGGCGGCCGACCGCGAGACGCTCAGCGGACTGTGCGGCGTCGATACCAGCTTCGGCGGCATCACCTACCCCCAAGGCGGTTGGCTCTGTCCGGCCGAGCTGACGCGCGGCGCTCTCGCGCTGGCGCAGCGCCAGGGCTTGGTCTGCCACTACCGGCACGATGCACAGAGGCTGACGCAGGAAGAAAACGGCTGGCGCATCGACTTCGCCCACGGCGAAAGCCGCAGCCATGCGACGGTGATCCTGGCCAATGGCCATCGGCTGGCCGAACTGGCGCCGACGGAAGCCCTGCCGCTGTATTCGGTACGCGGACAGGTGTCGCATATCCCAAGCTCGCCGGCCCTCGGTCAATTGAAACAGGTCTTGTGTTACGACGGCTACCTGACGCCGGTTAATGCCAACAACGGCCACCACTGCATTGGCGCCAGCTACCAGCGCGGCGACATCACCACCGACTACCGCGAGCAGGAGCAACAGGAAAACCGTGAACGCCTGCTGCGCTGCCTGCCGGAGCAGGCCTGGCCGCAGCAGGTGGACGTCAGCGCTCATCAGGCGCGCTGCGGCGTGCGCAGCGCCACCCGCGATCATTTACCGATGGTCGGCGCGCTGCCGGACTATCAGGCCACGTTGACGCAGTATCAGGATTTGCAGCGGCAGAACCAGCGCGGCGAAACCGTCGCCGATGCGCCGGTCTATCCCGGCCTGTTCGCTATCGGTGGGTTGGGATCGCGCGGGCTGTGTTCGGCGCCGCTGGCGGCGGAAATTCTGGCGGCGCAGCTGTTCGGTGAACCGTTACCGGGCGACGCGCGCCTGCTGGCGGCGTTGAATCCGAATCGAATGTGGGTGCGAAAGTTACTGAAAGGACGTGCGGTTTAATTCATGGATGAGGGGCGCGGCGACGCGCCCCGGCATGGCGGTCAGGCGGCTGGGGTGGCAGCCTGATAGAGGTTTTCCCACATGCCGCGCACCAAAATCTGATCCGGCGGCGAGAGTTCCCCAGCGGCGATCGCCTTGTGCAGGCTCTCTTCCACCCGCGCTTTCAGCGCTTCGGCAGTATGCTCGCCCTGCTCTTCCGCTTCGGCCACCGCCAGCGTCAGATGACCGCGCAGGTAGCCACCGGCAAACAGTTCATCATCGCTGGCGTGCTCTACCATGTCATCAATCAGCGCCAAAATGCGCGCTTCAAATTCTGCGATCATCAAATTTCCTCATTAAATAACGGGCTGTGGCGTCAGTTGAGATCTTCCGGATACGGAAAATGCTCGGCCGCCAGCGGTGGCGTATTGTAGAACGATTGCAACGCCTGAATAAAGCGCGCAGGCCGTGTGGGTATTCCCTGCTCCAGTAGCATCAATACCCGGGCGCGCACCTTGCGCTGGAACGCGATGCGATCCGGCTCGCAGTCGCCGTTCAGGTTGTCGCAGCTGACGTTGAACGGGAAACCGGCCGCCACGCAGAACATCCATTCCAGCGCCTGCGGTTTGATCTCCACCGCTTCGAATTCACTCTGGGTTTGCGCGTCGCGCCCGTCCGGGCAATACCAGTAACCGAAGTCCACCAGTTGGCGGCGCGCTTCACCGGCGATGCACCAGTGCGAGATTTCATGCAGGCCGCTGGCGTAGAAGCCGTGGGCGAACACGATGCGGTGATACGGCAATTCGTCGTCGGCCGGCAGGTAGATAGGTTCGTCGTCGCCCTTCACCAGGCGGGTGTTGTAGTCATCGCTGAAGCACCGATTGAAGATCTCGATCAGCTGCTCATAGTGATGGCGGGTCTGCATGTCTGACATAAAAACTCTATAACCACAAAAATAAAGAGGCCATTATACCCGATAAGACAGGGCGCGTAAGCAACGCCCCCTCTTCATCTTTAACCGTGCACCAAGGCGGTCAACCACTGCTGAATTTCCGCGCCGTGATTGTCGTACAGCAGCTTGAGGCTCATCACCAGCGAGACGATCACGATCATCGGCCGAATCAATTTCTGGCCGCGGGTCAGCACCATGTGCGCGCCCAAACGCGCCCCCAACACCTGCCCCACCAACATCACCAGACCAATGCTCCACACCACCTTGCCGCCGATGATGAACAGCGCCAGCCCGCCGACGTTGGAGGTAAAGTTCAGCACCTTGGCGTGCGCCGTGGACTTGGCGAGGTTGAAACCGCACAGCGTCACGTAGGCCAGCGCGTAGAATGACCCGGCGCCGGGGCCGAAGAAACCGTCGTAAAACCCGACGCAACCGCCGGCCACCAGCCCGAACGGCAAGGCCCCGAGACGGCGTTGACGATCTTCCTCACCCAGTCGCGGCATCAACAAGAAATAGAGACCGATGCCGATCACCAGCAGCGGCAACATCTGCCGCAGCAAATCGGCGCGCATATGCTGCACCAAAATGGCGCCGGCGATCGAGCCGATCAGCGTCAGAAAAATCGTCAGCTTCTGGTCGTTGAGATTCACCGCTCGCCGACGAATGAAGTACAGACTGGCGGAGAAGGAGCCGCCGACCGACTGCAACTTATTGGTCGCCAGCGCCTGCGCCGGAGGAACCCCCACCGCCAGCAGGGCCGGCACCGTCAGTAATCCGCCGCCGCCGGCGATGGAGTCGATAAACCCCGCCAACAGCGCTACCGCAAACAACACCCCGAGCATCTCGGGGCCAATGACGAACCAGTCCATGTGTTATTCCGCTGAGAAATGGTGATCCAGCAATGCCTGACAGGTCGGCGGTAACGGCGGCGGCACGGGTTTGCCCGGCTTCGCGTTCGGCTGATGCGGCACGAACCAGCTCGCCAGCTCGGCGCCGCAGCCGTCGCCCGGCGGCGGCGTATCCTGCTCCTGGCACTCCAGGCTGCCGGCCGGACAACGCAGACGCACGTGCATGTGCGCACGGTGGCCGAACCACGGCCGCACCTTGTGCAGCCAGGCGCGATCGGCGCCGGCGTCCAGGCACAGACGCTGCTTGATCGCCGGGTTGACGAAGATGCGCGTCACGTCCGCGTCCTGCGCCGCCAGTTTGATCAGCGACTCAATTTGCGGCTGCCATTGGCTCGCCACCACCTGCTTGCCATCCCCTGACACCAGGTCGATCGGCTGCGGTTTGAGCAATTGCTGCGCGCTCCAGCGTTGGCGCGGCAACTGCAGCCAGATGTCAACGTCGAGCCCCGACTGGTGGCTGGCGTGGCCGCTGCTGAAGCGCCCACCGGCCGGCATCGCCATGTCGCCGATCAGCACCGTGCCCAGCGCTTTCTGGTTCGCTTGGCTGCTGAGGCGCTGTATGAACGCCAGCAGATCCGGATGGCCGAAATAGCGGCGCTGGTCGGTACGCATCACCTGGTAGTCCGGTGAATTCAGCGGCAACGGCTGCGCGCCGATGACGCAACCGTTGGCGAAACCGCCCACCGCCTGCGGCGCGCCGGCCACCGGATGGTCGATTTTCTGCCACGGCGTCAGCGCCATGGCGGAAGCGGAGGCCGTCAAGGCCACCAGGCCCAACATCCAGTTTTTCATGGCGATTACCAGCGAGGTACGTCGGAAACCACATCACCGTTTTGCGCACGCTGGCGCAGCAGGTGATCCATCAACACGATTGCCATCATCGCTTCGGCGATCGGCACGGCGCGGATGCCCACGCACGGATCGTGGCGACCGCGGGTCACCATTTCCACCGCTTCGCCCTGGCGATTGATGGTGCGGCCCGGTACCATGATGCTGGAGGTCGGCTTCAGCGCCAGATGCGCGATCACCGGTTGGCCGCTGCTGATGCCGCCGAGAATGCCGCCGGCATGGTTGCTCTGGAAGCCTTCCGGGGTGATTTCATCGCGGTTTTCGCTGCCGCGTTTGGTCACGACAGCAAATCCGTCACCGATCTCCACGCCTTTCACCGCGTTGATGCTCATCAGCGCGTGCGCCAGATCGGCGTCGAGGCGATCAAACACCGGCTCGCCCAGGCCAACCGGCACGTTCTCCGCAATCACGCTGACCTTGGCGCCAATGGAGTCGCCCTCTTTTTTCAGCGCGCGCATCAGTTCGTCCAGCGCTTCCAGCTTGTCCGGATCCGGGCAGAAGAACGGGTTCTGTTCGACCTGATCCCAGTCTTTCAGCTCACAGGTCACGTCGCCGATCTGCGCCAGATAGCCGCGCACCTGCACGCCGAACTTCTGCTGCAGGTATTTCTTGGCGATGGCGCCCGCCGCAACGCGCATGGCGGTTTCGCGCGCCGAAGAGCGGCCACCGCCGCGATAGTCGCGCAGACCGTATTTCTGTTCGTAGGTGTAGTCGGCATGCCCCGGACGGAACACGTCTTTGATGGCGCTGTAGTCTTGCGAGCGCTGATCGGTGTTTTCAATGATCAGACCGATGCTGGTACCGGTGGTCACGCCTTCGAATACGCCGGAGAGAATGCGCACCTGATCCGGTTCGCGACGCTGGGTGGTGTAACGCGAGGTGCCCGGACGACGACGATCCAGATCGTGTTGCAAATCGGCTTCGGTGAGCGGAATGCCGGGCGGTACGCCATCGACGATACAACCCAGCGCCACCCCGTGAGATTCACCGAAGGTGGTGACGCGGAAAATCTGCCCAATACTGTTTCCTGCCATCACGGCTCCTTACCGTTAGTCTTTTATCGTTATGAGGCCCGCCGTGCGGGCCCTGGAAATGCGGTTTAGCTGCGATAGAGGCTGAAGTGTTCCTTGCAATCCACCAGCTGCTGTTTGGTCAGCATGAACACGCCGTCGCCGCCGTTTTCGAATTCCAGCCAGGTGAACGGAATATCCGGATATTGTTCCATCAGATGTACCATGCTGTTACCCACTTCACAAATCAGCACGCCGTCGTCAGTCAGGTAGTCCGGCGCGCAGGCTAGGATGCGGCGCACCAGCTTCAGGCCGTCGCTGCCCGCCGCCAGCCCCAGTTCCGGCTCAAAGCGGAACTCCTGCGGCAGATCGGACATGTCTTCCGCATCGACGTACGGCGGGTTGGTGACGATCAGATCGTACTGGATCGCGGGAACGTCGCGGAACAGATCGGAACGGATCGGGATCACCTGGTGCTCGACGCCGTGCGCCTGAATATTGCGCTCGGTCACCGCCAGCACTTCGCTGGAGATGTCCACCGCGTCCACTTCCGCTTCCGGGAAAGCGTAGCCGCAGGCGATGGCGATGCAGCCGCTGCCGGTGCACATGTCGAGGATATGACGTGGCGGGTGCGGGATCAGCGCGCTGAAACGATCGTTGATCAGCTCACCGATCGGCGAGCGCGGCACCAACACGCGTTCGTCGACGTAGAATTCCATGCCGCAGAACCAGGCCTTGTTGGTCAGGTAAGCGACCGGGATGCGTTCGTTGACGCGGCGGATCACGCGCTCAACGATGCGATGGCGCTCGCTGGAGGTCAGACGGGCGGTGTGCATGTCCTCCGGAATGTCCAACGGCAGGAACAGGCTTGGCAGCACCAATTGCACCGCTTCGTCCCACGGATTGTCGGTTCCGTGACCATAATAGATATTGGCGGCGTTGAAGCGGCTTACCGTCCAGCGCAGCATATCTTGAATGGTGTGCAGTTCGTTCACTGCTTCGTCGACGAAAATTTTGTCCAATTTGCCCTCCGGCAGGCGCTGTGTTTCATGATTTAGCCGCATAGTTTGCCATGAAGCCCGCGACAAATCACGCGCGCCCCTCGCGCTTTTCACTCTGGCCCGAGTTTTGCGTCGACAGCGCTCATTCACAAGGTAAACTAGCGAAATAAACGATTTCCGGTGAATGAAGCATGAAGAACAAGCCCCCTCTGAGCAAAGACGAACAACAGCTCTTCAGAGAGTCGGTGGCGGGCGCAAAAAAGCTGCGCCAGGACACCATCGTCCACCGCCCGCCGAAGCTCAAGGTCAAACAGGTTGCGCCGCAGCGGCTGCTGCAGGAGCAGGTCGATGCCAGCTATTATTTTTCAGATGAATATCAGCCGCAGCTGGAAGAGGAAGGCCCGACGCGCTACGTGCGCCCCGGCAGCAGCCCGTATGAGCTGAAGAAGCTGCGACGCGGCGATTATTCGCCGGAGCTGTTTCTCGATTTGCACGGCCTGACCCAGCTGCAGGCCAAGCAGGAGCTGGGGGCGTTGATCGCCGCCTGCAAACGCGAGCACGTGCACTGCGCCTGCGTGATGCACGGGCACGGCAAACACATTCTCAAACAGCAAACGCCGCTGTGGCTTGCGCAGCATCCCGACGTGCTGGCGTTCCATCAGGCGCCGAAGGAATGGGGCGGCAACGCCGCCGTCCTGCTGTTGGTGGAGCTGGCAGAATAGCCCCCCGCAGAAACGACTCAGGGCGATGTCAGACATCGCCCTGAGTTTATTCCGCACCGCATCCGCGGCTCACACTTTGGCCATCACCTGCGACGGGCTGACCTGCCATTCAAATTTGCCGTAGCTGCCGTCCGCCGGCAGATCGACGTTAGCGATCGCCGAGGTCGCGAACATCGGCGGGCACTCGCCCGGGCACAGTTCAGCCACCAGGTAGCCCACCAGCGGCAGGTGCGACACGATCAGCACCGAGCTCACCCCTTGCATCGCCAGCGCCTGCAGATAGCTGCCGACCTGTTCGGCGTTGCCGCCCGGCGTCAGCTCGGGCAGCACTTCTTCGCCCTCCGGCAGCGTCAAGGCTTCACGCACCGTCGCCAGCGTCTGTTCGGCCCGCAGATAGGGGCTGACCAGCACGCGTTCAATATCCACAGACTTGGTGTTCAACCAGGCCGCCATCTGACGGGACTCGTCGCGGCCGCACAGGGTAAGGGGCCTTACCGCATCGCTGGCTGCCTCGAGCGCCGCCTCTCCGTGACGCATAATCAAAACTTGCATATTGCACCGCTGTTGTTGACAAAGTAACGCTATACAGAAACGCCGTGCGTGCTGTACCGCCGAGTTTTACAACCCAAAGCCAAAGCTTTAAAACGATAACGCGCCGTCTCTTTATGGCGGCCGGGCATTTTGCCTGAAAGTTTGCCTAAAGAAAATGCTGTTTTTTACAGCAACCCTCCCCTGGCAAACCTCGATTGCTCACAGAACAATCAATTCAACGGGTTAAATTTTAACCTTACCGCCATGAAATTTATTGATGACGGTCAAGCTAACTTACCGCTGCCTACGCCTTGCTGTACAGCCTCACCGGCTGACGCTGTTACAAGGAGTGATGGCGATCACAACGCGGCCCTGTTGCAACTATAGTGCAAATCGGGCCGCCCTGCGTTCAGCTCCCCAGCGGATAAAAACGCTCGCCCTGCTGCGCCATGCGCTGCAAGCGTTCGCACGGCGCGAAGTGTTCGCCGTGCTGCTGGCGCAGGTATTCCAACGTTTTCACCACTTTTTCGGCGCCGAGCTCGTCCATATAGCGGAACGGGCCGCCGAGGAACGGCGGGAAGCCGATGCCGAACACCGCGCCGATGTCGCCGTCGCGCGCGCTGCGGATCACGCCTTCATCCAGGCAGCGCGCCGCTTCGTTCAGCATCATCATCACGCAGCGCTGGGCGACGGTCGCCGGCAGCATGTGCGCCTTCGGCGTGACGCCGAGCAATGTATACAATGAGGTATCCGCACGTTTACGCCGCTGCCGCTGCTGCCCTTCGCTCGGGTAAAGATAGAAGCCGCGGCCGTTCTTGCGCCCTTTACGCCCGTCCTTCAGCACCGCATCGAACGCAGCCGGCGCGGCGAAGCGCGGCCCCAGCGCCTCGACCAGCACCGGAATGATCTTGGTGCCGACGTCGATGCCCACTTCGTCCAACAGGGTGATCGGGCCGACCGGGAAACCGAAGTCCACCAGCGCCTTGTCCAGCGACTCCATCGGCTCGCCTTCCAGCAGGCAACGGGCCGCTTCGTTGATGTACGGCGCCAGGATGCGGTTGACATAAAAACCCGCGCTGTCGCCCACCACGATAGCGGTCTTGCCCTGCTTGTGCGCCAGCGCCACGGTGGTCGCGATAGTCTCTTCGCTGGTGCCGGCGTGCGGGATCACTTCCACCAGCGGCATTTTGTCCACCGGGCTAAAGTAGTGCAGACCGATCACCTGCTGCGGCCGCTGGGCTTTTTCGGCGATGTGGCCGATAGGCAACGAGGAAGTATTGGAGGCAAACACGGTATGCGGCGCACAGTTCGCTTCGACCTCGGCCACCATCTTCTGCTTCAGCGCCAGATCCTCAAACACCGCCTCGACCACGATATCCACCTGCTCAAAGCCGGTGTAATCGGTAGAGCCGGAGATCAGCATCATCTGTTTTTGCCGTTCCGCCGGGCGCATGCGCTTGCTGCGTACCCGTTTGCCAAGCACGTCCCAGCTGTATTTCAGCGCGTGATTGATGCCGGTTTCATTAATGTCTTTGATACGAACCGGCAAACCGCCGCGCGTGGCGGTGACGCAGGCGATGCCGCCGCCCATCAGGCCGCCGCCGAGAATGCCGACGCGATGCAGGGCATGCGGCTTGGCATTGCCGCCCCGCTCTTTTTTCAGCGCAGTGGAGGCGAAGAACAGGCTGCGCAGCGCCGCCGACTGCGGCGTCATCGCCAGTTCGCCAAAGGCGCGCGCTTCGGCTTCATAGCCGCTGGCGCTGCCGTGATCCAGCCCGGTGCGCACTACCTGAATGATGCGTTCCGCCGCCGGGTAGTTGCCGTGGGTTTTCGCCAACGTTTTTTTGCGCACAATGCTGAACAGCAGATTTCTGCCCAGCGGGCCATTGAGCAGGCGATCCTGCCACGGCAGCTCGCGCTGATGCTTCCAGCCCTGTTTCACCCGCTCGATGGCGGTCTGCAACAGGATCGACTGCGGCACGGCGTCGTCCACCAGCCCCATGCGCAGCGCCTGGCGGGCGCGAATGTGCTTGCCGGTCAGGATCATGTCCAGCGCCTTGGCGGCGCCAACCAAGCGCGGCAGGCGCTGAGTGCCGCCGGAGCCCGGCAGCAGGCCCAGCTGCACTTCCGGCAGACCGAGCGCGGTTTTGTCATCCAACGAACAGACGCGGCCGTGGCAGGCCAGCGCCAATTCCAGGCCGCCGCCCAGGCAGGCGCCATGAATGGCGGCCACCACCGGCACCGGGAAGGCGGCGATCTGCGCTAGCGTGCTCTGCCCTTTCTTGGCCAGCGTTTCCGCCTCTTTGGCGCTGGTGCAGGCGGCAATCATGGTGATGTCGGCGCCGGCGATAAACGAGTCCGGCTTGCCGGAAACGATCACCAATCCTTCCAGCGCGGTATGCTGCTGCGCCCGGATCAGCACGTCGTTCACCTGTTCGACGAACTCAGCCTTGAGCGTATTGACCTTATCGCCCGGCACGTCGATGGTGATCACGCCGATGTTGTCGGGGCGAATCGTCAGCTGAAAGGCCGACGGTTTGGCCCGCTGTTCGTGCAATGCGTTTTCGGCACTCATCATTCCACCTCCACGATCATCGCGGCCCCTAACCCGCCGGCGGCGCAGGCGGTGGTCAGGCCCAGCCCGCCGCCGCGGCGTTTCAGCTCGCGCAACGTCTGGGTGATCATGCGCGCGCCGGTGGCGGCGAATGGGTGGCCATAGGCGATGGAACCACCCAAGACGTTGAATTTGTCCATGTCCACCTCACCGATCGCCTGGCTGCGGCCAAGCTTCTCGCGGGCGAACGCTTCGCTGGCAAACATCTTCAGGTTGGCCAGCGTTTGCGCAGCGAAGGCTTCATGCATGTCGATGAGCGTCAGATCGGCCAGACCGATGCCGGCGCGATCCAGCGCCAGCGGCGTAGCGTAGGAAGGCCCCAGCAGCATGTCTTCCCACACGTCGATGGCGGCGAAGGCGAAACTGCGTAGATAGCCGAGCGGCTGCAGCCCCAGCTCTTTGGCGCGCGATTCGCTCATCATCAGTACCGCCGCCGCGCCGTCGGTCAACGGCGTGCTGTTGGCCGCAGTGACGCTGCCGTGTTTGCGATCGAACGCCGGTTTCAGCTTGGCGTAGGAAGCCAGGCTGGAGTCTTTGCGGATATTGTTGTCTTCAGAAAGCTGCGCGCGGTAAGGCGGCACGTAGGCCGTCATCACCTCATCGCGCAGCCACCCCTCACGCCAGGCCCTGGCCGCCAGTTCATGGGAACGGTGCGCCAGCGCATCCTGCGCTTCGCGGGTGATGCCGTGGCTTTTCGCCATTTGCTCAGCGGTATCGCCCATGCGCAGACCGGTGGAATACTCCGCCACCGCCGGCGGCACCGGCATCAGATCGCGGAATTTCAGCCGGCTGAACAGTTTGAGACGCTGCGACAGCGTGCGCGCCTTGTTGACGTCCACCAGCGTGCGCGCCAACGCCTTGCTGACGCCGATCGGCAAGACGGAAGAAGAGTCCGCCCCGCCGGCGATACCGACGCTGATGCTGCCGGCCATGATGCTCTCCGCCACGTTGGCGATCGCCTGGAAGCTGGTGGCGCAGGCACGCGACACGCTGTAAGCGTCGGTATGAACGCTCATACCGGTACCGAGCACGATTTCACGCGCGATGTTCGGCGCCTCGGGCATTTGCACCACCTGGCCGAACACCAGCTGTTCGATCAGCTGCGGATCGATGCCGCTACGCGCCAACAGCTCGCTCACCGCCGTTTTCCCTAAATCCACCGCCGGAATGCCGTGATAGGCAGTTGCCTGTTTGGCAAAGGGGGTACGCAGTCCATTCACAATCGCAATGCGGTCACCATGACGGGTCACCAACGGCAGTGCCTTACTCATAAATGCTCCTGAAGAAAATAACGTCAGCGCAATGGGCAGAAAGAGGTCTGACCTGATGAGGTCATTGTTAACCAAACGGTTACATTTGGCAAACCGGCAGAGATCAAAACTGCGAGCAGGCGCACTTTCTATCGGGGCGGCACGGGGAAGGAAATCCCCGGCGCGCAGCAGGCGGCGCCGGGGGTAAAGCGGGGATTAACGCAGGCCGAGCTGGAAGATCAGGGTTTCCGCCTGGCAGGCGAAGGTGAAATCGGCCTCCAACTGCACGCCACCGTCAACCGGTTTAATGCTACTGCTGATGTCACAAGGATCGGATTCGACCGCGCGCGCCTTTTCGCTCAGGGCGGCCAGCATCGCTTCCGCATCTTGTTGATTACTGAACACCTGGCTGTAGGACGCGGTGCAATCGGTGTTATCCATCACGGTGCCGACATCCACGCAGCAACACGCGGCGGTTTCCTGGGCGCTGCATTTATTAATTGCATCTGACATGATTGGTTCTCCTCAAGGGCCTCTGTTATCAGCCCAAATTGCCGTTTCACTCACCGGCACAAAGCCACAAAATTCTGCGGGTATTTTACGCTTCCACGCCGGCAATCACTAGCACTTACTTTTACTGGGTGTTTTAAGTGATGGAAATCACAAATAAAAATGAGCGTCTGCTAAGGAATGGTAAGAATTTTGTTATTTACCGCTGGCTTTTTGTTAAGCAGATCTCTTTTTTGATATCAGGTTGGAAATATTTCAAAAACAAACTTGCAACATTTTCACAGGTCAGACCTATACTTCAGCCACTGGTCTGATTTGTCTGAACGATAACGGACCCTACAATCCCGCGCTCCTTGTTACTTCGTGTAACAATAGTTTAAATAATAAACACATAATGAGGTTTTGGTCATGAGCCAGAAAAACCTATTGACTAAATCAGCTCTCGCAGCTGCAGTGGCAATTATTTCTTCAAACGTGTCTGCCGCAGGATTCCAGCTGAATGAGTTCTCATCAGCTGGTTTAGGACGTTCGTATTCTGGCGAAGGCGCCATGGCGGATACGGCGGCCTCCGCAAGCCGCAACCCGGCATTGCTGATGATGTATACCCGCCCGGAACTTTCTTTCGGCGCAGTCTTCATCGATCCGGACGTCGATATCAGTGGCCGATCTCCTTCCGGCGCCAGCCTGGATGCGAAAAACATCGCACCGACAGCCTGGGTGCCGAACCTGCATTATGTTCACCCAATTAACGATCAATTCGCCGTAGGCGGCTCGGTCACCAGCAACTTCGGTTTGGCGACCGAATATAACGACGGTTACGCGGCGGGTTCCATGGGCGGCAAAACCGATCTGGAAACCCTGAACCTGAACCTGAGCGGCGCTTATCGCCTGAACAAAAACTTCAGCTTCGGTCTGGGTTTTGACGCCGTCTACGCCAAGGCTAAACTCGAGCGTTACGCCGGCGATCTGCCAAAATTGATCGCCGGTTCAGGCAAATTGCCGCCACAGTTGGCCGGCCCGGTTTCGCAGATCCCGGCAGATACCCAAATTTCTCATCTGAAAGGCGACGAATGGGGCTTCGGCTGGAACGCCGGTATTCTCTACGAAGTGGATGAAAACAACCGTTACGGCTTCACCTATCGCTCAGAAGTGAAAATCGACTTCGACGGCGATTACAAGAGCAGCCTGCCTTCAGCCTTCAACCCGTTGCTGGCCTCTCAAGGTCTTCCGTGGGGCACCAACGGCACCACCATTCCGGGTTCTCTGAGCCTGCACCTGCCGGAAATGTGGGAACTGTCCGGCTATAACAAAGTGGCGCCGCAGTGGGCCATCCACTACAGCCTGGCCTACACCAGTTGGAGCCAGTTCCAGGAGCTGAAAGCCACCGGCAACAACGGCCAGACCCTGTTCCAGAAGCATGAAGGCTTCAAAGACGCTTACCGCATCGCGCTGGGTACCACCTACTTCTACGACGATAACTGGACCTTCCGTACCGGTATCGCCTTCGATGACAGCCCGGTGCCTGCCCAAAACCGTTCGATCTCCATTCCCGATCAGGACCGTTTCTGGCTGAGTGCCGGTACTACCTATGCGTTCAACAAAGACGCCTCGGTCGACGTCGGCGTGTCCTACATGCACGGCCAGAAAGTCACCATCAACGAAGGTCCTTATACCTTCACCTCCGAAGGCAAGGCCTGGCTGTACGGCGCCAACTTCAACTACCGCTTCTAATCTCACTTGAGATGGATGCCAAAGCGCCCCCTGGGGCGCTTTTTCTTTGCCTGTCGCTCGCGCGGGCATAAAAAAACCCGCCTGACGGCGGGTTTTCATTGGCATAATGCCCGGGATTACTGCGAGTCGATCTCGTCCAGTTCGCCCTGAATCGCCTTGGCGTTCGGGTTCTCTTCCGGCTTGAGCGAACCGCCGTTGGCGATGAAATCGTGGCGCTGGAAGTAAGCTTCGCGCACCATGATGTAAGGATCGGAGGAATTGCGCAGCAGACCGTCGGAATCCAGCAGTTGAGCGCGGGTTTCGATACCCTCGACCACCCATTTGCCCGCCGACATCCAGAAGGTCAGGTAGCTCAGCATCGGATACAGCGTATCCGCAAAGTCGCCACCTTCGTCACGCAGCGTGAAGCTGCCGTAGCCCGGCAACATCACGTACGGGCCGTAACCCACATCGTAATGCCCCAACGTGCTGCCGAAGCGATTCGGCTCTTCGCGCGCCAGTTTCGGGTTGGCCATGCCGGCCACGTCGATCAGGCCGCCCATCCCGAGTAGGGTGTTCAGGAAGAAACGGTTGAAGTGGATCATCCCGCGGTAAGGATCGCCCTTCAGGAAGGCGTTGACCATGCTGGCCGGCTCTTCCAGGTTGGAGGTGAAGTTGCTGATGCCGTTACGCGCCGGCATCGGCACGTAGTCACGCCAGGCCACCGCGACCGGACGCAAGATATAAGGATCCAGGACGTTGTAGTTGAAGTCGAACATCGTCCGGTTAAATCCTTCCAGAGGATCAGAACGCCCTTGCGGCTCATTGTCTGGCGCGCTGGCACAGCCCACCAGTAATGCCGCTGCGAATGCCACCCCAGTCAGGCGAAAGTTCATATTTTTCTCCATAAAAACACGTTCGGTCTTATTTTTCAGGGACCTGCTTGTTTATCTGAACGCTAACCTGCTCTTTACCGCTGAATGTCTGCAGCGAGCTTTCGCCGAACCAGTCCCCCGGTTGCGGCGTGGCCAATCCGTCCTGTGAGAGGCGCACACGCACCTGCACCTGATGCTGCGCCGAGAGCAGACGCTCGGGCATCATGGCGTTGCTGTCATCCAGTGAGAAAGACAGCGGAAAACGGCTCAACGGCAATTGTTTTACTGCGACCGGCACCGGGCTGACGCCGTCGGTGACCGAAATGACCAGCGTCCCCTGCGGCGGCATGGCTTTCGCCGCCTGCGGTGACAGCGCAACGGTCACATTCAGTTTAACAGTTTCTCCGCCGGCCTGGGCTTTTGCTTGTGCAATACTGCGCTTTATCACTTCCGCGCGCGGATCGTTGGCCGGCAGCAGCTGCAGCATCACTTGCCAGGCGCCGATCGCCTGCTTGAAATCGCCCTGTTCGAAGGCATTGAACGCCAGCAGGCTGAGCACCCGCGGATCGCTGTGGTTTTCCGCGATCATGCGCCGCAACAGCTGCGTCGCCTGCTTGTTATCCTCCGGATCGTTGGATCGCGTCAAGACCTCGGCATAGCCGAGCCGCACTTCCAGACTATTCGGATCCAATTGATAAGCATGAGCAAAGGCCTGCGTGGCGGTAGTGGCATTGTTCAACGCCATGCCGACGCGCCCCAGCATCATCCAGTCGTTGATATTGCGATCGTCCTGCTGCAGCGCGGTGCGCAGCCCCAGTCCGAGACGGGCAATCTCTTCCATGCTCAGCGGTTTGGCGCGCTCGTTGGCGACGCGCTCGCGCAATTCCGGCATTTGTGCCTGCACCAGACGCCAGTCCAGCACCTGCGCCAACCCGCCGGTTTTCAGATAAAAGCCAACGGTCACCGCCAGCAGTAACACCACGCCCGGCACCAGCGCCCAGCGGTTGATCGGCTTCGCCTGCACCATCTGCTCGGCCGGGATGTCGTTCAACAGGTTCTGTTGCAGCTCTTTGACCAGCTCCGGGCGCTCGGCCACCACGCCCTGCTGCTCATCCTGCTCCAGCTCGCTGAGGCGATCCTGATAAAACGCTTTGTTCAACGCATCGCGCGTGGCGGCGCTCTGCTTGCCGTGGCGCATCGCCGGCACCACCAGCAACGCGGCGGCGCCGGCCAACAACACGCAAATAATCAGCCAAAAAGCCATTAGGGTTTCTTCCTGTCAGTCTCTTGCAACAGCGCCGCCAGGCGCTGCCGTTCCCGTTCGGAGAATGCATCATCCGCCGCTGCATCGGGCCGCCGACGGGTGCGCAGGATCACCACCGCCCCGCCGATCAATACGAACAGCAGCGGGCCGATCCACAAGATCAGCGTCGCCGGCGTTACCGGCGGCTCGTAGGTGACGAAGTTGCCATAACGCGCCACCATGTAATCGATAATCTGCTGCTTGTTTTGCCCCTGCATCATCAGTTCGTACACCTTGGTGCGCATGTCGGCGGCGATGATGGCGTTGGAATCGGCAATGCTGTTGTTTTGACATTTCGGGCAGCGCAGCTGTTCGGTCAACTCGCGATACTGCTGCTCTTGCTCGACGGAGTTGAAGCGATAGGTATCGATCGCCGCGGCGGCGCTCCAGCTCAGCAGTGCGGCACACAGCAGAACAATCAGCCTCATGCCTCACCCCCGTACTTTTTATACAGCGGCAGCACTTCCTGCTGCCAGACGCGCTCGTTCATGTCGCCGGCGTGGCGATAGCGAATGATCCCCTGGCCGTCGATAAGGAAGGTCTCAGGCGCGCCGTACACCCCGAGATCCAACCCCAGCATGCCGTCGCCGTCGTACAGGCTGAGCGCATAGGGATTGCCGAGGGAATTAAGCCAGGTCACCGCCTTGGCACGATCGTCTTTATAGTTCAGGCCGACCACCCGCACGCCGCGCGCCGCCAGCGTATTGAGATACTGGTGCTCCGCGCGGCAGGTCGGGCACCAGGTGGCCCAGACGTTGAGCAATATCGGCTTGCCGTCGCGCAGCACCGCCTGATCGTAGGTTTTGCCGGGCTGATCCAGCGATTCCAGCCTGAAGGTCGGCACCGGTTTGCCGATCAGCGCCGACTCCAGCATGGTCGGATCTTCGCCGCCGGCGTTGCGCGTCAGTTGCACCATCAGGGCCGCCACCAGCAGCAGGAAGAGCACCAACGGGATAAACAGCAGCTTACGCTTCATGATTGCGCCTCCAGCTTGCCTTCGCGCTTGAGCTTTTTGCTCATGCGATAACGCGGGTCGAGAATGCACAGCAGGCCGCCGATCGCCATAAAGACGCCGCCGAACCAGATCCAGCGCACGAAGGGTTTGTAATACAGGCGCACCGCCCAGGAGCCGTCTTCCAGCTCCTCGCCCAGCGCCGCGTACAGATCGCGGCTGAACCCGCCGTCGATCGCCGCCTCGGTCATCATGCTGCGCGCCACGCTGTAGTAGCGTTTCTCCGCATGCAGCGTCGCCTCCGGCTTGCCGTTGCGCGTCACGTCGATGATACCGACGCCGCCGCTGTAGTTCGGGCCGCGGATGTCGTGCACGTCGCGGAACACGAAATGATAATTGTGGATATCCACGCTGTCGCCGGCCTTCATCCGCACGTCACGCTCCACGCTGTAGTTCTGGCTGAAGGCGATGCCGATCACCGTCACCGCCACGCCGAGGTGGCCGAGCACCATGCCCCAGTGGCTGCGGGACAGCTGTCGCAGGCCGCGCCAGAAACCGTGACGATGGGTGGCGCGCTCATGCAGCTCCATCAGCGTCAGGATGATCACCCACAGTGCCATGATCAGGCCCACCACCGTCATGCCGGCGATGCTGTCCTGCAGCAACCACGGCAGCAGAATCGACAGCACCAGCGTCGCCAGCAGCGCTACGCCGAGGCGCCGCCACAGCTTGCGCGGCTCATCGCGGCGCCAGCGCACCAGCGGCCCAATGCCCAACAGCA
Source organism: Serratia sp. PF-27 (assembly GCF_030053255.1). Lineage (NCBI taxonomy): Bacteria > Pseudomonadati > Pseudomonadota > Gammaproteobacteria > Enterobacterales > Yersiniaceae > Serratia > Serratia sp. PF-27. The sequence goes on from NZ_JASGBT010000021.1 coordinate 913,045, forward strand.
GCGCCAGCGGCGCCATCAGCCAGGTGAACATGGTATTGAAGAACGGCTCGCCGATCGAAATGCTGCCCAGCCCCAGCTGTTTGTGCACCAGCGGCAGCAGCGTGCCCAACAGCACCACCAGCATGGCGGCGATCAGCAGCACGTTGTTGCCGAGCAGGAAGGTCTCGCGCGAGAAGGTTTCGTGCTGCACCCGGCTGCGCACCTGGCCGCCCTTGACCGCGTACAGCAGCAGCGAACCGCCGATCACGATCACCAGATAGGCGAGAATAAACATGCCGCGCGCCGGATCGGAGGCGAAGGAGTGCACCGAGACCAGCACGCCGGAGCGCACCAGGAAGGTGCCGAGCAGGCACAGCGAGAAGGCGGTGATCGCCAGCAGCACCGTCCAGGCTTTGAACGTGCCGCGTTTCTCGGTCACCGCCAGCGAATGCATCAGCGCGGTGCCGGCCAGCCACGGCATAAAGGAGGCGTTCTCCACCGGATCCCAGAACCACCAACCGCCCCAGCCCAACTCATAGTAGGCCCAGGCCGATCCGAGCACGATGCCCAGCGTGAGGAACACCCAGGCGGCGGTAGTCCACGGGCGTGACCAGCGCGCCCAGGCGGTGTCGAGCCGGCCGGCCATCAACGAGGCGATGGCGAACGCGAAGGCGACCGAGAAGCCGACATAGCCCATGTACAGCAGCGGCGGGTGGAAGATCAGGCCGATATCCTGCAGCAGCGGGTTGAGATCGCTGCCGTCGATCGGGAAGTTCGGCAGCGTGCGGGTGAACGGGTTGGAGGTCATGATGATGAACAGCAGGAAACCGGCGGTGATCATGCCCATCACCGACAGCACCCGCGCCACCGCGTCCTGCGGCATCGCCCGGCTGCACAACGCCACCGCCAGCGACCAGCAACTCAGCAGCAGCACCCACAGCAGCAGCGAACCTTCGTGCGCCCCCCAGGTGGCGGCGATGCGGTAATACACCGGCAGTTGGGTATTGGAGTTGGTGGCCACGTAGGCGACGGTAAAGTCGTTGACCACGAAGGCATGCACCAGGCACAGGAACGCCAGCGCAATCGCCGCGAACATGCCATAGGTCAGCGGCCGGGCCACCGCCATCATGCGGCTGTCCTGCCGCGCCGCGCCCCACTGCGGGTAGATGCTCAGCAACAGCGCGATCGCCAGCGCCAGGCACAGCAGAAAACTGCCCAGTTCCGGCATCATGACTTGGCACCCTCCGCCTGCGGCGCGTTATACGCTTCCGCCGGCCCTTTGTGATTCTCTTTCATCGCGTCGGCCACTTCTGGCGGCGTGTATTTCTCGTCGTGCTTGGCCAGCACTTCGCGCGCATTGACCACGTTGCCCTCGCCCAGCACGCCCTGCGCCACCACGCCCTGCCCTTCGCGGAACAGGTCCGGCAGAATGCCAGTGTAGGTCACGCCGATCGCGCCGCGCGCGTCGTAAATCTTGAAGCTGACCTGCAGCGTATTGGGATCGCGTTTCACCGAGCCGGGCATCACCATGCCGCCGATACGCAGCCGCTGGCCGACCTCGGGCTTCTCATGATTTTCGCCCTTGCCCTGCAGGATTTCACCCGGGGTATAGAACAGATCGATGTTGGAGCGCAGCGCGTACAGCATCAGGGTTGCGGTCAGCGCGATGCCGATCAGCACAACGATCGCCAGATAAAGGCGGCTTTTACGACGTGGATTCACAATGATTTCTCCCGCGGTGCGGCGGATTTTTGTTTTGATTGTTGCGCATGACGAATGCGCCGCTCGCGCGCCTGACGGCGGCCGATCTCGGCGAGCAACTGCCGCCGTTGCCAGACGGTGTGCGCCACCAGCCCCAACAGCGAAATCAGCGTGACGGCGACCGCCAGCCAAACATAGAAGGCATAACCGCCCATGGCGAAAAACGCCGGCCAGGAATCGAACGCGGCATTCATGACTGACGCTCCTTATTCACCAGCCCGGCGACCCACGGGCGCTGGCGCTCCTGGAACAGGATCAGATTGCGCAGGCGCATCAGCGTCAGCGTAATGAACAACAACAGGTAACCGAGGATCGCCCAGCGCAGCGGGGTGCGCATGCTTGGCGCGATGGATTGCTGCATGTTGGTCGAGCCCTGATGCAGCGTATTCCACCATTCGACAGAGAAATGAATGATCGGGATATTCACCACGCCCACCAGCACCAGAATCCCGGCGGCGCGGCCCGCCAGGCGGCGGTCTTCAAAGGCGTTGTACAGCGCGATGACGCCCATATAGAGGAACAGCAGCACCAGCTCGGAGGTCAGACGCGCGTCCCATACCCACCAGGTGCCCCACATCGGCTTGCCCCAGGCGGAGCCGGTCACCAGCGCGATAAAGGTGAACACCGCGCCGATCGGCGCCATTGCCGCCACCACGGTATCGGACATTTTCATCTGCCACACCAGGCCGATAAACGCCGCCACCGCCATCGAGGCATAGATGCCCATCGACCACATGGCCGCCGGCACGTGAATATAAATGATGCGGAAGCTGTCGCCCTGCTGATAATCCTTCGGCGCGAAACCAAAGCCCCATGCCCAGCCAAGCAGCAGGCAGGCCGCCGCCGCCAGCCCCAGCCAGGGGGTAAAGCGGCCGCAGACGTGATACAGCCGTTCAGGCCGCGCCAGTTGATGTAACCATTTCCACATTGTCGTCAGTGCTCACGGTAATTTTTATGCCTCGGCCGCCCCGAGCGATCGAAACGGCGAAAATCTTCTGCAGGGTACGCTCTTGTCGGCCTTGCCCCGTCTGTTCATTCAATACGTTAGCTAGTGCACGCTCACTCGCAGCGCCGCTGCGGTGGCAAACGGTGCCAATGTCACGCTGCCCGCCAGCATCGCACCGAGTATCGCCAGGTAACCGTCGATCGGCATGCCCATCGAGGCGGCGTCGATCGCGCCGGTGGCGAAGATCAGCACCGGGATATACAGCGGCAGCACCAGCAGGCTGAGCAGCACGCCCCCTTTGCGCAAGCCGACGGTCAACCCCACGCCGATAGCGCCGATCAGGCTCAGCGTCGGCGTGCCGAGCAGCAGCGTACCCGCCACCGCCAGCCAGGTTTGCATATCGAGCGACAACAGCAGCGCCACCAGCGGCGACAGGATCAGCAGCGGCAATCCCGTCACGACCCAGTGAGCACACACTTTGCCCAGCACCGTCATCGGCAGCGGCGTCGGCAGCAGCAACAGCTGCTCCAGCGAACCGTCGAGAAAGTCGTCGCGAAACAGCCGCTCCAGCGACAGCAGCGAGGCCAGCAGCGCCGCCACCCACACGATGCCCGGCGCAATGCGCGCCAGCAGCTGCGGTTCAGGGCCAATCCCCAGCGGGAACAGCGTGATCACAATCAGGAAAAACCACAGCGGGTTGACGATCTCCGACCCTTTACGGCAGGCGATCTTCAATTCGCGACGCACCAGAGTCAAAAACATCACAAACTCCCCGCGTCGTGTTCCGCCAAACGAATTTTGCCCACCGTTTGGCTGACGCCGGCCAAATCCTGATGCGTGGTCAACAATACCATGCCGCCCCGCTGCGCATGTTGTTCAAAAAGGCTAATCAACTCGGCCACGCCCTGTTTATCGATCGCCGTCAAGGGTTCATCGAGGATCCACAGCGGCGCCGCGCTGAGCCACAATCGCGCCAGCGCCACCCGCCGCTGCTGCCCGGCCGAAAGCTGCGCCACCGGCAGATCCTCGTACCCCACCAACCCGACCTGCTCCAGCGCGCGCCAGATGGCCTGATGCTCGGCCGCGCCGCGCACCGCCTGATAAAACTGCAGATTTTCGAAGGGTGTCAATACGGCTTTGATGCCAGGTTGATGGCCGATAAACAGCAAATCTTGCTGATACGCCGCGCGATCGCGCAGCGTGTTGCGCCCGCGCCAGCACACCTCACCACCGTCCGGCCGCGCCAGACCGGCGAGGATGCGCAGCAAACTGGTCTTGCCCGCGCCGTTCGGCCCTTCTACCTGAATGATATCGCCCGGCTGAACTGAAAAGCTTAGCTCGCTAAACAGGATGCGCTCATCGCGCACGCAACTCAGACTTTTGGCTTCCAGCATCAGGGAACTCATATTTTTCTTTGGGATAGCGAATCATAGCATAAGCCTTTCCCCACACGCAGCCTGCGGCGGGCGCGCCGAGGGGCCAATATGGCGAGCAGGATCAAGAATGCGTGGAAAAAATCGGCGGATTTTAACTCTTGTTACCTTTTTCTGTATTTCGCCGCATTTTGGCCGGGCAACTACGCTTAATGACGTGACCTCACCCTTATTGAGCAGGAGCGACAGCATGAACGACCAGCAACGCCAGCAGCACGAGCCGGATGAGACAATGCAGGTAGAGAGCGAAGAGCAGGAACAGGGCAAACGCGAAATCGAAGTCAGGGAAGAGAATCTGCCGTCACGCGCGGCGGCGGTGCATGAACAGATCCGAATGGAAGGCGAAAAAGAGCTGGAGCGCGACGGGCTGGCGCTGCTGTGGTCGGCGATTGCCGCCGGGCTGTCGATGGGCGCCTCGCTGGCGGCGAAAGGCATTTTCCACGCCCGCTTGCCGGACGATCCCAGCCGCTTTTTCATTGAGAACCTCGGCTACACCTTCGGTTTTATCATTGTCATCATGGCGCGCCAGCAGCTGTTTACCGAAAACACCGTCACGGCGGTGCTGCCCATTATGCATAAACCCACGCCGCGCAACCTGCTTATCCTGCTGCGCCTGTGGGGCGTGGTGCTGCTCGGCAATCTGATCGGCACCGCGCTGGCGGCGCTGGCGTTTACCCATATGCCGCTGTTCGACGCCGAAACGCGCCGCGCCTTCATCAGCCTGGGCGAAGAGGTGATGCGCCATACGCCGGGAGAAATGTTCGCCAACGGCATCCTGGCCGGCTGGATCATCGCCACCATGGTATGGATGTTCCCGGCCGCCGGCGCGGCGAAAATTTGGGTGATCGTGTTGATGACCTACCTGGTGGCGATTTGCGATTTGACGCATATCGTGGTCGGCTCGGTGGAGATCCTGTATCTGGTGTTCAACGGCGCGATTGGCTGGCAAGCATTCGTTTATCCGTTCGCCCTGCCGACGCTGGCGGGTAACATCATCGGCGGCACCTTTATCTTTGCGCTGATCAGCCACGCGCAAATCCGCAACGATTTGAGCGCCAAAAATAAGGCAGCGCGGCTGCAAGAGGAAAAACGGCGCCACGACGGAGAAAAACCGTGATCGCGGTCGGTTAGCCGAGGAAATTTCGGCGCGAACTGGCGAGGTATTGAGCAAACGCGCCGCTAAGCGCTTATTCTGCGGGTAAAAAAAGGTATAATGCCCCGGCAGCTTCGGTTGCCGGTCCGCAGCGTCCCCGTAGTTAAACGGATATAACAAGCCCCTCCTAAGGGCTAGTTACTGGTTCGATTCCAGTCGGGGACACCATTCTTTCTCATCAAGCCATTCCCCATCATCTGCACCCGCAATTCCCCTTTTCCCCTGTTCAGACCCGGTTTCTCCCGCGCCTTATGATGGGCATTAATTGAAAAACTTGATATCCGTCGGCGTTGAAATCGCCGCCGCTTCACCTCTGGCCTGCAACTCACCCTTCTCATCATCGAAATCGAACAGCGTAACGCTATTGGTGAACACATTCGTGACATAGAGGCGGTTGCCGTCGGCATCAAAAGCGAGCGCCCGCGGTTCAATGCCGCCGGCCTCATAGCGCGTCGGCACGCCTGGCAGACCGTCCCTGCCTATTTTAAATACCAGCAGGTGGTTATCGGTACCGCGATGGGTGGCAATAAGATATCTGCCGCTCGGGCTCAGGATAATAGCCCCGCCGCTTCTCTCCTCCGCCGAATCGAGGCCGCCGTTCAGTTTCACTTTCCCTCTCAGAGTCAATCGATTGTCGTTAACGGCAAACGCCTCGATCTCGCCCGCCATTTCAGTGATGACATACGCATATTCGCCTTCTGGCGAGAACACCATGTGCCGTGGACCGGCGCCGGGCGCAAAGCCGACATCGCGCGAAGCATCCGCCTGCAGCGGCTGCGCGTTATCCGGGCGATAGCGGTAGGCGTGCAACTTATCGCCGCCGAGATCCGCCGCGTACAGGTATTGGCCATCGCGGCTGAAGGTGGTGGAGTGCGCATGCCCGCCTTCCTGGCGCCCCTGCACGATGCCGGAGCCGGGTATAAACGGGTAATGCTGCACTCGTTCACCCAGTGTGCCGTCGCTGCGAATCGGCAATACCGTCACCCCCGCGCCGCCTTTGGCGACGGAGTAGTTGGCGACAAACAGAAACTTACCGTCCGGGCTGAGTGTGGCATGCGTCGGCTGCTGGCCCGCACTGCTCACCGTATTCAGCACCCGCACGCTGCCTGCGTCGTCTATTGCCAAGGCGGTCACCGTTCCCGCATCCTCTTCATTGGTGACATAGGCGAAACGACCATCGCGAGATTTTGCGATCCATGACGGGCTTTTCATCTTGATGACATTGAGCAGCGTTAACGTGCCGTCGACATTTACCCTCAGACGATAGAGCCCTTCACTGGGGAACGCCGGTTTCTGCACCGCGGGCGCATCCGGAATATGGGTCCAGGTACCGACTAACGCTATTTGTTGATGCTCCCGATTATTGGCCATCGCATTTCCTGAAAACATGAAGAGAGTTAATGCCAGCATTAATTGAATGACCTGCCAGCCTAAACCGGCAACGTTCACCCTGCCAGACACAGACAACGTTAAAGGTAGCATACCGAAAGCGTAATGGTGTTTATTCATTGAACCGGGGGATTTCTCTACACTCATGATGTCTCCTTTTCTCAACGCTACACCACAGGAATCAGTATATCGACATTAACAACTTCGCTGTTTAAATGCTCGTTTCTATATAGCTCAATAAAAAAGCTTTCCCTCATCTTGACATTAATGGCCGGCAGGTAAGCGTCATAGATGCTTTCAAAAAAATCAATGTACTCGGGCAACGCTCCCATAAAGGGAATAACAATATATTTCCCTCTGGGTATGTAGAAGTTAAAAATAGAGTGGAAAACCTCTTGTTCCTTACCATTTGAATGCCATTTACCCGCTCTGGTTTTTTCCACACCATAAGCTTTTCCATTCTTGCTTAACCATTTTTCATTAGTCTGCGTAATGTCACTGGCATCTCTGTATTTCCTTATGGAATGGAAAATCAATGCTTTGTACTGCTTTAACAACTCAATATCATCCGGCATGACCGTGTGATAAAAATAGGGCTTATTGTCATTGCCATACGGTGGGATCTGGATGGAGAAATCCCATCCCCGGCTGTTTCTAAAGCTGTTGGGCGTTTCGCCAAAGAAACGTTTGAATGCCCGCGTGTAACATTGCTGAGAGGCAAAGCCCGATGCCAAGGCGACATCCAGTATGTTCCCTTGATGTTGTTTAAGCAAAATTGCGGATCGGCTCAGCTTTCTGTGCCTGATATAAGTTCCGAGCGTCATACCAAAATAATGTTTAAACAGCCGTTGCAAATGCCATTTAGAATACCCTGAGATAATAGACACTTTCTCGACGGAAAGCCCCTCTATAATATTCTTCTCCATATACTCTAATACCTGTAAAAGAATATCTTTCCGATAGTCCATGTGCGCTCCCTGCCTTTATAAAAATTGTGTCCTTTTCATTAAAATCGTTAACCAACCAAACCAAGTCATTAAGATTAATCCTAAAAAAAATCACCTTGGCAGCGCCATTTTTGCGGCATAGGAAAAGCCATTACTTAAATAACTGAAAATGATCATGTTATATAAATCCACCCGCAAAAAAACGGCAAAACAAAAACAACCCACATAAAATGTTCCCGTCAAAGATGCATTTACATCTCTAGGGAGAATCACACTTTTTGCCAATTGTTTTATCTTAACGTGTTTTTTTATACTCCACTGGCATGGCCGAATAGGAATTTCATCATCACAAATTAAATCGTGAATTTATTGTTTGGTCGGCTGATAAAATTATTGAACCTAATGCGAAGAAGTAGGAACAATGTCGAGGGAGGATGCGGTGGATAAACGCAAGGCCTTAACCTCGGGCCAGATAATCGCAGAGCTTCATAGTGCGTTTCTTTTTTATCTTTTCCCATACAAAGCAGAATCGATGTTTCAACAAACCTTGTTCGATGCCCTACGTTACCCTCCACGCCAATTGGGGCGCCATTTATGCCTCGCTCTTCCCTCGTAACAGTGCCATGTCTGCATACGCTGTGCTTTGTTGCCACAGCACGGCAAAAAGCCCGGCTCGCCAGGCCGGGCTTTTCATTAACGGACTGATTAATCAGCCAGGTTGTCGATCTCTGCCGATCGGTGCTTGCGCAACAGATACAGCAGCAAAGATACCCGCCGCTCGGTGCGTTCCGGGGTATCCGGCGGCAGGTTGTAGCGCAAGGTGTAGCGCTCGTTGTTCTCGTTGCAAAAATCGATGACGAGCACGGGAGCAGACGCTCCCGCCACTTTTCGATAGTTCAGCGAGATGCACGACAGGTTTTTTCTCATCTCAACTTACCGCGACGGTACAGCGGGTTGATTCGGCAATCCGCCCCACGCCGGCGCTCAGCGCAGCGCCCAACAGCAGTATCAGTAGTGAGCCCCATGCGGCGCGAGACAGTTGTTTGGCCGCTTCATCAGCCGCTTCGCGCGCTTTCTGCTCGGCCTCGGCCTTGAGTTTTTCCACCTTCTGCACCGCCTGCTGATAAGCCTGGGCGTAGTTATCGACGATTTGGCTCGCTTCATCACGGCTCTTGCCGGTGCGTGCCGCAACGATATTCACCAACGCATCCTTGTCGGCCGCACTCAACGTCGGCTCACCGGACTGCTTGACGCGTTCGAACCACTGCTTAAGCTCGGTAGCGGCCTGCGCCGGATCGGCAGCCGCGTCCATGGCTGATTGCTTGCCGTCGGCGGTCGCCCTATCGGCCTTCTGTTCCAACCGAGCCGGATCCAATTCCGGCTTGCCGGTCTGCTTGAGCGTGGCGTTCAACTGATTCTCCAGGCTTCCCCAGTCCAGGCTGATACCCTTTTTATCCAGCTGTTGCTTGAGGCCTTCACCCACGTTTGGCGCTGCCGCCGCCAGGCCGCTGCCCGCCAGCGAGAGCCCTTTACCCACCGCGCTGCCCGCCAGCCCCACCACGCCGCTTGCTAATGAAACCATCAGCCAGGTGGTCAGCAAGGTGGTGATCGCCCAGCTCAGCAGGCCATGCAAACCGCCGCGGTTCGGCGCAGTGCGTCCGGCGACGAACGCACCGGCGGCCAGCGATGCCAGCGTGGAAACCAGCAGCCAGATCCCGGTGCCGGTGCCAAAACCGCTCAGCGGATTGCCCTTTTGCATCATATCCACGGCCTGGGCACCGATAGCCGTACCCAGCACGCTGAAGATAAGATAAGTCACCAGCGCCACGGCACTCCCGGCCAATATCGAGCCCCATGACACCTGAAACGCAAAGCGATTTGATTCATAGACAGTGGTCATCGTTGTTCCTTATATTTTCTGGACAAGTGATTGCACGCACGGTGGATAACCGCGCAGACAAATTCAGTCTGCCGCGCGGCGGCGTCGGCCGTCCCAGTTCATTTGCGCCAGAATGCCTAGTGCATTCACACCCTGCGAATACGCACGTTATGCACTAAGCTGCTCAGCGAGTAGCGTAACCCGCGGCCTCGATCAGAGGCCGCTCCCCTTCTGTCTAGCGGAGAGCACATGAACCCATCCGTCCTGGCCAGCGAAACCCACCGCGGCCACCTGCAGCAAATCATCTCCGGCTTGTCCGACGGCGTGATCCTGACGGATACCGATCAAACGCTTCTCTGGGCTAACGAAGCCGCGTTGGCCATGCACGGCGTGAGCCACCAGAAAGCCCTGGGGGCTGATGCCGGCGAGTACGCGGCGCGTTTTGCACTGCGTTATCGCAACAACCACCCGCTGGCGCTGGAACAGTACCCGCTGAGCCGGGTTGCCGATGGCGAAACCTTCACCGATGTGGTGGTGGAGGTTCGGCAGGTCGACGATCCGGAGAGCTTCTGGGTGCACCGCCTGCGGAGCCTGATCATCACCGATGCGCAGGGGCAGCCGGAGCTGCTGGCGCTGATCCTGAGCGACGCAACGGAGTGGGCCAGCGCCGAACAGCGCTTTGAAAAAACCTTCAACGCCAATCCGGCGCCGGCGGTCATTTGTCGGCTAAGCGACCTGCGTTACGTCAAGGTCAACCAGGGGTTCCTCGATATGACCGGTTACCAGCGTGAACAGGTCATGGGGCGTTCGGTTTATGAACTCGACGTCTTGGAACAGGCAGAGCACAAAGAGCTGGCGGTTCAGCGCCTAGGGGAAGGCGCCACCATTCCGCAGATGGAGGCCGAGCTGAAACTGCCCGGCGGAGGAAGCAAGTTGGTGGTGGTTGCCGGTCAACCGCTGGATATCAATGAAGACGACTGCATGCTGTTCACGTTTACCGATCTCGAACCCCGGCGCCTGGCGGAATCGGCGCTACGAGAAAGTGAAGAGCGGTTCGCCAAGGCATTTCGCCTGAGCCCGGTGCCGACGTTGGTGTGTACCGCAGACGAGCGGCACGTGCTGGACGTCAACGAAGCGTTCACCCGCACCACCGAGTACGACGCCGAAGTGTTGATCGGCAAAACGGTCGATGAGATCCAGTTTATTGACGATCCCGAGGCGAACCGCCGTTTGTTTGCCGCACTGGAAAAAAGCGGCAACGTCGAAGGGTTGGATATCCAGGTGCGAAAGAAAGGGAGCGAGCTAATCGACTGCGTGGCCTCGGCGGATGCCGTCAGTATCCATAATGCGCCCTGCTACCTGTTGGTGCTCATGGACATTACTGAGCGTAAACGATCGGAGCTGGAGCTGGTGAATGCCATCGAAGAAGTGATGCAGGATGCCTCGTGGTTCAGCCAAACCCTGATCGAAAAACTGGCCAACGTGAAAAGCATCAACCGGCCCGACCAGGCCGGGTTTGCCGCCAGCGATCTCACGCCGCGCGAGCGCGATGTGCTGGAATTGATTTGCGAGGGGCTGCCGGACAAGAAAATCGCGGCGCGTCTCAATCTGGCGCTCAACACCATCCGCAATCATGTCGCGACGGTCTATTCCAAACTCGGCGTGCACAGCCGCAGCGAAGCCATCGTCTGGGCCAGAGAGCGCGGGCTGTTTACCGGCGGAGCGGCCTCCAGGAACGGCAAGTAGCCTGCAAATGCACTACCCGCACCGATGCAAACGCCCCTTATGAGCGCAGAGTGAAGTGCATAACATGGCGGTGCAAATGCAGGCTTTCGCTCTGTGCGAACGCCAAACGGATCGAACCTTAGGAGCACATCATAATGAACAGCGAAAAAGCCAATGGCATGATGGACAAAGTGGCGGGCAAAGCGCAGGAAATCGCAGGCGACGTCAGCGGTAACGAACGTTGGCAGGCCGAAGGCGTCACGCGCCAGGCAGTGGGCGCGCTGCAAGAAAAATACGGCGACGCCCTGAGCTGCGCCGGCAGTATGATGAAGAAAACCCCCCTCGCCGCGTTGGCACTCGTTGCCGGCGCAGGTTTGTTGGCCGGCCTGCTGCTGCGTCGCCGTTGATTAGCGCCGACGATCAACCTGCTTTTCCCTGAATGTTGTGCCCAGTGGGTAACCACTGGGCACGGTTCTCTGGCCAGGCGGGGCTCAGCGTTATCGATTGCTACCTCCATCTCGTTGGCATCCGGGCTTAACGCGTACTCAACGTCGCCATGCGACGGATGATTATGGCGAAACCGTTATATCCCGCAGGGAATATGAGCTTTTATCGTTCAGGCTGCGGTACACCGCCTTTACTCGCTGCTTAACGGCACCTCTTTTTATTATATTCGTCCTATTGCTGATTATCATCGCCCCCACCGTCTGTTATTTCCGGTTGTTATGCAATTCTCTTCAACATATCGAAATCCCTCGGTATAAAAACCGAATAGATCAATCAGGCTGGGTTTATCCTCCGCGCCATTAAATGTTAATATTGCCAGATTGTGCGCACGGAGAAATAGCATGTTCCCCAGTAAAAAACATTCACAGCGGGCCACCCCGCTCACCAGCTATCAATTTTCTCGGCTGCATACTTTCGAATGCGTCGCCCGCCATTTATCTTTTGCGCTGGCGGCGCAAGAATTGTCGATCACCCCGAGCGCCGTAAGCCACCGCATTAATTTGCTCGAAAAAGAATTGGGCTTTCTGCTATTCCAGCGCTTTCATCGCAGAATTACCCTGACGCCGGAGGGCGAGCGCATGCAATGGGCGCTGAACAGCTCGTTCAACACCTTGAACCAGGAAATTCTGGACATCAAAAATCGCGAGTTGACGGGGACATTGACCCTCTACTCGCACCCGTCTCTGGTGCAATGTCTGTTGTTGCCGCGCATCGGTGACTTTATCGCCCAGCACCCCACCATTCACCTCAACATTTTGACCGGGCAGGAAATCATCAACCTGGCCAACCGCGGCGTGGATCTGGCGATGTACTTCGGCAAACTGCCCTCGGGACGGCATCTGGACGAGGCCTTTATGCAGGAATCGATGGTGCCGATTTGCACGCCGCAGTACGCCGCCGCACATAACCTGTACGATGCGCCGGAAAACCTGGCCCACTGCACGCTGCTGCACGATCGCTACAACTCGGGCGAAGATGAGTGGCAAACCTGGTCGCAACACTTTGCGCTGGGGCTGGATACCGACAGTAAAAGCATGGAGTTCGACCGTTCCGATCTCGCGGTGCTGGCCGCCACGCGGCACCTTGGCGTCGCCATGGGGCGGCTTAATCTGGTGCAGGACTGGATCAAAAGCGGCGAGCTGATCATTCCGTTCACCGATATGACCGTGCCCTGCGAGCACTGCTATTTTACCTCGACCATTTCCGAGCGGCAGTGGCCCAAGATCCTCGCATTTAAGCAGTGGATCATGAAAATCTCCCCTCTGGTCTGATGGCCAGAGGGTTAGCGCTCTACTTTGGGGGAATAAGAAAAATGCAGCGCGCAGGCGTAGAGCCGGCCGGCCTTTGAATAAGAGATGTATTTGCGGCTTTTATCCCAAGCCAGCAGGGAGTTATTGGCAAAATAATAAACCTCCAATTGCATCCCATTCGCCAACCTCGACCAGCCTCGGCTTCTTATCACGGTAAAATCACCGTTATCGCTGAGCGTAATCAGCGGCACGCCCCAGGCATAGCGGGATATTTGCAACTGAATAATGAATTGGCTTTCGCAGCTTATTTGGTAGTTCTGTACATCAACATCCATAATTTATATTTTTGGTGCCACCCTTCGGTCAAAATAAATAAGATATGAACAACTCACCACGATTAACCCCAGCACGATCAGCACGGCCCCCAATACAAACTCAATTTGCAGCGGTTCGCCGAGAATGACGACCCCCGCCAGGATGCCGAATACCGGCGTCATAAAGGTGAGAATGCCCAGCGAGGAGGCCTGATAACGGCGCAGCAGTGAAAACCAGATCAGGTAGCTGAAAAACGACACGATCACCGTTTGGAACAGCAGGCTGCTCCAGGCCACCGGGCTCAGGACGACGTGCAAATTGTCCGTCGCTATCGCCAACAGCGACAGCAGTACACTGGCGCCCATCAACTGGAACAGCAGCGTCTGTTTGGCCGGGCACTCCGCCAGGCGCGTGGTACGGATCACCAGGGTAGAACCACCCCAGGCGATCCCCGCCAACAGGCCATAGAAATCGCCTTTCAGCCGATCGGCTCCGCCGCTTCCCTCAGCCATGCCAGATATGGCCAGCACCACGCCGCCAAAGGCGATGAGCATGCCCAGCCACTGCACCGGTGACAGGCGCTCCTGAGGAAGGAGAAAATGCAGGCCGAGGGCAGAAAACAGCGGCGCGGTGTACAAAAACACCGCCATATGCGAGGCGCTGGTGTAGCGCAGCCCTTCGGAGACAAAAAAGAACTCCAGCGCGAACAATGCCCCTACGCTCAAACCGGCGCTCAGCGTGGCGCGATCCCAGGTGAAACACTCACCGCGGCAACGCGCCAACAGGTATACCCCCAGCGCGGCAAGGCCCGAGCGAATGGCAATTTGCAGCACCGCCGACACATCCTGCTCGGCGGCCTTGATCGCCACCTGCTGCATCCCCCAGATGGCGCAAAGCATCACCATGGCGGCGGCGGCCCTGCCGTCAATACCGACTCTTGCATTCATAATAGGATTCTCGCCGTCGTTGAAATAATAACAGGCTACCGTCGAATTATTCTTTATACACCACGATTTCCTGATAAAGCTTAATAACCTCACCATCGCTGTCTACGGAGTCGGTATATTCAGTTTGCTGCGCTAAATGAATCACCCGCCATCCTTTACGCGCCAATTCCGGGATCGTCAGGCGCCCCACGCCGCGGCAGGTAAACAGGGTATCGTCAGATAACCTGAGTTTACTAACCTCTGCATAATCATAAGCTTGAGAATGGCAGACGTGCGACTCCGCCGCCATCGCCGGTAATGAAAACAGCCCCACCAACAACATTAACAGATTTCTCATGGCGACCTCCCAATCGCTTATTCCTGCCGACCGATTACGCAGAAGAAGGCAAACGTTAATACGGCGGTGACAGGCTGAAATTAATTATCTCTTGCACGACTAAAATTACAGGCTGACGCCGATGACTGACAAATGAAAAATATAAACCTTGGCGTTAGATGAATTCATCCGAATCGAGAGACATAAATAATGGCGCTTTTCACCGCACGAAATGGTCAAAAACCGGCCAATAATTAGCAAGAAAAGTAATTATTTATCTCACCGTTTATGTTACAAATGCCGCCCGCCGCTAAAACACCAAAAAAACCGTCAAAATGCGTAAAAACGCAGCGTTCTGCGCAAAACATCGGCATGGCGGCGCTGATGGGGCGGTCATACATAAAACAGGGATAACACATGGCAATGAAATTGCGCGTAGTGACTCAAGCGGTGGCGCTGGGTCTGGCGATCGGCAGCGCGTCGTTCGCCGCTCAGGCAGAAATCACTCTGCTGAAGCAAGATCCACAGGCCGGCGATCCGCTCAGCCGCCTGAACTTTACCGTTGGCGGCAGCATCCGTCCGCAGTTCAACAACATGACAGGCGACGGTGACAAGGGCTCGTATAAGCGTAACGGCTTCGATGGCGGCACCCGTTTCCGTTTCGCAGCGGACTACTACCTGTTCGACGATATCAGCTGGATCAGCTACTACGAGCTGGGTGTGAACATTCCGGCGCTGTTTGACTGGGATCACCACTATGCCGACGGCGCGAGAAACACCAGCCGCCGTATGCTGTATACCGGCCTGAAAAGCAACACCTGGGGCCAGATGACCTTCGGTCAGCAAAACAGCGTTTACTATGACGTGGTTGGCGCCAAGACCGATATCTGGGACTACGACATGCTGGCCCAGGCACCGGGCAACGGCATCAACGGCGACTACGACGGCTCTTACCGTTCACGCAAAATGCTGAAGTACAAGAACCGCTTCGGCGATGCGGACGTTTACGCCTCGTACCTGTTCAGCGACAGCGACTACCTGCCGGGCAACGGCCTGCGTTATAAGCGCAAAGGCGGCGGCTCACTGGGCGTGGATTACCACATTACACAGGATCTGACCTGGGGTACCGCCTGGAACTACACCCGCGCCGAAATGCGCAACCCGTCCACCAGCGGCAGCAAGAGTTATGACCAGAACATTTTCGGTACCGCCATCAGCTGGAAACCGGACAACTGGACGCTCACCTTCGGCGGCGGTTACTACAACGACTTCCTGACCACCAAGAAAGCCGACGTCAACAATTACTTCGCCGGCGATGCGTGGGGTATCGAATACCTGGCCGGTTATACCGTGCCGGTGGGCCAGTACGCGGTGAAATCGGTGATGCCGTACTTCATGGGCGACCGCCTGGAATACATCAGCGGCCGCAACTACCAGCGCATCGACAACGGCCTCGGGGTTACCGTACAGTTTGACTACGGTTTCCGCGTTGACGTAGAGCACGTGCTGACATCGAGCACCGACAACCTCGGCGATATGACCGTGGTCCGTCTGCGCTACGATTTCTGATTGCTCAGAACGTAAAAAAGGCCGCGCAAGCGGCCTTTTTCGTTGTTTGAAGCAGCGGTCAGAAGCCGCCGCGCGCCGAGCGCCCTACCGCTTCGCCCAGTTGCCATACCGCCATGGCGTAATGGGTGCTGTGGTTATAGCGGGTGATAGTGTAGAAGTTCGGCAGACCGTACCAATACTGGTAGCCGGTGCCGACGTCCAGCCGCAGCAGGCTGGCCTCTTGGTTATCCCCGAGTGAACCCTGCGGGCTCAGGCCGGCTTCAGCCAGTGCGGCGACCGAGTAGCGGGTCTTGAAGCCGTTTTCCAACCCCGGCGCCTGGCCGTTGGCCTGAATGGCGACCGGCTCGCCCTTGGACCAGCCGTGCGCCTTGAAGTAATTGGCCACGCTGCCGATGGCATCGACCGGATCCCACAGGTTGATATGCCCATCGCCGTTGAAGTCAACCGCGTAGCTTTTGAAGGAAGAAGGCATGAACTGCCCATAGCCCATCGCGCCGGCGAAGGAGCCGCGCAGCTCGAGCGGATCGTCACCTTCGGTGCGCGACATCAGCAGGAAGGTTTCCAACTCACCGGCGAAGTAATCGGCGCGGCGCGGGTAGTTGAAGGCCAGCGTCGCCAGCGCGTCGATAATACGGGTTTTACCCATTACGCGGCCCCAGCGGGTCTCCACGCCAATAATCCCCACGATGATCTCCGGCGGCACGCCGTACACCTGCCAGGCGCGCTGCAACGCATCCTGATATTGATTCCAGAACACCACGCCGTTTTGCACGTTATCCGGGGTGATGAACTTGTTGCGGTAGCGCAGCCAGGAACCGTTCGGCCCGGTTGGCCCCTGAGTAGACGGCGTCGGCGCCTGTCTGTCCATCAGCCGCAGCACCGAGTCCAATCGCCGAGCCTGCGCCAGCACGTCGTGCAGCTGCTGCCGGTCAAACCCGTGTTCCTGCACCATCTTATCGATAAAGCGCGCGGTATTCGGGTTATTGGCGAAATCCCCTCCCAGCGGCGCGCCGCTGTGCGCCGGGCTCAGCAAAAAGCCGCCCTTTACCGGGGTGCTCTGCGGCGTAGCGGTGGTACTGGGTTTCGGCGTGCTGCTACAGGCAGCAAGCAAGGTAATCAGCGGTAAAAGCGCAACCAGGTGACGCATCGGATATCCATAGCCATGCAAGAGATAAGTGGGAGTTATGTTAATGCATTGTTCAACGCGAACAAACAGGATTATGCCGCCAATGACCGCGTCAGGTAGCCAAACGTGCCAAATTGTGACGTTTTGCTCGGTGAAAGGACGCCCTGTGCGGCCGCGTGGAATCTCAACCGCAACTAAATGAGAAAAATTATCACCTTGACGCCCCCGTTTACCCCGCTAGAATGCCCGGCTGCTTGCCATCCGGCCTCCGCCGGGCGGCCAATGATGACGACAACGGACTGTGATGGAATCTCTCGGACAACTCACCAAAGACCTTTACCGCGGGCGCATCTCGCGCAAACCCTTTGTTTTCTCGCTGGCGATCTTCGCCGTTGGCATCGTGCTGCTGTCGTTTCTGTCGACCTATCTGGATAAAAACCATTTTCGCGCCCATGCGCACGGCGACACCGAGGAATTCGTCTCGGTGCTGCTGTATCTGCTGTGCATCATGGTGTGGGCGCTGTTCTGTTTTGGCCTGGTGGCGTGGTTTATGGCCAAAACCGCGTTTCGCCTTAATGATATCGGCCTGCCCGGTTGGGTGCTGGCCGTCACATGCTACGTTTGCTCGGTGCTCAACAACTACTCCCCCGGCCCGGTGGCGCGCTGGCTGCCGCTGTTCAGTCTGGCCGTCATGATCTGCGCCCTACTGTTGCCGCCCGACGGGCTGCGTCGCAAGCCGCGTGAACATGCCGATTGAGCGCCATTCCGCTCAAGGCTATGGCTATCCGCCGGCCGCGCCGTCACAATAGCGCCTCATTCAGGTTTCAATCAGGGATTGCCATGTACAGCCACTACCCCGCCCATTACACCTTCGATAGCGACAGCGACGCCTGGCAGATCGGTTTCCACGACTTCCCCGAGTGGCAATCTGCCTGCTATAAACGCGAAGACATCGAGCTGGAAGCGCAGGAAAGCCTGCTGGCCGCCATCGCCGCCGCGATGGATGAAGGTCTGCCTCTGCCCGCCCCTTCTCCTGCGCAAACCGATGACTTGAAAGTACACCTGCCGGCGCTGGTGACGCTGAAGATCGAACTGCACAATGCCATGCTACGCAAAAACACCGGCAAAGCGGCGCTGGCGCGCAAGCTGGGATTCAACGGCGGGCAAATGGAGCGGTTGCTGGATATCGGCTACGCCTCGAAGGTTGAAGCGCTGGAGCAGGCGTTGTATCTGCTGGGCTACGAAGTGCGCGTGACGATAAGTGAAGTTTGCCAATAGGTTAGCAACAGGTAAGCAAAATATTATCCGCAGGGGCTAAATTTTCCTCCATTCGCGCCGATGTGATCGTTACCTAATCACTTGTCGCAACAACGAAGGCTAAAAATGGAGTGGAGTCGCCGTCATATTTGGGCCGTTATTCTGCTGTCTTGTCTCGTTTTTTGGGTCATTTTGGCGACCGGCATCAACGCCGTCGCCTGAGCGCCCGCCGCTGCATTGCTTCATCCCCTATTTAACAGCCCGCCACGGCGGGCTAGTTCCTGTCGCCCGCCCATAAAAAGCGTTATAAAACAGCGCGCCCTGTTCAAAAAACAGCCGAAAATTGTGATAAAAAACACAGTATTGAAATCAGACCAGTATTGAGAGTACATTAGCGCCGATCCTGTCGCGGTTCGGATTTTACCTCACGGAGCATGAGGCGCGACAACCGGACAGCCCGCGCTCGAGGACGTTGTTCTTTCGCTTGGAAGAATCCGCCCGACAAGCAGGCTGCCCATAAAATACTCAGCACAACAATCGGGATCATTGCTGGCGAGGACTCCAGACAGGAGTTGTTCAGTGAAATATTTTTTGATGGGCGTGTCATTCATGCTGGTTGCCTGGGTTGGCACCTTCATGTTGATGGTTGCCTGACGGTAGCCAGACCAGGAACACAGCCAAAGGGACGCGCAAGCGTCCCTTTGTCGTTTCTGTTAACGATCATTTGCCCGGCATCATGCGGCGCAAGGTGTCGTCCTTACGCAGGTAGTGATGAAACAGCGCCGCCAACGCATGTGCGCCAATGATAAAGTAGCCGATATTCGCCAGCGTCTCATGAACCGTTTTGACCAGCCTGCGCATCACCGGATCCGGCGTCACCCACTGCGGCATCGGCCAGCCCAGCAAAGACCACGATTTCCCGCCGTAGGCCAGGGTTAACATGCCCAGCAACGGCAACATCAGGAAGACCACGTACAGCAGCCAATGGAAGATCTTGGCGCCCACTTCCTGCCATTCCTCCAGCGGCGGCGTGGTCGGCGGCGTCGCGTGGAAAGCGCGCACCGCCAACCGAATCAGCATCAGGGCAAAAACCGAAGCCCCAAAATTAAAGTGCAGATTTTTGACCATCGGCGCCCACGCTTCCGGCACCGAGTCTTTCAGCAACATCGCCGCATAGGTGAGGATCACCATCAGCAAAGTCAGCCAATGTAAAACGATTTGCGATCGCGCGTAGCGGTTGCTCATACACTCTATCCAAAAAATAAAATTCAGCGTAATTGAGCATAATGGGGAAATGATGAAGAAAACCTTGGGACGGAAAAAATAAGGCCGGGCGAACGCCCGGCCTGACAGGATTATTTGGCGCTGCCGGCCTTGCCCGGTTTCAGCAGCCCGTCCGCGCGGAACATCGCCTTGATGCCGCGCACCGCCTGGCGGATGCGATCCTGGTTCTCGATCAGCGCGAAACGCACGTGGGTATCGCCGTAGTCGCCGAAGCCGATGCCCGGCGAGACGCAGACCTTGGCTTCCGCCAGCAGGCGTTTGGCAAATTCCAGCGAACCGAGGTGGGCATAAGGCTCGGGAATTTTCGCCCATACGTACATCGACGCCTTCGGGTTTTCCACCATCCAGCCGGCCTCGTGCAGCCCCTTCACCAACACGTTGCGGCGCTGCCGATACTGCTCGGCGATATCGCGCACGCACTGCTGATCGCCTTCCAGCGCGGCGATGGCCGCCACCTGCAGCGGCGTAAAGGTGCCGTAGTCGTGATAACTCTTGATGCGCGCCAGCGCGCTGACCAGTTCAGGGTTACCGACCATGAAACCGATGCGCCAGCCGGCCATGTTGTAGCTTTTCGACAGGGTGAAGAACTCCACTGCAATGTCTTTCGCCCCCGGCACCTGCATGATCGACGGCGCTTTCCAGCCGTCATAGACGATATCGGCATAGGCCAGATCGTGGATCACCAGCACGTTGTACTGCTTGGCCAGTGCCACTACCCGCTCGAAGAAATCCAGCTCTACGCACTGCGCGGTCGGGTTGGACGGGAAGCCGAGGATCATCATTTTCGGGCGCGGAATGGTTTCCCGAATGGCGCGCTCCAGCTCACCGAAGAAATCCACACCGTCCACCAGCGGCACCGAGCGCACCTGGGCGCCGGCGATCACCGCGCCGTAAATGTGGATCGGGTAGCTGGGGTTCGGCACCAGTACCGTATCGCCGTGATCAAGGGTCGCCAGCATCAGGTGCGCCAGCCCCTCTTTCGAACCGATAGTGACGATGGCTTCGCTTTCCGGATCGATATCCACCTGATAACGATCGGCATACCAGCGCGAAATGGCACGGCGCAGGCGTGGAATGCCGCGCGAAGTAGAGTAACCGTGGGTATCGTCGCGCTGGGCGACGGCGCACAGTTTTTCCACGATGTGCGGCGGCGTCGGGCCGTCGGGGTTCCCCATGCTGAAGTCGATAATATCCTCACCGCGACGGCGTGCGGCCATCTTCAGTTCGGCGGTGATGTTGAATACGTAAGGGGGAAGGCGTTCAATGCGCGTAAAACGGCGCTGTGGACTGTTATCAGCCATAGGGGATTCCTCGATAGACGTTAGCGCCCGGACCGTCCGAGCGACGCTGGCCAGCGAACTGACCGAATATCGAACATAGCGCAGCGCCGACGAGCTTGTCGATACCTGGCGCGATATTTTTATTTGCCGCCCTGAAACTCCGCCGCCAACAGCCCGAACAGCCAGTCATCGCACCACTGATCCGCCAGACGGTAGTTGTCGCGCAGCGTGCCTTCCAGCTGGAAACCACACGACTCCAGCAGGCCGCGCGAGGCGACGTTACCGGCGGTCACGGTGGCGGTCAGCTTGTGAAAACCGCAGGCGTTCACCGCAAAATCCAGCACCGCCCGCAGCGACTCCTTGCCATAGCCCTTGCCCTGCCCGGAAGGCAAACTCCCGTATCCCACTTCCGCCTGCCGATACGGCGCCCAGTGCGGACGAAAGCCGGTAATGCCCACCGCCTCTCCGCTGTGCTTCTCACGCATCACCAGACACAACCACTGCTCGCCGTGTTTGTCCCAGGCCGGCAGCCGCTCTTCGAACCGAGCGCGGATCTCCGCTTCGCTGCGCGGATCGGAGATGTAACGGATCACCTCGGGATCTTGGTACAGGCGCAGAAACAGCGGCCAATCCTCGACGGTTATCGACTGTAAGTGCAGACGTTCAGTGACCAGCTTCATAAAATCTCCGAAAAACGAAAAAGAGGAACTTACGAATGAAAGATGTCTCTTTATTTTCCCCGATTGGTTGCCGATAATCATTCACGTTAAAACCACAAAACCTTAACGTCTTGCCCGATTCCCTACAACTGCCCGCCGCCGTTATCCACGCGGCACCAGGAGAACACCATGGCCTCTTTAGTCATCGACGATATTCCGCAGACGATCGTTAACGTCAAGCGCCAGCTGCGCCAGGCATTGCCGAACTACCGCGACGTCTTTCTAGCGCTGGAAGAGAACATCCGCGGCCAGGTCGAACAGATCCGCCGCGAGCTGGCCGCCGGCCATAATCCGGTGCCGCAGATCGACGCAGAAGATATCCTGCAGCAGCGCGTCAGCGAGCAACAAATAGCGCTGATCAAACAGCGCGGCGCCTGCGCCATTCGCGGCGTGTTCCCCCGCGCCAAGGCCGAAGGCTGGAACCGGGAAATCGGCGACTACCTTGAGCGCAACAACTTCGTCGAACGGTTGAAAAACGCCGCCGAAGACAACTATTTCGGCAAGTTGGCCGCCAGCAAGCCGCAGATTTACGGCATCTATTGGTCAAAACCGCAGGTTGAAGCGCGGCAGGATGCGCGCATGCATGCGGTGCAGGTGTTCCTCAACAGCCTGTGGGCCACCGAGAGCAACGGCAAACAGCATTTCGATCCGACCCGCGTCGCCACCTACGCCGATCGCACCCGCCGCCGCCCGCCGAACTCCTCGTCGCTGGGCCTGTCACCGCACGTCGACAGCGGCACCATTGAGCGCTGGCTGGACGAAAACTTCCGCTATGTATATCGCCACGTTTTCTCCGGCGACTGGCAGCAGTACGATCCCTTCGCCGCCGACGGCCGCACCGAGGTGCGCGAAATAGCCTCCCCGGCGGTCTGCTCGATGTTCCGCACCTTCCAGGGTTGGACGGCGCTGACGCCGCAGCGCACCAACGCCGGCACGCTGAACCTGGTGCCGATCGCCAACGCCATGGCCTATGTGTTGCTGCGCGCGCTGCAGGACGACGTCGCCGACGACGATCTGTGCGATGCGGCACCGGGCCGCGCGCTGTCGATCTCGGAAAAGTGGCATCCCCTTTTATTAAGTGGGATTTCCCCCATTCCCGATCTGGAGCCGGGCGACACGGTCTTTTGGCACTGCGATGTGATCCACGCGGTGGAGAACGAGCATAACGGCGAGTTCGACAGCAACGTGATGTACATCGCTGCCGCGCCGGGCTGCGAGAAAAACGACGCCTATCTGCAGCGCCAGCTGCCGAGCTTTATCGACGGCAGAACGCCACCAGACTTCGCCCCTGACGACTTCGAGGTGGATTTCGACGGCCGCGCCACCGTCGACCTGCTGACGCCACTGGGCAAAGCGCAGCTCGGCATGGGCTAATCCCCCGCCCGTGGCGCACGCCACGGGCCCCTTTCGCTGTGGTATACTGCCGCCATCCGTAGGCCGCAGCGAGAACCCGTCGTGCACCCTTTTTTTGAAATGCTGTTGGCGGTGTTTGATCGCGCCGCGCTGATGTTGATCTGTCTGTTTTTCCTGACCCGCACCCGGCTGTTCCGCCAACTGCTGCAAAAAGAAGACCATACGCCGCTCGAGCTCGGCATCGTCACGGCGATCTTCTCGCTGTTCGCGCTGTTCAGCACCTACTCCGGCATCAACGTCGAAGGATCGCTGGTTAACGTGCGCGTCATCGCCATCATGGCCGGCGGCATCCTGTTCGGCCCCTGGGTGGGGATCGTCACCGGCATCGTCGCCGGCGTGCACCGCTATCTGATCGATATCGGCGGCATCACGTCGGTGCCCTGTCTTATCACCAGCATCATCGCCGGCATCAGCGCCGGTTACATCAACCTCAGGGTGAAAAAAGAGCAGCGCTGGCGTGCCGGCATCGTCGGCGGCATGCTGTGCGAATCCCTCACCATGCTGCTGATCGTGCTGTGGGCCAAGCCGACCGAGCTTGGGCTGGACATCGTGTCGCAGATCGCCCTGCCGATGATCCTCGGCACGGTGTGCATCGGCCTGATCGTGCTGCTGGTGCAGAGCGTCGAGGATGAGAAAGAAGTGATCGCCGCGCGCCAGGCTAAGCTGGCGCTGGATATCGCCCACAAGACGCTGCCCTATTTCCGCAACATCAACAGCGAATCGCTGGCCACCATCTGCGATATCATCCGCCAGGACATCCGCGCCGACGCGGTAGCGATCACCGATACCCATCAGGTGCTGGCCTACGTCGGCGTAGGGCGCGAAGCCTACCCGATCGGCCGCGAAGGGCTGAGCCGCGTCACCCGCGAAAGCATTCGCCACGGCAAAATCATCATCAAGAACAACCTGGAAAACCCGGCGGCGCCGCAGATCCATTCGCAGCTGGTGGTGCCGCTGTGGGAAAAAGGCGAAGTGACCGGCGCGCTAAAAATCTACTACTGCCACGCCCACCAGATCACCAACACGCTGAAGGTGATGGCGGTCGGGCTGTCGCAGATCATCTCCACGCAGATGGAAGTGTCCCGCATCGAGCACCTGCGCCAGATGGCGGACAAGGCCGAAATGCGCGCGCTGCAGAGCAAGATTAACCCGCACTTCCTGTTCAACGCGCTGAACGCCATCTCTTCCTCTATTCGCCTGAATCCGGACACCGCGCGCCAGCTGATCATTAACCTGTCGCGCTACCTGCGCTACAACCTGGAGCTGAACGACGAACTGATCGATATCCGCAAGGAGTTACATCAGATTCAGGACTATATCGCCATCGAACAGGCCCGCTTCGGCGCCAAGCTGACGGTGATCTACGACATCGACGACGATGTCTCGGTGCGCATTCCGAGCCTGCTGATCCAGCCGCTGGTGGAGAACGCCATCGTGCACGGCATCCAGCCCTGTAAGGGGAAAGGGGTGGTGGTGATCGCGGTGAAAGATCAGGGCGACCGGGTGAAGATTTCGGTGAAGGATACCGGCCACGGCATCAACCAGGAAACCATCGATCGGGTGGCGCGCAACGAAATGCCGGGCCACAATATCGGCCTGCTCAACGTGCATCACCGCGTGTCGCTGCTGTACGGTGAAGGGCTGCATATCCGCCGCCTGGAGCCGGGCACCGAAATCGCGTTCTACATCAGCAAAAACGGCGGCAAGCTGCATCAGGAGCCGAGCGCGCCGCCGGTCGGGGAGGCCTCATGAAAGCCATCATCGTGGAAGACGAATTCCTCGCGCAGGAAGAACTCAGCTACCTGATCAAGAAACACAGCAATATCGATATCGTCGCCACCTTCGAGGATGGCCTCGACGTCCTCAAATACCTGCAGACTCACCAGGTCGACGCCATTTTCCTCGATATCAACATCCCGTCGCTGGACGGC
Organism: Serratia sp. PF-27; assembly: GCF_030053255.1. Taxonomy (NCBI): domain Bacteria; kingdom Pseudomonadati; phylum Pseudomonadota; class Gammaproteobacteria; order Enterobacterales; family Yersiniaceae; genus Serratia; species Serratia sp. PF-27. Next base: position 938,171 of record NZ_JASGBT010000021.1, read on the forward strand.
GTGTTGCTGGCGCAAAACATCAGTAAATTCGCGCATCGCCCGTCGATCGTGTTCATCACCGCCTATAAAGAGCACGCGGTGGAAGCGTTCGAGATCGAAGCGTTCGACTATATCCTCAAGCCCTATCACGAGGCGCGCATCGTCACCATGCTGCAAAAGCTGGAGGCGCTGCACCATCGCCCCGCCGGCGCGACGGAGCCGGCCAGCGCGCCGAGCCGCGGCAGCCATAGCATCAACCTGATCAAAGACGAGCGGATCATCGTTACCGACATCAACGACATCTATTACGCCGCCGCCGATGAAAAGGTGACGCGGGTCTATACCCGCCGGGAAGAGTTCGTGATGCCGATGAACATCACCGAGTTTTACGGCCGGCTCCCGGAAGAACATTTCTTCCGCTGCCATCGCTCTTACTGCGTTAACCTGGCGAAGATCCGCGAGATCGTCCCCTGGTTCAACAATACCTACATTCTGCGGCTGAGCGATCTCGAGTTTGAAGTGCCGGTCAGCCGCAGCAAGGTGAAAGAGTTCCGCAAGCTGATGCGCCTGTAAGCGCTTACCAGCGCGGGCCCGGACGGTAGTAATAGCCGGGCGGCGGCGGTGGCGGCATGCGGTAATGCGGCCGATCTCGCCAGTCGCGCCGCGGTGGCCCGTAGTAAATCACCCGTGGCGGCGGGCCGTAATAGTACCCGCGCGGGCGTTCATACCGGTGATGATCGGCCCACCAACGCGGATCGCGCCAGCGATAGCCGTCCCAGTAGTGGCCGCGATTATCGCGATCGCCGATATGCAACGACAGGCCCGGCACGTTCACGCCGATGGACACGTCGGCCTGGCTCGCCAGCGGCAGCGCCAGCAGCGCGGCCAGTAACAACAGCGTTTTTTTCATTTCATGGACTCCTGCAGAGCGGACCTCGTCCGATCGCAGATAACATAGTCCCGCGCTCATCGCCGCTCTATAGGCGCAATGCCGATTTACGCCTTTCAGACGCATCCTTCACAATTTCACCACAATCGTTCACCGCCGATTAACAATAAATCGTTGATATCTTTGATGTAGATCACGTGTCACCCCCGGCATTTCACGCGCTTTTCGGCGCAAAAACGGCAACTCACGCCGCATAACATGCATTTCATTCCTTCCGTCGTGCAACTCATTCCCGATCCGCCGCCCGCCGGGGGTGCCGGCCATATAATAAGCCCATACCGCGGGAACACAGATTCACCCCGCAAATTTCAGCCAACGGCTCACGCCCGGCAACGCACACACAGGAAGGAGACCGGCCATGAACACCAAACCGGCAAATCGCAGCTTAATCGTTCTCGGCACCATCATCTGTCAGATGGGTCTGGGCACCATCTACACCTGGAGCCTGTTCAACCAGCCGCTGGTCGACAAGTTCCACTGGGGGCTGGCAGACGTCGCCACCACCTTCTCCATCACCAGCTTCTTCCTGGCCTTCGCCACGCTGTTCGCCGGCAAGCTGCAAGAACGCTTCGGCATCCGCAATCTGACGCTGTGTTCCGGCATCCTGGTCGGCCTGGGTCTCATCGCCAGCGCCCACGTCAGCTCGCTTGACATGATTTACCTGCTGGCCGGCGTGGTGGTGGGCTTTGCGGTCGGTATCGCCTACATCTCCACCCTGTCCAACCTGATTAAGTGGTTCCCCGCCAACAAAGGCCTGATTTCCGGCATCTCCGTCGGCGCCTTCGGCAGCGGTAGCCTGCTGTTCAAATACGTCAACGCCGCCCTGATCGCCGACGTCGGCGTTTCCGGTGCCTTCTTCTACTGGGGTGCCATCGTGATGGGCCTGATCGTCGTCGGCTCCCTGCTGCTGAAAGAGCCGGTGCTGGCGACCAACGCCGCACAACCAGGCGCCAACGGTCTGGGTAACGACTACAGCGTGCGTCAGATGCTGGCCACCAAAGAAGCCTACCTGCTGTTCACCATCTTCTTCGCTGCCTGCATGAGCGGTCTGTATCTGATTGGCATCGTGAAAGACATGGGCGTTCAACTGGCCGGGATGGACTTGGCCACCGCCGCCAACACCGTGTCCGCCGTCGCCATCTTCAACACCGCCGGCCGCATCATCCTGGGTACGCTGTCCGATAAAGTGGGCCGCATGCGCGTCATCAGCTTCACCATGCTGGTTACCGTGCTGGCGATTGTCGCCCTGAGCTTCATGACTCTGAACCACACGCTGTTCTTCATCTGCGTCGGCGCGGTGGCCTTCTGCTTCGGCGGCAACATCACCGTGTTCCCGGCGATTGTCGGCGACTTCTTCGGCCTGAAAAACCACAGCAAGAACTACGGCATCATCTACCAGGGCTTCGGCCTGGGCGCGCTGGCCGGTTCGTTCGTCGCCAAATACTTCGGCGGCTTCCACGCCACCTTTATGGTGATTGGCGTCCTGTCCGCCGCTTCTCTGCTGATTACGCTGTTCATCAAAGCGCCGAAGGCGGTGGCAGCGGAAACGGCAGAAACCGCCCAAACGGCGGAGCTGGCCAAAGCCTGATACCCCACGAAAACGACAAGGGGCGCAACCTGTGGGTTGCGCCCCTTTTTTTATCGTGCCGCCGCGTTGCTTACAGCTGCATGCCCAGCGTCTGGCGCAGATGCGCGCCGGCCCCCAGCAGGCCCGGTTGGCCATGGGTTATCATGAACACCGGAATGTCTCGCACATAGTCGCGGAAGCGCCCCTTGTCTTCGAAAGCGGCGCGGAAGCCCGAGGCCTTGAAGAATTCCATAAAGCGCGGCACGATGCCGCCGGCGATGTACACGCCGCCAAAGGTGCCCAGATTCAGCGCCAGGTTGCCGCCGAAGCGCCCCATGATCACGCAAAACAGCGACAGCGCACGGCGGCAGTCGATGCAGCTGTCGGCCAGCGCCCGCTCGGTGATGTCCTTCGGCTCCCATTTCTCCGGCAGGCGATTGTCCGCCTTGACGATAGCGCGATACAGGTTGACCAGGCCCGGCCCGGACAGCACGCGCTCGGCGGAAACGTGCCCCACTTCACCGCGCAGCACCTCCAGAATAATGTCCTCTTCTTCGCTGTTCGGCGCGAAATCGACATGGCCGCCCTCGCCCGGCAGGCTGACCCAGCGGCGATCGACGTGCACCAGGTGGGCGACGCCCAACCCGGTGCCGGCGCCGTACACCGCGATCGGTTTGCCCGGCTGCGCATCGCCGCCGCCAAACTGCAGCACGTCGTCCGGCGAGAGCATCGGGATCGCCATCGAGACGGCGGTGAAATCGTTGATCACTTCCAGATGACTCAACCCCAGGTTGGCCTTCATTTCTTTGATAGAGAACGCCCAGCTGTGGTTGGTCATCGCGACCCAGTCTTCCGTCACCGGGCAGGCGATCGCGATACAGGCATCCTGCACCTCGATATCGCACGCTTTCAGGTAGTGGCGGATCACCGCCTCCAGGCTGTCGAACTCCAGGCCGGAATAGGTTTTCGCCTGGGTAATCTCACCCGTCGCAACAGTGCACAACGCCAGGCGGGCATTGGTGCCGCCAACATCACCCACGAGGGCATAGGTCATTGATTTCGTCTCCGCAAAATGAAAAATAAAAAGCTGCCCACACTGTAAAATCCTGCTGCGAAAACAACAATCACCCGCCTCGGATCTGCGCCCCAATAGCGATCCGGATCACAAAAAACGTTTCAGCTTGCCCGTGATGCCGCGATTTGAAACAAATTGCGGCAAAAAACGCGCCGCCGCGACTGTTAACCGTCATCGACGCCGGGCAATATCAATGCGTGCCTGCTCGCCGATAGTCTGGCAAGCTGTGGCCACTGCCCAACCACCCGCTCTCCCTGCCCTGCATGGAGGCATCGACAAGGGATTATCCATGCTGCATCCGCGCGCCAATGCCATGTTGGCCTTTGCTTTGCCTGCGCTGATTATCGGTTCCGCCTCCAGTCTGGTGCTGCTATTGATGATGAAAGTCGCCGCTACGCTGCAGCAATGGCTGTGGGTGACGCTGCCCGACGCGCTGAGCCTGGATGCCCAGGCACCCTGGTGGCCGCTCGGCATGCTGACGCTGACCGGCGTGGCGGTCGGCCTGATCGTGCGCTACATGCCGGGCCACGCCGGGCCGGATCCGGCGACGGAATCGCTGATCGGCATGCCGCTGCCGCTCTCCGCCCTGCCGGGGCTGGGATTGGCGCTGATCGTCGGCCTGGCCGGCGGCGTCAGCCTGGGGCCGGAAAACCCGATCACCGCCATCAATATCGCGCTGGTGGCGGCGGCGGGGGCGCGCCTGCTGCCGAAGGTGCCGCGCATGGACTGGATCATCCTGGCGGCCGCGGGCACCATCGGCGCGATGTTCGGCACGCCGGTCGCCGCCGCACTGATCTTCTCGCAAACCCTGGCGGGCAATAACGAAACGCCGCTGTGGGATCGGCTGTTCGCCCCGCTGGTGGCCGCCGCCGCCGGCGCGGTCACCACCCAGATGTTCTTCGTACCCAATTTCGCCCTGCAGCTCGACGCCTACGACGTAACGCGACTGCCGGACATCTTCAGCGGCGCCATCGTGGCGCTGATCGCCATCGCGCTCGGCATGGTGGCGCTGTGGTGCTTCCCACACGTTCACCGCCTGTTCCATTCGATGAAGAATCCGGTGTTGATGTTAGGACTGGGTGGCTTTGTGCTGGGCCTGCTGGCGCTGGTGGGCGGAGAGATTACCCTGTTCAAAGGGCTGGATGAAATGAAGCGCCTCGCGGCAGACGGCAACTATTCGGTGCCGGCGCTGTTGACCGTTACCCTGACCAAGCTGGCGGCGCTGGTGATCGCCGCCGCCAGCGGCTTTCGCGGCGGGCGCATCTTCCCGGCGGTGTTCGTCGGGGTGGCGCTGGGGCTGATGCTGCACCAGCACGTTCCGGCGGTGCCGGCGGCGATCACCGTCTCCTGCGCCATCATGGGGCTGGTGCTGGTGGTCACGCGCGACGGCTGGCTCAGCCTGTTCATGGCGGTGGCGGTGGTGCCGGATCTGCACCTGCTGCCCGTCTTATGCATCGTGATGCTGCCCGCCTGGCTGACGCTGGCAGGCAAACCGCTGATGCTGGTGAACCGCCGGCAACCGCCGCACGACGATTAGTCCAGCGCGAACGCCGCGGCGGCGCGGGCGTGGATCGCGGTGGTGTCGAACACCGGCACCGACGCATCCCGCTCGCTCACCAGCAACCCTATCTCGGTGCAGCCGAAAATAATCCCCTGCGCGCCCTGTTGCTCCAGGTCGCTGATGATCCGGCGATACTCATCGCGCGAGGCGTCGCGAATGTTACCGAGGCACAGCTCGTCATAGATGATGCGGTGCACGATGTCACGATCGGCGCTGAGCGGCGTCACCACATCAATGCCGTGCAATTCCTGCAGGCGGCCGCGGTAGAAGGTCTGCTCCATGGTAAAACGCGTACCCAGCAGCCCGACGCGGCGAATGTTTTTTTCCCGCACCTGCAGCGCCGTGGCGTCGGCGATGTGAATCAGCGGCAGGCCGCTGGCCTGCTCGACCGCCTCCGCCACCTTGTGCATGGTGTTGGTGCAGATCACGATGGCTTCGGCGCCGGCGGCGCGCAAAGCCACGGCGGACTCGGCCAGCAGCCGGCCGGCACCATCCCAATCGCCCTGATGCTGCAAGCGTTCAATTTCCTGAAAATCGACGCTGTAGAGCACGATTTTGGCCGAATGCAGCCCGCCGAGGCGCGCCTTTACCTGCTCGTTGATGGTGCGGTAATACGGAATGGTGGATTCCCAACTCATGCCGCCCAGCAGACCCAACACTTTCATCATTCGTTCCTCAGCATTTCCGACAATCCTCTGACCTTACCTGAGAATCGCCGGGCTGACGACGCCTTATTTGGCGCCGGAATTGATCGGCTGGCGCGCTTCGAACCAGCGCTGGCGCAGCGTGTCGTACAGCCAGTTATAGGCCATGGTGTACGGCAGGAAGAACAGGAAGAAACCGATTTCCAGCATAAACGCCTGCGCCCAGGAGATACTCAGCATCCAGGCGGCGATCGGCACGCCGATCAGGATAAAACCGGCTTCAAAGCCGACGGCGTGCAGCGCACGCACCTTCAGGTTACGCACCACCCGGCTGGCCGGCCACAGGCGGTCGAACACCGTGTTGTAAACCATGTTCCACAGCATCGCGACGGTGGAGAGCATCACCGCCAACGCACCGACCTGCACCATTGAGCGGTTCAACAACCACGCGCCCAGCGGGGCGCAAACCATCACGGCGATGGCCTCGAAACCGACGGCGTGGACGATACGTTCAATGAGAGACTTGTTTTGCAGTTGCATACATCACCTTTTTTCAACAGTTGTTGCGAAAGCCAGGTGATTATCATCGTTTTTTTGGGTAGATTAAAAATAGGTTCCATCGATAAAGTAGATACATATGCACTATTCACCGGAAGCGTTACAGGCGTTCGTGGAAGCCGCCGCCCTCGGCTCATTTTCCGCCGCCGCGCGCAAGCTGCGTAAAAGCCAATCCACCGTCAGCACCGCCATCGCCAATCTGGAGGCCGACCTGGCATTGACGCTGTTCGATCGCAGCGCGCGCCAGCCGGTGCTCACCGCCGCCGGCCGCAAAGTGCTGGGGCACGTACAGGCGATCCTCGCGGCCAGCGAACGGCTCGACGCCCTGAGCATTCAGCTGGCGGGCGAGGTTGAACCGCGCCTGAGCATGGTGTTTTCCGATACCTACCAGCCCAAGCATCACGATCGGTTAATGCAGCTGTTCGAACAGCGCTACCCGGAAATTGAGCTGGAATGGATGATCGCCGAGGAAGGCGACGTTATCGATCTGCTGCAGAGCGGCCGCGCACATTTGGGCATGGTGGAAGTGCAAAAACGTTATCCGCCGGATATCGCCTTCTCCCGGCTGCCTGAGCAGACCGAAATGGGGCTGTTCGTCGCCCATCAGCATCCGCTGGCGCAGGTCGCCGCGCCGACGCCAGAGCAATTGTCCAGCACCCGCCAACTGATCCTCAATACCTACACCGGCGCCGAAGCGGCCAGACAGGGTGGCCTGGTCTGGTCGGCGCCCAGCTATCTGCTGTTGCTGGAGATGGCGGAACAAGGATTCGGTTGGGCGGTGTTGCCGCACTGGCTGGTGCAGCAATACGGCCACGGCAGGCTCACCCAGCTGCGGCCGCGCGGCTGGCCAAAACTGATTTCGGTGGATGCGGTATGGTCCAAACTGACCCCGCCGGGCCCGGCGGGGTTCTGGATGCTGGAGCGCCTACTGGGCGATACCCTGCCCTAAGCGGCGGCGTTGCGCGCCTGAATGGCGCGGGAGACGGTATCGAGAAGTTCCGGAATGTCCATCTTCGGCAGCATCACTTCGATGAAGGCCAGCCGTTCGTCGTCCGCTACCTCACGCAGCGCCTGGCGCAATCCGTCCGGATCACTAACCCGCAACGCCTTTACCGGCCGCTCACCGGCCAGCGCCGGCGGCAACTGCGTCCAGTTCCAGTGCGCGATGTCGTTATAACGTTGCTCCGGCCCGTGGATCGCACGCTCGATCGTGTAGCCCTGATTATTCAGCACGAAGATCACCGGCTTAAGCCCGTCGCGCAGCATCGATCCCAGTTCCTGCACGGTCAACTGCGCGGCGCCGTCGCCGATCAGCAATACTGCCCGACGCTCCGGTTCGGCAGTCTGCACGCCGAACGTCGCCGGCAGGGTATAGCCGATCGATCCCCAGAGCGACTGCACGATCAGCCGGCAGCCGCGAGGCAACGTCAGCGCCGCCGCGCCGAAACAGGCAGTGCCCTGATCGGCCAGCATGATATCCCCCGGCCGCAGGAAATCCTGTATCTGCCGCCAGAAGGCGTGCTGATCCAACCCTTCCCCATTGCCTTCCGGCAGGGCCGGGCGGACGATCGGCGGCAACGGCCAACGCGACGCCAGCGACAGACTCAGGCGATGCAGCGCCTGTACCGCCTCGCGCATCGGGATGCGGCTAAAACACCGCCGCCCAACCCAGGCTTCAAACGGCTGAATATCGATGCATTTTTCCACCGGCAGATGATGCGTGAAACCGGCGGTAATGGTGTCGGTCAAACGCACCCCGACGTTGATCACCACATCGGCGTTTTCGATAAGCTGTTTCACCGCCGGATCGCTGGCGCCACCGCAGTAGGTACCGACAAAACCGGCGCGGTTTTCATCCAGCACGCCCTTGCCGAGCAGCAGCGTAGCGTGCGGAATGTCGACCTCCTGCAGCCACTCGTCCAGCGCCCCTTCGGCGCCGAAGCGATCGGCCAGGAAATCCGCCAACAATGACACCCGCCGCGCCGACAGCAGCTTTTCGCGCGCCGCGGCGATAAATGCCTGCAATGCGCTCTGCGACAGTTTGGCCTGGCGCAGCATCAGCGGCGCCGGTTTACTCGGCAGCGGCGCCTGCGCGACGTCGCTGGGCAACATCAGATAAACCGGGCGATGTTCCAGCAAGGCGACGCCGATCAGGCGGTCTATCTCCATCGCGGCGTTATCGGCGGTCAGATTGGCCTGCGCGACGGTCACCTCTTTGGCGATCCGGGCGAAGTGGGTGAAGTCGCCATCCCCCAGCGAATGATGCAACAAATCACCGGCGCGCTGGGCGCGCTGCGCCGGGGTGCCGACCACGTGGATCACCGGCAGGTATTCGGCGTAGCTGCCGGCCACCCCGTTCAACGCGCTTAGCTCGCCGACGCCAAACGTGGTGAGCAGCGCGGCCGCCGGTTTGCAGCGCGCGTAGCCATCGGCGGCGTAGGCGGCGTTCAATTCGTTGGCGCAGCCTACCCAGGTGATTTGCGGATGAGCGAGAACATGATCAAGAAATTGCAGGTTGTAATCCCCCGGCACGCCGAAGAAATGACGGATGCCGATTTGGGCCAGACGATCGAGAAGATAATCGGCCACCGTATAGGTCTGAGTCATGATCATCACCTGTCTGCAGCTGGAGCGATTATCTTAATTATCGAAGATGCCGTTCAAATTTCGAACAAACGCTCCGGCATCGAACGGCAACCTGGCGTTACATGCCGGCGCTGTGATCGCTCCCCCGGCAGCGTGGTGTGGAAACGTATACACTCAAAGCACTTCACCTCTCGCCGACAAGGATAACTATGTCCTACCAAGCCTCCCCTACGCGTTATCAAGATATGGAATACCGGCGCTGTGGCCGCAGCGGGCTGAAGCTGCCCGCCGTCTCGCTCGGGCTGTGGCACAACTTCGGCGACGCCACGCTGTATGACAACGCCCGCGGCCTGATCCGCTGCGCCTTCGATCGCGGCATTACCCATTTCGATCTGGCCAATAACTACGGCCCGCCGCCCGGCGCCGCCGAGGAGAACTTTGGCCGCATTCTCAACGCCGATCTGCGGGCCTGGCGCGATGAGCTGATCGTCTCATCCAAAGCCGGTTACACCATGTGGCCCGGCCCCTACGGCGATTGGGGCTCGAAAAAGTACCTGGTCGCCAGCCTCGATCAGAGCCTGAAGCGCATGGGATTGGAGTATGTGGATATCTTTTACCACCACCGGCCGGATCCGGACACGCCGCTGGAAGAAACCATGGCGGCGCTGGATTTGTTGGTGCGCCAGGGCAAAGCGCTGTATGTCGGCCTGTCCAACTACCCGGCCGAGCGCGCGCGGCAGGCGTTCGACATTCTGCAGCGGCTCGGTACGCCGTGCGTGATCCACCAGCCCAAGTATTCGATGTTGGAACGCACGCCGGAGGCGGAATTGCTGGATACGCTGGCGGAGCATGGCGTCGGCTCGATCGCCTTCTCGCCGCTGGCGGGCGGCCTGCTGACCGACCGCTACCTGCACGGCGTCCCGCAAGATTCCCGCGCCGCCAGCGGCAGCCGCTTCCTGCAGCCGGAGCAGTTGACCGACGAGCGGCTGGACAAGGTGCGCCGCCTCGATGCGCTGGCGCGGCAACGCGGGCAGAAGCTGTCGCAGATGGCGCTGGCCTGGGTGCTGCGCGGCGATCGCGTTACCTCGGTGCTGATCGGCGCCAGTAAGAATGCGCAGATAGAAGACGCGGTGGGCATGCTGGCCAATCGTCACTTCAGTGAAGAAGAGCTCGCGCAGATCGAGAAAATCTTATTGTAATCGTTTACAAATTCCGCCGCTCAATCGAGCGGCGAGACCCCAGAAAAATCTCAAATCTTGAACTCCCGCACCGTTTTCAGAGTGGCTCTCAGATTCAACCCTATGCGCTGGCGCTATGATGCCGATATTGCAGCAAAATAACGATAAGGCCGCTTTTTTAAACTGATGAACGCGCTTCATAAAGTGACAAACGGCCAAGCCGCGCAAGCGGGAAGGAGAAGCCATGTTTAAACCTCTGCTCTTGGCCGCCATCTTGGCGGCGACGGTACTACCCGCCGCACAGCAAGCACACGCCGAAGGGATCAGCATCGATCTGATGCCGGGCGTTTCACTGCGCATCGGCGATCAGGACAATCGCGGCCGTTACTGGGACGGTTACGACTGGCGCGATCGCGACTGGTGGCAAGGCCATCAGGGGCGCTATCTCGGCGACCGCAGCCGTCGCGGTTACTACTGGGACGGCTATCGCTGGCGCGACCGCGACTACTGGCGCAAACACTATTACTATCATGAAGGACGCTATCGTAAATACGACAAGCATTACGATAAGCACCATTGGAAGAAAGAGAAAAAGCACCACCACGATCATGACCGCGATCGCTGGCGCCGCCACGGCGATGACGACCGCGATTAACGACGACGGGCCGGCGTAATGCCGGCCCGCGTTTTTTTTGCCTACAGCACGCTGCCGATCAGCAGGTAGCCGTTCAATCCCACCACCACCAGTACGATCAGCTTGCCCAGGTTTTGCACCAGCGGGCCGTTGACCATTTCCCCCATCAGCGCCCGATTACCGGTGAAAGCCAGCAGCGGCACCAGCGCCAGCGCAATGCCGAAGCTGAGCAGCACCTGGCTCAGCACCAGAATGCGCGTGGCGTCCATTCCCAGCATGATAACGATAAACGACGGCAGCATGGTCACCGCGCGACGCAGCCACAGCGGGATATGGAAATGCACGAACCCCTGCATCACCACCTGCCCCGCCAGCGTGCCCACCACGGTAGAGGAGAGACCGGCGGCCACCAGGCTCAGGCCAAACACGGTGGCGGCGGCTTGCCCGAGCAGCGGCTGCAGCGTCAGGTAAGCCACGTCGAGATCGGCGATGCCGCTGTGGCCGCTGAAATGAAACGCGGCGGCGGCGGTGGCCATCATTGCCAGGTTAACGAAACCGGCGATGGTCATGGCCACGGCAACATCGACTTTGGTGGCAGCATAGCGCTCCGCCTTGTCATGCTCGCCGCCGATTTGGGTGAGCGACGAATGCAGGTAGATCACGTGCGGCATGATGGTGGCGCCCAATACCCCGGCGGCCAGAAATACCGCATCGCCGTTGGGCAGATCGGGCAGCGCCATCCCCTTCAGCAGCGGCGCAAGCTGCGGCTGAGAGAATGCCAGCTCGACGATGTAAGCGGCGGCGACGAACAGCAGCAGGCCGCCAATCACCCGCTCCAGCGGCTTTTGCCCGCGTTTTTGCAGCATCAAAATTAAAAAGGTGGCGATCCCGGTCAGCACCGCGCCCTGCAACAGGGAAATCCCGAGCAGCAGCTTGAAGCCGATCGCCGCGCCGATAAACTCGGCCAGGTCGGTCGCCATGGCGATGATCTCCGCCTGCACCCAATAGGCCCACACCGCCGGCCGCGGAAAGCGATCGCGAATGTGCTCAGCCAGGTTTTTTCCGGTGGCGATGCCCAGCTTGGCGGACAACAGTTGGATCAGCATCGCCATCACGTTGGCCCAGACCACCACCCACAGCAGGCTGTAGCCGAACGAGGCGCCGGCCTGGATGTTGGTGGCGAAGTTGCCGGGATCGATATAGCCGATAGCGGCGATGAAGGCGGGCCCCATCAGCGAGAGTTTGATTTTTCTGGCGGAGCGACCGGGGGTGGTTTCAACCACGCGACTGTTCAGCATATGTTGAACCCTTACTGAAATTACGTTTATCTCCACTCTATATAAATGATAATAATTATCAAGCGCATTTAGAGCGGTAAAACTTATCTCTGTAATAGCCAACATTAATGGTTTTATCGAAGGGTCCGACACCAAGCATGCCGATTTCCGTGCTTTTGGGATGGGATTTTAGCTGCAATACCCCTGAAAGACAGGTTAGCACAAGAATACGAATTTCCTATCTCTGCGTTAACATCTTGATTTTTTATGCTTTTGCGCAACACTTTAGGAGAATTCCCGCTATGATTTTCCATATTTGCAATAGAAGTCTCGTTTTTAAACGTAGCGTTACATAAAATGACAGCCGAAATTCAGCCTGCCTCAAATTTGGAGCAAACATGTCCCATATTGCGCACTTTGCGTTGGCGATAGTAGTGGTGGCGATCCTGGCCCTGTTGGTGTGCCGCGATCGTAAAAGCATCCGCATTCGCTATGTTATTCAATTACTGGTTATCGAAGTACTGCTGGCCTACTTTTTCCTGCATTCGGAAGCGGGTTTGGGCTTCGTAAAAGGATTCGCCGCGCTGTTTGACAAACTGCTCGGGTTTGCGGGACAAGGGACTGATTTCGTGTTCGGCGGCATGGGCGACAAAGGCCTGGCGTTCTTCTTCCTGAAGGTGCTGTGCCCGATCGTCTTCATTTCGGCGCTGATCGGTATTCTGCAGTACATCAAAGTGCTGCCTTTCATCATCCGCATTATCGGTACCGTGCTGTCGAAAGTGAACGGCATGGGCAAGCTGGAGTCGTTCAACGCCGTCAGCTCGCTGATCCTGGGCCAATCCGAAAACTTCATCGCCTACAAGGATATCCTGGGCAAGATGTCGGAAAAGCGCATGTACACCATGGCGGCAACCGCGATGTCTACGGTGTCCATGTCTATCGTCGGCGCCTACATGACCATGCTGGACGCCAAGTTCGTGGTGGCGGCACTGGTATTGAACATGTTCAGCACCTTTATCGTGCTGTCGCTGGTCAACCCGTACGACACCAATAAAGAAGAAGAGCTGCATCTGGGCAATCTGCACGAAGGCCAGAGCTTCTTCGAAATGCTGGGTGAATACATCCTGGCCGGCTTCAAAGTAGCGATTATCGTCGCCGCGATGCTGATTGGTTTCATCGCCCTGATCGCCGCGCTCAATGGCGTATTCAGCGCTATCTTCGGCCTGAGCTTCCAGGAAATCCTCGGTTACTTCTTCTATCCGTTCGCCTGGATCATGGGCATTCCTAAACACGAAGCCCTGCAGGTCGGCAGCATCATGGCGACCAAGCTGGTTTCCAACGAATTCGTGGCCATGATGGAGCTGCAGAAAGTCTCTGCCGAGCTGTCGCCGCGCAGCCTGGGGATCCTGTCGGTGTTCCTGGTGTCCTTCGCCAACTTCTCTTCCATCGGCATCGTGGCCGGTGCGATCAAGGGCCTGAACGAACACCAGGGCAACGTGGTGTCGCGCTTTGGTCTGAAGCTGGTGTACGGCTCTACGCTGGTCAGCATCCTGTCCGCTTCCATCGCGGGTCTGGTGCTGGGCTAAGCCTCGAACCGACGACGATAACAAGGCGCCTGCGGGCGCCTTTTTTATTGCTTGGCATTCGGCGAAGGATAAATGACGAAAAGCAAAAAGCCGACCCTAAGGTCGGCTTTTTAAATGGTGGTGGAGCTAGACGGGATCGAACCGTCGACCTCTTGCATGCCATGCAAGCGCTCTCCCAGCTGAGCTATAGCCCCACAAAAGTGGTACGCGTTGACCGGCGTTACGGTATTCCCCAACCTCTCTGAGAAGAAGGTTGGTGGAGCTAGACGGGATCGAACCGTCGACCTCTTGCATGCCATGCAAGCGCTCTCCCAGCTG
>NZ_JASGBT010000021.1:952092-955131 GCF_030053255.1 Serratia sp. PF-27
GTTCCACAATCACTTTGTGCTGTGAACGGGGCGCATAATATGAAACCCATTCAAAGCTGTCAACGGCTAAATTGAATTACTGAATCAAGCGTTGAAAAAGCCGCCAAATCAGCATCTTTGGCGCCAAAAAATCATCAGTTTGTGCAGAGTTCATCCATTTTGCGCGCTACATCTCAAAATAGCAAAAGACCCTGCATATCACGTTGATTTTTAATTAACGGAATGTTAGCGAAATGCGCTTGAGTCGGGCTCCCGAGCGGCATAGACTGCCCGCGCCATAAACTTTATTACTATAAACCGAGTCCGTCATGTCTTTGCATTCACCAAAAGAAATCGCCGCCCTCGCCGTTCAGGCCGGGGTAAACAAAAGCCGCGCCCCTCTCGCTAATCTGTTGATTCTGGGCTTTCTCGCCGGCGCCTTTATCGCCACCGGCTTCCTGCTGGATATTCACGTCATCGGCACCCTGCCGGCTGAATGGGGCTCTTTCGGCGCCCTGTTGGGCGCCGCGGTCTTCCCTATCGGTTTGATCCTGACCATTCTGGCCGGCGGCGAACTGCTGACCGGCAACATGATGACCTTGCCGATGGCCTGGTTTGCCCGCGAAATCCCCGCCATCGCCGTGCTGCGCAACTGGTTTTGGGTCACTCTGGCCAACCTGGCCGGCAGCGTGGCCGTCGCGTACTTCTTCGGCCATTTGCTGGGCCTGACCGAAGGCGCGTTCTTGCATAAGACGCTGGCGATCGCGCAGGCCAAAGTGGATGCGGACTTCCTGCACGCCTTCATTTCCGGCGTCGGCTGCAACTGGCTGGTGTGCCTGGCGGTGTGGTTAGCCTTCGCCAGCAAAGATGTGCCGGGCAAAGTGATCGGCATGTGGTTCCCTGTCATGGCTTTTGTCGCCATCGGCTTCCAGCACGTGGTGGCGAATATGTTCATCATCCCGGCGGCCATCTTTGCCGGCGGCATGGGTTGGGAACAGTATCTGCCTAATTTCGTCGCGGTATTTCTCGGCAATGCGCTGGGCGGCGCCGGCTTTGTCGGGCTGATGTATTTCATCGCCTACCGTCCGGGTTTGCCGGCCGGCGAACAAGCCTGACAGCAAGCAATAAAAAAGCCCCGGGATCGCTCCACGGGGCTTTTTCATTTACGGCGTATCAGCCTAATCAGGCCTGGGCTTCACGCTCGGCGATGTAAGCCAGCGCCATATCGATACGCTGCAGCGAGCGCTTCTGGCCGATCGCATGCACGGTCACGTCCATGCCCGGCGACTGGCCGGCGCCGGTCACCGCGACGCGCAGCGGCATGCCGACTTTGCCCATGCCGACACCCAGCTCATCCGCCGTGCCCTGAATGGCGTCGTGCACATTTTCCGGCGTCCAGACGGTGATGGCGGCCAGCTTGGCACGCACCGCTTCCAGCGGCTGACGCGCGACCGGGCGCAGGTGCTTCTTGGCGGCGTCGGCGTCGAACTCGCTGAAGTCTTCGTAGAAGTAACGGCAAGACTCCGCCATCTCTTTCAGCGTCTTGCAGCGCTCGCCCAGCAGCTTGACAAGGTCTTTCAGTTCCGGACCGTTGCGGGTTTCAATGCCCAGTTGCTCAACGTGCCATGCCAGATGCACCGCCACTTCTTCCGCCGGCATATGGTTGATGTAGTGGTGGTTCAGCCACTGCAGCTTCTCGGTGTTGAAGGCGCTGGCGGATTTGTTGATCGCTTCCAGCGTGAAGAACTCTTTCATCTCATCGATGGAGAAGATCTCCTGATCGCCATGGGACCAACCCAGGCGCACCAGGTAGTTCAGCAGCGCCTGCGGCAGATAGCCGTCGTCGCGGTATTGCATCACGCCCACGGCGCCGTGGCGTTTGGACAGCTTTTTACCGTCGTCGCCGAGGATCATCGACACGTGCGCATATTCCGGCACCGGCGCACCCAGCGCTTTGAGAATGTTGATCTGGCGTGGGGTGTTGTTGATGTGGTCTTCACCACGGATCACATGGGTGATTTCCATATCCCAGTCATCGACGACGACGCAGAAGTTATAGGTTGGCGAACCGTCGGTGCGGCGGATGATCAGATCGTCCAGCTCCTGGTTGCTGAATTCGATCGGGCCGCGAATTTTGTCGTCGAAGATCACCGACCCTTCCTGCGGATTGCGGAAACGCACCACGTGCGGCTCGTCGTCGGTGTGGCTGCACTGGCTGTCGCGGCAGTGGCCGTCGTAACGCGGCTTCTCGCCATTTTCCATCTGCTTCTCGCGCAGCGCTTCCAGACGTTCCTTGGAGCAATAGCATTTATAGGCCGTGCCCTGCTCCAGCATCTCGTCGATGACCGCGTTGTAGCGATCGAAACGCTTGGTCTGGAAATACGGACCTTCATCCCAATCCAGGTTCAACCAGTTCATGCCATCCATAATTGCGTCGATCGCGTCCTGGGTAGAGCGTTCCAGATCGGTATCTTCGATACGCAGAACGAACTCACCGCCCGCATGGCGGCTGAACAACCAGGAATAAAGTGCGGTACGCGCGCCGCCGACGTGAAGATAGCCAGTCGGGCTCGGTGCAAAACGGGTTTTGATTTTCATTGGGTTCACTGCCTTATTACGCAACGCGTGTCGGCGATGGCCGACGATTGCTCGGAATTGAAAAAAGAGTGGACGACATTGTATCACCACGCGCTAATTCCTCAACGCCGACACGATATTGCGCCGGTCGATTTCGCGCATTTTGCGGCGAGTTTCGCATAGCATCGCGCAAAGAATCGGCGCTGCTGGCGATAATTATCGCGCCCTGCCTAAATTTGCGGCGAACGATTGAAATCATTTTAAAAAGCGTTGACTCACTTTGAACTATCCCTATAATGCGACTCCAACAAGACGGGGCGATTAGCTCAGTTGGTAGAGCATCTCCTTTACACGGAGGGGGTCGGCGGTTCGAGCCCGTCATCGCCCACCATCTTGTTGAGAAAAATGAGAACGAATGAGGGTGATTAGCTCAGTTGGTAGAGCATCTCCTTTACACGGAGGGGGTCGGCGGTTCGAGCCCGT
>NZ_JASGBT010000005.1:0-60059 GCF_030053255.1 Serratia sp. PF-27
ACTGGTTCATCACATTTTCCTCTGTGCGTGAGTAAAATGTGTCAACGCTATTCAGGACGGGTCACAGACGTGAAAAAGGCCGGAATTCCGGCCTTTTTTTATGCTTGCGGTTTGGCTTGCGTCCAGTGTTGCCAATGACGCTTGATGAAGGTCACCGGCGGCGAGGTGGCTATGCTGTCGGCGATGACGCCCAGCGCGGTGCCGGCGTTGGCTTTTTCCTTCGGCGGTTTGACCTTGCACTGTTTGATGCCACCGCTGAACGGATTTTTCGGCTGCGGTTTTTGCGGCTTGACCGGCGGTGGAACGTAGCTGCCGCCGCCGTTGCCCTGCGGTTCGTTCAGCAGCGCGCTCGGTTTGACCAGCACGATATCGGCGGGCAGCGACGGCAGCATCTGCTGCAGCACTTTCACCGTCGCCGGACGTGGATGCCCGATGGCGATGGCGGAACCGTTGCGCCGCGCCAATTCAACTGCGCGATTGAACTGGCGGCGGATGTCGGCTTCGTTCGCGGTATCGTCGAGGAACACCTTGCGTTTGATCACTTTCACGCCGGTGCCGGCCGCGGCGCGGGTCGCCTGGCTGTTGCCGATGGTCATGCTGTCGAGGAAGTACAGGCGGTAGCTTTCGAGCGCCTGCATCACTTTCTGCATGCCCGGCAGGCTGGAGGTCATGGCGCTGCCCATGTGGTTGTTCATGCCGACCGCGTAAGGCACATTGTTCACCGCGTTACGGATGATGCGCTGGATCTCGTCGCTGCTCATGGCAGGCTGCAGGGTATCGCGCTCCAGCGGCTGCTTGCTGAGCGGCGCCATTGGCATGTGGATCAAGACTTCGCGGCCCTGGCTGTGGGCGCGAGTGGCCATCAGGCGGGCATGCGGCGCGTTGGGCAATACCGCAACCGAGATCGCCGTTGGCATTTGCAGCACTGCGTTTTCTTCGTGAGGGCGGTAGCCCACGTCATCGATGACGATGGAGAGTTTTCCTGCCTGCGCAGCGTAAACCTGCAGCAGACAGCCTATTAACAGAGCTGTACGGGTTTTGACATAGTGCAAATCTATCTTCCCAACCACGGCAGTGGGTTAACCGCCTGTCCCTGACGACGGATTTCGAAATAGAGCGACGGCGTTCCCTGGCCGCCGCTGGTGCCGACCAGCGCGATCGGCTGGCCGGCGCGCACCTGCGCCCCGACGTTGACCAACGCGCTTTGGTTGTAGCCGTACACGCTCATGTCGCCTTTACCGTGTTCGACCACCACCATCAGGCCATAGCCTTGCAGCCAGTCGGCCAGCAGCACGCGGCCATCGGCGACGGCTTTCACTTCGCTACCTTCGCGGGCCTCAATCACCATGCCTTTCCAGCGTAGTTCGCCCTGCTGCTGTTCGCCAAAGCCGTGCAGCGTGCGGCCGCGTACCGGCCACATCAGCTGGCCGGCCGGACGACCGAGACCGCCGGTGCGCGCCATCAGCGAGCGATCGGCTTCGCTAGGTTTGTAGGTGGTGCCGGTTTTCTTCGCCTGCTGTTCCTTGATGCGCACCTGTTCGCGCACTTTGGCCGCTTCACGCGCTTCGCGTTCGGCGCGCGCACGGGCTTCGCGCTCCGCCCGGGCGATCTTGTCGCGCATGCGGGCTTCGTTTTGGCGCAGTTCCACCAGGCGTTGTTGGTCTTTTTCCAGCGAGGCTTCCAGCGCGGTCAGCGTTTTCTTGCGGGCGCCGCGCGCCTGCTCCAGCTTCTGCTGCTGTGTTTGTTGTTCGCTCAGTAAGGATTTTTGCTGGCCCTGTTTGGCCACCAGCGTGGTTTTTTGCTTCGCCAGCTCGGCGCGGGTCTGTTTCAGCTCTTCGATGGTTTTCTGGCGCGCTTCGTTCAGATAGCCGAAATAGGCCAGAATACGTTCGCTGCGCTGGCTTTCTTCACCGCTGAGGATCAGCTGCACGGCGCTGTGCTGCCCTTGCCGGAAGGCGGCGTCGAGCTGTTTGGCGAGGAGGTTTTGTTGGGTCGATTGCTGCTTTTGCAGTTTGGCTATCGAGGCGTTCAGGCCGGAAATATCCTTGCTCAACTGGGTGAGCGTGCCCTGGGTGTCGCGCAACTGGCGGCTGGCCTGGGCGATGGTTTTTTCCTGCTGACGCAGCTGATCCTGCAGCGAGCTGCGCTGCTGCTGCTGCTGCTTCACCGCTTTTTCTTTCTCGGCGATGCTCTGCTGGATGTCTTTCAGCTGGGATTTATTGTCTTCCGCCGCCTGGCCGGCGAGCGGCAACAGCAAGACGCCAGCGCAAAATACGCTGGCGCACATGGCGGTGAACGTCCTTGGCGCGGTGCGTTCAGGCAGCGGCCGGCTGCCTGCGTTTGCGCTTCGGGTTACCCTTGATAGTGCAAAAAACGCCTTCTCCCTCATGGAGAAGGATTATTCCACGATGAACAGCGGCTTACCAGTCATCTCTTGCGGGATTTCCATTCCCATCAGCGTTAACAGGGTTGGCGCGATGTCCGAAAGCTTGCCGCCTTCGACCGCCCGTGCCGGTTTGCCGACGTAAATCAGCGGTACCGGCAGGCTGGTGTGGGCGGTATGCGCCTGGCCGGTGGCCGGATCGCGCATCTGCTCGGCGTTGCCGTGATCGGCGGTGATCAGCAGTTGGCCGTCGACGTCGCGCACCGCGTCAACCACCTGGGCGATGCAGGCATCCAGCGTCTCCACCGCTTTGACCGCTGCTTCATACACGCCGGTATGCCCCACCATGTCGCCGTTCGGGTAGTTGCAGATAATGGCGTCGTATTTGCCGCTGCGGATGGCGCTCAGCAGTTTGTCGGTCAGCTCGGCGGCGCTCATCTCCGGCTGCAGATCGTAGGTGGCGACCTTCGGCGAATTGACCAGCACGCGGTCTTCCCCTTTGAACGGCGCTTCCACGCCGCCGTTATAGAAGAAGGTGACGTGGGCGTATTTTTCGGTTTCCGAGATGCGCAGCTGGGTTTTGTCGTGCTTCATCAGCCATTCGCCGAAGGTGTTGGCCAGCGACGCCGGCGGATAGGCGCAGGCGGTCGCGATGTCGGCGGCGTACTCGGTCAGCATCACGAAATCGCCGAACTGCACCCGCTTGGCGCGCGGGAAACCGTCGAAATCCGCGTTCACGAAAGCGCGGGTGATCTGGCGCGCGCGGTCAGCGCGGAAGTTCATGAAGATCAACGCATCGCCGTCCTGCATCGCGGCATCGGCCTCACCGGCGGCGCGAATGACGGTCGGTTTGACGAACTCGTCGTTTTCACCGCGCTGGTAGGCGGCCTGCAGGCCGGCGATCGCATCGTCGGCCACGTAGTCGCCCTTGGCCGCGGTCAGCAGGTCATAGGCCAGCTGCACGCGATCCCAGCGGTTGTCGCGGTCCATCGCGTAGTAGCGGCCGATCAGCGAGGCGATGCGCCCGACGCCCAGCGCGGCGAAGGCGTCGCGGCAGCGTTGCAGCGGGGCTTCGGCGCTGCGCGGCGGCGTGTCGCGCCCGTCGAGGAAGGCATGCAGATAAACGGCTTTGGCGCCGCGTTGGGCGGCCAGCTTGATCATGGCCAGAATGTGCTCGTCGTGGCTGTGCACGCCGCCCGGCGACAGCAGGCCCATGATATGCACCGCCTTGCCGGCCGCTACGGCTTTATCGACCGCGGCGGTCAGCACCGGGTTGGCGAAGAAGTCGCCGTCGGCGATCGCTTTGTCCAGCCGGGTCAGATCCTGGTAGACGATGCGCCCGGCGCCCAGGTTGACGTGGCCGACTTCGGAGTTGCCCATTTGGCCGTCGGGCAGGCCGACATCTAGCCCGGAGGCGGCGATCAGCGTATGCGGCTGCTCCCGCCACAGACGGTCCATCACCGGGGTGCCGGCGTTCAGGATCGCGTTGTCCTGCCGCTCCTCACGGTGGCCGTAACCGTCCAGGATCACCAGTACCATCGGTTTTTTGTTGCTCGACATTGCATTGACCTCTTATGAACTTTTTAAGCTGCGAATAGCCATGCGCCCGCCGCAAGCATGGCTGTTCGCCCTCGAAAAACCGGCTGATTTTACATCGCCGCCGGCGAGAAATAGCCCAAAGAGATCAAGGTTGCGGCGAATCGCGCGGGCTTTTATGCTCTGACCTCGGGAATTTCTCAGCGCAGCCCGCAGTTTCTACAATCGCGCTTGCTTATTGGCTGTATTTGCCGCACTCGGCAGGTATACTCTGGAACCTTGACTTATTTATCCCTTAACTGACGGGAGTTGTTACACCCCATGCTGCAAGAAATTATGCCATTCGTAAGCAGACACCCGATTCTGAGCCTGGCTTGGATCGCTCTGCTGGTCGCCGTGATCGTCATGACCTTCAAAAGCCGTTTCTCCAAGGTCAAAGAGATCGCTCGCGGTGAAGCTATCCGCCTGATCAACAAAGAAGAAGCCGTGGTGGTCGACACCCGCAGCCGCGACGATTTCCGCCGTGGCCACCTGGCCAGCGCCATCAACCTGACCGCCAGCGAAATCAAAAGCGGCAGCCTGGGCGAGCTGGAAAAACACAAAGCGCAGCCGATCATCGTCGTGTGCGCCAACGGCACCGCCTCCCGCGAGCCGGCGGAGAACCTGAGCAAGGCCGGTTTTGAAAAGGTGACGATGCTGAAAGACGGCATCGCCGGCTGGAGCGGAGAAAACCTGCCGCTGGTGCGCGGTAAGTAACCGTTTAACCTATTTGAGGTGGCAATCCATGGCTAACATTGATATCTACACCAAAGCGACCTGTCCGTTCTGCCATCGCGCCAAGGCGCTGTTGAACAGCAAGGGCGCGGCGTTTAACGAGATCGCCATCGACGGCGATAGCGCCAAGCGCGAAGTGATGATCGAGCGCAGTGGGCGCACCACCGTGCCGCAGATTTTCATCGATGGCCGGCATATCGGCGGCTGTGATGATTTATATGAACTCGATGCTCGCGGCGGCCTGGATCCGCTGCTTTAAGCAGCTTGCCGGCTCACCGAGTGTCAATAAGGACGTTTAACCAAGGGTATTACTCACATGTCAGAACAAAACAGCACCGAAATGGCTTTCCAGATCCAACGTATCTATACCAAGGATATCTCCTTCGAAGCGCCGAACGCGCCGCAGGTTTTCCAGCAGGAATGGCAGCCGGAAGTTAAACTTGATCTGGATACCGCGTCCAGCCAGCTGGCTGACGAAGTGTATGAAGTGGTACTGCGCGTAACCGTGACGGCGAGCCTGGGCGAAGAGACCGCGTTCCTGTGCGAAGTGCAACAGGCGGGCATCTTCTCGGTAGCAGGTATCGAAGGCACGCAGCTGGCGCATTGCCTGGGTGCATACTGCCCGAACATCCTGTTCCCGTATGCGCGCGAGTGCATCACCAGCCTGGTTTCCCGCGGTACATTCCCGCAGCTGAACCTGGCACCGGTCAACTTTGACGCGCTGTTCATGAACTATCTGCAGCAGCAGGCGGAAGGCGAAGGTGCCGCACCACATCAGGATGCCTGATGAACACCGTCAATGCTTCAATGACTGTTATCGGTGCCGGCTCGTACGGCACCGCATTGGCCATTACGCTGGCGCGTAACGGCCATGCCGTGGTGCTGTGGGGGCATAACCCCGCGCAAATTCAAACGTTGCAGCAAGATCGCTGCAATCAGGCGTTTCTGCCCGACGTTCCTTTCCCCGATACCCTGCTGCTTGAGGCCGATTTGGCGCGTGCGCTGGCGGCCAGCCGCGACGTGCTGGTGGTGGTGCCAAGCCACGTGTTTGGCGACGTGCTGCGTCAGCTGAAGCCGCATCTGCGCCCGGACGCCCGCATCGTGTGGGCCACCAAGGGGTTGGAAGCGGAAACCGGGCGATTGCTGCAGGACGTGGCGCGTGAGGCGTTGGGCGAGGCGATCCCGCTGGCGGTGCTCTCCGGGCCGACGTTCGCCAAAGAGCTGGCCGCCGGTCTGCCGACGGCGATCGCGCTGGCGGCGACCGATGCGCAGTTCGCCGACGATCTGCAACAGCTGCTGCACTGCGGCAAGAGCTTCCGCGTCTACAGCAATCCCGACTTTATCGGCGTACAGCTTGGCGGCGCGGTGAAGAATGTGATCGCCATCGGCGCTGGCATGTCCGACGGCATCGGTTTCGGCGCCAACGCCCGCACCGCGTTGATTACGCGCGGGCTGGCGGAAATGAGCCGTCTGGGTTCTGCGCTGGGCGCCGATCCTTCGACGTTCATGGGCATGGCGGGGCTGGGGGATCTGGTGCTAACCTGCACGGACAACCAATCGCGCAACCGCCGCTTCGGCATTATGCTGGGGCAAGGTAAAGGCGTGCAGGAAGCGCAGGACAGCATCGGTCAGGTGGTCGAGGGCTATCGCAATACCAAAGAGGTGTTGGCGCTGGCGCAGCGGCACGGCGTGGAAATGCCGATCACCGAACAGATTTATCAGGTGCTTTACTGCCATAAAGACGCCCGCGAAGCGGCGCTGAGCCTGCTGGGGCGAGCCCGAAAGGACGAAAAACCCAGCGCGTGACATAAAACGATATGTCGGGGCAGCGGAATGCTGACCCCGCAAATGACCTGGGCCGCTCCGCGCTACCGTGTGAAGCGGCCCGTTTGGCAAGGCAAAGGGGTATGTGATGTCGTCAGAAGAGTTGGAACAGGTCTGGAACAGCATTAAATCAGAAGCGCGAGCACTGGCTGATTGTGAACCGATGCTGGCCAGCTTTTTCCATGCGACGTTGCTCAAGCACGAGAATCTGGGCAGCGCGCTCAGCTATATGCTGGCCAACAAGCTGGCGACGCCGATCATGCCCGCCATCGCGGTGCGCGAGGTGGTGGAAGAGGCCTACAAGTCCGACAATCAGATGATCGTTTCGGCGGCGCGCGATATCCTCGCGGTGCGGCTGCGCGACCCGGCGGTCGATAAATACTCCACGCCGCTGCTTTACCTCAAAGGGTTCCATGCGCTGCAGGCTTACCGCATCGGCCATTGGCTGTGGCAGCAAGGGCGGCAAGCGCTGGCTATCTACCTGCAAAATCAAATTTCCGTCGCCTTCGGCGTGGACATCCACCCGGCGGCGACCATCGGCTGCGGCATCATGCTTGACCACGCTACCGGCATCGTGATCGGTGAAACGGCGGTGGTGGAGAACAACGTTTCTATCCTGCAGTCGGTCACGCTCGGCGGTACCGGTAAAACCAGCGGCGACCGTCACCCGAAAATCCGCGAAGGGGTGATGATTGGCGCCGGCGCCAAAATTCTCGGCAATATCGAAGTGGGCAAGGGCGCGAAGATCGGCGCGGGTTCGGTGGTTTTGCAGGCGGTGCCGCCGCATACCACCGCCGCCGGGGTGCCGGCGCGCATCGTCGGGCGGCCGGAGAGCGATACGCCGTCGATGGATATGGACCAATACTTCAACGGTACCAACCACGGTTTCGAGTACGGCGACGGCATTTGAACGCCGTTTGCGTATCCATTCAGGGGGAGCTTTGGCTCCCCCTGTGTTTTTCAGGCGGCGGTCAGCCCTGTTTCGGGAACTGGGTGATATCGGTAACGATGTCGTCGATCGCCGCCTTGACGTCATCCGCCGTGACCGGCGTGCTGTCGTTGTTGACGGTTTTACCGTAGGCCTTGCGTACCACTTCCATCACCGTTTTACCGGTATCCTGGTCGATCAACTCGCCTTCAATATACAGCGCGGTATTTTGCGTCCGGTGCCCGGTAGCCGCCATGGTGCTGGCAACCACTGCAGCGACCGGCACCACTTCATAGAACTTCATGTCTTCGTTTTCGGCCGAAACGGCGGTGATGGCGAGTTTGGCCACCAGAACGCGCGAGCCCGTCGGGCTTGGCAGAATGGTAAAGCGGTTCTGCAGCGCGGTTTTGATTCGCTGGGTCGCGTAGGCCTTAATCTTGTTCAGCGTGTCCTGGCTGACGCGCGCCGTGGGTTTCTCCGCCGGGAAATAGACCACCGGTTGGAAATAGATACCGCGATAGTTGGATTCCTTGTAGCTCGGATCTACCCAGCGCAGCGTTTTATGACCGCTTGGCGAGGTGGTTTCCTGCAGTTTGCTGTAATCGGACAAAAAGCCCGAATATTGCGACGTTTGGGTGACTTTGGACGAACAGCCCGCCAGCAACAGGCCCGCTGCCAGAACGGCCATGGCAACGCTCAAGCGTTGTTTTTTCATGTGGTTTCCTATGATGAGTGGTGATTACCCTTACAAAACATAGCGCATTATCTGCGCCTCATCGGGCATTTTCGGGGCCGGGCGTGCCCTGCTGCGGCCTTTTTCAGGATCGTGATGCGCCGCCGGTTTTCACCACCAGTGCGGGTGATAAGGCAACGAGCAAGATGTCCGCTCTGGCCAGCGCCTGGTGTTGCTCTGCTTGCCATCGGGGCAACAAGGGCCAGAGATCCGCCTGATGTTCTGCCTGCAGGCACCAGACCTCCCGGTCGTGCCAATCGCCGAGGGCGTTTTGCACCGCTTTCAGGCCCGCCATTGCGGCGGGAGAGAGGGGGAGGCGTTGCGGGTAGGCTTCGGCCGCGTAGCGCAGGCGTTTGACCAGCAGCCGCAGACGGTGGCGATCGTAGCCGGTATCAGCCAACGCCCTGCGCAATTGCCGCTGCTGGCGCTGCAGGCGTCGGTTCACACGGTGTTTGGCGGGGCGCTGCGCGATGCGGAGAAAGCGGTGCGGCCAGGCGTGCAATAGCGAAGGGAAGCTGATGAGCAGCGGGTTGGCGAGCAGTTGGCGGCAGCGGGCCTGAAAATCGCTTTGGCGCACGTTGGCCTGCCAATCGAGGCGATGGTGCGCCAATTCGACGATCAGCACCTCGAGATCGCGCAGCGGCGTCGTGAGCTTGCCCAACTCGGCGGCGGCCCGATCGAGCCGCGTTGCGCCGGGGCAGCCGCGCAACGGACGCAGCAGGCTGCGAATGCGGCGCAGGCAGACGCGCAAGTCGTGTAGCGCCTCGGTGTCTTGCGCCTGTTGCAGCCGCAACAGCGCCTCGTTCAGCGCCGATTCGAGCCGGCGAAGCTGGGTAACAATATCTGCGATGAAAGCCATGTGCCGTATCTGGAGAGGTTAACCCTTCCAGTATGGCGCGTCGTCGCGGATTACGCTTTGATCAGCGCGCCGGCATAGTCCAACTGCCGCCAGGCTTCATACACCACCACCGATACGGCATTCGACAGGTTCATGCTGCGGCTTTGCGCCTGCATTGGGATGCGGATTTTTTGCTGCGCGGGCAGCGCATCGAGGATGTCGGCAGGCAATCCACGCGTTTCCGGACCGAACAGCAGGTAGTCGCCGGCCTGGTAGCTGACGGCGCTGTGCGCCGGCGTGCCCTTGGTGGTGAGGGCAAACAGCCGCTGCGGGTTTTCGGCGGCGAGAAAAGCGGCGTAGTCGGCATGACGGTGGACGCGGGTGAACTCATGGTAATCCAGCCCGGCGCGGCGCAGGCGTTTGTCGTCCCACGGAAAACCCAGCGGTTCGATCAGATGCAGATTAAAGCCGGTATTGGCGCACAGGCGGATGATATTGCCGGTATTGGGTGGAATTTCGGGTTCAAATAAAACGATGTTCAGCATGTTGCAGGCCCCTCGTGAACGAGGGGCGCAGGATAGCAAACTCTTACTGTTCTGTCTTAGACGATAGGCGTTGATGATGCAGCGGCAGCCACAGCACCAGCCGCAGGCCGCCAAGCGGGCTGTCTTCGGCCTTCACCCAGCCGCGATGCTGGTTGACCGCCGCCTCGACGATCGCCAGGCCGAGGCCGGTGCCGCCGGACTCACGGTCGCGCGCTTCATCGGTGCGGTAGAACGGACGGAAGATCTGCTCGCGGTCTTCGGCGCTGACGCCGGGGCCGTCGTCGTCAACCTGGATGGTCACGCCCTGATTGTCGGCGCTGAACGCCACGGCAATGCGGGTGTGAGAATACCGCAGGGCGTTGCGCACGATGTTTTCCAACGCGCTGTCCAGCGCGCTCGCGTTGCCGAACAGCGTCCACGGACCTGGCGGCGCAGCGATCTCCAGCTGCTTGCCCATCTGTTCCGCTTCGAAACGGGCGTTGTCCAGCACGTCGGCCCACAGTTCGTTGGCCTTCAACTGCTCGCGCGCCAGCTCGCCCTTTTGCTGCCCGCGCGACAGCGCCAGCAGATCGTTGATCATCGAATCCAGCCGCTGCGCTTCGGTTTCGATGCGCGCCAGTTCGTGCCCTTCGCCGTGGCGGCGGCGCATCAGCGCGGTGGCCAGCTGCAGGCGCGTCAGCGGCGTGCGCAGCTCGTGCGAGATGTCCGAGATCAGCCGTTGCTGGGCGTTCATCATGCGTTCCAGCGCGCTGACCATCTGGTTGAAGCTGGCGCCGGTGGCCAGGAACTCCTGCGGACCGGCCTCCAGCTCCGGATGCTGCTTCAGGTTGCCGCGCGCCACGTCATCGGCGGCGTTCTTCAGCTTGCGTGCTGGTTTCGCCAGGCTCCAGGCCAGCCACAGCAGCAGCGGGGCGCTGATCAGCATGGTGACGATCAGCAGCAGCAGCGGCCGGTCGAACATCAGGTTGATGAAATCGGATTGCGGGCTGTTGGCGGGACGGATCAGGTACAGCTGGTAGTTGTCTTCGCCGTCGCGCACCGCGAACGGCCCGACCAGCTCGACGCGGCCGTACTTTTTCTTCTTGGGATGATCCGAATTATCGGATTGGCCGATGAAGTTGCGGACGATCTGCATTTCGTTGCGCTGCGCGCCGATCACCCGGCCTTCGCTGGTGACCAGCAACAGGCGTTGGCCCGGCGGCGCCCATTTGTCGATGGCGCGGAACAGGCGGCGCCACCACATCAGATCGTTGGCCGGATCGTTTTGCAACTCGGCCTCGACGTGCTGTTCCAGCATCAACCCCTGCCGCTGCTCGCTGTCGAGCAGCGAGGTCATTTGGCGGGAGTCGAGCTTGGGCACCATCAGCACCAGCATTAGCACCAGGGCTAACGTAAACCAGAAAATGGCGAAGATGCGTGCCGTCAAACTGTTGATCATGTTGCAGATACCATCAAATAACCACGCCCGCGCAGGGTTTTGAACCACGGATGCCCGTCTTTGCGATCCGGCAGCTTACGCCGCAGGTTGGAGATGTGCATGTCGATAGCGCGATCGAACGGAGTCAGGCGTTTGCCCAGCACTTCCTGGCTCAGCAGTTCGCGCGATACCACCTGCCCGAGGTGCTGCGCCAGCAGGTAAAGCAGGGTGAACTCGGTGCCGGTCAGATCCAGCACCTGGCCGTCGAAGCTGGCCTCCTGGCGGCCGGGATTCAGCTGCAGGCCATCGACATCCAGCGTCGGGGCGCCGCTGTCGACCTGCTGCTGCTGTTCGCTCCAGTTGGAACGGCGCAGAATGGCGCGAATGCGCGCGACTAGCTCGCGATCGTTGAAGGGTTTCGGCAGGTAATCATCGGCGCCCAGCTCCAGGCCCAGCACGCGGTCCAGTTCGCTGCCGCGCGCGGTCAGCATGATGACCGGTGTCTGGTGATGTTGGCGCAGTTCTTTCAGCGTATCGATGCCGTTTTTCTTCGGCATCATGATGTCGAGCAGCAGCAGATCGATGGAGCTGTCCAGCAGCGACAACGCCTGCTCGCCATCGTGCGCGACGACGATATTAAAACCTTCCATTTCAAGCAGTTCTTTTAACAGCGAGGTCAACTCGCGGTCGTCGTCAACTAACAGAATCTTGTTCATTATGATTTACCTCCAGACGCAAAATACGTCATCAACTGTTGCCATTCCATGACTTTACGTAGTTTTACATGCACTGACGCAGGTTTTCAGGTGTAGCGGTACACTGCTCCTCGTTGATTCGCAAAGTGAGAAAGCTTGAGGAGTTGAAATGCGTAAGGTGACCGCATTAGTTATGGCATCACTGCTGGCAATTGGTTCGACCGCTGCCTTCGCTGCCGACACTATACCGGACACAGCCCAACCTCCCGGCAACGACGCGATGACCCGAATACCCGGCCAGCACCATATGTTCGACGGTGTCAGCCTCAGCGAACAGCAGCGCCAGCAAATGCGCGATTTGATGCGCCAGGCCCGGCACGATCTGCCTGGTGTCAATGTAGCTGAAATGGAAGCCATGCATAAACTGGTGACCGCAGAGAAATTTGACGAAGCCGCCGTGTATGCACAGGCGGAAAAGATGGCCCAGCAGCAGGTCAAGCGCCAGGTCGAAATGGCCCGGGTACGCAACCAAATGTATAACCTGCTGACGCCAGAGCAAAAAAGTGTTTTAGACCAGAAACATCAGCAGCGTATGCAGCAGATGGAGCAACAAATTTCTGGTTTGCAGCAAGCTTCTGCCCAGAAGTGAAGTACGACTGAGTAGTCCCCTGTTTTTCCTTGCCATAGACACCATCCCTGTCTTCCCCGCCATGATGGCGGGGTTTTTTTTATCCGACATTTCGCTATATTGAGCGCCACACCTTTTGACCGGGGGCTCTTATGGAACAGCGCTATGCACGCCTGGTGAAGTCCGCTGCGTTGGCCGCTACCGCGCTGGCATCGTCGCTGCTGTTGATCAAAATCGTCGCCTGGTACCACACCGGTTCGGTCAGCCTGCTGGCGGCGCTGGTGGATTCGCTGGTCGATATCGCCGCCTCGCTGACCAACCTTCTGGTGGTGCGCTATTCGCTGCAGCCGGCCGATGCCGAGCACACCTTCGGCCACGGCAAAGCGGAGTCGCTGGCGGCGCTGGCGCAAAGCATGTTTATTTCCGGCTCCGCCCTGTTTCTGTTTCTCACCGGCTTCCAGCATCTGTATGCGCCGCAAACGCTGCGCGATCCTGGCGTTGGGGTCGTCGTGACGGTGATCGCGTTAATCAGCACCCTGATTCTGGTCACCTATCAACGTTGGGTGGTCAGAAAAACCCGTAGCCAGGCGGTGCGCGCAGATATGCTGCATTATCAGTCAGATGTCATGATGAATGGTGCTATTCTTATCGCTCTTGGGCTAAGCTGGTACGGCTTCCACCGGGCAGATGCGCTGTTCGCGCTGGGAATCGGCGTATACATCCTCTATAGCGCGCTGCGCATGGGCTACGAAGCGGTGCAGTCGCTGCTGGATCGGGCGTTGCCGGATGACGAACGCCAGGCGATTATCGAGGTGGTTTCCTCCTGGCCCGGGGTGAAAGGCGCGCACGATCTGCGCACGCGTCAGTCGGGGCCGACGCGTTTCATCCAGCTGCATCTGGAGATGGAAGACACGCTGCCGCTGCGTGAGGCGCATCGGTTGGCCGATCAGGTGGAACAGGCGTTGCGACACCGTTTTGCGGGGGCGGACGTCATCATTCACCTGGATCCGTGCTCCGTGGTGCCGCCGGGTAGGCAGGGGCATTGGGAGCTATAATCAGATAGAGGCATAGCGCGAAGTATTATCATGAATATCTGAGTTAGCTCAGCGTGCCATGCGGTGTTTTTACCGTTATATTGCGTGACTTGAATCAATTCAGCTGGGTGTTTTTGATATAATATCCAGCAATAAGCCGTAAAGCTGGTTTTCTGCAGCCGGAGAGGTTTCAAGACGATCGGCGGAGACAGAATTCTTAAGAAATTGCATCTACACAGTTCAGAGGTAGTCATGATCAAGAAAATCGGTGTACTGACGAGCGGCGGTGATTCGCCGGGTATGAACGCTGCAATCCGCGGCGTTGTGCGTTCTGCGCTTTCAGAAGGTCTGGAAGTTTTTGGTATTTACGATGGCTACCTTGGCTTGTACGAAGATCGCATGGAGCAGCTGGACCGCTATAGCGTGTCCGACATGATCAACCGCGGCGGCACCTTCCTCGGCTCGGCCCGCTTCCCGGAGTTCAGGGATGAAAACGTGCGCGCCAAGGCGATTGAAAACCTGAAGAATCGCGGCATCGACGCGCTGGTGGTGATCGGCGGCGACGGTTCTTACATGGGCGCCAAACGCCTGACGGAAGAAGGCTTCCCGTGCATCGGTCTGCCGGGCACCATCGATAACGATGTCGCCGGTACCGACTACACCATCGGTTACTTCACCGCGCTGGAAACCGTGGTGGAAGCGATCGACCGCCTGCGCGATACCTCCTCGTCGCACCAGCGTATCTCCATCGTGGAAGTGATGGGCCGTTACTGCGGCGATCTGACGCTGGCGGCGGCGATTGCCGGCGGTTGCGAATTCATCGTGCTGCCTGAAATCGAATTCAACCGCGAAGATCTGGTGTGCGAAATCAAGGCCGGTATCGCCAAGGGTAAAAAACACGCCATCGTGGCGATCACCGAGCACATCTGCGACATCGATGAGCTGGCGCGCCACATCGAGCAGGAAACCAAGCGTGAAACCCGCGCCACCGTGCTGGGCCACATTCAACGCGGTGGTTCACCGGTCGCCTACGACCGCATCCTGGCCTCGCGCATGGGCGCCTACGCCATCGAACTGCTGCTGCAGGGTTACGGCGGCCGCTGCGTCGGTATCCAGAACGAAAAAATGGTGCATCACGACATCATCGACGCGATCGAAAACATGAAGCGTCCGTTCAAGGGCGACTGGCTGGAAACGGCGAAAAAGCTGTACTGATTCGCCGCTCACCGCGCGCCGAAAGCCTCCGCTTGCGGGGGCTTTTTTATGCCCGTCGGCGACATATTCCAGAATCATCTATCCCAAAATTTTTTATTCTTTAATTGCCGGGAAAGTTTCTGGCAGGCTCTGATGCTAAATCAACCGATTGAGGTTGCGTTAATTTTCTGGGAGAGCTTGTCGATGCGTAAATGGGGTGTTGGTCTGACATTGGTGCTGTTGGCGTCCGGCGCCATGGCGAAGGATATTCAGTTGCTGAACGTGTCATACGATCCGACGCGTGAGTTCTATCAGGCTTACAACACGGCATTCAGCAAGCACTATCAGGCGGAAACCGGCGACAAGGTGACGGTGCGACAGTCGCACGGCGGTTCCGGCAAACAGGCGACCTCGGTGATCAACGGCATCGAGGCCGACGTGGTGACGCTGGCGCTGGCCTATGACGTTGACGCCATCGCCGAACGCGGGCGCATTGAGAAAGACTGGATCAAACGCTTGCCGGACAACTCGGCGCCTTACACGTCGACCATCGTCTTCCTGGTGCGCAAAGGCAACCCGAAGCAAATTCATGACTGGCCTGACTTGATTAAGCCGGGCGTGTCGGTGATCACCCCGAATCCGAAAACCTCCGGTGGCGCCCGCTGGAACTACCTGGCCGCCTGGGGCTACGCGTTGCACCACAACAACAACGATAAGGCCAAGGCGCAGGACTTCGTCAAAAACCTGTACAAGAACGTCGAAGTGCTGGATTCCGGCGCGCGCGGCTCGACCAACACCTTCGTTGAGCGCGGCATCGGCGACGTGCTGATCGCTTGGGAAAACGAAGCGTTGCTGGCGGAGAAAGAGCTGGGCAAAGACAAGTTCGAGATTATTACGCCGAGCGAATCGATCCTGGCCGAACCGACGGTGTCGGTGGTGGATAAGGTCGTCGATAAACGTGGTACCCGCGACGTGGCGACCGCCTACCTGAAGTATCTGTATTCACCGGAAGGGCAGACTATTGCGGCGCAGAACTATTATCGCCCGCGCGATGCGGCGGTGGCGGCCAAGTTCGCCGGGCAGTTCCCGCAGCTGAAGTTGTTCACCGTGGATGACACTTTCGGCGGCTGGACCGAAGCGCAGAAGGTGCACTTCGCTACCGGCGGCGTGTTCGACGAAATAAGCAAACGCTGATGCCGTTTGAGAGGCAATAAAAAACCCCGGCAAGCCGGGGTTTTTTTATGGCAAGCCTAGGGCAATCAGGCTTTTTTTGCTGCGGCAGCGGCTTTGACGATCACGGCGAAAGCGTCGGCTTTCAGCGAGGCGCCGCCAACCAGCGCGCCGTCGATGTCCGGCTGGGAGAACAGCTCTGCGGCGTTCTTGTCGTTCACCGAACCGCCGTACTGGATGATGATTTCAGCGGCAACCGCGGCATCGTGTTTGGCGATGTGATCGCGGATAAATTTGTGCACGGCCTGTGCCTGTGCAGGGGTCGCGGATTTGCCGGTACCGATGGCCCAGACCGGCTCATAGGCGATCACGGTGCCTTTCATCGCCGGTGCGCCCAGCGTTTTCAGCACGGCGTCGATCTGGCGCGCGCACACTTCTTCAGTTTTGCCCGCCGCGTTTTCCGCTTCGGTTTCACCGATGCACAGTACCGGGATCAGGCCGGCTTCTTTCAGCACGGCGAATTTCTCGGCGATCACTTCGTCGCTTTCTTTGTGGTAGGTACGACGCTCGGAGTGGCCGATGATGATGTACTGGGCGCCGACGTCTTTCAGCATGTTGGCGGAAACTTCACCGGTGAAGGCGCCGGACAGGTTAATGTCCACGTTCTGCGCGCCCAGCGCGATGCGGCTGCCGGCCAGCGCGTGCTTGGCCTGATCCAGATACATCACCGGCGGGGCGATGGCGACGCCACAGCCGTCAACGCTGCTCAGCTCATTGCGCAGACCGGCGATCAGTTCGTTGACCATGTGAGTGCTGCCGTTAAGCTTCCAGTTACCCATAACTAATGGATGACGCATGTTTTTTCCTCCAACTAGGGAACGCGAGAGTCGAAATGACAACTGCCGGACCGGCAGTTTACCTGCCCAACAGTATAGAGATCATTAAGCGCGAAGGCTTTGCTTTTCGTCATTAAATGCCGCGCCGTTACGGCTCGGAAAGCGCTAGCTTAATCGGTTCAACCGCGAAGGTTACGCCTTTATCGCCGTTGTCCGAGACGACATAACGAATGGCGCCGACCTGCTGTTGGTAAAAGCGCGATCCTTTGCCTTTTTCCAGCAGGCTGTTCACCTTGTTCTGGCTCTGCTCCACCGTCAACGCCGGTTCGAACTGGCGCATCAGCGCCGCCATGTAGCTGATGGCGATGGCGCGCGCGGCTTTTTCTTCATTGGCCTGCTGCAGCGGCAGATGCGTGATCTGCAACGTTTTGATTTTACCGGTGCCTTTCTCCAGCGCGGTGGAGGCATACAGGTTTTCGTTGAGTTTGCTGGCGGCGCGCGTCAGCAGCGGCGAATCGTCTTCGGTGGCGGGAATGGCGCGGAATTCGCCAATCGGCAGCTTCGGGTTGTCGCGATTGTATTTTTCGCGGAATTTGACCACCGTCAGATCGAACGTCGGCGCCCCGGCCAGCAGGTAAGGTGCGGCGGGTGCTGCATCGGCGGGCGGCGGATCGGCCCAGGCGCTGGCGGCGGCCTGCAACAGGCAGGCAATGACGAGGGTTTTTCTCAGCATGGCGTATGGCATCAAGGACAAAGATGGCTCCGATTAAAGCGATAACTCGCGGGCCTTGTCAAAGATCCCACGCCATTATCGGTTCGCTGACGAGAAAGCTGTGCGGCGCACCGCGTTATGCGAGGCGGAAAACTCGGCCCGGCAGCGCCTATGTTACACTGCGGCGCAGAATATGGGCAGGCTTAGAGCGCAGGAATCGATGACGTTACAACAGTGGTGTTTTTCTTTTAAGGGTCGCATTGGGCGGCGCGACTTCTGGATCTGGATGGGGCTGTGGTTGGTGCTGATGGCGGCGGCGTTTACGCTGGCCAATTATCAGCTGATCGCCATCCAATCCATCGCCTTCTTTATCGTGGCGCTGCTGTGGCCGACGGCGGCGGTGCTGGTCAAACGCCTGCACGATCGCAACAAGGCCGGCTGGTGGGCGCTGCTGCTGATCCTGGCGTGGATGCTGGCGGCAGGGAACTGGCAGATGCTGGCGCCGATCTGGCAATGGGGCGTCGGACGTTTCATTCCGACGCTGATTATCGTGATGATGATGATCGATCTGGGTGCCTTCGTCGGCACGCCGGGGAGCAATCGGTTCGGCCCGGAAGCCGAACCGGTGAAGTTCCGCTGACCCTCGCCGGGTTACCAGTAGTGCTCGCTGGTGATGTGGCCCGGTTTGCGGCGCAGGTGTTTGCGCATTTTGCGGTGGTCTTTCAGCGTTTGCTGGGTGTCCCGCACCATTTGCGGGTTGCCGCACAGCATCACGTGGCTGGTTTCGGCGTCGATGGTCAAGCCGGTCGCCGCTTCCAGCCGGCCGTCCTCGATCAGCGCCGGCACGCGGCCGGTCAGTGAGCCGGGCGTTTCTTCGCGGCTGACGACGGTCTGGATGCGCAGCTTGCCGTTGTAGCGTTGTTGCAGTTGCTGCATCAGCGGCAGGTAGCTCAGGTCGCGCGCGAAACGCGCGGCGTGCACCAGCACCAGGTTGTTAAAGCGCTCCAGTCCGATGCCCTGCTGCAGAATCGATAAATAGGGGCCGATGGCGGTGCCGGTCGCCAGCATCCACAGCGTGTCGCAGTCGGGCACCTCGTCCAGCACGAAGAAGCCGGCCGCTTCTTTGGTCACCATCACGTCCGAGCCTGGCCGCAGCTGATTGAGGCGCGGGCTCAGTTTGCCTTCCGGCACGGTGACCAGATAGAACTCCAGGTTGGCGTCATCGGGAGCATTGACGTAGGAGTAGGCGCGCTGCACCCGTTCGCCGTCGATCTCCAGCGCCAGTTTGGCGAATTGCCCGGCGGTGAAAGGATCGATAGGGGCATTGACCACCAGGCTGAACAGCCCGTCGGTCCATTGTTTTACCTGCGTAACCTTGCCGTTTACCCATTCAGCCATACTCTAAAGCTCCCGTGGTCGAATCAAATAAGCACAATGTCGTGAGCCGGAAATGGCGTGCGCGGTGCGCTCTACCCGGTAGTCGTTGCCGAACAGGCGGTGAAACAGCTGCAGCTCGGAATTGCACAGGCTGCTGCAGCTGGAGCCGGCCACACCGACCGGACAGTGGTTTTCCACCAGCAGCGTACCGTGTGGATGATCGAGCAATTCGGCCATGTAACCGTCGTGTTGCCGCAGGCGCACCAGGCGGGCTAACCGGTCCTGATGGCTGCGCTCGGCGGACAGCTCTTCGGCATAACGCAGATAAAGCTGATCTTCGCGCGCGCTGAGCAACGGTTCCACCCCGGCGCCGCCAAACAGCTGCAGCGCGGATTCCCGCAGTCGCGCCTGATCGTCGGCGGCATAGGCATGCCCCCGTTCGGTCAGCGACCAGTAGCGCGTCGGGCGGCCGACCTTGCTGCGCGCTTCTTCGTAACAAACCAACTCACGTTTTTCCAGGGATTGCAGATGTTGTCGGATGCCCATCGGCGTGATGTCCAGACGCTCCGCCAGCATTTTGGCCGAGTGCGGGCCGAGAGCCTTTAACTGCAATAAAATCAGCTCAGGTGTTTTCATGAACCAAATCCCTATGGTGTTATTTTATTTCAAGTTGATGAAAATAATTATCGATTAAATGCTAAAGCCCGGCTACTGCAAGGGCGCTATTTTTAACTCCAAAGCGTTATACGTACAGTTTAATTTACGAGCCTGGTCGGGTTTGCTGCCAGTGTGACCTGGATCAATATCTGCCTGAAACTCGCTAAAAAAATCAGATTTGATTAGTTTATGCCGCCATAGAGGGCTGCTCGCCGTTCTGGCTGCTGCAACGGCCATACCGGGACGCTGTGACGAGTTGAAACGTTAACGAAGATAATGAGAAAACTAGAGAA
Source organism: Serratia sp. PF-27 (assembly GCF_030053255.1). NCBI lineage: Bacteria > Pseudomonadati > Pseudomonadota > Gammaproteobacteria > Enterobacterales > Yersiniaceae > Serratia > Serratia sp. PF-27. The sequence continues at coordinate 19,575 of NZ_JASGBT010000005.1, forward strand.
CTTTCACCTGCTGGTGATGCTTATCCTGTTGGTCGCCGTCGGCCAGATGGCGCAAACCATTTATGTTCCCGTTATTGCTGATATCGCCCACGATCTGTCGGTTCGCACCGGCGCCGTGCAACGGGTGATGGCGGCGTATCTGCTGACCTACGGTTTCTCCCAGCTGATTTACGGGCCGATATCGGATCGCATCGGGCGTCGTCCGGTGATCCTGACCGGCATGATGATCTTCCTGCTCGGTGCGCTGGGCGCGTTGCTGTCCACCAACCTGACGATGCTGGTCGCCGCCAGCGCGATTCAGGGCATGGGCACCGGCGTGGCGGGCGTGATGGCGCGCACCATGCCGCGCGATCTGTATGCCGGCACCGCGCTGCGCTATGCCAACAGCCTGTTGAACATGGGGATTTTGGTTAGCCCGCTGCTGGCGCCGGTGATCGGCGGCGCATTGGCGATGGTGTTCGGCTGGCGCGCCTGTTACGTCTTCCTGCTGGCGCTGTGCGCCTGCGTTGCCTTCGCCATGTTCCGCTGGTTGCCGGAGACCCGCCCGGTGCAAACTGAAAAACGCCGCATGCTGGCCAGTTTCCGCCAGCTGCTGAGCGACAGCACCTTCAGTTGCTATCTGGTGATGCTGATCGGCGCGCTGGCGGGGATTGCGGTATTTGAAGCCAGCTGCGGCGTGTTGATGGGTGGCGTGTTGGGGCTGAGCGGCCTGACCGTCAGCATCCTGTTCATTCTGCCGATCCCGGCGGCGTTTTTCGGTGCCTGGTACGCCGGGCGCGACGGCAAAACCTTCCACACCCTGATGTGGCATTCGGTGCTGAGCTGTCTATTGGCGGGAGCGATGATGTGGATCCCGGGCTGGTTCGGCGTGATGAACATCTGGACGCTGATCGTGCCGGCCGCGCTGTTCTTCTTCGGCGCCGGTATGCTGTTCCCGCTGGCGACCACCGGGGCGATGGAGCCGTTCCCTTACCTGGCCGGCGCAGCGGGCGCGCTGGTGGGCGGCATGCAGAATATGGGATCGGGGCTCGCGACCTGGCTTTCCGCCATGCTGCCGCAAACCGGGCAGTTCAGCCTCGGATTGCTGATGTTCGCGATGGCGCTGTTGATCCTGCTGTGCTGGTGGCCGCTGTCCAACCGGATGCAACATCAGGGGCATACCGCATAACACCCTCCCCGAACCGGCGCAGGCCTTAGTCTTGCAAGACGGCTGAGGTCATGCCGCCGGTTTTGACCCAGGTTATTACTGCGCTGTGGCGATCGGTATACACTTTACCGACAGTGTTTTTCCGGGTTATTCGCTATGTCATCACTGCAGTTCATTCAACGTGTTCCCGTCGGCTTCTTTGGGATGGTTCTGGGGGTTTTCGGCCTCGGCAGCGCCTGGCGATACGCCGCCACGCTCGGCTATGGCCCCGGCTGGCTGGGCGAGTCGCTCATCTTTCTCGGCAGCGCCATCTGGCTGACGCTGGCGCTGATCTATCTCTGCCGTTGCCTGATAGACTCACGCGCGGTGCGTGACGAGTTTCGCAGCAATACTCAGTTCAGCTTTATCAGCCTGCTTCCGGCGGGCGGCGTGCTGGTGTCCATCGGCCTGCATCCCTACAGCCTGCCGCTGGCGAATGGGCTGATGGTCGCGGGCTCCGTCGGCCAGCTCATCTTCTCGGCTTGGCGCTGTGCGCCATTGTGGCGCGGCGAGTTCGCGTCGGAGGCCACGACGCCGGGATTTTACTTGCCGACGGTGGCCGCTAACTTTATCTGCGCGATGGCGTTTGGCACCTCCGGCCACCCTGATATCGGCATGATGTTTCTTGGCGCCGGTTTGATTTCATGGCTGACCCTCGAACCCGCCATCATCCACCGTCTACGCACAAAGGCCGCGCTGCCGGCCGCCGGCCGCGGCGTTATCGGCATCCAGCTGGCTCCGGCCTTTGTCGCCTGCTACGCGTGGTTATGCGTCAATGGCAACGACTTCGATACGTTCGCCTTAATCCTGTTGGGCTACGGCCTGCTGCAGCTGTTTTTTATGTCCCGGTTGGTGCGTTGGTTTTTTGCCGGTGGCTTCAGCCCGGGCATGTGGGCTTTCTCGTTCGGCTTATCGGCGATGGCAAACGCGTCGCTGCGGTTGCTGCAGAGCCAGCGCGGGGAGGAGATGCAAGTGCTGGCCTGGGGGCTGTTCGCGTTGGCCAACCTGCTGCTCATCGGCCTGATGGCGAAGACGCTGTGGCTGTTGTTGCGCGGAAAACTGCTGCCCGCCAAAACGCCGGTGGCGGGATGAACCCGCCCTCAGCGGCGGCTGGGGGCGGTCTCTTACCGGCTTACAGCAAAAACTCGTGCAGCGCCGGGTCTTTGCGATCCAGATAGTGGGTTGAACGGATGCGGCGGATGGTGCGCGACTTGCCGCGGATCAGCAGGGTTTCGGTTGTAGCCATGTTGCCCTGGCGGCTGATGCCCTCCAGCAGATCGCCCTTGGTGATGCCGGTGGCGGAGAAGATCACGTTGTCGTTGCGCGCCATCTGATCCAGACGCAGCGCCTGACCGGCTTCGATACCCATTTCCCGGCAGCGCGCCAGCTCCTGTTCGCCGATGCGGCGGTTTTCGGCGCTGTCGCCTTTCACCTTATGGCGCGGCAGCAAACGCGCCTGCATGTCGCCGTCCAGCGCGCGGATCACTGCGGCTGAGATCACCCCTTCCGGCGCGCCGCCGATGCCGTACATCACATCGACCTCGCTTTCCGGCATGCAGGTGAGAATGGAGGCCGCCACGTCGCCGTCAGGAATGGCGAATACCCGCACGCCCAACTGCTGCATCTGCGCGATGACGCCGTCGTGGCGCGGTTTGGCCAACACGATGACCGTCAGCTGTGACAGCGGTTTGCTCAGCCGCGCGGCGACGTTCCGCAGGTTCTCCGCCAGCGGCAGATTGAGATCGATGGCGCCGCGCGCCGCCGGGCCGACCACCAGCTTCTCCATGTACATGTCCGGCGCGTGCAGGAAGGTGCCGCGATCGCCCACCGCCAAGACCGCCAGCGCGTTGGATTGGCCCATGGCGGTCATGCGGGTGCCTTCGATCGGATCAACAGCGATGTCGACCGCGTCGCCCTGGCCGCTGCCGACCTGTTCGCCGATATACAGCATCGGCGCTTCGTCGATCTCGCCTTCGCCGATCACGATGCGCCCATCGATGTCCACTTTGTTGAGCATGATGCGCATGGCGTGGACCGCCGCACCGTCGGCGGCGTTCTTGTCGCCGCGTCCCAGCCATTTGTAGCCCGCCAGCGCAGCGGCTTCGGTAACGCGGGAAAATTCGATGGCTAATTCACGTTTCATGGCAAACCTGTCTGTGAGAAAGGGAAGAAAATATCGGCAAAGTCTATCACAGCGCGGCGCCGGCGGGGCGGGGCAAAAAAAAGCGCCGCCCGCAGGCAGCGCAATTTGGGGGGTAACGGCAAGGCTGGGTTTAGTCGTGATCTTCCCACGCCTGCGCGCGTGCCACCGCTTTTTTCCAGCCGCTGTAGCGGTAGTTGCGTTCGGTGGTTTCGATGCTTGGGCGGAATTCACGCTCAATCACCGCTTTGCTCTTCACCTCATCCAGATCGTTCCAGTAGCCGATGGCCAGGCCCGCCAGGAACGCGGCGCCCAACGCCGTCGATTCACGCACTTCAGGGCGCTCTACGCGGGTGCCGAGGATATCGGACTGGAACTGCATCAGGAAGTTGTTGGCGACCGCGCCGCCGTCCACGCGCAGCGATTGCAGGCGGGTGTTGGCGTCGGCCTGCATGGCGTCCAGCACGTCGCGAGTCTGGAAGGCGATGGATTCCAGCGTGGCGCGGATGATGTGGTTGCTGTTGGCGCCGCGGGTCAGGCCAAAGATGGCGCCGCGGGCATACGGATCCCAGTAGGGCGCGCCCAGGCCGGTGAAGGCCGGCACCACGTAGACGCCGTTGCTGTCTTTCACTTTGGTGGCGAAATATTCGGAGTCGGCGGCGTCGCTGATCAGTTTCAGCTCGTCGCGCAGCCACTGGATAGACGCACCGCCGATGAACACCGCGCCTTCCAGCGCATAGTTCACTTCGCCGCGTGGGCCGCAGGCGATGGTGGTCAGCAGGCCGTTTTTCGAACGCACCGCTTCTTTGCCGGTGTTCATCAGCAGGAAGCAGCCGGTGCCGTAGGTGTTCTTCGCCATGCCCGGTTGAACGCACAGCTGGCCGTACAATGCCGCTTGCTGGTCACCGGCGATACCGGCGATAGGAATACGCGTGCCGCCCTTACCGCCGATGTTGGTCTGGCCGTACACCTCGGAGGAAGGACGGACTTTCGGCAGCATGGCGCGCGGGATATCCAGCACTTCCAGCATGCGCTCGTCCCAGTCCAGCTCGTGGATGTTGAACATCATGGTACGTGAGGCGTTGGTGTAATCGGTGACGTGTACGCGCCCCTGGGTCATCTTCCACACCAGCCAGGTATCGACGGTGCCGAACAGCAGTTCGCCGCGTTTGGCGCGCTCGCGGGCGCCTTCGACGTTGTCCAGGATCCACTTCACCTTGGTGCCGGAGAAGTACGGGTCAACCACCAGGCCGGTGTTGTGACGGATATACTCTTCCAGGCCGTCGCGTTTGAGCTTCTCACAGATGTCGGCGGTGCGGCGGCACTGCCAGACGATGGCGTTGTAGACCGGCTTACCGGTCTCTTTTTCCCAGACGATGGTGGTTTCGCGCTGGTTGGTGATGCCGATGCCGGCGATCTGATCGGAATTGATGTCGGCTTTCGCCAGCACTTCTACCAACGTCGAGCTTTGCGACGCCCAGATCTCCATCGGGTCGTGCTCAACCCAGCCGGCCTTTGGATAGATCTGCGGGAATTCGCGTTGCGATACCGCAACGATGTTGGCGTCGTGATCGAGCACGACGGCGCGTGAGCTGGTGGTCCCTTGGTCGAGTGCGACAATGTATTTTTTTTCTACAGTCATGGTAATTATCCTGCTGTTGTTAACCGTGTAAAACTGCACCCATCATGCTTTGCGCTGCTGGGTCTTGGCGTCGGGCTCTTCTTCCGTCACGCAGACGTCGCACGGCAGGTGGCGGCCAATCAGCGCGCGGTAACCGAAAGCGCCCAGGCCACAGCCGACGATAGGAGCGAAGATCGGCACCAGGAAGTATGGGATGTCGCGTGCGCCGGTGAAGGCGACTTTGCCCCAGCCGGCCAGGTAGGCGAACAGTTTCGGGCCGAAGTCACGCGCCGGGTTCAACGCAAAGCCGGTCAATGGTCCCATGGAGGCGCCGATCACGGCAATCAGAATACCGATCAGCAGCGGTGCCAGCGGGCCGCGCGGAATGCCGTTGCCGTCGTCGGTCAGCGCCAGGATCAGGCACATCAGGATTGCCGCGATCACCATTTCTACCAGGAAGGCCTGGCCGACGGAGATGTGCGCGTTAGGGTAAGTCGAGAAGATGCCGGCCAGTTCGAGGCTTTCGTTGCTGCCGCGCACCATGTGGTGCGCCGCTTCGAAGTCGAAGAACAGGTTGTAGTACAGCCCGTAAACCAGGGCGGCGGCGCAGAAGGCGCCGGCGATCTGCGCAATGATGTAAGGCACCACTTTGCGCCCGTCGAAGCAGGCGAACAGCCACAGGGCGAGGGTGACCGCCGGGTTGAGATGCGCGCCGGAAATGGCGGCGGTCAGATAGATGGCCATGGCGACGCCGAGGCCCCAAATGATGCTGATTTCCCACTGGCCGAAGCTGGCGCCCGCCAGTTTCAGTGCGGCAACGCAGCCTACGCCAAAGAAGATCAGCAGCGCCGTGCCGAGGAACTCGGCGATGCACTGGCCTTTTAATGTCGGACTGGTGGTTTGGCTCATAATGTTGGTGTCCTGCAAAACGGCGGTTGTTGGTTTATAGGCTCAGTTGGGTAGAGATCCGGCCTATGGGCACAGTTTTTTTCATCTCGTCCAATTATTGAATGAGGACGTGATGTAAATTTATCGTTAACGAACATAAACGAGAAATAGCGAAATCAAAATGTGTGTGGCGCGTCATAAAATTGAGCGATTTCGCGTCGTTTAGTGTTCTTTCTGAGCCATAAAAGTGTGATCTGACCAGTGGTTTGGTGAGGGCTGTTAACAACTCGCGGCGATGATGGTGGGGATTTTCAGTTTTTACTGATGGTGAGGGCAGGAAAATTGCAACAGACTGCGCGATGATCCGGTATGTTGCTAGACAGGCGGAGACTGGCTACTTACAATCGTTTTTAACGAATCGAGACTGGCGCGCCTTCCGTAACGGCGCGCGTCACTGAGCGCGATGCAATATTCGCAGTAGCTGCAGCCGACGTTGCGGCCGCTACTTATAGATGTACGCCTTGCTATCATGAGGGGACTGAAGCATGTCATTTGAAGTATTTGAGAAACTGGAAGCAAAAGTACAGCAGGCGATTGATACCATCACCTTGTTGCAGATGGAAATTGAAGAGCTGAAAGACAAAAACAACTCTCTGTCGCAGGAAGTTCAGGCTGCCTCCGGCAACCACGAAGCGCTGGTGCGCGAAAACCAACAGCTGAAAGAAGAACAGCACGTATGGCAAGATCGCCTGCGCGCGCTGCTGGGCAAAATGGAAGAGGTCTGATTCCTCACGCCATGCAGCAACGAAAAGGGCGCCTCAGGCGCCCTTTTTCATGTCCGAAAATCACTCGATGTCGAGCGGGTCTTCGGAGAGGATGATGCCGGTGTTGTCGGCATACAGGTGATCGCCGGAGAAGAAGGTGACGCCACCGAAGTTGACGCGGATATCGCTTTCGCCCACGCCTTCGCTTACGGCACCCGCCGGGATCGCCGCCATCGCCTGAATGCCGATGTCGAGCTCTTCCAGATCGTCCACCTGGCGCACCGCGCCGTACACCACGATGCCTTCCCATTCGTTCTGGGCGGCCAGGCGCGCCAGTTCGGCGTTGATCAGCGCCCGGCGAACCGAACCGCCGCCGTCGACCAACAGCACGCGGCCGCGGCCGTTTTCTTCAAGCAGATCGAATAACAGGCCGTTATCCTCAAAGCATTTCACCGTGGTGATCTGCCCGCCAAATGAAGTACGCCCGCCAAAATTGGAGAACAGAGGTTCAACAACGTTCACCTCTTCATGATAGATGTCGCAAAGTTCGGAAGTATCGTATTTCATAGGATTTTACGTCTGTTTGCCGCAGGAATGTTCAGTATATCCCTTTATTCGCCCTGTTGGCAAAATCATCAGTTTTTAACTGAGCGCCACGCCGATGGCGAACAGCAGGTTGGCCAGCAACGCCGCCTTGACCATGTGCTCCAGCATCGGCCGCATGCCGACCGGCGTCGGATCGCGCAGCACGCGCAGGCCGTGGCGCACCAGCAGCGGGATCGCCAGCACGAACAGCCAACCCCACGGACTGTGGAGGTTGAACAGCGTAAACAGCGCGAAACACAGCACCGCGCCGCCGAGCAGCAGGGCATGGTAAATGCGCGCCTTGTGCGGGCCGAGACGCACCGCCAGCGTATTCTTGCCGTTTTCGCGATCGCTCTCGATATCGCGCAGATTGTTGATGTTAAGCACCGCCGTCGCCAGCAGGCCGCAGGCGGTGGCCGGCAGCATCACGACGCTGTCGAAGGTGTGCGTTTGCAAATAGTAGGTGCCGGCCACGCTCAGCCAGCCGAAGAACACCAGCACCGAGATGTCGCCCAGCCCCAAATACCCGTAGGGTTTGTTGCCGACGGTGTAAGTGATCGCCGCCACGATAGACAGCCCGCCCAGCACCAGGAAGCCCACCACGTCGCTGGGTTGCTCGCAGGCGACGGCGATCAGCGAACAGCCGGCGAGGGCGATCAGCACCACCGTCACCACCAGCGCCCGCTTCATCTGCGCCTGGGTGATCATGCCTTTTTGCATGCCGCGCAATGGCCCGATGCGATCTTCTTTGTCGCTGCCTTTGACCGCATCGCCGTAGTCGTTCGCCAGGTTGGAGAGGATCTGCAGCAGACCGGCGGTCAACAGCGCCAGCAGCGCCACTTCAGGTTTCAGGCTGCCGTGCCAGGCGGCGATCGCCGAGCCGACCACGATGGAGGCAAAGGCCAACGGCAGGGTGCGGGGGCGTAGACTTTCCAGCCAGGCGGAAATCGGGGTGGTGGAGGTTGATGAGCTCATGTTTCGCTTCTGTCAGTAAGTTGCGGTTTCCGTTAGAAATAATTGTGGGAGGCAATGCCTCCCACACAGATGACTGACAAGACAATGATTGAGCGATTATAGGATAAAACGACTCAAATCTTCATCCGCCACCAGTTCATCCAGATGACTGCGCACGTAATCCGCATCAATTGTAATGGATTGGCCATTAATTTCACTCGCATCGTAGGAAATATCTTCCATCAGACGTTCCAGCACGGTGTGCAGACGACGCGCGCCGATGTTCTCGGTGCTTTCGTTGACCTGCCACGCGGCTTCGGCGATGCGGCGGATGCCGTCGGCGGTGAACTCGATATTGACACCTTCGGTGCCCATCAGCGCTTTGTACTGCTCGGTCAGCGACGCGCTCGGCTCGGTCAGGATGCGTTCGAAGTCTTCGGTAGTCAGCGCCTGCAGCTCAACGCGGATCGGCAGACGGCCCTGCAGTTCCGGGATCAGATCCGACGGGTTGGCGGTCTGGAACGCGCCGGAAGCGATGAACAGGATGTGGTCGGTCTTCACCATACCGTGTTTGGTCGACACGGTGCAGCCTTCCACCAGCGGCAGCAGATCGCGTTGCACGCCTTCGCGCGAGACGTCCGGGCCGGAGCTCTGGCCGCCGCGCTTACAGATTTTGTCGATCTCATCGATAAACACGATGCCGTGCTGTTCAACCGCTTCGATCGCCTGCTCTTTCAGCTCTTCCGGGTTCACCAGCTTGGCGGCTTCTTCTTCCACCAGCAGCTTGAAGGCTTCTTTGATCTTCACCTTGCGCGGTTTTTGCTTCTGGCCGCCGAGGTTCTGGAACATCGACTGCAGCTGGTTGGTCATCTCTTCCATGCCCGGAGGCGCCATGATTTCCACGCCCATCGGCGCCGCGGCCAGATCGATTTCGATCTCTTTGTCATCCAGCTGGCCTTCGCGCAGCTTCTTGCGGAATGCCTGGCGGGCGGCGGACGGCTCCTGATGCTCTTCCGGCTGGCCCCAGTTGTTCTTGGCCGGCGGGATCAGCACGTCGAGAATGCGCTCTTCGGCCAACTCTTCGGCACGGGTGCGGTTTTTCTCGATCGACTGCATACGCACCATTTTGATGGCGGCATCGGTCAGATCGCGGATGATGGAGTCCACTTCTTTGCCCACATAGCCCACTTCGGTGAACTTGGTGGCTTCAACCTTGATGAACGGCGCGTTGGCCAGCTTCGCCAGACGACGGGCGATTTCGGTTTTACCGACGCCGGTCGGGCCGATCATCAGAATGTTTTTCGGGGTCACTTCGTGGCGCAGCATCTCGTTGAGCTGCATCCGGCGCCAGCGGTTGCGCAGGGCAATGGCGACAGCGCGTTTGGCCTTGTTTTGGCCAATGATATAGCTGTCCAGTTCGCTGACGATCTCGCGCGGGGTCATTTCAGACATGGTATTCGATCCTTACGCTTTGGAAGGCAATTCTTCAATGGTGTGGAAATGGTTGGTGTAAATACAGATGTCACCGGCGATGTTGAGGGATTTCTCAACGATATCGCGGGCGCTCAGCTCGGTATTTTCCAACATGGCGCGGGCGGCGGCCTGAGCGTACGGGCCGCCGGAACCGATGGCGATCAGATCGTTTTCCGGCTGCACCACATCGCCGTTGCCGGTGATGATCAGCGAAGCGGTTTCATCAGCGACTGCCAGCAGCGCTTCGAGCTTGCGCAACATGCGGTCGGTGCGCCAATCTTTCGCCAGCTCCACGGCGGCTTTCACCAGGTGGCCCTGATGCATTTCCAGTTTGCGTTCAAACAGTTCAAACAGCGTGAAGGCGTCAGCGGTGCCACCGGCGAAACCGGCGATCACTTTGTCGTTATACAGGCGACGCACTTTCTTGACGTTACCCTTCATCACCGTATTACCCAGGGTTGCCTGGCCATCACCACCGATGACGACCTGGCCGTTGCGGCGTACGCTTACAATTGTTGTCACGAGCAGACCCTCGTTAAAGACGGAAAGAAGTCCCCGCAGCGCCTGCTTTCGCAGACGCTACGAGGCATATTGAGAGTATAGATGGGGGGGGATTGACGCTTTTCAACCCCCAACGGAGAGGGGAATGCAACTCGACATGCCGACGCCCTTCAGGCGTGAAAGGGTTTTATCCGCTGCTGCGCGGCTGCTGTAGGGGCCGAGCACCACGCGATTCCAGCCGCCGCCGGCGGTGATGCGGCTCTCGATGCCTTCGAACGCCAGGCGTGCACGCACGGATTCAGCCTGATCGGTGGCGCGGAACGAACCGCATTGCACCATCCACTTCTGTTTCGATTCCGGCTTGGTTTCCTGCTTGGCCGTTTCCTGTTTCACTTCCGGTTTCGGCTCCGGCTTCGGTTGCGGCTTCGGCTCAGGCTGTTTCGCCTGCACCGGCGGTGGGGTGACCGGCTTCGGTTGCTGGTGCTGCTGCACCGGCGCGGTGGTGGCTCCGTTGTTGAACGGGTTGCGCGGCGCCTGGGTAACCTGCTGCTGTTGCTGTACCGGCTGCTGTTGCATCTGCTGCTGGCGGTTACTGCGCGCGTTGACCTGGCCCGGATCGTTATACGGCACTTCGTTCAGCTGCGTCGGGCGCTGCTGCATGTCGGCCTGCATCTGCTCCAGCAACTGCCGCTGTTCGGCGGTCAGCTGAGTTTTGGAATTGAGCTCGCCGCCGGCCGTCGGTTCGGTCGGTGTTTGCACGCCGATCTGCCGGTTTTCCAGCTCTTTGATGTAGCGCCAGCGCTCTTCCGGCTTCGGCGGCAGGCCGTTGCCGGGGCGCGTGGTGTGCGCAGGCAACAACGGCGCGTCTTCCGGCTTGTTGTGGGTAATGAAATAGAGGCCACCGACAAAGATAACCAGCAACGCGGCGGCTAACGCCAGCACGGTTTTGGAAACCTTCGGAGAACTGCGTTTTTTACGGCTGGGGGTTTTACGCTTAGCTCCTGCTGCGCGCCCACGGCTTACATAGTCTTTTTGTGCCACTATTATTCCGCTGTGTCCTGATGAGAGGATAAGTCCGTCATGTTACTGAACCCTAAAATATTTGACTAGCGTTTCGGGGCAGCGGTGCTGCCTCTGATAATCAATTCACTGTCCAACAGCCGGGAGCCGCTGGCCACCGTCTGGCCGTTCAACTGCTCCAACAGCAATAACATCGCCTGTTGGCCTATCTGGAAACGCGGCTGCGCCACCGTGGTCAGCGGCGGATCGCAATACTGCGCCAGCTTGAGGTCGTCAAAGCCGACGATCGACAGATCCTGCGGTACCCGCAGCCCCATTTTCTTCGCCTGGGACAGCACGCCGATTGCCATGACATCGCTGTGGCAGAACACCGCCGTCGGCGGTTTCGGCTGAGCCACCAGCTGGGTCAGCGCTTGCGCGCCGGCTTCGTAGGTAAAATCACCCCGGGTAATATAGCTGCTTTCGACGGTAATGCCATTACGACGTAGCGCTTGAACGTAACCCTGTAGCCGATAATGGCTCAGCGGCATCTGTTCCGGCCCGGCGACGCAGGCGATCTGCCGGTGGCCCAGTTGATGCAAATAATGCACGGCTTCAAAGGCGGCGGTCAGGTTGTCGATATGCACCGTCGGCAGTTCCAGCTCGGGCGCGAACTCGTTGGCCATCACCATCGGCGGCAGGTTGCGCTGCTCTTCCTTGCTGGCGTCGAACGGCAGGTTAGAGCCCAGCAGCAGCATGCCGTCGATCTGTTTGGTGATGATCAGATTGACGAAGGTGCGTTCTTGCTGGTTTTGCTGCGCGCAGTCGCCGATCAGCACCAGATAGCCTTGTTGGGCGGCGGTCTGTTCGATCCCCTGGATCACATCGGCGAAAAACGGATCGCAGATGTCGGGCACGATCACCAGGATAGTGCGAGATTCGTTGCGTTTGATATTGCGTGACAGAGCATGAGGAGAATAACCCACGGCCAGCACGGCCTGTTCTACTTTCTGGCGCGTTGGCGTCGACACCTTTTCCGGGTTCATCAGCGCACGCGATACGGTAGCCGTTGAAACGCCCGCCATTTCGGCGACGTCTTTCATGGTCGCCATGGATAACTCTTTCTTGTGTTCCAACGCCTTTCTCCTTGCGTCAGCCCCATGCCGACGCCACTACTGCTGTTTGCTCACAATGTCCGGCATGCGGTGGCGGGATTGTTGTCATTGAGCGCCACTCGCGTTCGGGCACTCCGTCGCGCTGCGATGTGGCGACAAAATTTGCCCTCGCAGACATTCTAAACAGAATACGCCCCGCCTTTGTTACCTAATTTGCATAAAAAATGTGACCTGAGAAGGTTTTTTAGCGTTCGCTCGCAATTTCAAGGGTAAACGTTTGCACTGCCGCAGCTAAATCGGACTTTTCCGGGATCAGCTGTCGATCGGATCGACATCCAGCGTCCATTTCACCTTGCGCGTTTGCGGCAGAGTGCCGATCAGCGGCAGCGAGCTTTTCATCAGCTGTTGCAGGACGCGCCGCGTCGGATGTTGCAGCAACAGCTGCCAGCGGAAACGGCCGCCGCGTTTCGACTGCAGCGCCGGCACCGGGCCCATCACCCACAGCGAGTCGTCCTTCAGCGGGCTGGCTTCCAACAGATTGCGCAGCTGCTGCAAGAACAACGGGGCCTGCTGGTTGTCGTGATCTTCGGCGCGCACGATGATGTGGCTGGTGTAAGGCGGCAGAAACACGCTGTTGCGCTCCGCCAGCGTCTGTTTGGCGAAGGCGTCGTAACCCTGTTGCAGCAGCACCTGCAGCAGCGGGTGCTCCGGATGGTGGGTTTGCAGCAGCACTTCACCCTGTTTGCCCGCGCGGCCGGCACGCCCGGAGACCTGGGTATACAGCTGAGCGAAACGCTCGGCGGAGCGGAAGTCGGCGGAGAACAGCGCGCCGTCCACGTCCAGCAACGCCACCAGCGTGACGTCGGGAAAATGGTGGCCTTTGGCGAGCATCTGTGTGCCGATCAGAATGCGCGCTTCGCCGCGATGAATATCCGCCAGGTGTTGCTCCAGCGATCCTTTGCGGCTGGTGGTGTCACGATCGATGCGGGTGATCGGCGTGTCGGGGAACAGCGGCGCCAGCTCATGCTCCAGCTGTTCGGTGCCGACGCCGACCGACACCAGATGGGTGGAGCCGCACTGTGGGCACTGGTGCGGCACCGGTCGCTGGCTGTCGCAGTGGTGGCAGCGCAGCTGACGCTGATGCTGGTGGAAGGTGTAGTAGTGATCGCAGCGCTGGCACTCGGCGATCCAACCGCACTCGTGGCACAGCAGCGCCGGGGCGTAACCGCGGCGGTTGAGGAACAGCATCACCTGGTTGCCGGCTTTTAAATGGTGCTGCATGCTTTTCAAAAGCGGTTGCGACAGGCCGACCTTCAGCGGCAGCCCTTTCAGATCGATCAGGTGCTGCGCCGCCGGTTTGGCGTTGCCCGCGCGCTGGGTGAGCTTCAACTGGCGATATTTGCCCAGTTGCACGTTGTGCAGCGTTTCCAGTGCCGGCGTGGCGGAGCCCATCACCATCGGGATGTCTTCTTCCCGGGCGCGGAGCACCGCCAGATCGCGGGCGTGGTAGCGCCAGCCTTCCTGCTGTTTATAAGAGCTGTCGTGCTCTTCGTCGATGATGATCACGCCCAGCTGCCGGAATGGCGTGAACAGCGCCGAACGGGTACCGATGACGATGGCGGCTTCGCCGCTGCGCGCGCGCAGCCAAACCGCCAGCCGCTCGCTGTCGTTCAGTCCGGAGTGCAGCACGTCCACCGGCGCGTTGAAGCGCTCGCGAAAGCGGGCGATGGTTTGCGGCGTCAGGCCGATTTCCGGCACCAGCACCAGCGCCTGTCGGCCTTTGGCCAGCACGTTTTCCAGCACGCTGAGGTACACCTCGGTCTTGCCGGAGCCGGTCACCCCGGCCAGCAGCCAGGCGGCGAACTGCTCATCCTCGCTTCTGATCGCCCCGACGGCGGTAGCCTGTTCGGTGTTCAGCCGCAGCCGCTCGCCGAGCACCGCGAAGTTGGGGCGCCAGTCGTGCGTATCCGCGACCTGAGCGCGCAGATCGATCAGTCCTTTGGCGCGCAGCGCCTGCAGGGCGCTTTCCGTCAGCTCCAGCTGGCTTACCTGATGGCGATAGACCGGGCGTTGCAGCAGCGCCGCCAGCGCCTGCTGCTGTTTCGGCGCGCGTTTCAGGCTTTCGGGCGGGGTGGCGCGCCCCTCTTCGGTGGCGAACCACTGCCACAGCGGCGCGGCTTCGGCCGGTTTGCCTTGCCGCAGCAGGATCGGCAGCGCGTGAAACAGCACTTCGCCGATGGGGTAGTGATAGTAATCGCTGGCCCAGCGCAGGATGCGCCACAGGCTGGGGGAGAACAGCGACTCGGCGTCTATCACGCTGTCGATCGGTTTGAGCTTGTCCAGCGGCAGTTCGCTGGTGTCGCTGCAGCCGGTGACGATGCCGATCGCATGCTGCCTGCCCCAGGGCACGCCCACGCGCGCGCCGGCCACCGGCTGCATGCCGGGCGGCAGCAGATAGTCGAAGGTGCGGGCGAGGGGGACCGGCAAGGCAACGTGTACGACGGGCATGATCTCATCCAAATTGAAAAAAAGTGGGCATCAGTTTACACGGCGCATCGGCAAATGTACGGTTCCGATTGCGCGCCTCGGCTAATGCTGTATAATTTGCCGCCTTTGGTATAATTCGATACCAAAATTCTATTATCAACCACGTGTGGTGTCTGGCGAAACAGGGCTGGATAGCGACACGGCCTTAACTGAGGTTTCCCATGAAACAAGGTATCCACCCAAAATACGAAGAAGTTACTGCTAACTGCTCTTGCGGTAACGTGATGAAGATCCGCTCCACCGTGGGCCACGATCTGAACCTGGACGTTTGTGGCGCATGCCACCCGTTCTACACTGGCAAGCAGCGTGACGTTGCTACCGGTGGCCGCGTTGACCGCTTCAACAAGCGTTTCAGCGTACCAGGCGCTAAGAAATAAGATTTCTTATCGTCCGATGAAAAAGGCGCCTTGGGCGCCTTTTTTCGTTTCTGCCGCCGGCGTTCGCCGGGCGGTTCTCAATATTCCCAGGTATCGGGATCGACACCCAGTTCGCGCATCAACACTTTTGCGGCTTCCGGGATTTCATCGCTGCGCTCTTTGCGCAGGTCTTCATCGTTCGGCAGCGGCTGGCCGGTAAAGGCATGCAGAAACGCTTCGCACAGCAGTTCGCTGTTGGTGGCGTGGCGCAGGTTGTTCACCTGGCGACGGGTCCGTTCGTCGGTGAGGATTTTCAGGACCTTCAGCGGAATGGATACCGTGATCTTTTTGACTTGCTCGCTTTTTTTACCGTGTTCAGCGTAAGGGCTGACATACTCGCCGTTCCACTCAGCCATGGGACACCTTAACTTTGTCAGAAAAATTACAAAATTCTAAAAACCGGCCAATTATGCCCGATCTTCACTGTTCTCACTAAATAAATGTCAATTTTACGCGACCAGGGTCACTGAATGCCCCGCTTCGGTCAGGCATTGCCGCTTAACATCTTATCGTCATGTCATATCGGCATAATTTTAGCGGGTATTGTGTCATTGCTCAATCTATACGCAAAGAAGTTTAGATGTCCAGATGTATTGACGTCTATCAATCCTGCGATTACTCTTTAGGCCTCATTCACCGAACCGAGAGCCGAGCGAGACCATGACGCGTAAACCAGCCACGATTGCCGTACGCAGCGGCCTGAACGATGACGAACAGTACGGCTGCGTCGTCCCGCCGATTCATCTGTCCAGCACCTATAACTTTACCGACTTCAACCAACCCCGAGCCCATGACTACTCGCGCCGCGGCAACCCGACGCGCGACGTGGTGCAACGTGCGTTGGCGGAGCTGGAAGGCGGTGCCGGCGCGGTGATGACCGGCAGCGGGATGTCGGCGATCCATCTGGTGACCACTGTGCTGCTGAAGCCCGGCGATCTGCTGGTGGCGCCGCACGACTGCTACGGCGGCAGCTATCGGTTGTTCGACAGCCTGAGCAAGCGCGGCGCCTATCGCGTGCTGTTCGTCGATCAGGGTAATGAAGCCGCCCTGCAGCAGGCGCTGGCGCAAAAGCCGAAGCTGGTGCTGATTGAAAGCCCCAGCAATCCGCTGCTGCGGGTGGTGGATATCGCGGCGATCTGCGCCGCCGCGCACGCGGCGGGCGCGTTGACGGTGGTGGACAACACCTTCCTCAGCCCGGCCCTGCAACAGCCGATCGAACTCGGTGCCGATCTGGTGGTCCATTCTTGCACCAAATACCTGAATGGGCATTCGGACGTGGTGGCCGGCGCGGTGATTGCCAAAGATCCCGAGCTGGCGGTCGAATTGGCTTGGTGGGCGAACAATATCGGTGTAACCGGCGGTGCGTTCGACAGCTATCTGCTGCTGCGCGGCATGCGCACGCTGTCGCCGCGCATCAAGGCGGCGCAGCAAAACGCCGAAGCGATTGTCGGTTATTTACAGCAGCAACCGCTGGTGAAAAAGCTGTATCATCCCTCCCTGCCGGAAAATCCGGGGCATGAGATCGCCCGCCGGCAGCAGCGTGGTTTCGGCGCGATGCTGAGTTTTGAACTGGACGGCGATGAAGCGGTGCTGCGCCGTTTTCTCTCTGCCCTTGAGCTGTTTACTCTGGCAGAATCGCTGGGCGGCGTAGAAAGCCTGATCTCGCATGCAGCGACCATGACCCACGCCGGCATGGCGGCGGAGGCGCGGGCAGCGGCCGGCATCTCCGAGAGCCTGCTGCGCATTTCCGTGGGTATTGAAGACAGTGAAGATTTGATTGCCGATCTGGAACGCGCTTTCCAGGCGGCGGCAACGAGGTAAGCATGAATGCAATTGCTGTAGCAGGGCCGGTGAGCGGGCGTCAACTGCACAAGTTTGGCGGCAGCAGTCTGGCGGATGTGAAGTGTTATCTGCGTGTGGCCGGGATTATGGCGGAATACAGCCAGCCGGGCGACATGATGGTGGTATCGGCCGCCGGCAGTACCACCAACCAGTTGATCAACTGGCTGAAGCTCAGCCAGAGCGATCGCCTGTCTGCGCACCAGGTGCAGCAGACGTTGCGTCGTTATCACAGCGATCTTATCAGCGGCCTGTTGCCGCCGGAAAGCGCCGAGCCGCTGATCGCCGAGTTCATTCAGGATCTGGAACGTCTGGCGGTGCTGCTGGACGGTAAAGCTGACGAGGTGTGCTATGCCGAAGTGGTCGGGCACGGCGAGATCTGGTCGGCGCGCCTGATGGCGGCGGTGCTCAACCACCTGGATATGCAGGCGGCCTGGCTGGATGCGCGTGATTTCCTGCGCGCCGAACGCGCCGCGCAGCCGCAGGTGGATGAAGGCCGTTCTTATCCGCTGCTGCAGCAATTGTTGGCTCAACATCCGGGCAAGCGCCTGGTGGTGACCGGCTTCATTTCGCGCAACGACGCCGGGGAAACCGTGCTGTTGGGGCGCAATGGCAGTGATTACTCTGCCACTCAGGTCGGCGCGTTGGCCGGCGCTGCGCGCGTCACCATCTGGAGCGACGTGGCCGGGGTTTACAGCGCCGATCCGCGCAAGGTGAAAGACGCCTGCCTGCTGCCGCTGCTGCGTCTGGACGAAGCCAGCGAGCTGGCACGCCTGGCGGCACCGGTGTTGCATACCCGCACCCTGCAGCCGGTCTCCGGCAGCGATATCGATCTTCAGCTGCGCTGCAGCTACCAGCCGGAGCAGGGCTCGACGCGCATCGAGCGCGTATTGGCGTCCGGCACCGGCGCCAAGATTGTCACCAGCCATGATGACGTGTGCCTGATTGAGCTGCACGTCGCCGCTCAGCATGACTTCAAACTGGCGCAGAAAGAGTTGGATCTGGTGCTCAAACGCGCGCAGATCAAACCGCTGGCGGTGGGCATCCATCCTGACCGCAATCGGGTGCAGCTGTGCTACACCTCCGAGGTGGTCAACAGCGCACTGGCGATCCTGCAGGCCTCGGCGCTGCCGGGTGAACTGCATCTGCGTGAAGGGTTGGCGCTGGTGGCGATGGTCGGCGCCGGGGTATGCAAGAACCCGCTGCACAGCCACCGTTTCTATCAGCAACTGAAAGATCAGCCGGTCGAATTTATCTGGCAGGCGGAAGATGGCATCAGCCTGGTGGCGGTATTGCGCCAGGGGCCGACCGCGCTGCTGATTCAGGGGCTGCACCAAAGCCTGTTCCGCGCCGAGAAGCGCATCGGTCTGGTGCTGTTCGGCAAGGGCAACATCGGGTCGCGCTGGCTGGAGCTGTTCGCCCGTGAACAGACCAATATCTCCGCGCGCAGCGGCTTCGAATTTATCCTGGCGGGGGTGGTGGACAGCCGCCGCAGCCTGCTGAACTATGACGGGCTGGACGCCAGCCGCGCGCTGGCATTCTTTGAGGACGAAGCGCAGGAGCTGGATGAAGAATCGCTGTTCCTGTGGATGCGCGCGCACCCGTTCGACGATCTGGTGGTGCTCGACGTGACCGCCAGCGAAGAGCTGGCTGGGCAGTATCTGGATTTCGCCAGCTACGGTTTTCACGTGATCAGCGCCAACAAGTTGGCGGGCGCCTCGTGCAGCGACAGCTATCGCCAAATACGCGACGCCTTCGCCAAAACCGGCCGCCACTGGCTGTATAACGCCACCGTCGGCGCCGGGCTGCCGGTCAACCATACGGTGCGCGATCTGCGCGACAGCGGCGACAGCATTTTGGCGATCAGCGGCATCTTCTCCGGCACGCTTTCCTGGCTGTTCTTGCAGTATGACGGCACGGTGCCGTTCACCGAGCTGGTGGATCAGGCTTGGCAGCAGGGGCTGACCGAACCGGATCCGCGGGTCGATCTCTCCGGCCAGGACGTGATGCGCAAGCTGGTGATCCTGGCGCGTGAGGCGGGCTACGACATCGAACCGAACCAGGTGCGGGTCGAGTCGCTGGTGCCGGCGGGCTGCGAGCTGGGCTCCGTCGATCAGTTCTTCGAGAACGGTGAGGCGCTGAATCAGCAGATGCAGCAGCGCTTTGAGGCCGCCAGCGAAATGGGCCTGGTGCTGCGCCACGTGGCGCGTTTCGACGCCAACGGCAAGGCGCGGGTCGGTGTGGAGGCGGTGCGCCCTGAGCACCCGCTGGCCTCGCTGCTGCCGTGCGACAACGTGTTCGCCATCGAAAGCCGCTGGTATCGCGATAATCCGCTGGTGATCCGCGGGCCGGGCGCCGGCCGCGATGTGACCGCCGGCGCTATCCAGTCAGACCTTAACCGTTTGGCGCAGCTGCTTTAATCCTCTGCGGGCGCGGGCTCACCGCGCCCCTTTGCTTTTCCTGCCATACTTATCTTTGCCGCTGTCATGAAATTCCCTCGTTGAGCGGGTGAGGATTAATCATCTTATTCCCCTCATTTTCCTGTTGACTCTTTAGCCAACATGCGGCATTTTCTATCTAGACGTCTAAACGTATAGACGCTCATCAAGATGAAATAAAAACAGTGATCGATAAAGAGGTGAGCAGGGTATGAGTTTTTTCCACGCAAACCAGCGGGAAGCGCTGAATCAGAGTCTGGCGGAGTTGAACGGCCAGATTAACGTATCATTCGAGTTCTTCCCGCCACGCACCAGCGAGATGGAAGAGACCCTGTGGCAGTCGATCGATCGTCTGAGCATCCTCAAACCTAAATTCGTTTCCGTCACCTACGGCGCCAATTCCGGCGAGCGCGATCGCACCCACAGCATCATCAAGGGGATCAAGGAGCGCACCGGCCTGGAGGCGGCGCCGCACCTGACCTGCATCGACGCCAGCCTGGCGCAGCTGCGCGACATCGCGACCGATTACTGGAACAGCGGCATTCGTCACATCGTGGCGCTGCGCGGCGATCTGCCGCCGGGCGGCGGCAAGCCGGACATGTACGCGACCGATCTGGTGGCGTTGCTGAAAGACGTGGGTGACTTCGACATTTCCGTCGCCGCCTACCCGGAAGTGCACCCGGAGGCGAAAAGCGCCCAGGCCGATTTGATTAACCTGAAACGCAAGATCGATGCCGGCGCCAGTCGCGCAATTACCCAGTTCTTCTTCGACGTTGAGAGCTATCTGCGCTTTCGCGACCGCTGCGTTGCCGCCGGTATCGATGTGGAAATCGTGCCGGGCATTCTGCCGGTGTCCAACTTCAAGCAGCTACAGCGCTTTGCCACCATGACCAACGTGCGGGTGCCAAGCTGGATGACCAGCATGTTCGAAGGGCTGGACGACGATGCGGAGACCCGCAAAATGGTCGGCGCCAACATCGCCATGGACATGGTGAAGATCCTGAGCCGCGAAGGGGTGAAAGATTTCCACTTCTATACGC
The DNA here is from genome assembly GCF_030053255.1 of Serratia sp. PF-27. Taxonomy (NCBI): domain Bacteria; kingdom Pseudomonadati; phylum Pseudomonadota; class Gammaproteobacteria; order Enterobacterales; family Yersiniaceae; genus Serratia; species Serratia sp. PF-27. The sequence goes on from NZ_JASGBT010000005.1 coordinate 40,081, forward strand.
TGAACCGTGCAGAGATGAGCTACGCGATCTGCCACACGCTGGGCGTGCGCCCGGTGGTCGCCGCCTGACAGGCTTGTTCCATTGAAAAAGGGCGTCGCTTTACCGCGGCGCCCTTTTTTTGTGGGGGAAAGGCATAAAAAAACGGCCCCGATAAACGGGGCCGCGATGAGGCTCACTAGCCGGTGTTGCGCATCCCGGCGGCGACGCCGGCGATGGTGACCATCAGCGCCTGCTCGACGCGGGCGTCCGGTTGCTCCTGCTGACGAGAACGGTGCAGCAGTTCAGCCTGCAAGACGTTCAGCGGGTCGGTGTAAACGTTGCGCAGCGCGATGGATTCAGCGATCCACGGCAGGTCTTCCATCAGGTGCGCATCGTTGGCGATGGTCAGCACCACCTTGATGTCGCTTTCCAGCTGATCGCGCAGCTGTTGACCCAGCGGCCACAGTGCTTTATCCACCAGGCGCTGATCGTAGTATTCCGCCAGCCACAGGTCGGCTTTGGCGAACACCATTTCCAGCATGGCGATACGGGTGGAGAAGAACGGCCAGTCGCGACACATCGCTTCCAGCTCCGCCTGTTTGCCGGCTTTCACCGCTTCCTGCAATCCGGCGCCGGCGCCGAGCCAGGCCGGCAGCATCAGGCGGTTCTGCGTCCAGGCGAAGATCCACGGAATGGCGCGCAGGCTCTCTACGCCGCCGTTCGGCTTGCGCTTGGCCGGGCGTGAGCCCAGCGGCAGTTTACCCAGCTCCAGCTCCGGCGTGGCCGCGCGGAAGTAAGGCACGAAGTCCGGGTTTTCACGCACGTAGCCGCGATACATCCGGCAGGAGGTCTCGGACAAGTCGTCCATCAATGCACGCCATTCTTTCTTCGGCTCCGGCGGCGGCAGCAGGTTGGCCTCGAGGATCGCGCCTGCATACAGCGCCAGGCTGCTGATGGTGACTTCCGGCAGGCCGAACTTGAAGCGGATCATCTCGCCCTGTTCGGTGACGCGCAGGCCGCCCTTCAAGCTGCCCGGCGGCTGAGACAGCAGCGCCGCATGCGCCGGTGCGCCGCCGCGGCCGATGGAGCCGCCGCGGCCGTGGAACAGCGTCAGCGCTACGCCGGCCTTTTCACAGGTTTTGATCAGCGCGTCCTGCGCGCGGTACTGCGCCCAGGAAGCGGCCATCACGCCGGCGTCTTTCGCCGAGTCGGAATAGCCGATCATCACCATCTGTTTGCCCTGGATGAAGCCGCGATACCAGTCGATGTTCAGCAACTGGGTCATCACGTCGTCGGCGTTGTTCAGGTCGTCGAGGGTTTCGAACAGCGGGGCGACCGGCAGCGCGAACGGGCAGCCGGCCTCCTTCAGCAGCAGGTGCACCGCCAACACGTCGGAAGGCGTGCGCGCCATCGAAATCACGTAGGCGGCGATCGAACCCTGCGGCGCTTCGGCGATCACCCGGCAGGTTTCCAGCACTTCCTGCGTATCGGCGCTCGGTTGCCATTTCAGCGGCACCAGCGGGCGTTTGGAGTTCAGTTCGCGGATCAGGAACGCCTGCTTATCGGCTTCCGACCAGCTTTCATAATCGCCCAGCCCCAGATAGCGGGTCAGCTCGGCGATGGCTTCGGTATGGCGGGTGCTTTCCTGGCGCACGTCGATACGCACCAGCGGCACGCCGAAGCAGCGCACGCGGCGCAGGGTATCCAGCAGTTGACCATTGGCGATGATGCCCATGCCGCAGGCCTGCAGCGACTGGTAGCAGGCATACAGCGGCTCCCACAGCTGCTCGTTGTTCACCAGCAGGTCGTGCGGTTTCAGCACGCGCTCGCCCTTCAGGCGACCTTCCAGATAGGCCTGGGAGCTCATCAGCTGGCTGCGCAGCTGCTTCATGATTTCGCGGTACGGTTCCTGCACTTCGTCACCGCCGGCGCGGGCGCGCAGCTCCGGGGTGCACTCGGTCATCGACAGCTCGGAGACCAGTACCTGAATATCGCGGGTAAACAGGTCGCAGGCTTTCCAGCGGCTGAGCAGCAGCACATGGCGGGTAATTTCGGCGGTCACGTTCGGGTTGCCGTCGCGGTCGCCGCCCATCCAGGAAGTGAAGCGCACCGGCACCGCTTCTACCGGCAGGCTGTAATCGATGGAGTTTTCCAGCTGTTCGTTGAATTCGCGCAGGAACGCCGGCACGCCTTCCCACAGGCTGTTTTCCACGACGGCAAAACCCCATTTGGCTTCGTCGATCGGAGAAGGGCGGTGTTTGCGAATTTCATCGGTGTGCCACGACTGGGCTACCAGCTGACGCAGGCGGCGCATGATCTTGTTGCGCTCGTAGTCGGCCAGATCGTTGTGATCGAGCTGGCTGAGGCAGGTATTGACCTCTACCAGTTTGTGGATCAGGGTGCGGCGGGTGATCTCCGTCGGGTGCGCCGTCAGCACCAGCTCGATGGAGAGTTGCGACACCGCGTGCTGCAGCTCTTTGTCGCTGAGCTTTTTGTCTTTGAGGCGACTGAACAGCTGCGCCAGCGCTTCCGGGTTGCTGGCGGCCTCGCCGTTGGGCGAAATGCTGTGGTACTGCTCGGCGACGTTGGTCAGGTTGAGGAACTGGCTGAAGGCGCGCGCCACCGGCAGCAGCTCGTCGTTGGACAGGTTCTGCAGGGTGGAGAGCAGCTCCTGGCGATGCGCTTCGTTGCCGGCGCGTGAGGATTTGGAAAGCTTACGGATGGTCTCAACGCGATCGAGAATATGCTCGCCCAGCGCTTCTTTGATGGTATCGCCGAGCAATTTGCCGAGCATACTGACATTACTGCGCATTGCCGAATATTGTTCGTTCATATAACCCCTGACCCAGTTCTGTATGATTTTTATCTTGTAAATAAATTTCACGCGTCAGGCGCAGACCGCCTGCCTGATCACATCGCGTTCCTGTCCAATCGTCAATTGACACTATTTTTAGCAAAAAAACATCAAAATCGGCGCATTTTCTGAAATTTAATTACGGCGCGTCGGTTATCAGCACGGCTTATTTCGCCGTTTTCTACTTATTTTGAGTTGGGGGAAAGCATAAAACATTTCCCCTGTTAAATGTCGGGTTTATTGCCGGCAAAAGTGATTGACCAGCTGGCCCAGCAGTTTGCGCGTCGGTTCGATAAACGCGGTGTCGATGTATTCGTCCGGCTGGTGGGCCTGATCGATGGAACCGGGGCCGAGCACCAACGTCGGGCAAACCTGCTGCACGAACGGCGCTTCGGTGCAGTAGTTGACCACCTGCGTGCGGGTGCCCAGCAGTTCCTCGATCACCGCCACCATGCGGTGGTCGGTCGGGCATTCGTAGCCCGGCACCGACGCGTGCAGCTCTTCGATGGTCAGGCGGCCCGGCCAGCGTTGGCTCACCGGCTCCAATGCCTGATGCATCAGTTCGTTGATGTTGTCGAGCGTCATGCCGGGCAGCGGGCGGATATCCAGGTGCAGCTCGCAGCAGGCGCAGATGCGGTTGGCCGCGTCGCCGCCGCTGATATGGCCGAAGTTCATGGTGGGATAAGGCACGGCGAACGCCGGGTTGTTGTAGCGCTCCTGCAGGGTTTTGCGCAGCTCCATCAGGCGGCCGATGGATTCGTGCATCAGATCGATGGCGTTGACGCCGCGTGCCGGATCGCTGGAGTGGCCGGACTGGCCGACGATGCGAATGGCGTTGGCCATGTGGCCCTTGTGCGCGCGCACCGGCTGCAGCGAGGTCGGCTCACCGATGATGGCGAAATCTGGACGAATGGCGGTAGAGGCGGCGAAGTAACGCGCGCCGGCCATCGTCGTTTCTTCATCTGCGGTGGCTAAAATGTACAGCGGCTTGGTCAATTTGCTCGCGTCGATATCGCGCACCGCATCCAGAATAAAGGCGAAGAAGCCTTTCATGTCGGCGGTGCCTAGCCCGTAGAGCTTGTTGTCGTGCTCGGTCAGGGTGAAGGGATCGCGCGTCCAGCGGCCTTCGTCGTAAGGCACCGTATCGGTGTGGCCGGCCAGCAGCAGGCCGCCGCTGCCTTCGCCGATGCTGGCCAGCAGGTTGAATTTGTGGCGCGACTCCGGCACCGGCTGTACGTCGACGCGAAAGCCCAGGTCGGCAAACCATCCGGCCAGCAAGTTGATTAACGCCTCATTGCTCTGATCGAGGCCGGCATCGGTGGCGCTGATTGACGGAGTGGCGATCAACGCCCGGTACAGCTCAATAAATGGAGGTAATTTCATCTTCACTGTTGACAGCCTTTGGTTAGGATAGTATCAATATTCATGCATTTATTTTGAATAAAAATACAGTAAGCCGACGCGTAAGGGAACCCGATACCCGGATGTTTATAAAAGCATCAACGCCTGGCTCCGTGGGTGAACGGCGCAACAACGCTGGCTAGCCCTGTTACCTGGGTCGCAAGCGACCGCACGTCAGTTTAGAAGGTGAAAGGCCACATGTTGAATACGCTGATCGTTGGTGCCAGCGGTTACGCCGGAGCGGAGCTCACGGCTTACCTGAATCGCCACCCACACATGAACATAACCGCTTTAGCGGTTTCAGCGCAAAGTGCAGATGCAGGAAAGTTGCTTTCCGATCTCCATCCCCAGTTGAAAGGCATCGTCGATCTGCCGCTGCAACCGTTGACCGACGTTGCCAAGGCGGCGCAGGGCATCGACGTGGTGTTCCTCGCCACCGCCCATGAAGTCAGCCACGATATCGCACCGGCCTTCCTGGCGGCGGGCTGCGTGGTGTTCGATCTGTCCGGCGCCTTTCGCGTGCAGGACGCCGGTTTTTATAGCCAGTACTACGGTTTCGAGCATCAGCATGGCGCCCTGCTGGAGCAGGCGGTGTACGGCCTGGCGGAGTGGCAGAGCGACAAGATCAAACAGGCGCAGCTGATTGCCGTGCCGGGCTGTTACCCGACGGCGGCGCAGCTGGCGCTGAAACCGTTAATCGAAAAACAGCTGCTGAACCTCGACCAGTGGCCGGTGATCAACGCCACCAGCGGCGTTAGCGGCGCCGGGCGCAAGGCCAGCATGACCACCAGCTTCTGCGAAGTGAGCCTGCAGCCGTACGGTATTTTCACTCACCGGCACCAGCCGGAGATCGCCGCGCACCTGGGCGTGCCGGTTATCTTTACGCCGCACCTGGGCAACTTCCCGCGCGGCATCCTTGAAACCATCACCTGCCGCCTGAAGGCCGGCGTGACCGCGCAGGACGTCGCGGCCGCCTATCATGCCGCCTATGACGACAAGCCGCTGGTGCGGTTGTACGACCAGGGCGTGCCGGCGCTGAAAGCGGTGGTGGGGTTGCCGTTCTGCGATATCGGTTTTGCGGTGCAGGGCGAGCATCTGATCGCCGTCGCGGTGGAAGACAACCTGCTGAAAGGCGCGGCGGCGCAGGCGGTGCAATGCCTGAATATCCGTTTCGGCTTCCCGGAAACCCAGTCACTCCTTTAAACCAGCGTGAGTAAACAGCAATGAACCCGTTAATTATCAAGTTAGGTGGCGTGTTATTAGACAGTGAAGAAGCGCTGGAGCGTCTGTTTACCGCGCTGGACAGCTACCGCCAGCAGCATCAGCGTCCGCTGGTGATCGTGCACGGCGGCGGCTGCGTGGTGGACGAACTGATGAAGCAGCTCGCTTTGCCGGTGGTGAAAAAGAACGGCCTGCGGGTCACGCCGGCCGATCAGATCGACATCATCACCGGCGCGCTGGCCGGCACCGCCAACAAAACGCTGCTGGCGTGGGCGATTAAACATCAAATCAACGCCGTCGGCCTGAGCCTGGCGGACGGCGGCAGCGCGGTCGTGACCCCGCTCGATCCGGCATTGGGCCACGTCGGCAACGCGCAGCCCGGTTCGCCCGCGCTGCTCAATACCCTGCTGGGCGCCGGCTACCTGCCGGTTATCAGCTCCATCGGCATCACCGCCGAAGGGCAGTTAATGAACGTGAACGCCGATCAGGCGGCGACGGCGCTGGCGGCGACGCTGGGGGCGGACCTGATCCTGCTGTCGGACGTCAGCGGCATCCTCGACGGCAAGGGGCAACGCATTGCGGAAATGACGGCGCAAAAAGCGGAACAACTGATCGCGCAAGGCATCATCACCGATGGTATGGTGGTGAAGGTGAATGCGGCGCTCGACGCCGCCCGCACCCTCGGCCGCCCGGTGGATATCGCCAGCTGGCGCCATGCCGATCAGCTTCCTGCTTTGTTTAACGGCGTGTCGATTGGCACCCGGATCCTCGCTTAATTTTAGAATTAGAAAGGAATAGATCATGCAAAACCAAGGCATCAAAAAAATCGTTCTGGCGTACTCCGGCGGCCTGGATACCTCGGCCATCATTCCATGGCTGAAAGAGAACTACGGCGGCTGTGAAGTGGTGGCGTTCGTGGCGGACATCGGCCAGGAGCGCAGCGATCTGGAAGGCGTGGAGCAAAAAGCCCTGCAGTCCGGTGCCTCTGAATGTCACGTGGTCGATCTGCGTGAAGAATTTATCCGCGATTACGTTTATCCGGTGCTGCAGACCGGCGCCCTGTACGAGGGCAGCTACCTGCTGGGTACCTCGATGGCGCGGCCGATCATCGCCAAGGCGCAGGTCGAGCTGGCGTTGAAAGTGGGCGCCGATGCGCTGTGCCACGGCGCGACCGGCAAAGGCAACGACCAGGTGCGTTTCGAGACCACCTACACCGCGCTGGCGCCGCAGCTGAAAGTGGTGGCGCCGTGGCGCGAGTGGAACCTGCGTTCCCGTGAAGCGCTGCTGGATTACCTGAAAGAGCGCAACATCCCGACCACCGCGTCGCTGGAAAAAATCTATAGCCGCGATGAGAACGCCTGGCACATCTCCACCGAAGGCGGCGTGCTGGAAAGCCCGTGGAATGCGCCGAACAAAGATTGTTGGGTATGGACCGTCGATCCGCAGGAAGCGCCGGATCAGCCTGAGCAGGTGACCGTCACCGTTGAGAAAGGCCGCGTCGTGGCGGTTAACGGGAAAGCGCTGTCGCCGTACCAGTGCCTGGAAACCCTGAACGCGCTGGGCGCCAAGCACGGCGTCGGCCGGATCGACATCGTGGAAAACCGTCTGGTGGGCATCAAATCCCGCGGCTGCTATGAGACCCCAGGGGGCACCATCATGGTGGCGGCGCTGCGCGCCATCGAGCAGCTGGTGCTGGATCGCGACAGCTTCAAATGGCGCGAGCAGCTGGGCCTGGAGATGTCCTATGTGGTGTACGACGGCCGTTGGTTCGCGCCGCTGCGCCGCTCGCTGCAGGCCTCTGCCGAAGCATTGGCTGAAGAGGTGAACGGCGAAGTCGTGCTGCAGCTGTACAAAGGTCAGGTGACGGCGACTCAGAAGAAATCCGCCAACAGCCTGTACTCCGAAGAGTTCGCCACCTTCGGCGAAGACGAAGTTTACGATCACAGCCACGCGGGCGGCTTTATCCGCCTGTTCTCTCTGTCTTCACGCATCCGCGCGTTGAACGAGAAAAAGAATAAATAACCGATTGGCGTGACTCTGCAAGGGCGCAGCATGCTGCGCCCTTTCGCATAAAAATTCAGGAGTAAAGGTATGGCACTTTGGGGCGGACGGTTCACTCAGGCGGCGGATCAGCGGTTCAAGCAACTCAATGATTCGCTGCGGTTCGATTATCGCCTGGCGGAGCAGGATATCGTGGGCTCGGTGGCCTGGTCGAAGGCGCTGGTGACCGTTAACGTGTTGACGGCAACGGAGCAACAGCTGCTGGAGCAGGCGCTGAATGCACTACTGACGGAAGTCCAGGCCGATCCTTTGGCGATAGTCCAAAGCGATGCCGAAGACATCCACAGCTGGGTGGAGCAGAAGCTGATCGAGAAGGTCGGCGATTTGGGCAAGAAGCTGCACACTGGCCGCAGCCGCAACGATCAGGTCGCGACCGATCTGAAGCTGTGGTGCAAACAGCAGATCGGCGATCTGCATCAGGCGATCGTCCAGCTGCAGCAGGCGCTGGTGGAGACCGCCGAAGCCAATCAGGATGCGGTGATGCCGGGGTATACCCACCTGCAACGCGCGCAGCCGGTGACTTTCGCGCACTGGTGCCTGGCCTATGTCGAGATGCTGGAGCGCGATGAGAGCCGACTGCAGGATACCCTGAAACGGCTGGACGTCAGCCCGCTGGGCAGCGGCGCGCTGGCCGGCACTGCGTATCCTATCGATCGCGAGCAACTGGCCGGCTGGCTGGGCTTCGCCTCGGCGACCCGCAACAGCCTGGACAGCGTATCCGATCGCGATCACGTGCTGGAGTTGCTGTCCAACGCCGCCATCAGCATGGTGCACCTGTCGCGCTTCGCCGAAGATCTGATCTTCTTCAACAGCGGCGAAGCGGCGTTTGTCGAGCTGTCTGACCGCGTGACCTCCGGCTCTTCGCTGATGCCGCAGAAGAAAAACCCGGACGCGCTGGAGCTGATCCGCGGCAAGTGCGGCCGCGTACAGGGCGCGCTGACCGGCATGATGATGACGCTGAAAGGCCTGCCGCTGGCGTACAACAAAGACATGCAGGAAGACAAAGAAGGGCTGTTCGACGCGCTCGACACCTGGATGGACTGCCTGCAGATGGCGGCGCTGGTGCTGGACGGCATTCAGGTGAAGCGCCCGCGCTGTCAGGAAGCGGCGGAGCAGGGCTATGCCAACGCCACCGAACTGGCGGATTACCTGGTCGCCAAGGGCGTGCCGTTCCGCGAAGCGCACCATATCGTCGGTGAGGCGGTGGTAGAGGCGATTCGCCAGGGCAAACCGCTGGAAGCGCTGCCGCTGGCGGATTTGCAGCAGTTTAGCGCGACGATTGGCGACGACGTCTATCCGATCCTGGCGTTGCAATCTTGCCTGGACAAACGTGCGGCCAAAGGCGGCGTCGCGCCGCAGCAGGTGGCCGCGGCAATCGCCGCAGCGAAACAGCGTTTAGCTTGAGGACGATAAGGGCGGCCTGGTGCCGCCCTTGCACCTCTACCCCGCCAGGCGTGCGCACAGATAACGGTTCAGGCTCACGCCTTCCTCCATCGCGCCGATCGCCAGCCGGCGATGCTGTTCCGGCGTCATGCGTAACACCAGTTTTCCGCTGAAGTTCTTTTCCGCCAGCGCCTGCGGCGGCGTTTCACCTTGCGCCAGCATGTCGGCGATCGTTTCGCTCACGACTTTTTCGATACCCTCCAGTGCGCCGGTACGCGTGGCGGCCAGCCAGGACAGCGAGGGGAATTCGGCGCACAGCCCGACATATTCACGATCTTCCGCTGACCAGGTGATGCGATAGGTATAGTGTTCATGCTTTTCCATGTTCTTCCTCCATTCTGGCCAGTGCGGCGATGACCTGCTTAACCTGATATGCCTTGGCCGCGCCGTTGTTGCCGCGTTGGATATTGATGCGCGGATCGCCTGGCCAGGGCATGCGATAAACGTGATGGCTGCTACCGTTTATGCGCGGCGGCCCAAACCATCGCACGCAGACTTTCGCTAACTCGGCGAATTTGATGCTGTTCTGCCGCTGTTGCAAATCAGCGATGTCATCCCTGATCTCGTTCATGCTGCCTCCATTTTAGTATCGTTATTGGTATCACTTCAATGCCAAAGCATAAAAAAATGAGCGCGGGCGGGCCGTGAGGCAAGCGGAGGGAGGAAATTGTGGAAAGTGCTGCGCAAAAAAACCGAGCCTGAAGGCCCGGTGGATATAAACGGAGAATAAGAGGTTACTCACCCGGACAGCGCTGGCAGCGCTCGATTTCGGCCGTGCCGAGTTTGAGCTTCGCCTGCAGGTCGCGCAGCGCAGTGCGCAAGCCTTCTTCGATCACCGGATGATAGAACGGCATGTCCAGCATCTGATCGACGGTCATCTGCTGTTGGTGCGCCCAGGCTAACAGGTGCGCAATGTGTTCGGCGTCGGGGCCGATCATTTCCGCGCCGAGGAAACGGCCGGTGCCTTGCTCGCCGTAGACGTGCAAAATGCCCTTATTGCGCAGCATCACCCGCGAGCGGCCCTGATTCTCAAACGAGACTTTGCCCACTTCAAAGCAGCCGCAGGCGCTGAACTTCTCGCTCAGCTCGCGGAAAGTTGAGCCGACCATGGCGATCTGCGGATCGGAGAACACCACCGAAATCGCGCTGCGGCGCAGACCTGGATTGATCTCCGGGAAGCTGCCGGCGTTGGCGCCGGCGATGCGCGCCTGATCGCTGGCCTCGTGCAACAGCGGCAGCTGGTTGCTGGCGTCGCCGGCGATAAAGATATGCGGCACGCTGGTTTGCATCGTCAGGCGGTCGGCCAGCGGCACGCCTCGAGCGTCGAGCTGCAGGTCGGTGTTTTCGAGACCCAGCCGATCGACGTTGGGGCGGCGGCCGGTGGCGGCCAGCACGTAGTCCACCAGGATCTCCTGCGACTGGCCTTGCAGATCCTGATAGCGGATAAATACGCGGTCGCCTTCGCGCTGCATCATCTCCACTTTCACGTCGGCGTCGAGGTAGAACTCTTCCCCCAGCGTTTTGGCGGCGTAATCGCGCACGGCGCTGTCGGTCAGCGGCCCGACGGCGCCGCCGATGCCGAAGACCTTGGTGTCGACGCCGAGGCGGTGCAGCGCTTGCCCCAGCTCCAGCCCAATGACGCCGGGGCCGAATACCGCCACGGACTGCGGCAAGTCATCCCAGTTGAACAGATCGTCGTTGACGATCAGGCGATCGCCCAGTTCGTTCCACAGCGCTGGCCAGCTGGGGCGAGAGCCGGTGGCGATCACGATGCGTTGCGCCACGATGCGCGTATGGTCATCGACCTGCAGCGTGTTGTCGTCGATAAAGCGGGCATAGCCCTGAATTTTGTCGGCGGCCGGGATCTCGTCCACGCCTTCCAGCACGAAGCCGACGAAACGATCGCGTTCGCGTTTGACGCGCGCCATCACCTCGCGTCCGTCGATGCGGGTTTTACCGGCTGGGTGCACGCCAAAGCCCGGCGCGCGTTCGATTTGATGCACCGCTTCGGCGGCGGCGATCAATAATTTGGATGGCATGCAGCCAACGCGCGCACAGGTGGTGCCGTAAGGCCCGCCTTCAATCATCACCACGCTGGGGGTAGACAGTTTGGCCGCGCGATAGGCGCCGAGCCCTGCGGTGCCGCCGCCGATGACCGCAACATCAACGTTCAACAGTTTCATATCCGCTCCTGAAAGGTAAAAAAAGGGCGGGCCGTAGCCCGCCAAAGTTCACGTTGGCTTTGTTATTACTTATTAAGCTGACAGGAAAGTTTCCAGATCGTCGCTGCCGCCAATGTGACGGCCGCCGATGAACACCTGCGGCACCGTGGCGCGGCCGCTGACGGCGCGCAGGCTAACGGTGGTGGCGTCTTTGCCCAGGACGATCTCTTCATACTGAATGCCGCGCTCTTGCAGCATCTGTTTGGCTTTGGCGCAGAATGGGCAACCCGGTTTGGTGAACAGGGAGACCGATTCCTGCACTTTGAATTCCGGCGCCAGGTATTTCAGCATGGTGTCGGCGTCGGACACTTCAAACGGGTCGCCCGGCTTGTTCGGCTCGACGAACATTTTCTCGACCACGCCGTTGCGCACCAGCATCGAGTAGCGCCATGAACGAGGGCCAAAGCCCAGGTCCGCTTTCTCGACCAGCATGTTCATGCCTTTGGTGAATTCACCGTTGCCGTCCGGCACGAAGGTGATGTTTTCCGCATGTTGGTCGGCTTTCCAGGCGTTCATCACGAAGGTGTCGTTCACGGAGACGCAAAGAATGCTGTCGACGCCGTGCTGCTTGAATACGCTGGACAGTTCGTTGTAGCGCGGCAGGTGGCTCGAAGAACAGGTCGGCGTGAACGCGCCCGGCAGCGAGAAAACAATGACGGTTTTGTTTTTGAATAGGTCATCAGTGGTCACATCAATCCATTGGTCGCCCTGACGGGTGTGGAAAGTAACCTGAGGAACTTTCTTGCCTTCTTGACTGGTAAACATTGATTAACCCCTTAATTAGGAAAAGTAATTTTTAGCATTTAGCGCGATATCGCTTCGTTGGGACACATTATTGTCGCTGGGGCTTGATAGATCTAATCGCTCATTGCTATCTTATCTATCGCCATGAGCTATCATGGAATGGAGGGAAACAATGAATATTCGTGATTTAGAGTATCTGGTCGCCTTGGCCGAGCACCGGCACTTCCGCCGCGCGGCCGATTCATGCCATGTAAGCCAACCCACGCTGAGCGGGCAGATCCGCAAGCTGGAAGACGAGTTGGGCGTCATGCTGCTCGAACGCACCAGCCGCAAGGTACTGTTCACCCAGGCGGGCCTGTTGCTGGTGGAGCAGGCGCGTACCGTGCTGCGCGAAGTGAAAGTGTTGAAGGAGATGGCCAGCCAGCAGGGCGAGGCCATGTCCGGGCCGCTGCACATCGGTCTGATCCCGACCGTGGGGCCTTATCTGCTGCCGCAGATCATCCCGACGCTGCACAAAACCTTCCCGAAACTGGAAATGTACCTGCACGAAGCGCAAACCCACCAACTGCTGGCGCAACTCGACAGCGGCAAGCTGGACTGCGCCATTCTGGCGTTGGTGAAGGAAACCGAGGCGTTTATCGAAGTGCCTCTGTTCGATGAACCGATGAAGCTGGCGGTGTATTCCGATCACCCGTGGGCGCAGCGCGAGCGCGTGGCGATGCCGGATTTGGCGGGAGAAAAGCTGCTGATGCTGGAAGATGGCCACTGCCTGCGCGATCAGGCGATGGGCTTCTGCTTCCAGGCGGGCGCGGACGAGGATACCCACTTCCGCGCCACCAGTCTGGAAACGCTGCGCAATATGGTCGCGGCCGGCAGCGGCATTACCCTGCTGCCGTCCCTGGCGGTGCCGCCGCAGCGCGAGCGCGATGGCGTCTGCTATCTGGATTGCTACAAGCCGGAGCCGAAGCGCACCATCGCGTTGGTGTATCGCCCCGGTTCCCCACTGCGCAGCCGTTATGAGCAGTTGGCCGAAGCGATCCGCGAGCACATGCAGGGCTACATCGACAACGCGTTAAAACAGGCGGTTTAAGCCGTTAAGCGCTGCCACCCGGTAGGCTTCGGCCATGGTCGGATAATTGAAGGTCGTATTAACGAAATACTCGATAGTATTGCCTTCACCTTTCTGTTCCATGATCGCCTGACCGATGTGGATGATCTCCGCCGCACGTTCGCCGAAGCAGTGGATCCCGAGGATCTGCAGGGTGTCGCGATGGAATAGGATCTTCAGGCTGCCGACGTTCATCCCGGCGATCTGCGCACGCGCCAGATGTTTGAACTGGGCGCGGCCCACTTCATACGGCACCTTCATCGCCGTCAGTTCCTGCTCGGTTTTGCCGACGGAGCTGATTTCCGGAATGGTGTAGATGCCGGTCGGGATATCTTCGATTAAGTGACCGCTGGCTTCACCGGAGGCGATCGCCTGCGCGGCGATGCGGCCCTGATCGTAGGCGGCGGAAGCCAGACTCGGATAGCCGATGACGTCACCGACCGCATAAATGTGCGACAGCGCGGTTTGATACATGCTGTTCACTTTCAGCAGCCCGCGGCTGTCCGACTCCAGGCCGACGTTCTCCAACCCTAACGAATCGGTGTTACCGGTACGGCCGTTGGCGTACAGCAGGCAGTCCGCTTTCACCTTCTTGCCGGACTTCAGGTGCACGATCACGCCGTCTTCGGTGCCTTCGATCTTCTCGAATTCTTCGTTGTGGCGGATCACCACGCCGTTGTTCCAGAAGTGGTAAGAGAGCGAATCCGACATCTCCTGATCGAGGAACGCCAGCAGACGATCGCGGGTGTTGATCAGATCGACCTTGACGTTCAGGCCGCGGAAGATGGACGCATACTCGCAGCCGATCACCCCGGCGCCGTAAATGATCACGTGGCGTGGCTCATGGCTCAGCTCGAGAATGGAATCGCTGTCGTAGATGCGCGGATGGTTGAAATCGACGCTGGCCGGATGGTAAGGACGCGAGCCGCAGGCGATCACGATGTGATCGGCGCGGATGGTGTCCTGGGTGCCGTCCATGTAGCTGACGCTGACGGTGTTGGCGTCGATGAAGCGCGCGTCGCCGGCGAACAGTTTGCACTGGTTCCGCTCATAGAACCCTTGGCGCATTCGGGTCTGCTGGCTGATGACGTTATCGGCGTGGCGTAAAATGTCAGGGAAGGTCGCGCTGAGCGTGCGCGAGTTGTTGTAAAGCGGGTTCTGGTTGAATTCGATAATGCGGCTGACGGCGTGGCGGAGGGCTTTGGAAGGGATGGTGCCCCAGTGGGTACATCCGCCGCCTACGTTATTGTACCGTTCGATAACGGCCACGCGGGCGCCTTGTTTCACCAGCCCCATGGCGGCACCTTCACCACCAGGGCCCGAGCCAATCACAATGGCATCAAATTGATAGTGCTGTTGCATGTAGGAGAGACCTGTTTTTTTATACAAGATTACAACGGTATCTTAACATCATAGCGCTGCTCACCCAATCACCATTAGGCTTTTTGAGTCAAAGCACAATCGGCTCAGGGCGGAAGTGTGATAGAGCGCGTTAGTATAAATGCTGTTGCAATAAAATTTGCTATATTGCCGAGTCTAGGGCGTTAGACTGAGAAAATGGAACCTATCCGGATATGCATATGGGCGTCAGAGCACAACAAAAAGAACGGACTCGTCGTTCCCTGATCGAAGCCGCTTTCAGCCAGCTGAGCGCCGAACGCAGCTTCGCCAGCCTGAGCCTGCGGGAAGTTTCACGCGAGGCGGGCATTGCGCCCACGTCGTTTTATCGCCATTTCCGCGATGTGGACGAGCTGGGGCTGACCATGGTGGACGAAAGCGGCCTGATGCTGCGTCAGTTGATGCGCCAGGCGCGCCAACGCATCGCCAAGGGCGGCAGCGTAATCCGCACCTCGGTGTCCACCTTTATGGAATTTATCGGCAACAACCCGAACGCCTTCCGCCTGCTGCTGCGTGAGCGCTCCGGCACGTCGGCGGCATTCCGTGCGGCAGTGGCGCGCGAGATCCAGCATTTCATCGCTGAACTGGCGGACTACCTCGAATTGGAAAACCACATGCCGCGCAGTTTTACCGAAGCGCAGGCGGAAGCGATGGTCACCATCGTGTTCAGCGCCGGCGCGGAAGCGCTGGATATCGACGTCGAGCAGCGGCAGCAGCTGGAAGAACGGCTGGTGCTGCAGCTACGGATGATCTCCAAAGGGGCGTATTACTGGTATCGTCGCGAACAAGAAAAAGCTTCTGTGTCCCACGTATAAAAAAGGTAAAAAATGATGGAAAAACCAGGCCGTGAAAATGGCACCTTACTGCTGGCGTTAATTGCCGGCCTTTCGATCAACGGTTCCTTTGCTGCGCTGTTCAGCTCGGTGGTGCCGTTTTCGATCTTCCCGCTGATCGCGTTGGTGCTGGCGGTGTACTGCCTGCATCAGCGTTACCTGAACCGCGCCATGCCGGACGGCATGCCGAAGCTGGCGGCGGCCTGTTTCCTGCTGGGGCTGCTGCTGTACAGCGCCATCGTGCGCGCCGAATATCCGCAGATCGGCTCCAACTTCCTGCCGTCGGTGATCTGCGTGGCGCTGGTGCTGTGGATCGGGATGAAACTGAAGGCGCGCAAGGCGCCGGATGCGCCGACTCAAGAATCGTAATGAAACGGGGCGCCATCATGGCGCCCCTGTCGTATCAGCGATGCTTTTCCAGCAACACACCGCATTCCATGTGATGGGTATACGGGAACTGATCGAACAGCGCCAGGCGGCTGACCCGGTGGGTGGCCTGCAGCGTTTCCAGGTTGGCGCACAGCGTTTCCGGGTTGCATGAAATATACAGAATGCGCGGGTAGGCCTGCACCATCTTCACCGTTTCCTCGTCCAGCCCGCTGCGCGGCGGATCGACGAAAATCGTCTCGCAGTTGTAACCACTCAGATCGATGCCTTTCAACCGGTTGAATTCGCGTACTCCGTTCATCGCCTGAGTGAAGTCTTCTGCCGCCATGCGGATGATTTGCACATTGTCGATATGGTTGGCGGCGATGTTGTACTGCGCCGCCGCCACCGACGGCTTGGCGATCTCGGTCGCCAGCACGCGCTCGAAATTGCGCGCCAGCGCCAGCGAGAAGTTGCCATTGCCACAGTACAGCTCCAGCAAATCGCCTTTGGAACCGGCGGTGACCGCCAACGCCCACTCCAGCATCTGCACGTTCATGGCCGCATTGGGCTGAGTGAAGCTGTTTTCCACCTGACGATAGATCATGTCGCGGCCGGCGACCGGCAGCACTTCGTCAACATAATCCTGGTCGAGCATGATCTTGGTCTTCGACGCCCGGCCGATCAGTTGCAGGTCGAAACCCTGAGCGCGCAGATCGTCACGCAACTGCTCGGCGCGCCGTTGCCAAACGTCATCCAGCTTGCGGTGGTACAGCAGCGAGGCGATGATTTTGCCGCTTTGCGTCGACAGATAATCGATCTGGAACAGCTTGTGACGCAGGATCGGTTCCGGTTTCAGCGCGGCGATCAGGGCGGTCATCAGGCGGTTGATCAGCTCGCTGGCCGCCGGGAACTGGTCGACGCGAATACGCTGCTTGGTCTGCTGATCGAACATGATGTGATACATGTCGTCCGCGTCGTGCCAGATGCGGAATTCGGCGCGCATGCGGTAGTGGTCGACTGGCGAGCGGAACACTTCCGGCTCGGGCGCCGCGAACGGTGACATCAACGTCTTCAGGCGGGCGACTTTCTCCGCCAGTTGGTCATCGTAACGTTCAATAGGCAAATTCTCGGGCGTCATGTGTGTCTTCTCGTCAGGCAAATTTGATCAGCGGGGATTGTAGGGAATCAGCCCGTGAAGTCCAGTTTTGTCGCGTTTATTATTTGTAACATTAGTAGCAGTCTAGACATCTATTTTCATTGATCGTAGCATTGCCGTCCGGCCTCAAGCAGCGAGTGAAAAGGGAATCCGGTGTGAATCCGGAGCTGACGCGCAGCGGTAAGGGGAAGTCACGGCGATAGCGTTTCGACGCAGACACTGTCCACTGCAGGATGGGAAGTCATCGCCCGTTGCTGGTCGCGCCCCGCGGCCCGCAAATCCCAAGCCCGAAGACCTGCCGGTGTTACGTCGCAATGTCCGTGGCCGTCGCGAACTACCGGCCATGATCCTGCGGCATCCGCCAATTAAGTTTGGATGCTTTTCTCATGACAATTACAAAAAATACGCTGCTGGCGGTGGTCTCCTCCGTCACGGCTTTTTCTGGATGGGCGCAAGACAACACCACAGCCAAGAATGGCGATAACCTGGTGGTGACCGCCAACCGTTTCCCGCAGCCGGTTTCTTCTGTGCTGGCACCGACTTCCATCGTCACCCGTAACGATATCGATCGCTGGCAGGCCAAGAGCCTGACCGACGTGATGCGCCGCTTGCCAGGCGTGGACGTTGGCCAAAACGGTGGATTGGGACAAAAGAGCTCGCTGTTTATTCGCGGCACCAACTCCAGCCATGTGCTGGTGCTAATTGACGGCATTCGCCTTAATCAGGCGGGCGTCAGCGGTTCTTCCGATCTCAGCCAAATCCCGATTTCGCTGGTGCAGAAAGTCGAATACATTCGCGGCCCGCGTTCGGCGGTATACGGTTCCGACGCCATCGGCGGCGTAGTCAACATCATTACCACCCGCGAAAAGAACGGCTCGACGCTCTCAGCCGGCGTCGGCTCTAACGGCTATCAATCCTATGACGCGTCGACTCAACAGCCGTTGGGCGACAGCACCGTGGCGACGGTGGCGGGTGACTACACCTACACCAAAGGGTATGACGTGGTGGCCTACGGCAGCACCGGCATGCAAAGCCAGCAGGATCGCGATGGCTTTATGAGTAAGTCGCTGTATGGCGCGCTTGAGCACCAGTTCAGCGAATCGGTCAGCGGTTTTGTGCGCGGGTATGGTTACGACAACCGCACGGCGTATGATAGTTATTATTCCTCACCGACCAGCCCTCTGCTGGATACGCGCAAACTGTATAGCCAAACCTGGGATACCGGATTGCGCTATAAAGAAGGCATTTACGCAACACAAGTGATTGGCAGCTACAGCCATAGCAAGGATTACGATTACGATCCTCGCCTCGGCATGCATGACAGCTCGGCCAGCCTGGTGGATTCCGAACAGTACAACCTGCAGTGGGGCAATACGCTGCAGGTTGGACAGGGTACCGTAAGCTCTGGCGTCGACTGGCAGCAACAGAAAATCAAACCGGATTCCACCACCGTGAAGGGTGAAAAAAGCCAACGTGATGCAGGCATCTACCTGACTGCGCAGCAACTGGTTGGCCCGGTAACGCTGGAAGGCGCGATTCGAGGTGACGATCATTCCGAGTTTGGCTGGCATGGCACCTGGCAAACCAGCGCGGCCTGGGAATTCGTCGAGGGATACCGTTTTATCGCATCGTATGGCACGGCGTTCAAAGCACCGAATATGAGCCAGCTATACGGCAACTTCGGTAACAACACCGATCTGAAACCGGAAGAAAGCAAGCAGTGGGAAGGTGGCTTTGAAGGGCTGACCGGCCCGGTGACCTGGCGCATCTCCGGTTATCGCAACGACATCGACAATTTGATCGATTCCACGGGGGAAACCAACTACGTCTATTACAACGTGGGTAAGGCGACCATCAAAGGGATTGAAGCTACGGCCTCGTTTGATACCGGCCCGTTGACGCATCAGATTGGTTATGACTATGT
Source organism: Serratia sp. PF-27 (assembly GCF_030053255.1). NCBI lineage: Bacteria > Pseudomonadati > Pseudomonadota > Gammaproteobacteria > Enterobacterales > Yersiniaceae > Serratia > Serratia sp. PF-27. Next base: position 58,794 of record NZ_JASGBT010000005.1, read on the forward strand.
CGATCCTCGCAACGCCAAGACCAATGAAGTGCTGCTGCGGCGCGCCAAGCAGCAGGTGAAATATGAGCTGGACTGGCAGCTGTATGACTTTGACTGGGCGGTGACTTATCAATATCTGGGTCAACGTTATGACAAGGATTACAGTACCTATCCGGAACAAAGCGTTAAACTTGGCGGCGTGAGTCTGTGGGATCTCGCAGTTTCGTATCCGGTCACATCTCATCTGACAGTTCGTGGTAGAATTGCCAACCTGTTTGATAAAGATTATGAGACGGCCTATGGCTACGCTACTCCAGGAAGAGAATACTACCTCACTGGAAGCTATACCTTCTAACAGCACCGCCACACCTCGCCCGACGGTGCTGGTTTTCGATTCCGGCGTCGGCGGGCTGTCGGTGTATCAGGAGATTCGGCAGTTGCTGCCGGATCTCCACTATATATACGCTTTCGACAACGTGGCGTTCCCCTACGGCGAGAAGTCCGAAGAGTTTATCGTTGAGCGCGTGCTGGAAATTGTCGGCGCGGTACAGCAACGTCATCCTCTGGCGATTGTCGTCATTGCCTGCAACACCGCCAGCACCGTTTCCTTGCCGGCCTTGCGCGAGCGTTTCAGTTTCCCTGTCGTGGGCGTGGTGCCCGCCATCAAACCGGCGGCCCGTCTTACCGTTAATGGCATTGTCGGCCTGTTGGCGACCCGCGGTACCGTACAGCGCAGCTACACCCACGAACTGATTTCCCGTTTCGCCACCGACTGCAAGATTGAACTGCTGGGCTCTTCAGAGCTGGTGGAGCTGGCGGAGGCCAAGCTCCATGGCGAAGCCGTGCCGCTGCCGGTGCTGAAGAAGATCCTGCATCCGTGGCTGAGCATGCGCGAGCCGCCGGATACCGTCGTGCTGGGCTGCACCCATTTCCCTCTATTAGCTGAAGAGTTGATGCAGGTGTTGCCGGAAGGCACCCGGCTGGTGGATTCCGGCGCGGCGATTGCCCGCCGCACCGCCTGGCTCATCTCAACGCAGGAAAATCTGGTCTCGAGCCAGGAAGAGAATCTGGCGTATTGCATGGCGTTAAATGAAGATACTGACGCTTTATTGCCCGTTTTGCAGGGTTATGGCTTTAAATCGTTGAAAAAACTGCCGCTTTAACGGTGTTTTGGTTAAACATTCAACGGTCGGAAAAAATATTGAAAATAGGGGTTGCGGCCTGCCGAGAACTCCCTATAATGCGCCTCCACTGACCGGGAACAACGACTGACAAGCCGCCGGGTCA
>NZ_JASGBT010000022.1:0-336021 GCF_030053255.1 Serratia sp. PF-27
GCGCCGATGGTAGTGTGGGGTCTCCCCATGCGAGAGTAGGACACTGCCAGGCATCAAATTAAGCGTGCTGATATGGCTCAGTTGGTAGAGCGCACCCTTGGTAAGGGTGAGGTCCCCAGTTCGACTCTGGGTATCAGCACCACTTTATTTAAAGTGGGTTTAGAAGTTCGGCAGAAAAAAGAATTTGCTTGGCGGCAATAGCGCGGTGGTCCCACCTGACCCCATGCCGAACTCAGAAGTGAAACGCCGTAGCGCCGATGGTAGTGTGGGGTCTCCCCATGCGAGAGTAGGACACTGCCAAGCATCAAATAAAACAACAAGCCTCATGCGAAAGCATGGGGCTTTTTGTTTTGTCTGTTATTTGGTGTTCTGCTCGAGCATGGGCATGCGAAAGGCCCGTCGGGAACGGGCCTTAACGCCGCTTGCGGCGGCCCCGCAGGGGAGAGTCTCAGGATGAGACGAATACTGTAGGACACTGCCAAGCATCAAATAAGCCAAGAGGCCATCCGAAAGGATGGCCTTTTTGCTTTCAGTACCTCTCATCCTCCCTGCCAAAGATCCTGACGCAGTTCGCGCAATGAAACATTTTCACCTTTCCGCTGAATGCTCGACAGCGACGGAAAAAAACGCTATCTTCGGGCATCTAGAAGTCTAAACGTATAAATGGATGTGTGAGGGTTAAGCAATGCCGATTCGTGTTCCTGATGAGTTACCTGCGGTCAATTTCTTGCGCGGTGAGAATGTCTTCGTGATGACATCTTCGCGGGCAAAAACACAGGAAATCAGGCCGCTGAAAGTGCTGATCCTTAATCTGATGCCAAAGAAGATCGAAACGGAAAACCAGTTTCTGCGCCTGCTTTCCAACTCGCCGCTGCAGATTGATATCCAGCTGCTGCGCATCGACAGCCGCGAATCGAAGAATACGCCGGCCGAGCATCTGAATAACTTCTACTGCGACTTCGAGGATATTCAGAATGAGAACTTCGATGGTTTGATCGTCACTGGCGCGCCGCTGGGGCTGGTCGATTTCTGCGATGTTGCCTACTGGCCGCAGATCGAACGGGTGATCGACTGGGCTAAGAACCACGTTACCTCCACGCTGTTCGTGTGCTGGGCGGTACAGGCGGCGTTGAATATTCTGTACGGCATTCCCAAGATGACGCGCGAGGTGAAGCTCTCCGGGGTTTATCCGCACCAAACGCTACAGCAGCATGCGTTGCTGACGCGCGGCTTCGACGAAAGCTTCCTGGCGCCGCATTCACGCTATGCCGATTTCCCGACCGAGGTGATTCGCCAATATACCGACCTGGACATCCTGGCCGAATCCGAGCAGGCCGGCGCCTACCTGTTCGCCAGCAGGGATAAGCGCCTGGCGTTCGTCACCGGCCATCCGGAATACGATACGTTGACCCTGGCAGGAGAGTATTGTCGCGACAACGAAGCTGGCCTCGATCCTGCCGTACCGCTCAACTATTTCCCTGATGACAACCCCGCACTGACACCGAAAGCCACCTGGCGCAGCCATGGCCACCTGCTGTTTTCCAATTGGCTCAACTATTACGTCTACCAGATCACGCCTTACGATCTGCGCCATATGAATCCGACGCTCGACTGATCTTTTCTGCCTGCCGGCGGCTGAATCGAGGCCGCCGCACTGCTCATCCTCTGCCCGATCCTCTTTTTACCCGTCAATTTTCCTAAAAAACCATTGCCTAACAAAGCGTTAGTCCGTCTTTGCAATTCTATTGGAACCGATTTCCTTACCTGTTGACCGTATTATTTACCCTAACTAATTGATAATAAAGTGTTAATAAAATATTTAATAATAAAATGGAAATGGTTTTTGATTTTTATTTTTTGTTGAGTATTCTTAGAGCTATCGGGATGAGATCTGACCAGTTGAGGATCGTTTCATCCGCCCTGATCCACAGTGATTTCTGATGAAAATGCGCCGGTCGCGCGGGCGCAACGATGGGAAGGAGCAAGGTCATGACGCAACAGATAGCAGGCACGGAATTAAGGTTTACTCAGGGTTTCGCCGCAGCGGAGCGCCAGGTGTTAACGGATGAAGCGGTTGAATTCCTGGCGGACCTGGTGGGGAAATTCACGCCGCGGCGCAACGAGCTGCTGGCGGCGCGTGTCCGCTGGCAACAAAATATCGATCGCGGTGAACTGCCGGGATTTATTTCGGAAACCGCTTCCATTCGTGAAGGTGACTGGCAAATCCGCGGCATTCCGCAAGACCTGCGTGACCGCAGGGTCGAGATCACCGGGCCGGTCGAGCGCAAGATGGTGATCAATGCGCTGAACGCCAACGTAAAAGTGTTTATGGCGGACTTCGAAGACTCGCTGGCGCCAAGCTGGGACAAAGTCATCGACGGTCAAATCAACCTGCACGATGCGGTTAACGGCACCATCTCTTACACCAATGAAGCCGGCAAGATCTACCAGTTGAAACCGAATCCGGCGGTGTTGATCGCTCGCGTGCGCGGCTTGCACCTGCCGGAGAAACACGTCTTGTGGCGTGATGAAGCCATCCCCGGCGGCCTGTTCGATTTCGCGCTGTACTTCTACCACAACTATCGCCAGCTGTTGGCCAAGGGCAGCGGCCCGTATTTCTACCTGCCGAAAACCCAGTCCTGGGAGGAAGCGGCCTGGTGGAGCGATGTCTTCAGCTTTACCGAGGATCGTTTCGATCTGCCGCGCGGCACCATCAAGGCGACCGTGCTGATCGAAACCTTGCCGGCGGTGTTCCAGATGGACGAGATCCTGTATCACCTGCGCGATCACATCGTCGGTCTGAACTGCGGCCGTTGGGATTACATCTTCAGCTACATCAAAACGCTGAAGAACCACGGCGATCGCGTGCTGCCGGATCGTCAGTCGGTGACCATGGAAAAACCTTTCCTCAGCGCCTATTCGCGCCTGTTGATCAAAACCTGTCATAAGCGCGGCGCGTTCGCCATGGGCGGCATGGCGGCGTTTATCCCGAGCAAAGACGCCGAAAAAAACGCCTGGGTGCTGAACAAGGTACGGGCGGACAAAGAGCTGGAGGCCAACAATGGCCACGACGGCACCTGGGTGGCGCACCCGGGCTTGGCGGACACGGTGATGGAGGTGTTCGGCAACGCATTGGGCGATCGTCAAAACCAGCTGGACGTGCTGCGTGAGCAGGATGCGCCGATCAGCGCCGCACAGCTGCTGGCACCGTGCGACGGCGAACGCACCGAAGCAGGGATGCGCGCCAATATCCGCGTGGCGGTGCAGTACATTGAAGCCTGGATCTCCGGCAACGGCTGCGTGCCGATTTACGGTTTGATGGAGGATGCGGCGACGGCGGAGATCTCCCGCACGTCTATCTGGCAGTGGATCCACCACGAGAAGAGCCTGAACGACGGGCGCCCGGTCACCAAGGCGCTGTTCCGCCAGATGCTGCAAGAAGAGATGTTGGTGGTGCGTGAAGAAGTAGGGGAAGCGCGCTTTAACGCCGGCCGGTTCGAAGAGGCGGCGAGCCTGATGGAGCGCATCACCACGCAAGATGAATTAATCGATTTCCTGACGCTGCCCGGCTATGAGCTGCTGGCCTGAATTTTCCCAATCAACCCTACATGACTGAAAGGATAAAAATTATGTCTACCTCTCGCTCTCAACAGATCCAGCAGTTGGAACAGGAATGGAAATCGGCCCGTTGGGAAGGCATTACCCGCCCCTATAGCGCCGAAGACGTGATCAACCTGCGCGGTTCGGTCAACCCGGAATGCACCCTGGCGCAAAACGGCGCCGCCAAACTGTGGGCATTGTTGAACGGCAAGGCGCGCAAAGGCTACGTGAACTGCCTGGGCGCGCTGACCGGCGGCCAGGCGCTGCAGCAGGCCAAAGCCGGCGTCGAGGCCATCTACTTGTCCGGTTGGCAGGTGGCGGCCGACGCCAACAGCGCGGCGGCCATGTACCCTGACCAATCGCTGTATCCGGTGGACTCCGTGCCGAAGGTCGTCGAGCGCATCAACAACACCTTCCGCCGTGCCGATCAGATCCAATGGGCGAACCAGATTGAGCCGGGCAGCAAAGGGTACACCGATTATTTCCTGCCGATCGTCGCCGATGCGGAAGCCGGCTTCGGCGGCGTGTTGAACGCCTTTGAGCTGATGAAAGCGATGATTACCGCCGGGGCCGCCGGGGTGCACTTCGAAGATCAGCTGGCGGCGGTGAAGAAATGCGGCCATATGGGCGGCAAAGTGCTGGTGCCGACGCAAGAAGCGATCCAGAAACTGGTCGCCGCGCGCCTGGCGGCCGACGTGCTCGGCGTGCCGACGCTGGTGATCGCCCGTACCGACGCCGATGCGGCCGACCTGCTGACCTCTGACTGCGATCCGTATGACAGCGCCTTCGTCACTGGCGAGCGTACGGCGGAAGGCTTCTTCCGCACCCATGCCGGCGTCGAACAGGCGATCAGCCGCGGCCTGGCCTATGCCCCTTACGCCGATATGGTGTGGTGCGAAACCTCAACGCCGGATCTGGATGCCGCCCAGCGCTTCGCCGACGCCATCCACGCCAAATATCCAGGCAAGCTGTTGGCCTACAACTGCTCGCCATCGTTCAACTGGAAGAAGAACCTCGACGACCAGACCATCGCCCGCTTCCAGCAGGCGCTGTCGGACATGGGCTACAAGTATCAGTTCATCACGCTGGCGGGCATCCACAGCATGTGGTTCAACATGTTCGACCTGGCGCACGCCTATGCGCAGGGCGAGGGGATGAAACACTACGTCGAGAAGGTGCAGCAGGCGGAGTTCGCCGCGGTGGATCGCGGTTACACCTTCGCGTCGCACCAGCAGGAGGTGGGTACCGGCTACTTCGACAAGGTCACCACCGTCATTCAGGGCGGCGCCTCTTCGGTCACCGCGCTGACCGGTTCGACGGAAGAACAGCAGTTCTGATGCGGCAAGCTTGAAGACGTTTCACCCGGAGCCTGCATGCGCAGGCTTCTTTTTCTGGCGGGGGTAAGGATGGCGGCAAAACTGGAGTTGTTGATCGCACAGACGATCCTGCAGGGCTTCGATGCGCAGTACGGCCGCTTTCTGGAAGTGACCGCCGGCGCGCAGCAGCGCTTCGAGCAGGCGGACTGGCCGGCGGTGCAGCAGGCGATGAAAAAGCGCATCCATCTGTATGACCATCACGTCGGCCTGGTGGTGGAGCAGCTCAAATGCATCACCGGGCAGAAATACTTCGATGCCGACTTCCCCAGCCGGGTTAAAGCGGTTTATATCGACCTGCTGCCGGACTATCCGCGTTTCGAGATCGCCGAAAGCTTCTTTAACTCGGTCTATTGCCGGCTGTTCAAGCACCGCGATCTGACGCCGGACAAGCTGTTCGTCTTCAGTTCGCAGCCGGAACGGCGCTTTCGCGACATACCGCGTCCGCTGGCGCGCGATTTTACCCCCAATGGCGATCTGCCGGCGATGCTGCGCAGCGTGCTGAGCGATCTGCCGCTGCGGCTGCCGTGGGAGGACTTGGCGCGCGATATTCGCGACATCACTCAGGCGCTGCAACGCGCCTTCAGCGCACCGCAGCTGGCGGGCGCAACCTTCCAGATAGCCAACGAACTGTTCTATCGCAACAAGGCCGCCTGGCTGGTCGGCAAGCTGCGCCTGGCCGACGGTGTTTATCCGTTCTTGCTCCCGATCCACCACAGCGAGTCGGGCGCGCTGTTTATCGATGCCTGCCTGACCGGAAAGGCCGAGGCCAGCATTGTCTTCGGCTTCGCCCGCTCTTATTTCATGGTCTACGCGCCGCTGCCGGCGGCGATGGTGGAGTGGCTGCGCGAGATCCTGCCGGGCAAAACCACCGCCGAGCTGTACATGGCGATCGGCTGCCAGAAGCACGGTAAAACCGAATGCTATCGCGAATACCTGACCTTTATGGCGCAGTCGCAGGAGCAATTTATCATCGCGCCGGGGGTGAAGGGCATGGTGATGCTGGTGTTCACCCTGCCGTCCTTCGATCGGGTGTTTAAAGTGATCAAAGACGAATTCGCCCCGCAAAAAGAGGTGACGCAGGCGCAGGTGATGGCTTGCTATCAGCTGGTGAAAGAGCACGATCGCGTCGGGCGCATGGCGGATACCCAGGAGTACGAGAATTTCGTCGTCGACAAGGCGCGTCTCAGCCCTGAGTTGTTGGCGGAGTTGCGGCGTGAAGTGCCGGGCAAGCTGGAAGATCTCGGCGATCGCATCGTGATCAAACATTTGTATATGGAACGGCGCATGACGCCGCTGAACCTGTATCTGGAGCAGGCCAACGACCAGCAAATGCGCGATGCGATTGAAGAGTACGGCAACGCGATCAAGCAGTTGGCCGCCGCCAATATTTTCCCCGGCGATATGCTGTTCAAGAACTTCGGCGTGACGCGCCACGGGCGGGTGGTGTTCTACGACTACGACGAAATTTGCTACATGACCGAGGTCAACTTCCGCGACATTCCGCCGCCGCGTTATCCGGAGGACGAGCTGGCCAGCGAGCCGTGGTACAGCATCGCGCCCAACGATGTGTTCCCGGAAGAGTTCCGCCACTTCCTGTGCGGCGATCGGCGCATTCGGCTGGTGTTTGAAGAGTTGCACAGCGATCTGTTTACCGCGGAGTATTGGCGCGGGTTGCAGCAGCGCATCCGCGAAGGGCATGTGGAAGACGTATTTGCTTATCGCAAGAAGCAGCGGTTCAGCCAGCGCAGCGGGGCGGCGCTGCCGGCCGCCACCGCTGCGATGTAAATCAGGCCTGGGCGCCCGCGACGGCGGCGCGCGCCAGTTCGGTAATGCGCGCGTAGTCGCCGCTTTCGAGCGCGTCCGCCGGCACCAGCCAGGAGCCGCCGATGCACAGCACGCTTTTCAGCGCCAGATAGCTGCGGTAATTGTCCGGCGAGATGCCGCCGGTCGGGCAGAAACGCACCTGCGGGAACGGGCCGCCGATCGCCTGCAGTGCTTTTACGCCGCCGTTGGCTTCCGCCGGGAAGAATTTAAACTCGCGCAGGCCGTAATCCATGCCCTGCATCAGTTCGGAAACGGTGCTGATGCCCGGTATAAGGGGAATGGAACCGGCGGTGGCGGCTTTGGGCAGCTCGTCGGTCAGCCCCGGGCTGATGGCGAACTGCGCGCCGGCCTCGGTCACTTCCCGCAGCTGCTGCGGATTGATCACCGTACCGGCGCCGATGATCGCTTCCGGCACCTCTTGGGCGATGGCGCGAATGGCGTCCATGGCGCAGGCGGTGCGCAGCGTCACCTCCAGCACCCGCACGCCGCCGGCGACCAGCGCTTTCGCCAACGGCACCGCATGTTCCAGCTTGTTGATCACGATGACCGGCACCACCGGCCCCGCCGTCAGGATCTGCTCGGCGCTTGTTGTCCACTTGTTCATGCTGACGTTCTCCTCTGTGGCCGCCGCCAGGCGGCGATGCGGCCAGGCTATCGATTAAAATTTGATGCAGCAGGCGCCCTGCTCGGCGCCTGACAGCTGGCTGCGCAGCGCGCCGAACAGCTCGCGGCCGCAGCCGATGTGTTCCGCGCTCAGATCGGGTTGGCATGGCGTGCGCCGCGCCAGCTCGTCGGCGTCGACCAGCACCTGCAGCTCGCCGCTGCGGCCGTTGACGCGGATCGGATCGCCGTCGCGCACTTTCGCCAGCAGGCCGCCGCTATAGGCTTCCGGGGTGACGTGGATGGCGGAAGGCACCTTGCCGGAGGCGCCGGACAGGCGGCCGTCGGTCACCAGCGCCACTTTGAAACCGCGATCCATCAGCACGCCCAGCGGCGGCATCAGCTTGTGCAGCTCCGGCATGCCATTGGCCTGCGGCCCCTGGAAGCGCACCACCACCACGCAATCGCGATCCAGCTTGCCGGCTTCGAACGCCGGCACGATATCGTGCTGGCTGTCGAACACCACCGCCGGCGCTTCGATGATCTGGTTATCGGCGGGCACCGCCGAGGTTTTCATCACCGCGCGGCCCAGATTGCCGGCCATCACTTTGGTGCCGCCATGATGTTCGAACGGCTGGGCCACGCTGGCGATCACGCTGGCGTCGAGCGAGCCGGCCACGCCTTCGCGCCATACCAATTGGCCGTTGTCCAGCCACGGTTCCTGGGTGTAGCGGCGCAGGCCGAAACCGGCCACGGTGTGCACGTCTTCGTGCAGCAGGCCGTGTTGCAGCAGTTCGCGCACCACCAGCGGCACGCCGCCGGCGGCCTGGAATTGGTTGATGTCGGCCGGGCCGTTCGGGTAGATGCGGCACAGCAGCGGCACCGCCTCCGACAGCTCCGAGAAATCGTCCCAGGTGATGATGATGCCCGCCGCCCGCGCCATCGCCACCAGATGCATGGTCAGGTTGGTGGAGCCGCCGGTGGCCAGCAGCGAGACGATGCCGTTCACCACCACTTTCTCGTCCACCAGGCGGCCGATCGGCAGGTAGTTGCCGGCGGTATCGGTCAGTCGGGTCACCTGGCGCGCGGCGGCGTCGTTCAGCGCGTCGCGCAGCGGCGTGTCAGGATGGACGAAGGAGGCGCCCGGCAGATGCAGACCCATCACTTCCATCACCATCTGGTTGGTGTTGGCGGTGCCATAGAAGGTGCAGGTGCCGATGCCGTGATAAGAGGCCGCCTCGGCCTCCAGCAGCGCCAAACGGTCGGCCTTGCCCTCGGCGTACAGCTGGCGCACGCGCACTTTTTCCTTGTTCGGCAGGCCGCTGCTCATCGGGCCGGCCGGCACGAACAGCGCGGGCAGGTGGCCGAAGGAGAGGGCGGCCATCACCAGCCCCGGCACGATCTTGTCGCAGATGCCGAGGAACAGCGCGCCGTCGAACATATTGTGCGACAGGCCGACGGCGGCCGACATGGCGATCACGTCACGGCTCATCAGCGACAGCTCCATGCCGTCCTGCCCCTGCGTCACGCCGTCGCACATCGCCGGCACGCCGCCGGCCACCTGGCCTACGGCGCCGACCGCTTTCAGCGCCTGCTTCAGCCGCTGCGGGTAGTGTTCGTACGGCTGGTGGGCCGACAGCATGTCGTTATAGGCGGTGATGATGGCGATATCGCTGCGCACCATGTTTTTCAGCGACGCCTTGTCATCAGGCTGACAGGCGGCGAAGCCGTGGGCCAGGTTGCCGCAGGCGAGCTGCGCGCGGTGGACGGTTTGGGCGCGGGCCGCCTCGATACGCGCCAGATAGGCGGCGCGGCTGGCCTGGGAACGGTCGATGATGCGCTGTGTGACACGGGACAAGGTTGGATTAATCATGCCTTCCTCACATTGCTGTTGTTATAGTCGCCGCCTGTGGCGGTGCCCCCGGGGGTGATTTGCAGCCCTGGTGTGCAAGGCCGGGGGCGATTCAGGATTTAAAACATCGTGAATGCAATCATGCCGATGGCGCCGCCGACGCTGCCCAGAATGGTTTCCATCACCGTCCAGGTTTTCAGCGTTTGCAGTTCGTTGGCGCCGGTGAATTTGCCGAACAGCCAGAAACCGGCGTCGTTGACGTGGCTCAGCACGATGGAGCCACCGGCGATGCAGATGGCCAGCGCGGCCAACTGCCCGCCGTTCAGCCCGAGCTGGCTGGTGACCGGCAGCACCAGGCCGACGGTGGTCAGGCAGGCGACGGTGGCCGAGCCCTGGATCACCCGCACCATGGCGGACAGCGCGAACGCTGCCACGGCGATCGGCAGGCCGGCGCCGATCATGGCGTCACCCAGCGCTGGCCCTACACCGGAATCCACCAGGATCTGCTTGAACACCCCGCCGGCGCCGGTCATCAGCAGGATGATTCCGGCCGGCTGCACGGCGGCGGAGCAGATGGCCAGGGTCTGTTCGTTGCTCATGCCGCGCGGTTTCGCCAGACCGTAAATCACGATCAGGCAGGCCAGCAGAATGGCGGTGAACGGGTGGCCGATAAACTCCAGCCACTGCTGCAGCTGCGAGCCGGGAGTGACCAGCCGCGCGCCGATAGTCTTCATGCCGACCAGTACCAGCGGGCACAGCACCAGCGCCAGGCTGAAGCCGAACGACGGCAGATTGCCCTTGGTCAGCGTCGGCTCGTTCTCTTCCGGCGGCATTGGCCAGTTGACGAAGCGGCTGATAAAGCTGCCGTACAGCGGGCCGGCGATCAGCATGCCGATCACCGCCGCCACCAGGCCGATGGCGATCATCCAGCCGAAATCGGCCTTCATCTGCGATGCCAGCAGCATTGGCACCGGCCCCGGCAGCAGGAAGGAGGCGGCAGCGGCCACACCGGCGAACAGCGGGATGGCCAGCTTGACGATATTGCCGTCGGTGCGGCGCGCCACGGCGAACACGATGCCGATCAGCAGCACCACCGCCACGTCGAAGAACAGCGGCAGCGCGCAGATCAGGCCGGCGATGCCGAGCGCGTAGTGCGCCTTGCTTTGTCCGAATCGTTTCAGCAATTGCGCCGCAATTTGATCGAGCGCGCCGACCTCATGCAGGATCTTGCCGAACATCGCCCCGAGCGCCACCACGATCGCCAGGAAGCCCAGCGTGTCGCCCATGCCTTTTTGCATGGTGTCGGCGATGTGTTCCAGCGGCATGCCGGAGAAAATGCCGGCGGCGATGGACACCAGCATCAGCGCGACGAAGGCGTGCATGCGCGCCTTCATCACCAGGAATAACAGCAGTAAAACCGAGCCGACTGCGGTACCGACCAGCGTTACGGTACTCACGCGCACACGTCCTGCGGCAGGAAGCTCTGGATATGGCGCACGGTATCGGCGATCACCGCGTCCAGCGGCTGATTGATGTCGATCGCCATCACGTCGTTCTCGTCGGCGCCCGGTTGCTCCAGCGCGGCGAACTGGGTGACCAGCATCTGCGGCTTGAAGAAGTGGCCGTTGCGCGCCGCCAGGCGGGATTCGATCACCGGGAACTCACCGTGCAGATAGATGAATGACAGGTTGCCGTTGCCGGCGCGCAGGCGGTCGCGATACTGCTTTTTCAACGCCGAACAGACGATGATCGACACGTTGTTGGTGCGCTGCATGGCGAAGGCGGCGTCGTTGAGCGCGGCCAGCCACGGCGCGCGATCGTCGTCGTTCAACGCTTCGCCGGCGGCCATCTTCAGGATATTGCTGCGCGGGTGCAGGAAGTCGCCGTCGAGGAAGCCGGCGGAGAGTTGGCGGGCCGCGGCGGCGGCGACGGCGGACTTGCCGCTGCCGGAAACGCCCATAACGACGTAAATACGATTTTGATTGTTGGTCATGGCTTGGCTCCAAAACACCGGGTGACGTTACCTTCGTTCAGTCTGATTGTTACCGGTAACATGTTATCGGTAACATTGTCGAAGGAAGTTTGAGCGGTTGCAATGGGCTTTCGCCGTGAGGATCGTTAACTGTGATCGGCTTCAAGCTTTTTGCCTGTGTGCTAAACAGGATGCCGACAGCCTGTTACATGCTGACAACAGAGCATGGCAGGGGAGCAGGGGCGCGCTGGGGCGCCCCTCGGATGGGCTGGATCAGCGCACGCCGCCGTAGGCCAGGCTGATCTCTTTCGCCGCGTGGATCACCAGCGCGCCCAGCTCGATCACGCGATCGTCGGTGATGCGCGACACCGGGCCGGAGATGGAAATGGCGGCGAAGGCTTCGCGGTGCTCGTCGAAGATGCAGGCCGCCACGCAGCGCAGGCCGAGCGCGTGCTCTTCGTCGTCAAAGGAGAAGCCCTGTTTGCGGATCTGCGCCAGCCCCTCTTTCAGGTTGTGTGGCGTCAGGGTATGCGGCGTGTAGGTGTGCATGCCTTTCTTGTGCAGCAGTTTGGTCACCTGATCGTCCGGCAGGGTGGCGAGGAACGCTTTGCCGGCGCCGGAGGCGTGCATCGGCAGTTTGCCGCCGATCGGCGCCGACATGCGCATCAGCGCCGTGCACTGCACCTGATCGATGATGATCGCCTGGTACTCGCTGGTATCCAGCACCGCCAGGTTGACGGTTTCGCCGGACTCCTCCATCAGGCGGCGCAGAGTCGGATGCACCATCGCCAGCAGGTTGCGGCTTTGCAGGAAGCTGCTGCCGACCACAAAGGCGTGCGAGCCGATGGTCCACAGGCCGAGATCGCCGACCTGGCGCACGAATCCCTGCTGCTGCATGGTGGTGAGCAGGCGGTGAGTAGTGGAATTCGGCAGGCCGGCCTGCTGGGCCAGATCGGTCAGCGCCACGTTGCCCTGGGCTTCCGAAATGTATTCCAACAGTTTCAGGCCACGGGTCAACGATTGTACCTGACCGGTCGCCGCACTGGCGGCGGGGGCTGCTGCGCGGGGCTTCTTGCCGCGCTTGGCGGGAGCAGGGGTGGCCATGGGTGAGATTCCTTTTTCCGTATGATGGAATTCATTTTCGTTTTTTGTCGATGAATTGCAAGCCGCCGTCAGCTCATCGGAGGTGTTGGCGCACAACCTGAAAAACTCTCAATTGTCGCCTGGCCCTTTGTCCTTACAAGCTGTGCTAGGATGACTCGTTGGTTTTTGCGGCAGTTGAGCAATGGGCTGGATGGCAATGGAAGGGGTTACAGTGACGAATCGAGTAGAACAACTGCGCCGCCAGTTAGCGCAGCGCATTTTAGTGTTGGACGGCGGCATGGGCACCATGATCCAGAGCTATCGCCTGGATGAGCGCGATTTTCGCGGTGAGCGTTTCGCCGACTGGCGCAGCGATCTGAAAGGCAATAACGATCTGCTGGTGCTGACCAAGCCGGAAGTGATCACCGCCATTCATTACGCCTATCTTGAGGCGGGCGCCGATATCCTTGAGACCAATACCTTCAACTCCACCTCCATCGCCATGGCCGACTACCACATGGAGTCGCTGTCCGCCGAGATTAACTATCAGGCCGCCTGCCTGGCGCGCGCCTGCGCCGACGAATGGACGGCGCGCACGCCGGAAAAACCGCGCTACGTCGCCGGGGTGTTGGGGCCGACCAACCGCACTGCGTCCATCTCGCCGAACGTCAACGATCCGGCGTTCCGCAACATCTCGTTCGATGAACTGGTGGCGGCTTACCGCGAATCGACTCGCGCGCTGGTGGAAGGCGGCGTCGATCTGATCATGATCGAAACCATCTTCGACACCCTGAACGCCAAGGCCGCCGCTTTTGCGGTGGAAACCGAATTCGAAGCGCTGGGGGTGGAACTGCCGATCATGATTTCCGGCACCATCACCGACGCCTCCGGCCGCACCCTGTCCGGCCAGACCACCGAAGCGTTTTACAATTCGCTGCGCCACGTCAAGCCGCTGACCTTCGGCCTGAACTGCGCCCTGGGCCCGGACGAGCTGCGCCAGTACGTCGCCGAGCTGGCGCGCATCTCGGAGACCTACGTCACCGCGCACCCGAACGCCGGTTTGCCGAATGCCTTCGGCGAATACGATCTGGATGCGGCCGAGATGGCGCGCCAGGTCGGGGAGTGGGCGCAGGCCGGCTTTCTCAATATCATCGGCGGATGCTGCGGCACCACGCCGGAACATATCGCCGCGATGGCCAAGGCGGTCGAGGGCGTGCCGCCGCGCCGGCTGCCGGAGCTCCCGGTCGCCTGCCGCCTGGCCGGTCTGGAGCCGCTGACCATCGACGCCAACACCCTGTTCGTCAACGTCGGCGAGCGCACCAACGTCACCGGTTCGGCGCGCTTCAAGCGCCTGATCAAAGAAGAGAAATACAACGAGGCGCTCGACGTGGCGCGTCAGCAGGTCGAGAGCGGCGCGCAGATCATCGACATCAACATGGACGAGGGGATGCTCGACGCCGAAGCGGCGATGGTGCGCTTCCTAAACCTGATCGCCGGCGAGCCGGATATCGCTCGGGTGCCGATCATGATCGACTCCTCCAAGTGGTCCGTTATCGAGAAAGGCCTGAAGTGCATTCAGGGCAAGGGCATCGTCAACTCGATCTCGATGAAGGAGGGCGAAGAAGCCTTTATCCATCACGCCAAACTGGTGCGCCGCTACGGCGCCGCGGTGGTGGTGATGGCGTTCGACGAAGTGGGCCAGGCGGACACCCGCGAGCGCAAGTTCGAGATCTGCCGCCGCGCCTATAAAATTTTGACCGAACGCGTTGGCTTCCCGCCGGAAGACATCATTTTCGACCCGAACATCTTCGCCGTCGCCACCGGCATCGAAGAGCACAACAACTACGCCGTCGACTTTATCGAAGCCTGCGCCGACATCAAAACCCACCTGCCGCACGCGATGATCTCCGGCGGGGTGTCCAACGTGTCGTTCTCGTTCCGCGGCAACGATCCGGTGCGTGAAGCGATCCATGCGGTGTTCCTGTATCACGCCATTCGCAACGGCATGGACATGGGCATCGTCAACGCCGGGCAGTTGGCGATTTACGACGATCTGCCTACTGAGCTGCGCGAGGCGGTAGAAGACGTGATCCTAAACCGTCGCGAGGACGGCACCGAACGCCTGCTGGAGCTGGCGGAAAAGTACCGCGGCAGCAAAGACGGCGAAGCGGCGGTGCAGCAGGCGGAGTGGCGCGGCTGGCCGGTGGAGAAGCGGCTGGAATACTCGCTGGTGAAGGGAATCACCGAGTTTATCGAGCTGGACACCGAAGAAGCGCGGCAGCAGGCCGAACGCCCAATCGAAGTGATCGAAGGGCCGCTGATGGCCGGGATGAACGTGGTCGGCGATCTGTTTGGCGAGGGCAAGATGTTCCTGCCGCAGGTGGTGAAATCCGCCCGCGTGATGAAGCAGGCGGTGGCCTACCTGGAACCGTACATCGAGGCCAGCAAGCAGCAAGGCACCTCCGCGGGGAAAATCCTGTTGGCGACGGTGAAGGGCGACGTGCACGACATCGGCAAGAACATCGTCGGCGTGGTGCTGCAGTGCAACAACTATGAAATCGTCGATCTGGGCGTGATGGTGCCGACGGAGAAAATCCTGCGCACCGCGCGCGAGGAGAACGTCGATATCATCGGCCTGTCGGGGCTGATCACGCCGTCGCTGGACGAGATGGTCAACGTGGCCAAAGAGATGGAGCGCCAGGGCTTTACGCTGCCGCTGCTGATCGGCGGCGCCACCACCTCCAAGGCGCACACCGCGGTGAAAATCGAGCAGAACTACAGCGGCCCGACCACCTACGTGCAGAACGCTTCGCGCACCGTGGGCGTGGTGTCGGCGCTGCTGTCCGCCACCCAGCGCGACGAGTTTGTGGCGCGCACCCGCAAAGAATATGAAACGGTGCGCATTCAGCACGCGCGCAAAAAACCGCGCACGCCGCCGGTCGATTTGCAGAAGGCGCGCGCCAACGCCATGGCGCTGGACTGGGCCGATTATCAGCCGCCGGCGCCGCGGCAGCTCGGCGTGTTTCCGGTGGCGGCCGGCATCGAGACGCTGCGCCACTATATCGACTGGACGCCGTTCTTCATGACCTGGTCGCTGGCGGGCAAATACCCGCGCATCCTGGAGGATGAGGTGGTGGGGGAAGAGGCCAAGCGCCTGTTCCACGACGCCAATCAGATGCTGGATCGGCTGGCCGCCGAGCGCAGCCTCAACCCGCGTGGCGTTTACGGCCTGTTCCCGGCCAACCGCGTCGGCGACGACGTGGAAGTGTACCGCGACGAACGGCGCGGCGAGGTGCTGGCGGTGAGCCGCCATCTGCGTCAGCAGACGGAAAAAACCGACTTCCCGAACTACTGCCTGGCGGACTTCGTGGCGCCGAAAAGCAGCGGCAAGGCCGACTACTTCGGCGCCTTCGCGGTGACCGGCGGGCTGGAGGAGGACGTGCTGGCGGCGGCGTACGACGCGCAGCACGACGATTACAACAAAATCATGGTCAAGGCGTTGGCGGATCGTTTGGCGGAGGCCTTCGCCGAATACCTGCATGAGCAGGTGCGCAAGTTACACTGGGGCTATGCCGCCGACGAGAGCCTGAGCAACGAGGAACTGATCCGCGAGAACTATCAGGGCATCCGGCCGGCGCCGGGCTACCCGGCCTGCCCGGAGCACACCGAAAAAGCGACCATCTGGCAGCTGCTGGACGTCAACCGCCACACCGGCATGGAACTGACGGAGTCCTTCGCTATGTGGCCGGGAGCGGCGGTATCCGGCTGGTACTTCAGCCATCCTGAGAGCAAGTACTTCGCGGTGGCGCAGATCCAGCGCGATCAGGTGGAAGACTACGCGGCGCGTAAAGGGATGAGCGTGAGCGAGGTCGAGCGCTGGCTGGCGCCAAACCTCGGCTACGACGCCGACTGACTTTCCTCTTCAAGGGCGCAGCGATGCGCCCTTGTCATTTACAGCGCTTCCACGTCGATGTGCAGCGCGTCGTACCGCCAATATTCCAGGTCGCAATCGATCACTCTGTCGTGCTGATCGCGATTCACCCGCGTAATGAACAGCGCCGGGCTGCCGTAGGTCACCTTCAGCATGGCGGCGGCCTGCTGCGGCAGCAGGGTGGGCAGCATGTCGAAACGCACCCGCCCGTAGTGAATGCCGTAGCGCGCGGCGTACAGCGCGGTCAGCGACTGGGTCAGATCTTCGTCCAGAATGCCGGGGAAATAGGCCGGATTGAGGTAGTGCTCGCAGTACAGCACCGCACGTCCGTCGATGTAGCGCAGCCGGCGAATGCGATAGGCCTCGGCGCCGGGGGGCAGCGCCAGGCGGCCGGCCAGCGGCGCGTCGAGCGTGACGACCGCGCTGTCGATCGCTTCGGTATGGGCGGCGCGCCCCTGCTGCTGCGCCATGGCGTGAAAATGGCTGCGCTGCAGCGGGTTGTAGATAAGACGTGGAGGCGAGATGAACCAGCCGCGCCGCACTTGGCGGTAGATGACGCCCTGCGCCTCCAACTGGCCGAGCGCCTCCTGCAAGGTAATGCGGGTGGTGGCGAACTGTTCGCTCAGGGCGCGTTCGGAGGGCAGCTTGCCGCCCGCGGCGAACTCGCCGGCGGTGATGCGGGCGCTCAGCGTTTGGCAGATGGTGGCGACGGTCGTCGGTGCTTCACTCATACAGCGGGTGTCCCGTTTCAGTGCGTTTGGCCTTCCTTAAGGTAGACCAGCGTCGCGTTTTCGCCGTTGCAACGGGTGATAAAACTGTCGCTTTTTTAAGCTGACATATAATTATCACATTCGTCCGTTAGATTGGTTTGGTCCTTGCTGGACTAGTCCAGCCATCCCCACACTACCACCTGGAGCATCAGTTATGAAACGTTTGTGCGCTTCTGTGTTAACCAGTGCCATCGTGTTATCCAGCCAGATGAGCTGGGCCGCGGATACCGATCTGGCGGCGCTGGAGCAGGCCGCGAAGAAAGAAGGCGAAGTCAACAGCGTCGGCATGCCGGACAGCTGGGCCAACTGGAAAGGCACCTGGCAAGATCTGTTGAGCAAGTACGGCCTGAAGCATGTCGATACCGACATGAGCTCCGCGCAGGAGATCGCCAAATTCGATGCGGAAAAGAACAACGCTACGGCGGACATCGGTGACGTCGGCGCGGCCTTTGGCCCGGTGGCGGTGCAGAAGGGCGTAACGCAGCCCTACAAACCCTCTACCTGGGATCAGGTGCCGGACTGGGCGAAAGACAAAGACGGGCACTGGGCGCTGGCTTACACCGGCACCATCGCCTTTATCATCAATAAACAGCAGGTGAAAGACATCCCGCACAGCTGGGCCGATCTGCTCAAGGGCAGCTATCAGGTCACCATCGGCGACGTCGGCACCGCGTCGCAGGCGGCCAGCGGCGTGCTGGCCGCCACCTACGCCATGGGCGGCAACGAGAAAAACCTCAAGCCGGGCCTGGAATTCTTCGGCAAGCTGGCCAAGGCCGGCCGCCTGAGCCTGAGTAACCCGGTGATCGCATCGCTGGAGAAAGGGGAAGTGCAGGTTGGCGTGGTGTGGGACTTCAACGGCCTGAACTACCGCGATCAGATCGACAAAACCCGTTTTGAAGTGCTGATCCCGTCGGACGGCTCGATCACCTCCGGCTACACCACCATCATCAATAAATACGCCAAGCACCCGAACGCCGCCAAGCTGGCGCGCGAATACATCTTCTCCGACGCCGGCCAGATCAACCTGGCGCGCGGCTATGCCCGCCCGATCCGCGCCGAACATCTGACGCTGCCGGACGACGTCAAGGCCAAGCTGCTGCCGGCCGAGCAGTACAAGAATGCGCACCCGATCGCCGATCCGGCGGCCTGGGAACAGAGCGCCAAAGCGCTGCCGCGCCTGTGGCAGGAAAACGTCATTATGTTTATGCAGCAGTGAGTTAACGCACCATGAAAACGATCCTCGTGCTGCTGGACGGCCTCAACTACCGGGTGGCGCACGACGCCATGGGGTATCTGCAGGCCGAATGTGCGGCGGGACGCGGGCGGTTGTACCTGCTGGAGAGCGAGTTGCCCTCGCTCTCCCGGCCGCTGTATGAATGCATCCTCACCGGCGTCACGCCGGTGGAGAGCGGCGTGGTGCACAACCACGTCTCGCGCCTTTCTCATCAACAAAGCGTGTTTCATTACGCGCGCGCCGCCGGGCTGACCACCGCCGCCGCCGCGTATCATTGGTTCAGCGAATTGTATAACCGCACGCCGTTCGACGCCGCGCGCGACCGCCACACCGACGCTCCCGAGCTGCCGATTCAGCACGGCCATTTCTATTACGACGACGGCTATCCCGATAGCCATCTGTTCGACGACGCCGAAAGCCTGCGCCAGCGTCATCAGCCGGATTTCCTGCTGATCCACCCGATGAACATCGACGACGCCGGGCACCGCTTCGGCCTCTCTTCGCCGCAGTACCGCAACGCGGCGCGGCGCGCCGACGGCTCGCTGTCGCGCTACCTGCCCGAGTGGCTGGCGGCCGGTTATCAGGTGCTGGTCACCGCCGACCACGGCATGAACGACGATCGCAGCCACGGCGGGGTGTTGCCGGAAGAGCGCCAGGTGCCGCTGTTCGTGTTCGGCGCGGGCTTCAGCCTGGACGACGCCGATCCGCAGCAAACCGAGCTGTGCGGCACGATCTGCGATCTGCTGCAGGCGGCGCATGACAAGCCGCGCTGCCGGGCGCTGCTGGCGCAGGATGCGCGATGAATAGCAAAACCAAATGGATCGCCGCACTGTGCCTGCTGCCGTTTATCGTGCTGTTCGGCGCGTTTCAGATCGCCCCGCTGGTGTGGATCGCGGTTCACAGCTTTTTCAGCGAGAGCAGCGGCTGGGGATGGGGCAACTATGTCGATATCCTCACGTCGCCGTTCTACCTGCAGGCCTTTCAGTTCTCGCTGGAGATCTCGCTGTGGTCGAGCGTCTACGGCTTGCTGATTGCATTAGTGGGCAGTTACTCACTTCGCCAGCTCGGCCAGACCCGCTTTCATGACTTCGTGATGTCGTTCACCAACATGACCAGCAACTTCGCCGGGGTGCCGCTGGCGTTCGCCTTCGTCATTCTGTTGGGGTTGAACGGCTGCCTGACGCTGCTGCTGCGCAAATACGGTTTGATGGAGAGCTTCAACCTCTATTCGAAGAGCGGCCTGATCGTGCTGTATACCTACTTCCAGATCCCGTTGGGCGTGCTGTTGCTGTATCCGGCGTTCGATGCGCTGCGCGCCGATTGGCGTGAGTCGGCGGCGCTGCTCGGCGCCGGCCCCTGGCGCTACTGGCGGCATATCGGCCTGCCGGTGCTGGCGCCGGCGCTGATGGGCACCTTCGTCATCCTGCTGGCCAACGCGCTGGGCGCCTACGCCACGGTGTACGCGCTGACCACCGGCAACTTCAACGTGATCCCGATCCGCATCTCGGCGTTGGTGGCGGGGGACATCTCCCTCGATCCGAACCTGGCCAGCGCGCTGGCGATGCTGCTGGTGGTGATGATGGCGTTTATCACGGTAATCCACCAATGGATGCTGCGCAGGAGCTACCTCAATGCGCGCTCATAATCGGATGGAGAATGCTCATGTCGCGTGCTGAACGCCTCTATCACCGCACGGTGACCGGCCTGCTGCTGCTGATCCTGCTGCTGCCGCTGGCGGCGACGCTGATTTATGCGCTGGCCACCCAGTGGGGCGCCACCATTTTACCGGACGGTTTTACCCTGAAGTGGCTGACGGCGCTGTGGAGCGACCCGCGCTTTTTGCAGGCGCTGTGGCATTCGCTGCTGATCTGCTTCGGCACGCTGCTGCTGTCGGTGGTGGTGATCCTGCCGGCGATGTTTGTGATTGCTTACTATTTTCCCAAGCTGGACGCGGTGATGAACGTGCTGATCCTGCTGCCGTTCGCCGTGCCGCCGGTGGTGTCGGCGGTGGGGCTGATGCAGCTGTTCGCCGCCGATCCGCTGCCGCTGCTCGGCACCCCCTGGATTTTGGTGGGCTGCTATTTCACCATCGCGCTGCCGTTTATCTACCGCGCCATCAGCAACAACATGCAGGCGATCAACCTGCGCGATCTGATGGACGCCGCGCACCTGCTCGGCGCCAGTACCTGGCAGGCGGCGCTGTGGGTGGTGCTGCCGAACCTGCGCAAGGGCGGAACGATCGCCGTGCTGCTGTCGTTCTCGTTCCTGATCGGCGAGTTCGTGTTCGCCAACCTGCTGGTGGGCAGCCAGTATGAAACGCTGCAGGTCTACCTGTTTAATATGCGCAACGGCAGCGGGCATTTCACCAGCGCGCTGGTCATCTCCTATTTCGCCGTGGTGCTGCTCGTCACCTGGCTGGCGAACTTGCTGAATAAAAACAAGGGCTAACCCGATGGCTTATCTCAACGTCACCCGCCTGAACAAACACTATGGCCAGACCCAGGTGTTTCAGGATATCGATTTCACCGCCGAAGAGGGGGAGTTCGTCACCCTGCTGGGGCCGAGCGGCTGCGGCAAATCGACGCTGCTGCGCTGCCTGGCCGGCCTGACACCGGTCGACAGCGGGCAAATTTTATTGCAGGGCCAGGATCTGGTACCGCTGGCGCCGCAAAAGCGCGGCATCGGCATGGTGTTCCAAAGTTATGCGCTGTTCCCCAATATGACGGTGGAAGGCAACGTGGCATTCGGCCTGAAAATGCAGAAGCTGGCGGCCGGGCAGATCGGCCAGCGGGTGCAGGAGGTACTGGCGCTGGTGGAGCTGAGCGATCTGGCAAAGCGCTATCCGCATCAGCTGTCGGGCGGCCAGTGTCAGCGCGTGGCGCTGGCGCGATCGCTGGTCACTCGCCCGCGTCTGCTGCTGCTCGACGAACCGCTGTCGGCGCTGGATGCGCGTATTCGCAAACACCTGCGCGAGCAGATCCGGCGCATTCAGCGCGAGCTGAACCTGACGGCGATCTTCGTCACCCACGATCAGGAAGAGGCGCTGACCCTGTCGGATCGCATCGTGCTGATGAACAAGGGGCAGATCGTGCAGAGCGGCGACGCGGAAACCCTGTATACCCAGCCGGCGGACGCCTTCGCCGCCGGATTTATCGGCAACTATAACCTGTTGACCGCCGAACAGGCCGCCCAACTGACCGGGCGCAGCTATGCCGGCAAGGTGGCGATCCGCCCTGAGTCCATCGGCCTGTTACCGGCCGGGCAGGGGATCGGTGGGGTGATCCTGGGTCACAGTTTGCTCGGGAATGTGGTACGGTATCGGATTCAGGTTTGCGAGATAGAATTGCTGGTTGACGTGCTCAACCGTTCGGTGGCCGACCTGCGGCCCGACGGCGCGGAAATTGGGCTACACTTGGAACCTGTTGTATTGCGGGAAGTTGCATGACTTCGCAGCGCGGCGCCGGGGCCTTCCCGCCGCCGCATTAACCCTTCTCTTCTGCGGTCTGCCGCCCGCCCGCTGTCCTGCCAGACCCACGCCCGGCAGGCGGGACCGCGCACTGTACCCGTCATCCTTTGGCTCGCCTCTCTGCGTCGCGTGACAAGCATCGGGTATCAGCCTCCTTTGGCCGGGCGTTAATGGAGCGTATCTTCCGTGCTGACCCTTCTTCACCTGCTTTCGTCCGTGGCGCTGTTGGTGTGGGGTACCCACATCGTGCGCACCGGGATCATGCGGGTTTACGGCGCCAATCTGCGGCGCGTGTTGAGCGACAGCGTTGAGAAAAAACCGCTGGCGTTCGTTTCCGGCATCGGCGTGACCGCGCTGGTGCAAAGCAGCAACGCCACCGCGCTGCTGGTGACCTCTTTCGTCGCGCAGGGGCTGGTGGGGCTGGCGCCTGCGCTGGTGATCATGCTGGGCGCCGACGTCGGCACCGCGCTGATGGCGCGCGTGCTGACCTTCGATCTTTCCTGGCTGTCGCCGCTGCTGATCCTGGTCGGCGTCTTCCTGTTCCTCAGCCGCAAGCAAATGCGGATCGGCCAGATCGGACGCGTCCTGATCGGCCTTGGGCTGATCGTGCTGGCGCTGGAGCTGATCGTCGCCGCCGCCACGCCGATCACCCAGGCGGCCGGGGTGAAAGTGCTGTTCTCGTCGCTGACCGGCGACGTGATGCTGGACGCCCTGACCGGCGCGCTGTTCGCCATCGTCAGCTATTCCAGCCTGGCGGCGGTGCTGCTGACCGCCACCCTGACCGCCACCGGCGTGATTTCTCTGAAGGTGGCGCTCTGTCTGGTGATCGGCGCCAACCTCGGCAGCGGCCTGCTGGCGATGATCAACGCCAGCGGGCAGAACGCCGCCGGGCGGCGCGTAGCGCTCGGCAGCCTGCTGTTCAAGCTGGTGGGCTGCATACTGGTGCTGCCGTTCGTCTCCTATCTGGCGGATTTGATGGCTCAGCTGCCGGGCGGCAGCGAAGAGCTGGTGATCTATTTCCACGTGTTCTACAACCTGATCCGCTGCCTGGTGATGATCCCACTGGCCGGGCCGATGGCGACGCTGTGCGAGCGGTTGATTGTCGACGAAGCGGCCGACGATCCGCGCATGCGACCGCGCCATCTGGACGCCAGCGCGCTGGACACGCCGACGCTGGCGCTGGCCAATGCGGCGCGTGAAACGCTGCGCATGGGCGACGTGGTGGAACACATGATGATCCTGCAACGTGAAGTGCTGCACGGTAAGCAGGGGGTTGATAAAGAGGTGCGGCGCCTCGACGATGACGTCGACGTGCTGTACACCGCCATCAAGCTGTATCTGGCGCAGATCCAGAAGGAAGATCTGGGCGAGGAAGACTCGCGCCGCTGGGCGGAGATCATCGAAATGGCGCTCAACCTGGAACAGGCGGGCGACATCATCGAGCGCATGGCCGGCGACGTGGGCGCCAAGTCGCACGCCGCGCGCCGCGCCTTCTCGGCGGAAGGGTTGGCGGAGCTGGACGGGCTGCACGAACGGCTGATCGGCAACCTGCGCCTGGGGCTGTCGGTGTTCCTGTCCGGCGACGTCACCAGCGCCAAACGCCTGCGCCGTTCCAAGCACCGCTTCCGCATTCTGGATCGCCGCTACGCGCACGCGCACGTCGATCGTTTGCACCAGCAAAACGTGCAGAGCATCGAGACCAGTTCGTTGCATTTGGGATTGTTGGGGGACATGAAGCGCTTGAACTCGCTGTTCTGCGCGGTGGCTTACAACGTGTTGGATCAGGATGCCAAGGACGACGATCGCGACTGGGAAGACACCCCGAGCACGCTGTAAAAAAACGCCCCCGGTTTTAACCGGGGGCGTTGTGCAGGAAAGGCGCGTTATTTGCCGCTGAACACGCCGGCTTTGGCATCCGCCTGTTTTGTTGAGGCATGGCCGCTGACGAACGGCACGTTGCCGTCAACGCCCTGTTTCGCCGCACCGGCGGCCAGGCCGCCAACCGTGGCCGCCGCATCGACGCGGCCGCCGCCCTGATAGCGTTGGCCGTTGACGTCCTGCTGGCTG
Organism: Serratia sp. PF-27; assembly: GCF_030053255.1. Taxonomy (NCBI): domain Bacteria; kingdom Pseudomonadati; phylum Pseudomonadota; class Gammaproteobacteria; order Enterobacterales; family Yersiniaceae; genus Serratia; species Serratia sp. PF-27. Next base: position 23,776 of record NZ_JASGBT010000022.1, read on the forward strand.
ACCTGGCTACCGCCCAGTTCCACCTTGCCTTGCTGGCTGCGGATCTCGCCGCCGGTCAGTTGGGTTTGGCCGCCGACCTGCAGCGCCACGCCGTTCTTACCGGTGATCGCCGATTGCTCGCCGACCGCGTTGTTGTTCACCACGTCGGCATTGACCTTGAGATGCCCCTGGCGACCGGCCGGCCCGGTGATGCTGTCTTTCACCGCGCCGCCGACGGTGCGTGCGCCGCGATCCCACAGCGGGCCTTGCGGTTTTTCGCCGGTCGGCGTTGCCGGCAGCGTGACTTTGCCGTCGGCCTTGCTGAAGCTGACCGCGCCGGTGGTGTCCTGCTGCGGATCGAGGCGACGCGCCACGCTGTTGTACTTGTCGGTGGTGGCGTCGGCCACTTTGTTCACTCCGGCCTCCAGTTTCTCTTTCACCTTACCGGCGTAACGCGGTGTGCCGACCTTCGACAGCTTGGAGGTGATGCTGCTGCCCGGATCGTTGCTGTGGCTCAGGCCGGCATCCACATCGACCTTCACACCGTTCTCAACGTCTTTGCGGCTTTCAACGTGCAGATTGCCGCCCACCTTGCCTTGTACGCTGTCGGCATCGACACGCGCGCCGGCGAGACGGGTGTCTTTGCCGCTGTTGATCGCCACGTCGCCCGCGGTGATGCCGGTGTTGGCGTGGGTGGTTTTATCCTGTTGTTCCACGCCGACCTTCAGACCGGCGCCCAGCGTGTGGGTATCTTTGCCAGTGTTCGGGTCGACCTTGCCGCCGGCGTCCTTGTTGAAGGTTTGGCCGCCTTTGGCGTTGGCTTTGATGCCCAGGCTCCAGTTGTCCTTGTGCTGCTCGTTCTTGGCGGACTCCAGCAGGATACCGCCGTTTTTCGCCTCGAGCGCGGCGCTGCCGCCGCTGACCTTGGCGCCCTGCAGATGCAGCGCGTCATCGCCTTTGCCGTTGGCGGACAGGGTGACTTTGCCGTCTGAGGCGATAGTGGCGCCCTGGCGCTCGGTCGCGGACTCATTCACCTTGGCGATGTCGAAGGCGCCGCCGACGGAGAGGTTGCCGCCGGTTTTTTCCTTGCTGTCGCTGCTGCCGGCGCCCAGATCGATATTGCCGGACAGCTTGCTTTCCTTACGCGTTTGGGTCGATTCCGCCGCCTGCAGTGCGACCTTGTTACCCGCGCTCAGGCTGACGTCGCCCTGGCTCTTGACGTTGGTGCCCTGCAGCGTCAGATCGCGGCCCGCCTTCAGCTCAACGCCCTGTTGGCCACTGACGTTGCCGACCTGCGCGGTGCTGCTGCTGCTTTCGCCGTTGTGGGTGCCGCCGCCGAACCCGGCGCCGAAGTTTTTACTGTCGGCGGTGAAACCGCCCTTGGCGGAGGCTTTGACGTTAAAGCCGCTGTGGCTTTCGCTCTGCTTGTCGCTGGCCTGATCAAGGCGGATATCGCCGCCGGCGTTAACGGCGGTTTTACCGCTGCCGCCGTTCAGCGCGGTGCCCTGATAGACCGCGTCTTTTTTCACGTTGACGTTGATGCCGTTGGCCGCGTCGATCGAGCCGGTCACCGCCTGGCTGGCGCTGCTGTTGCTGCGCTGGGTGCCGCCTTCGCCCTTGGCGTCCACGGTCAGATCGCTGCCGGTGGAGGTGTAGACGCGCACGCCGGCGCTGCCGCGGGTATCGCGGCTCTGCTCTTCCTGACGATTTGTCGCAGCTTCGCTGCGGTGGCTGTCCGCCGTCAGCGTGACCGCGCCTTTGTTGGCTTGATATTGCGTGCCCTGATCGCGCACTTTGCCTTTGGCGTTGATGTCGATGCTGCCGGCTTTCACCGAGCTGACGACCGCCTGCGAGCTGCTGCTGCGTTTTTCGCTGCTGCCGCCCTGTGCGCCGATATCCAGGCCGACGTTAGGCGCGCCGATGCCGCCGATGTCGTTGATGACGCCCGTGGCGTCCAGCTTGGCCGCCTTGCCGACCGCACGCTCGACCGGACGGGTTACGGCGCTGTAATCGACGTTGGCACCGATGTTCACGCCGACGTCGGTTTTGGTGGTGTTGCTGCTGGTGGTGTCGGCAGCGGCCAGGTGATCGACGTCCGCGGCGTTTTCTTGATAGGTGCCGCCGACGCTGTGCTGCGCACCTTGCTGGGTCAGCTTGTCACGGGCGTTGACAGTCAGGTTGCCTTTGACGTCGCTGCCGGAGGTGACGGCCTTGCTGCTCTGCGCCTGTGTTTTGCTGTTCTCGTAGCCGGCCTCCACACCGCTGCCGAGCTTGTCGATGCCGCCGGTGTAGTAGAAACCACCGCCGACCTTGGTCTGCTCGGTATTCGAGGTGGTTTTGTCGTCCGCCGCCAGGAACGAAACCTTATTACCGCTGACGCTGGCGTCGCCTTTGTCGGCGACCAATTTGGATCCGCTGAAGGTCACGTTCTTATCCGCGTCGAGTTTCACGCTGCCGCCGCTGAGGGTGGCGCCGCGGTTCTCGGTGCGGGTGGTTTTCTCGCTGTCGCGGGTGTGTTCGATGCGTAAACCGGCGCGGTATTGCTTGTCGCCGGCTTCTTTGGCGTAGCCGTTGACGGTGAGCGCGGTTCTCTGCTCGTCGATGTTCTGCTGCTGCTCGGCAGCCTTGACGTTGATATTGCCGGTCTGCGACGTGACGCTCAGCTCGCCGCCGCTGGCGACCTGGCTGCCGATCACGTCGGTGTCCTTACGGCTGACCAGCTTCAGGTTGGTGTCGGACTTCAGCTCGCTGGCGGTGCTGCTCTGATAACTGTTATCGGCCTTGTGCGAACTGCTGGTGATGTTGAAGGCGGTGCCGGTACGCGCGTCGATTTTATCCACGGTGGTGCTCAGCGCGTTGTCGATGCGCAGGCCGCCGTGGGTGGCGGTGACTTCGCCGCCTTTCTGGCCGCGCGCCTTACTGCCGGTAATGGTGACGCCTTGCTGACCGTTCAGGCGCAGGGTGCCGCCGCTGGTCAATTCGGAAGCGTGGCTGACTTCGCGGCGATTGCTGTTGTTCTTGTTGTCGCCGCCGCCGATGCCGCCCCAGGAGGTTTTGTCATCGCGCACCGCTTTGGCGTTGGCGGTTTTCTGCACCCCGACCTGGATTTGGTTATCTGCGTCGATCGTCAGATCGCGCTGGGCGTGGACCTTGGCACCCTGAGTCGAGACATTGCGGCCAGCTTTCACCGTCAGTTCGCCCTGGCTGCGCAGTTCACTGGCCTTCAGGCTTTCGCTTTCGTCGCTGCTGCTCCAACTGCCGGTGCGCAGGCTGGAGGTGTGGTTGCGCTGATAGCCGCGTTCGCTGGACTTATCTTTCTCCACCAGCCCGGCGAGGTGCACATCGCGAGCCGCTTTGACGCTCAACGCCCGGTCGGCGCTGACGCTGGCGCCCAACAGGTTCACGTCTTCCCGAGTACTGACGAGTTTGGCGTTGCCGCTGGCGGCGACGGTGCTGCCCGCCTGCTGCAGTTGCTCGCGTTCGCGGGTGACGTCGTATTGCCAGGAATAGAACCAGCGGTCGTCGGTGTGACCTTGAGTTTGCTTCAACTGCTGGCCGTCGAGCGTCAGCTTGCCGCCCTGCAGGGTGATGTCTTCGCCGCGAATATCGGTGGCGGTGAGGTGCGCGTGGTTATCCGCCACCAGGCTGATGTTCTTGCCTTTCAGCTCGGTGCGGGTCAGCTTCTGGCTGCTGCTGCGATCGTTGACGTAGATGCCGCCACGGTAATTTTGATAGTTATCGCCGCCGTTTTTGTTGCTGCTGGCATCTTCAATGCGGCTTTCGCTGCGAATATCGTAGGCTTTCACCTTGAGTTCGTCGCCGGCAGCCAGCGTGCCGGCCAGCTTCACGCCGCTGCCTTGCGCGGTGTTGATGATGTTGATGCGCCCGGCCTGCATGCTGCCGAGGTAGTAGCTGTCCAGCGCGGTCGTCGGCTGTTCGCTGGCCAGCACCTTGCCGTCGCGCGCCACGCGGTTAAGGCCGCTGATGGCGTTGATCGCCGCCGGCGTCACTTTGCCGTTGCGGTGGGTGAAGTCTTGTACGATCACGTCGCCGCGGCTGTCTATCTTCGGTGCGATCAGATCCAGCACGCCGCTGGCGTTCAGGATGCCGCTGAGGCTCAGGGTATTGCGGTTGCCCAGGGTGCTGTAGCCCTGCAACAGGCCGTTTTCCACCAGCGGGTTGCCGACCACCAGCGAGGAGCGGCTGGTGTTGATGAACCCGCAGCCCTGGCAGCTGATGCCGTTCGGGTTGGCCAGCACGTAGTCGGCCGCCATGCCGAAGATCTCTTGCTGGCCGTGCAGCAGCGACGGGTTGCGGCCGATCACTTCATTGAGGATCACACTGGCTTCGCGTCCGCCCAGATTCGGGTTGGCACCCAGTTGCCCGGCCAGCTGCGACAGCCCCGCCTCGCGGGAGTTGTTCAGCACCGCGCCGGGTTGGTTGACGTTGAAGTCCTGGTATTGGTTATGCGACAGCCCGCTGCCATTCGGTGCGACGATGTCGACCACCTGGGCGCCGGTCGCGGCGGTGGAAACGCCGGGGCCGTTGGCGCCGTTGGCCGCGACGATCTCTCCGGCGTAGGCGCCGGCGGAAGCGGCGAGAATTATCGCCAGCGCGGCGGCCAGTTTGCCTGCCGCCGAAAGTCTGAAGTTATTATTTTTCATCCATGTATCTCCGTATATTGCCGTGGGGTCCTGCAAAACTGCTGATTAAAAGGTGTAAGAAAAGCGCGCCAGCACCTGAACGGGATCCTCGGGCGTGGCGTGGTTCGACAAGATCCAGCCGCGGCTGACCTCCAGATCGACCAGCGCCTGGCGATAGCGTAACGTGGCGCCGCTGCTCAGCCCGGCGCTGCTGCGCCAGCCCGAGTTATCCTGACGCGGCAAAATGCGGCCGACGTCGGCGCCAAGGCGCGGCGTCAGCGTGGCGGCGCCTAAATTGAAGCTGCGCGACAGCGTATTCTGCAGATACCAGCCGTTGTCGCCGGACTGGGTACTGCGGCTGAAGCCGCGTACGGCGCTGCGATCGGTGAGGCTCAGCCACTCCACGCCGGGCAGCGGGTCGCGGCTGTACTGGCCATAGAACAGGTTGTTGAGCTGATAGGTGGCGTCACCCAGCTTGAGACGCTGGCTGAGGTTGGCGAACAGCTTGCCTTTGGTGAACTGGCTGTCGAGGTGCACCGAGCTCGGGTGGCGATCGGCGCCCAGCCATGGCAGGCCCTGTTCGACGCTGAGGTTGGCGCTGAACACCCCGTTGGGCAGAATCTGCAGGTGGCTGGCGCTCAGCTCGGCCAGGGTCAGCGTGGGGCTGCTGACCTCGAGGCGCACGCTTTCGAAGTAGTTATCGATGCGCTTGTAGGTCAGCTGTCCGCTCAGGCTGTCTATCTGATCGTGATCGCGGTAAAACACGTAGTCGCTGCGCAGACCGTACTGTTGGGTCTGGCCGTGCAGTTTGACCACGTTGTGCGGCAGCTGCTGGTGGTTCTCATAGGACGAGAAGCTGGCGAATCCGCTGAAGGTGAACGCGCCGTACGGCAGCGAATAGAGCAGGGTATAGGCGCGATTATAGCGGTGAGCCGGGTTTTCCAGCGTGCTGTTGGCGTTCAGGCTGACGAAGTCCGACAGGCCGAACGGGCTGTCCAGCGTGGCGGTGGCACGTGCCAGCCACTGGCCGGTGCTTTTTTGGCCGTAATTATCCGTGCCGGCGGTAATCAGCCAGGGCTTGGCATGCTGATTGCGCAAACGAATGACCGAACCGCCAACCTGATGGCCGGGCAATATATCCAGCTTGGTGGTATTCGATTGCAAACGGTTAGCCTGATCCAATCCCTGGTCGAGATCGGTTAATTTCAACGGCTTGCCTTCCAGCCCCGGAAATAATAAACGGCTGTTGACCCAGCGATCGCCGCCTTCTATTTTCTCGATAAATCCTTCGGTGACGCTTAACCCCAATTCTCCTTGTGAATTAGGGCGAACAATTTGCACGCGCGCGGTGATATAGCCCTTTTTCACATAAAGACGCGTTAATTCACGGGTCAGGCGATTGATATCGTTGCTGCTGATGCACTGTTCCGGCAACGCGCTCAGGGCGGATAAATCGCTCGGCGAGAGCAGGGTGATGCCCTGCAGATAAACGCCGGCGATCGGCAGGCACTGCGCGGACTGCGGCAGGGCGGGCGCGGTCGGCTCCGGCTCCGCCAGCAGGCGTTGCTGCTTCAGCTGCTGGTAACGGCGTTGCTCAATCAACTGGTTGACTTCACGCGTGCTGTCTTGCAGCGCGCGGCGCGACTCGCCCATCGACATATCCCGCATCATGTGGGCATCCGGCAGGGGTTCGGCGGAAAGGGCCGTGCTGACCAACAGCGTCAAGGCGGTGATTTTTTTTATCATTGTAATCCATTATGAGAGGCCGCCGGGGCAGCCAGCCCAATCCATGAGGTTAACCACGGGCGGCCGAGGGCCGGCCCGAAATAATGAGCGACATGCACATTGCGAGGTATCTTGATTTGCCGCAGCAAATAAGACGGTGGGTATATATCTAAATAATAATTAGGCTGCTTCTTTTTTGGCGGGCAACCCTGGCGACTTAATTAATTAAAAAAAGTAGAACGTCTCTTCCTCTTGCCAACATTATCGGCATGGATAGGAAGAATCTGAATTTTTATTTTTCACGGATGATAGGGGATGGGGGGAATTATGACAATCCGACCAGTGGGAAATACGAAATTTCGCAGGGAAGAAACGGGACGCAATTGTTTGCGTCCCGACAGGCGGTTTATTTTTTCTTGATAGGGCGGCCGGACCAATACCCTGCCAGCAGTGAACCGGAGAGGTTGTGCCAGACCGAGAACAGCGCGCCCGGCAGCGCGGCCAGCGGCGAGAAGTAGATTTTGCTCAACGTGGCTGCCAGCCCGGAGTTCTGCATCCCGACTTCGATCGCCAGCGTGCGGCAGGTGGACTCGTCGAAGCCGAACAGTTTGCCGCCCCAGTAGCCGCTCAGCAGACCGATGCCGTTGTGCAGGATCACCGCGACGATCACCACCAGACCGACCGAGGCGATATGGCTTTGGCTGCCCGCCACCACCGCGCTGATGATCGCCAGAATGCACACCATCGACAGCGCCGGCAGCAGCGGCTCGATGCGCTTCACCGTTTTGGTCAGGGTATGGTGGACGATCAGACCCAGGCCGATCGGGATCACCACGATCTGCAGAATGCTCAACAGCATGCCCATGATATCGACGCTGATTTCGGCGTCGACGTACAGACGGGTCAGCAGCGGCGTGGCGAACACCCCCACCAGCGTTGAGACCGCCGAGATGGTTACCGACAGCGCCACGTCGCCCTTGGCCAGATAGATCATCACGTTGGAGGCGGTGCCGCTGGCCACGCTGCCCACCAGCACCATGCCGGCGGACAGATCCGGCGGCATGCGGAACAGCATCGCCAGGATCCAGGCCGCCAGCGGCATGATCAGATAGTGCAGGAAGATGCCTGCCGCCACCGGGCCGGGGCGCGCCAGCACGCGTTTGAAGTCGTCCAGTCGCAGCGTGACGCCCATGGCGAACATGATCAGCATCAGCAGCGGGCTGACGTAGGGGCCGATGCCGGTAAAGGTGGTCGGCGTGTAATAGGCGGCGACGGACAGCAGTATCGCCCACAGGGGGAATAAACGCGTGAGTAGAGCCAACATGCAGGTTTTCCTTAGCCAGATTGAGAACGATGGGTGTGGTTGTGTTTTTTGCGGGTTCAACAGGCTGAACCCCTGCAGGTTTTGAACGGATTTTTTAGACGCAGGGGCGCAGCATGCTGCGCCCGCAATCAGGGATAATGACTTATTCGAACAGGTTGTGATGCAGGGTACGCACCACCTGTTCGGCTTCTTCGCCCGGCACCAGGAAGCACAGGTTATAGCTGCTGGCACCGTAGCAGATCAGGCGGATATTGAACGGATCGAGCACGCCGAACACCTCTTTGCCCACGCCGCAGGCGCGCGACAGCTGGTTACCGATGATCGCCACCAGCGCCAGGTTTTCTTCCACTTCCACCCGGCACAGCGACGACAGTTCGGTCAGCAGTGAGGTGGTCAGCAGGCTGCCGCCGACGGAGGTGGCGCCGGTGGTGTCCATGGTCAGCGCGATGCTGACTTCCGAAGTGGTGATCAGATCGACGGAGATGTTGTGGCGCGCCAGAATGTTGAACACCTCGGCCAGGAAGCCGCGCGCGTGCAACATGTTCAGGCTGTGCAGCGTCAGCAGCGTTTGCTTGCGGCGCAGCGCCAGTGCGCGGAACAGCGGCGGATTCTCGGTGGTGTTGCACACCAGCGTGCCGCCGGCCGCCGGATCCTTGCTGGAGCCGACGAACACCGGAATGTCGCTGCGCACCGCCGGCAGCAGGGTGGCCGGATGCAGCACTTTGGCGCCGAAGGTGGCCATTTCCGCCGCCTCTTCGAAACCGATTTTGTCGATGCGCTTGGCCGCCGGTACCACCCGCGGATCGGTGGTGTAGATGCCCGGCACGTCGGTCCAGATATCTACCCGGCCAGCGCCGAGCGCCTCGCCGAGCAGCGCGGCGGTATAGTCGCTGCCGCCGCGGCCGAGCGTGGTAGTGCGGCCTTTCGGCTCGCTGCCGATAAAGCCCTGGGTGACCACCAGCGCTTTCTGCAGGCGCGGCTGCAACTGCGTCCGGGCCAGTTCGCTGAGCGCGGCGCTGTCCGGCACGGCGCGGCCAAAGTGATCGTCGGTGCGCATCACTTTACGCACGTCGAACCATTCGGCCTGCACGTTGCGGGCGCGCAGGATTTCCACGAACAGCAGGGTGGACATCAGCTCCCCATGGCTGACCAGTTCGTCGGTCAACGCCGTCGAGGTGGCCAGCGACGCGGCCTCCGACAGCATGGCGATGTTTTCCAGCAGGCGGTCTATCTCGTCGCGGATCACCGCAGGCGCCGCGAGGCGATCGAGGATGGCGTACTGGATGCGACGAATTTCATCAAGCTGGTAGTTGCGTTTGTCGGCCTCGCAACCTTCGGCCAGGGCGACCAACAGGTTGGTGACGCCCGCCGAGGCGGACAATACCACCAGGCGGACCTGCGGATTGGCCAGCACGACGTCGGCGCTGCGGTTCATGGCTTCAAAGTCGGCGACGCTGGTGCCGCCGAACTTGGCTACCACGGTGGAATTCTGGGGTGCTGCTTGGTTCATCTAGAAACCTCGTGTCAGGGATGCCCGTTTGGGGCACTGTAATTCCATAGCCTTGGCACAAGGGGAGAGCGGTAAACAGGGGGCAGGCGTAGAGGTCAGGCTACGATACACCCAGAAGCGCCCCACCTTGTCGATCGCCCTGTGGCGATCCCCTGGTGACAACCCAGGGGATTCAGCCCCTGTAGTCGATACGATAATGGCCGGCCATTATCGTACCTCGGCGTCGCTCCCCCTCGGGTGCCGTCAACGGAGAAACGGCTCCTCTGACACTCTACCTGGGCGACGCGCCTCTTCTGGCTTGCGCACCGGGTGCGCAAGTAGGCTGTTAGGAATAGCCGGTTATCGCCATTCTGTCAACGTACAGACGGTGAGGGATTTTCATCTTGCACCAGCGCGATAAGCGTACAGGGCATCGCGGGCGTGGAACCGGCGCCAATCGGTTGCAGAGAACCGTCTTCCTTTTGGCTGAATAGCGGAATAACGCCCTGATGTTTCTCCAAATACTCCAGCCAACCGAAATTTTCGTTCAATTTGGTCGCTTTGATGGTGGCCCCTCTGGCGAGCAGGCTGCTCAGGCTGCCGTAGGTGGCTTCCTGATTAAATAAAATTTCATGCCGGCGGAAACGCGAACTTTCCGCGCTGGCGCCGCGCCCTTTCAGCGGCGCCCCCGAACGGATGGCGAACACGTGATCTTCGCCGAAGAGATGGCCGAAGTGGTAGACCGCCAGCGCGTTTTGGTGGCGATTGGGCGACAGCGCCAGTACCTGGGCGATATTGCTCAGATCGAGGTAGTTCTCGGCGTGTTCGGAGTAGGCGTGGCCATAGTAGGCCGGAATGCCGTCCATGCGCGCCTGACGGTAGTATTCCCAACTGCTGTCGGTGACGATCACCGGCACGTTCAGCTTGATCAGCGCCTGCGCCAGCATGCGCGCCACGCTGTTGGCGCCGACGATCAGCACGCCGCGCGGTTTCTGCTGCTGCACCCGCAGCCAGCGCGCCATCATGCCGCTGGTCAGGCTTTGCAACACCACGGTGCCGATGATGATGGCGAACACCACGGTCACCAGCCGGTCGGCGCCCTGATAGCCGCTGCGCTGCAGCGTCAGCGCGAACAGCGAGCTGACCGCCGCGGCGACGATGCCGCGCGGGGCGATCCAGCACAGCAGCAGCCGATCGCGCCAGTGCAGGGAAGAGCGCCAGGTCGACACCGCGATGCACAGCGGCCGGGCGATGAACTGCACCGCCAGCAGCAGCAGGAGCAGCGGCCAGCCCATGTGCCACAGCGCCTGGATATCGAGCCGCGCCGCCAGAATGATGAACAGCGCCGAGATCAGGATCGCCGACAGTTCTTCTTTGAACGCCAGAATATCGCTGGTATCGACGTCGCGCATGTTGGCCAGCCAGATGCCCATCACCGTGACGGTCAACAGGCCGGATTCGTCGGCGATGGCGTTGGAAACGCCGAAGGCGGTCAGCATGATCGCCAGCACCGCCAGGTTCTGCAGGTAGCGTGGCAGCCAGACGCGGCGTAGCGCCAGGCCGAGCAGGTAGCCGAACAGCGCGCCGGCGATAAGGCCGACGGCGGCAGTCACGCCTAGCGTCCAAAACAGGTGGGTATAGGACTCCGCATTCTGCTTCAGTACGATGAACTCGAACACCAGCAGGGTGAAGATGGCGCCAACCGGATCGATGACGATCCCTTCCCAGCGCAACACCTGGTTAATGTTGGCGTTCGGTCGCACCACGCGCATCAGCGGAGCGATCACCGTCGGCCCGGTCACCACCGTCACCGCGCCGATCAGCGCCGCAAGCTCCGGCGGGAAATCCAGCAACCACCAGCTGGCGAGGCTGATGACCAGAAAGGTGACCAGCATGCCGACGGTGACCAGATTACGCACCACGCCGCCGAGGCCGCGTATCTCCTCGAAGCGCAGCGTCAGCGCCCCCTCGAACAGGATGATCGCCACCGACAGCGACACCAGTGGAAACAGCAGATCGCCGAACAGCAGATCCGGCTGCACCAGATGCACCGTCGGGCCGAGCACGATGCCGAACAGCAGCAGCGGCAAAATGGCCGGCAGACGCAGCAGCCAGGCCAGCCACTGCGCCAGCAGCGACGCCAGGCCGATAAGCACCAACATAAGCGGGGCGGATAATTCCATAAGCGAGATCCCTTTCAAATGACGAAATAAGTAACGATGACACAGCCTGATGACAATTCGGCAACCCCGATAACAGGCCGTTAGCCAAAAGTATAGAGTGAAAGCTGAAACGAGGCGGCAATGCGTTGACAGTTAGCGCCTATCGCAAGAAAAGCGATCATAATCACAGTCGAACAGGCTACAATCGGACAAACGCGTCATTTTTATTCTCAAGCCTAAGAGTGTTGCTATGAAAAATATCAATCCTAGTCAAACCGCTGCTTGGCAAGCCCTGCAGCAACATTATGCACAGATGAAAGACGTACGGATCGCCGACCTGTTCGCCGAGGACAGCGATCGTTTCTCCCGGTTCTCCGCGACCTTCAACGATCAAATGTTGGTGGACTATTCCAAGAATCGCATCACGCAGGAAACCCTGGAGAAGCTGCAGGCGCTGGCGAAAGAAACCGATCTGCAAGGCGCCATCAAATCGATGTTCGCCGGTGAAAAGATCAACCGCACCGAAGATCGCGCGGTGCTGCATATTGCCCTGCGCAACCGCAGCAACAGCCCGATCCTGGTCGACGGCAAAGACGTGATGCCGGAAGTGAACGCGGTGCTGGCCAAGATCAAACAGTTCTGCGCGCGCGTCATCGGCGGCGAGTGGAAAGGCTACACCGGCAAGCCGATTACCGACGTGGTGAACATCGGCATCGGCGGTTCGGATCTCGGCCCTTACATGGTGACCGAAGCGCTGCGCCCGTATAAAAACCACCTGAACATGCACTTCGTCTCCAACGTTGACGGTACCCACATCGCCGAAACGCTGCAGCCGCTGAATCCGGAAACTACGCTGTTCCTGGTGGCGTCCAAAACCTTCACTACTCAGGAAACCATGACCAACGCCCACAGCGCGCGCGACTGGTTCCTGAGCAGCGCCGCCGATCAACAGCACGTGGCCAAGCACTTCGCTGCGTTGTCCACCAACGGCAAAGCGGTGGCCGAGTTCGGCATCGATACCGACAACATGTTCGAGTTCTGGGACTGGGTAGGGGGCCGTTACTCCCTGTGGTCGGCGATCGGTCTGTCGATTGCGCTGTCCATCGGTTACGACAACTTCGAGCAGCTGCTGAGCGGCGCGCACGCCATGGATAAGCACTTCGCCGAAACGCCGGCGGAGAAAAACCTGCCGGTGCTGCTGGCGCTGATCGGTATTTGGTACAACAACTTCTTCGGCGCCGAAACCGAAGCCATTCTGCCGTACGATCAGTACATGCACCGTTTTGCCGCTTACTTCCAGCAGGGCAACATGGAATCCAACGGCAAGTACGTCGACCGCAACGGCAATCCGGTGGATTACCAGACCGGCCCTATCATCTGGGGCGAGCCGGGCACCAACGGCCAGCATGCGTTCTACCAGTTGATCCACCAGGGCACCAAGCTGGTGCCGTGCGATTTCATCGCGCCGGCCATCAGCCATAACCCGCTGGGCGATCACCACGCCAAACTGCTGTCCAACTTCTTCGCGCAGACCGAGGCCCTGGCGTTCGGCAAGTCGCTGGAAGTGGTGGAGGCGGAGTTCGCGGCGCAGGGTAAAACCCCTGAGCAGGTTAAACACGTGGCGCCGTTCAAAGTGTTTGAAGGCAACCGTCCGACCAACTCGATCCTGCTGCGTGAAATCACCCCGTTCAGCCTGGGCAGCCTGATCGCGCTGTACGAGCACAAGATCTTTACTCAGGGCGCGATCCTGAACATCTTCACCTTCGATCAGTGGGGCGTGGAGCTGGGCAAACAGCTGGCTAACCGCATCCTGCCGGAGCTGGCGGGCAGCGAGAAAATCAGCAGTCACGACAGCTCGACCAATGCGCTGATCAACCGCTTCAAGGAATGGCGCTAAGCGCCTGAGCTGAAGCCAATAAAAAACCCGCCGCGGCGGGTTTTTTTACGTCTGCGAAAGTTACAGATTGATTGGCACTTCGAAGCTGACGCCCGCGCCCACGTCATCGGCGGTGCTGTGATCGTTGTCGGTGTACCACAGGCTGGTATCAAACTTAACCTGAGACGGGAAGGTGTAACCCCAGCCGACCTGAATGCCCTTCAGCGTATCGGATTTCGGGAAGGCCTGGTTAATGCTTTGGCTCAGCGGGTTCACCTTGGCGTAAACTACGCGGGTGCTCCAACGCTGGCTGTCGTCCAGCACTAGCTCGACGCGGCCGGACAACATCTGGCCGTCGCCGCCCATCGCATGCCCCAGCGGGTAACCCTGTTGGTAGTAGCCGCCTTTGTAAGTGTAGTGAGTGTACACATAGTTTTTACGGCTCATATCCGAACGGGTGTCTGACCCTTCGATATACCAGTTGATGGTGGTCGGGCCCCATTCCGGGTGGCCTTCCAGACCGAGCAGATAGGTATTTTGCGACGGCAGATAGCCCGCCTCATCTTCACCCACCAACTGACCGTACAGGCTAACCGGCAGGCCGATCAGCGGCTGCATTTTCAGCTTGAAGTCGAAACCGGCGAGCTGGTTGCCCGGATCGTTGCCTTTACCTGAATCATCGTTATCTTTGCCGGTAAATCCATCCCAGAACGAGCTCCATGACTGCGGACGACCTTCACCACCCCACATCATGATGCGTGAAGCACCCAACTCCAGAAAGTCGGTCGGCATCATGGTGAAACGGCCGCCGATCAGTTTGGTGTGCGGTACAGAACTGTACTGCGACAGCTGGCCGGCGGACAATTGATATTGCCAGCGGCCGATCCACGACAGCCACGGGGTTTCAAACGGTGATTGGTCGGCGCGCTGCAGCATAAAGCCGGCCACCGGGCGCGCGGCGTCGGAGCGGATCAGGCTGCCGTCGTAGCCCGGTCCCCACCACTGGGAAACCTCGCCGAAGGAGAGCCACTGATTCCAGATTTTCACCGCGCCGTAGGAGCCGTTCATATTGAATTTGGAACCGTCGCTGACGCGCTGATCGCCTTCCACCGAGCCCTGCAGACGCACGTCCCAGAACTCGCCGTTGGCGCCGGCGCCGATGGTCAGGCGATCGTCGGCGTACTCGTTTTGGCCGAAGCCCTGCGGGGTGCCGGGTTTATCGGTCGACGCGTAACCGCTGACGCGGATGTTGGCTTTCAGGGCATCGACACGACGTTGTACGCGGTCAATGACGTTTTTCTCGGTGTTGGTCACCGGCTTGGCCTGCGCGATAACGGAACTGATCTCTTCTTGACTCAGCGGCCAGGTGGACAGGCTGACGTTGATAACGCCGCGGTCAGACAACCAGGCGAGATCGTTACGCAGATCGTTGTCAGGGGCTACCAGGCCGGCGGCGTGGCCGGACAATGCACAGGTAAACAGGCCCGCAGCGACCAGTCCGTTAAGTTTAGCGCGCATAAAGAATTCCCTTGTTAATTCGAGGTTATTGGTTTTATGTAAAGATCTCTGTGACCCATGATAGTTGACATTTCGATTTGCTACAAATCTATAAGCCAGAAACATCTTATTATAACTTTATGAATTAAATGGGGTTTAAAGTGCTTTCGCGCGGGGCATAATTTTTAAGACAATGCCTATATTGGCACGGTTGAATCATATAAGCGGTATTCAGAGAGAGGTTTTATGGCAAAAACGTCGCGTTCGATAATGATAGCGAAAGGACTGCAGCGAGTGCTGAACGTGGGCTTGTTGCTGCTGGCGGCAATTCTGGTGGTGTTTCTGGTCAAGGAAACCATCCATCTGGCGAAGGTGTTATTTATCAACAGCGAAGAGTCGTCTTCTTACCTGTTGATTGAAGGTATCGTGATTTATTTCCTGTACTTTGAATTTATCGCCTTGATCGTCAAGTATTTTGAGTCGGGTTATCATTTCCCGTTGCGCTATTTTATTTACATTGGCATTACCGCGATTATTCGTTTGATTATCGTGGACCACAAAAACCCCATCGATACCCTGATCTACGCCGCGGCGATATTGGTGCTGGTGGTGACGCTCTATCTGGCCAATACCGACCGGCTGAAACGGGAGTAGCGATAAAAATGGCGGCCAAAGGCCGCCAAAGACACAGGATATAATTACCCGTCGTCTTTCAAGCGACAGCGTTGTTGACTGCACTCGCTAACCCCAGTTACTTACTGAAGTAAGCGCCTGGGCTTAGCGAGCTGGTCGCCTAGCTGTAACTTGAAATCCATAGGGTAAAAGATAAGGAAAAACATCAAACGCACTGCAGTGGCACAAATTACCCCTTCACGCCGCCGGCCGTCAGGCCGCCCACCAGCCAACGCTGCGCCAGCAGGAACACGGCGGTAATCGGTATCGCTGACAGCACCGCGGCGGCGGCGAAGTCGCCCCACAGATAGTTCTGCGGGTTGAGATATTGCTGCATCCCCACCGCCAGCGTGTAGCTGTTCACATCGCGCAGCAGCAGCGACGCGACCGGCACTTCGGTGATGGCGGCGATAAACGACAGAATGAACACCACCGCCAGAATCGGTACCGACAGCGGCAGCAGCACCAGACGGAATGCCTGCCACGGCGTGGCGCCGTCCAGCGCTGCCGCTTCTTCCAGCGAGTTGTCGATGGTTTCGAAATAGCCCTTGATGGTCCAGACGTGCAGCGCGATGCCGCCCATGTAGGCGAAGATCACGCCGCCGTGGGTGTTCAGGCCGATAAACGGAATGTACTGGCCCAGGCGATCGAACAGGGCGTACAGCGCCACCAGCGACAACACTGCCGGGAACATCTGGAAGATCAGCATGCTTTTCAGCAACGTGCTCTTGCCGCGAAAGCGCATACGGGCGAAGGCGTAGGCGCAGGTGGTGGACAGCGTCACGATGCCGATGGCGGTGATCGCCGCGATCTTGATGGAGTTCCACAGCCACAGCAGCACCGGGAACGGCGGCGGCGTCACGCTGCCGTCGGCGTGGGTGACGCTGAAGCCGAGCGCCAGCCGCCAGTGATCCCAGGAGAGGGTTTCCGGTATCAGGCTGCCGGTGGCGAAGTTGCCGGCGCGCAGCGAGATGGCGACCACCATCAGCAGCGGGAACATGATCAGGGCGATAAAGCACAGCATCAAAATATGGGTGATCCACAGGCGCAGGCGCTGGGACTTGGGTTGAACCATGGCCATCGTTATTCTCCCTAATCGAAGTTCATCTTGCTGGCTTTCAAATTCAGGATCGCCAGCGCGCCCACCAACAGGAAGATCAGCGTGGCGATGGCGGCCGCCAGCCCGAAGTCTTGCCCGCCGCCGCCTTCGAAGGCGATGCGGTAGGTGTAGCTGACCAGCAGATCGGTATAGCCGGCCGGCGTGGTGGTGCCGATCATGTCCGGGCCGCCGTTGGTCAGCAGCTGGATCAGCACGAAGTTGTTAAAGTTGAAGGCGAAGCTGGCGATCATCAGCGGCGTCAGCGGCTTGATCAGCAGCGGTAAGGTGATGCGGAAGAAGTTTTGCCACGGGTTGGCGCCGTCCATCGCCGAGGCTTCGTACAGATCGTCCGGGATCGCCTTCAGCAGCCCCATGCACAGGATCATCATGTAGGGGTAGCCGAGCCAGGTGTTGACGATCAGGATCATGCTCTTGGCGGTGAGCGGATCGCTGAACCAGGCCGGTTTGATGCCGAATAGATGGCTGAGCATCATGTTGATCTCGCCGAAGCTTTGGTTGAACAAGCCTTTGAAGATCAGGATCGAGATGAACGATGGCACCGCATAGGGCAGGATCAGCAGCACGCGGTAGATCGCCTTGCCTTTCAGCGCCTCCCACTGCACCACGCAGGCCAGCACCATGCCGACCGCCACGGTGAGGATCACCGTCATCACCGAGAACACGATGGTCCAGATGAAGATCGACACGAACGGTTTCTTAATGCCCTCGTCCTGCAGCACCCGCAGGAAGTTTTTCCAGCCGGTGGTGACGGTATAACCCGGGCTCAGGGTTTCCTGCGCCCAGCCGCCGTCGGCGTTGATCGCCTGATAGAAGCCGATGTCGCCGTTTGGCCGGTAGCGTACCTGGGTCTGATTGTTGGTCAGCGTGCTGCCGTCTTTGTCCAGCGCATACAGCGGGCGGGTGCCGGAGAACTGGCGCAGGGAGCTCATGCGCAATTCCCCGCCGTCGGGCAGTTGCGCCACCAGCTGGCTCAGCGCCTGCCGGTTCTGGGTAATCACCCGCAGCGTGGCGCGTTCGCCCTGCGGCGCGGCGTTCTGCGCCGTCAGTTTCAGGGTTTGCGGCGCGGCGGCGTCGAGGCGGAAAGGCTCGGAGATCAGCGGCTGTTCACTGTCCGGTGGCATCAGCTGCAGGCGCCACTGCTGGTTTTCCGCCGGGTAGAGGCCAAAGGTAAAGGTTTGGCCGCTCTGGAACTGGCGCTGCATCAGCACCGATTGCGCGCGTTCAAAAGTCAGCTGGTTGGTGCTGCTGTAGTTGGTGAAAGCGATGGCGATGGTGCAAATCAGCGGGAACAGGACGAACAGCCCCATGCCGGCGACGCCGGGATACACATAGCGCCAGGCGTAGGCGCGGCGGTTGGCGAAGACGTAAAGCCCGGCGCTGACCAGGATCAGCGTCAGGATGGCGAACAGGTATTCACCCTGTGCATACATCAACACAATCAGGTAGCAGGTCACCAGGCTGAACAGGCCGACCACCAGCCATTTCAGCGCGTCGCTTTGCCACCACTTCGATTTTTTACGCGCGGGCGTCCCGGCGTGAGCGAATTGCATAGGGCGTTCCTTTCTGTGAAGCAACGGCGGGGCACCGTGGCACCCCGCACGACGTCGTTACTTGGTGATACGGGTCTGCACGTCGTCCAGCGCGGCTTTCACCGTCTGACGGCCGCTGACGGCGTTGATCACCGCGCTGCGTTCGGCGTACCAGAAGGCGCTCATCTGCGGGATGTTCGGCATGATTTCCCCGTTTTGCGAGTTCTGCATGGTGGCGGCGATCTTCGGATCTTTGGCCAGCGCTTCCTGGTAGGACTTCAGCGCCACCGCGCCCAGCGGCTTGTCTTTGTTGACGTCCGCCAGCCCTTCGTTGGTCAACAGGTAGTTCTCGAGGAACTCGGTCGCCAGCTCTTTATTCGGGCTGGCGGCGTTGATGCCGGCAGTCAGCACGCCGACGAACGGCTTGGACGGCTTGCCTTTGAAGGTCGGCAACAGCGTCACGCCGTAGTTGATTTTGCTCTGCTCGATGTTGTTCCAGGCCCACGGCCCGTTGATGGTCATCGCGGTCTGGCCTTTGTTGAACGCGGCTTCGGCGATCGAGTAGTCGGTATCGGCGTTGATGTGTTTGTTTTTCACCAGATCGACGATGAACTGCAGACCGGCCTGCGAACCGGCATTGGCGACGCCGACATCCTTGATGTTGTATTTGCCGTTTTCATACTTGAAGGCATAACCGCCGTCGGCGGCGATGATAGGCCAGGTGAAGTAGGGTTCCTGCAGGTTCCACATGATGGCGCTCTTGCCGTTGGCGCGCAGCTGTTTGTCCAGCGCCGGGATTTCTTCCCAGGTCTTCGGCGGCTGTTTGACCAGGTCTTTGTTATAAATCAGCGACAGCGCTTCGACGGCGATCGGGTAGCCGATCAGCTTGCCGTCATAGCGCACGGCGTCCCAGGTGAACGGGAACAGCTTGTCCTGGAAGGCTTTGGACGGGTGGATTTCGGCCAGCAGGCCGGACTGCGCATAGCCGCCGAAGCGGTCGTGGGCCCAGAAGATGATGTCAGGGCCGTCGCCGGTGGCGGCCACCTGCGGGTATTTCTCTTCCAGCTTGTCCGGGTGCTCGACGGTGACCTTGATGCCGGTGTCTTTTTCGAATTTCTTGCCGACTTCGGCCAGGCCGTTATAGCCCTTGTCACCGTTGATCCAGATAACCAGTTTGCCTTCCTCGATCTTGGCGAAGGCGGAAGAAGAGAGCACCAGGGTGGCCAGTGCCGAGAGCGCCAGCGTGCGGGCGAGGGTAATGCTGCGAGTCATAATCCAGTCCTTCTTTTTGTGGGCACATAAATCAAGGAGAGACGTTTCGCGGTAATAGTGGGTCACAACGCGACATATTCTCATCCTCCCCCCCTCTACGCCCCTGAGATGAGGAGTGTGATCCAGTTAACGTTGCGCTCTATTCTGTGGCGTCAGGCACAAAATAGGGGGGCAATTTTTGCCAGCCGGATCACAGATTTGCCTTAAGCGCGGAACTTCTCATCGCCGCGGTCGTTCTCTCATCCTCCCGCCTCCTCCCCCATGAAAAATCTTGTTACGGATGATTACCCTTTCCGGCGACTCCCGCACTATCGGCCCATTGATTTTCAACGCCACGCGCAGCAGGGATACCGGATTTATGTCGTCAATGCCTATCGCTACTCAGCCCACCCTGTACCGGATCCATCCGGCCAGTTTCCGTGACGGAAACGGGGACGGCGTGGGCGACGCGCACGGCATGCTGGCGGCGCTGCCGTATCTGAAAGCGCTGTCGATCGACGGCCTGTTGCTGCCGCAGACGCTGGCGCCGGGGGCCGAGGCGACGGTGACGGGCGAAGGGCTGACGCTGTGGTACGGCGATGAAGCCAACCGCGTTCGCAATGCCGTCGCGCCGCGGCGGTTCGCCCACGGTGCGCTGGCGCTGGACGTGATGCCGTTCAGCGCGGAGAAGCTGGTGGCGGTGCTGCACGCCCGTCGTACCACATTGGCGGACAGCCTGTGGAGCACCGGGGACGCCGATCAGCCCCGGGTGGTCAGCCGCTGGGGGCAGGGCGACCTGCGTTCCG
Source organism: Serratia sp. PF-27 (assembly GCF_030053255.1). Taxonomy (NCBI): domain Bacteria; kingdom Pseudomonadati; phylum Pseudomonadota; class Gammaproteobacteria; order Enterobacterales; family Yersiniaceae; genus Serratia; species Serratia sp. PF-27. The sequence continues at coordinate 43,849 of NZ_JASGBT010000022.1, forward strand.
CCGCCGCCTTTCTGACGCTGCTGGCGATGCTACCGGCGCCAATCTGCCTGTATCAGGGCGAGGAGCTGGGGCTGCCGCATGCCGCCGGCCTGCAAGATCCGCGCGGCGCGCAAACGCCGATGCCGTGGCACGAAGCCCCCGAACAGGTCACCGCCGGCGAAATCAGCTGGTATCAACAGGTGGCGATCGAACACCGCGCATTGGCCATCAGCCGCCAACAGCACGACAGCCACTCCACCTTACGTTACTGCCAGGCGCTGTTGGCCCTGCGTCGTTCGCCGCTCATCCAGCATGGCGAACTGAACGAAGTCAGCCAGCGCGATGGCGTGGTGCGCTTACTTATTACCCATCAGGATCAATGCCTTGAAGCGCTGATAAACCTGCAGCCTTATACTCAGGCGGCCGCGCCGTCTGAGGCGACCTTGCCGTTGGCATGGCAGCACGGCGCGCAGCAAGAGGGTCATCAATGGGTTTTGGCGGGCTTTGCCTCCGCCATTTTCACACGACATGTTAACTGCGAAAGCAGGGGAGTAACGCATGGCTAGCGTGACACTGCGCAGCGTTTATAAGGCCTTCGGTGAGGCCGTGATTTCCAAAGACGTCAATCTGACCATCGAAGACGGCGAGTTTGTGGTGTTTGTCGGGCCTTCGGGCTGCGGTAAATCGACGCTGCTGCGCATGATCGCCGGGCTGGAGGACATCACCTCCGGCGAACTGCTGATCGGCGAGAAACGTATGAATGAGGTGCCGCCTTCCGAGCGCGGCATCGGCATGGTGTTCCAGTCCTACGCGCTGTATCCGCACCTGTCGGTGGCGGACAACATGTCGTTCGGCCTGAAGCTGGCCGGCGCCAAGAAAGCGGAAATCAATCAACGGGTGAACCAGGTCTCCGAGGTGCTGCAACTGGCGCACCTGCTCGACCGGCGGCCGAAGGCGCTGTCCGGCGGGCAGCGTCAGCGCGTGGCGATCGGCCGCACGCTGGTGGCCGAGCCGGACGTATTCCTGCTTGACGAACCGCTGTCCAACCTCGACGCCGCGCTGCGGGTGCAGATGCGCATCGAGATCTCCCGTCTGCACAAGCGCCTGCAGCGCACCATGATTTACGTCACCCACGATCAGGTCGAAGCGATGACGCTGGCCGACAAGATCGTGGTGCTCGATGCCGGTCGCGTGGCGCAGGTCGGCAAGCCGCTGGAACTGTATCACTACCCGGCCAACCGCTTCGTCGCCGGGTTTATCGGCTCGCCGAAGATGAACTTCCTGCCGGTCAAGGTGACCGCGGCGGAGCCGCAACAGGTGCAGGTCGAACTGCCCAACCGCCAGCTGGTCTGGCTGCCGGTGGAAGGCGCGGGCGTTCAACCCGGCGCCAACCTGTCACTGGGCATTCGCCCTGAACATCTGCTGCCCGGCGAAGCCTCAGAAGTGCGGCTTACCGGCGACGTACAGGTGGTGGAGCAGCTCGGCAACGAGACGCAAATCCACATCCAAATCCCGGCCATCCGTCAAAACCTGGTGTACCGCCAGAATGACGTGGTGCTGGTAGAAGAAGGTGCCACATTCGCCATCGGCCTGCCGCCTCACCGCTGCCACCTGTTCCGTGAAGACGGTACGGCATGTAAACGGCTGCACCAGGAGCCGGGCGTTTAAAGCATCAAAGTCGGTATAACAGGAGAATAATGATGACTACTCTGCGCAAACTTCCTCTGGCACTGGCTGTCGCCGCCGGTGTTCTCTCTACTCAGGCGCTGGCCGTGGATTTCCACGGTTATGCCCGTTCCGGCATCGGCTGGACCGGCAGCGGCGGTGAGCAACAGTGCTTCAAGGCCACCGGCGCCGCGAGTAAATACCGTCTCGGCAACGAATGCGAAACCTACGCCGAACTGAAACTGGGGCAGGAAGTGTGGAAAGAAGGCGACAAGAGCTTCTATTTCGACACTAACCTGGCCTATTCGGTCTCGCAGCGTTCCGACTGGGAAGATGTGACCCCGGGCTTCCGCGAAGTCAACGTGCAGGGTAAAAACCTGATCGAGTGGCTGCCGGGCTCCACGCTGTGGGCCGGTAAGCGCTTCTATCAGCGTCATGACGTTCACATGATCGACTTCTACTACTGGGATATCTCCGGCCCGGGCGCCGGTCTGGAAAACATCGATCTGGGCTTCGGCAAGCTGTCCGCTGCCGTGACCCGCAACTCGGAGTCCGGCGGCTCTTACGGCTACCTGGATAACGAATGGAAACAGCGTCCAACCGTCAACGACACCTTCGACGTGCGCTTGGCCGGGCTGGAGCTGAACCCGGGCGGCACCCTGGAGCTGGGCGTGGACTACGGCCGCGCCAATGCGCAGGATAACTACCGCCTGGCCGACGGCGCCAGCAAAGACGGCTGGATGTTCACCGCCGAACACACGCAGAGTATCCTGAACGGTTACAACAAGTTCGTGCTGCAGTACGCCACCGACTCGATGACCTCGCAGAACAACGGCCGCAACGAAGGCGCCACCATTGATAACAACGGCAAGATGATCCGCGTGTTGGATCACGGCGCCATCGACTTCAACGATCAGTGGGCACTGATGTACGTCGCCATGTTCCAGGACATCGACCGCGACAACAACAACGGCACCACCTGGTACACCGTGGGCGTGCGCCCGATGTACAAATGGACGCCGATCATGAGCACCTTGCTGGAGGCGGGCTATGACAACGTCAAATCCCAGCGCACCGGCGATCGCAACGGCCAGTATAAAGTGACCCTGGCGCAGCAATGGCAGGCGGGCAACAGCATCTGGTCGCGTCCGGCCATCCGCCTGTTCGCCACCTACGCCAAGTGGGATGAGAAGTGGGGCTACGCCACCGGCGATGACACCGGGTATAACGCCGGCACCGCTTACAACGACACCAGCATGCATACCTTCAGCCGCGGCAAGGATGACGAAGTCACCTTCGGCGCCCAGATGGAAATTTGGTGGTAACGACGACAGGACGGGGAGGGCCGCCGGCTCTCTCCCAACCGCATTCGCCGCGGCCGGATCTCTTGCCTGATCCGCCGCGGCGCTGAAAGAGGATATAACGATGAAAAAGAATCTGCTGTCACTCTGCCTGTCGCTGGCGCTGACCGTCGGCGCGCCTCTGGCGGCCAACGCCGAGACGCCGGCTAACGTTTCCGTCGCGCCGGCCATCAGCGCCGCCACGCTGCAAAGCCTGCCGTGGCAGCCGCTGCAGCCGCCGGTGTCGCAAGAAGTGAAGCTCGACGCCGTCAGCCCGCAGCTCAATCAGGGCGAGATCCAGGGGGCGATCGCCGCCTATACGCTGCCGGCCGATCGCGGCTCGCTGGAAGTGACGCTGAGCAGCCTCGCTAAAAACAATTCGCTGTACGCGCCGAGCGTGCTGGTGCTGGACGAGCATCTGCGCCCGGCGGCGTATTACCCGAGCAGCTATTTCCCTTACCAGCCGCCGGGAGCAATGTCCTCCGATCGCCTCGAAGGCACGTTGAAACTGACGCCGGCGCTTGGTCAAAAACAGATTTACCTGCTGGTGTACACCACTCGGCAGGACTTGGCGAAAACCACGCAGTTGACCAATCCGGCCAAGGCCTATGCGCAGGGCGTGGGCAACGCGGTGCCGGATATCCCGGATCCAATCGCCGGCCACGCGACGAGCGGCACCCTGAAGCTCAAGGTGACCGCGGAACAGGGCACCGGCAACGTGATGATCGGTATGCTACAGCCTGCGCCGACCGTGGCGCCGGTGGTGGTAGGATCAACCGCACCGGCCGCTGTGGCGGCGCCGGCACCGACCCCGGAGAAACCGGCGGAGCCGATGCTCAACGATACCGAAAGCTACTTCAATAATGGCATCAAGCAGGCGGTGAAGGCGGGCGATATCGACAAGGCGCTGAAACTGATGAATGAGGCCGAGAAGTTGGGCTCGACCACTGCGCGTAAAACGTTTATCAGCAGCGTTAAAGGCAAGGGGTAACACCCGGCGCTGCCGATGCTGGCTCGATGATTGGTGCGCCTTGGCGCACCTTTTTTCATCCGCGCGCCAGCGTTGCGCCGATCAACGCCAGTAGACGGGTATTGTCCACCTGCTGCATGATGCACACCGGCTTGCCCTGCGGCGGCGGCATGCCGACCGTCAGGCGCAGGCCGCCCGGCCGCCAACGGCGTGAGCTGCCGCGCGTCAACGCCCCTTCCAGCGCCACATCCACATGGAACATTTCGGTCGTGACCAACTGCGGTTCCAACAGCCAGGCGATCACCAGCGCATCATGGATCCAGCAGCCCGGCAGGCGCCGCGTATGGCGCGAATAGTCGATCCACGGCTGCGTGGTGGCGCGCAAATAGCGGCACAGCGGCGTATCCGGCTGCGTCAGTGCGGCCAGATCCGCCTGGGTCAGCATGGTCTGGGTGGTGACATCCAGCGGCGCCAGCGTGATAGCGGCGCCGCTGTTCAGCACCAGCCGTGCCGCTTCCGGATCCAGGCCGAAATTGGTGTCCTTGATGTACCCGTCGACGTTGAATACGCCACCCATGATTACGATCTCTTTCACCGCCTGCGCCATCTGCGGGTAAAGCTGCATGGCGTGCGCAACGTTGGTCAGCGGGCCGATCGCCGCCAGCGTGATCTCGCCGGGATGGCGGCAGATCAGCTCGCCGATGGCGATGGCGGCGTCCGGTACGGGCGCGTTGGCGAGTGAGGGCGCGGGCAAGTCGCGCCACAGCGCTGCCAGCTTGGGATCGGCGATCGGGCAGTCCAGATGCGCGCGCCACGGCTCCGGCGGCTCACTCAGGGCGCGCGCCGCGCCGAGGGCGACAGGAACCTGATAGCCGCTCTGCGCCAGCAGATCGGTGGCGACGGCGAAGCCCACTTCGCGCGGGGTGTTGCCGGCCACGATGCTGATCAGCTCCAGCTGCAGCTGCGGTTTGGCCGCCAGCGCCAGGGCCAGCGCCAGCCCGTCGTCGACGTTGGCGCCGGGGACGCCATTGCCGGGATCGCAATCAATGATTAAACGCATATAAGGTGTCCTGAAAACCCGCTAACAGCCGCATGAATGGCGGATGCGCAGTTGAAAAGCGAATTCATGCAGCTCGGCGGGCGCGGCACCGGCGGCCAGCATGGCGATGGCCCGCTTGGCCATGGCGTCGATCGGCTGCTCGACCGCGCTGAGCGGCGGCACGCTGAATTCGGATTGCTGCGTGCCGTTAAAACAAATCAGCGCCAGATCGTCCGGTGCGCGCAACCCATGCTCTGCCAGCGCCGACAGGCAGCCGAGCGCCTGCTGCTCGTTGGAGGTGAAAACGGCGCGTGGGCGTGGGCCTTGCACCAGGCACTGGGTGGCCTGGTAGCCGCCCTCGCGGGTGTAGGGCATCTCGAAAATCCACTCGTCGCGCGGCGCAATGCCCGCCTCCAGCAGCGCATCGCGCCAGCCGTTCAGGCGATCCTGCGCGTTGAGCATGGTCAGCGGGCCGATAAAAATGCCGATGTCGCGATAGCCGTGCTGCAGCAGATGGCGGGTCGCCTGGCAGGCGGCGTCGCGCTCGTCGACGCGGATGGCGCAGACGCCGGCCTGGCTGTCGATGGTGTCTATCATCACGCAGGGCGTGCCGGAGGCGCGGATCAGCTCGAACCACGGATGGCGATCGACGCTGGTGTACAGCAGGCCGTCGACCTGGCGGCGCAGCAGGTTGTTGATCAGCTCATACTCACGCTGCCGGTCATCGCCGGCGTCACCCAGCAGCAGCACGCGGCCGCGGCTGAAGGCCTCTTGCTGCAGCGCCCGCGCCAGCGTGGCGAAGAAAGGGTTGGAAATATCCGGCACCACCAGCCCGTAGGTTTGCGTGCTGCCGGAGGCCAATGCCCGCGCGATGTCGTTAGGCCGGTAGCCGGTCTGCTCGATCGCCGCCAGCACGCGCAGCCGGGTGGCTTCCGCCACCGGGCGCGGGCCGTTGTTGATCACATAGCTGACCACGGCGACGGAGGTGCCCGCTACGCGGGCCACGTCGGCGCGGGTAACGCGTCGCGCGGAGTGATTATCCAAATTGGGTTCCTGTTCGCCTTCTCGCTACGCGGCATCCTGCGGCAGGTTGAGATCGCGGCCGCGGGTTTCGGGAGCAAAGAAGGTGGTGATTAAGCCGATGGCCGCCATTACAACAAAATAGCAGGCGACAGGCCACCAGTGACCGAAACCGGACAGCAGCGCGGTGGCGATCAGCGGCGCGGTGCCGCCGGAGAGGATCGAACCGAGCTCCTTGGCGAACGCCATCTTGGAGTAGCGATTCTTCACGCCGAACAGTTCGACGCCGTAGGCCGCCTGCACGCCGAAGATCCCCAGCGATGCGATGCACATGCCGACCACGATCACCGAGATGACGATCGCCGGTTCACGGCTGTCGAGCAACCAGAACGCCGGGAAGGCGTACAGCACCAGCAGCAGGCAGAACCAGCGGTAGGTGATGCGGCGGCCGAAGCGATCGGACAGCCAGCCGGCCAGCGGGATCACCAGAAAACCGCACAGCGAGGCGATCAACACCGCCAGCGCCGGCACCGATTTATCGACCATCAGCACCTTGGCGACATAGCCGACGATAAAGCCCTGGCACAGGTAGGAAGGGCCGTTTTCGCCGATGCGCAGGCCGAGCATCACCCAGAACGCCTTGGTGCGCTGCAGGTAGCTGCGCGTATCCGGCGCGGCCTGGGCGGCGTCCAGCATGCGCTGGTGGTTTTGCTGTAGCTCGCGTTCGAAGACCGGCGTTTCCCGCACGTGGCGACGCAGGTACAGCGCCGCACCGGCGATCAGAATGCTGGCGAGGAACGGAATGCGCCAGCCCCAGCTCATCAGATCTTCCTTGTCCAGCTGCAGCACCAGCAGCCATACCAGCGACGCCAGCAGGGTGCCGCTGTTCGAGCCGATGGCGATGATCGACGCCACCAGCCCGCGCCGTTTGGCCGGCGCGTATTCCGCCAGCATCACCGCGCCGCCGGACAGTTCCGCACCGGCGCCGAACCCCTGCGCGAAGCGCAGGATCACCAGGCAGGTGGGCGCCCAGACGCCGATTTGCGCATAGGACGGGATCAGACCGATCAATGTGGTGGAGAGGCCCATCAGCGCCACGGTGGTGATCAGCACCACGCGGCGGCCTTTGCGGTCGCCGATCCAGCCGAACACCAGCGCACCGATCGGCCGCGCGACGAAGCCGACGGAGTAGGTGGCGAAACTGGCCAGCAGCGCCACCAGCGGCGTGGCTTCCGGGAAGAACACGTCGCCGAACACCATGCCGGCCGCCAGGCCGTACAGCGCGAAGTCGACGTATTCCATGGCGGTGCCGAGCCAGCAGGAGAAGGTGGCGCGCCAAAATTGGCTGCGCCCCTCTTTGGTTGCCAGGCGTTCATCGGCCGCCAGCGCGGCGTCGGCGGTCTGTGAAGGGGCAAGCGTTGTTTCGCTCATGGCAGTGCTATCCTCTTTTGTTCTGCGCCTGGAGGGGCGCGGTTAAAGATGGTTTCCCTGGTGCCGGCAACAAAGGTGTGCCGACAAATCATGTCGGACGCATGGCGATTCAACGCTGCCGTATCAGGGTATCTACGCGCGTAGATAACACAACGCGAGGAGGCTGAAACTTTGCGGGCGATCACAGAATCGTCAGCGCGCCGGGAAATGAAGATAGAGAATGCGGATGGCAAAAAGATGACAGAACCCCGGTTTTTCCGGCCGACAGACCTGCCGTTTTCGCCACGAATCAGCCTGCCGCTTTCGCATTTCTGCGCTACAATGGGGGCCTGTTAACAGTTTGTATCGCCTGGCGCGCCACACCGGCCGCGGTTCAGGCGAGGAGTAAAACAATGTCTGGCATCAGGGATTCCATCCTGCCGCCGCTGGAGTGGTTGTCCGAACAGGATCCTCCGGCGCCCGCCGCCGTCAGCGACTGGCTGATGGAGTTAGGCTCCATGACCCGCCGATTTGAACGCCATTGCGCCCAGGTGCGCGTTGAACCGCAGCGCGAATGCTTCGTCACGCGCGAGGCGCTGGGCGACGAGGCGAACCACCTGCCCGACAGCACGCGCTACTGGCTGCGCGAAGTGGTGCTGCTGGGCGACGACCAGCCCTGGCTGCTTGGGCGCACGGTGATCCCGGAACATACGCTGACCGGCCCCGACCAGGCGCTGGTGGATCTGGGGACGCTGCCGCTCGGGCGCTATCTGTTCAGCAGCGGCGAGCTGACGCGCGACTATATCCATATCGGCCGGCAGGACGCGCTGTGGGCGCGTCGTTCACGGCTGCGGCTGGCGGGCAAGCCGCTGTTGCTGACCGAACTGTTTTTACCGGCTTCGCCGCTGTATTCAGCGGTCCCCGCATAAAGAGAGGAGAGCAAGACGTTGGAGGGAAGCGTGACTCAAAGTAAATGGCGGGCTTACAGCCATTTGATGCGCATTGATAAACCGATCGGCACGCTGTTGCTGTTGTGGCCGACGCTGTGGGCGCTGTGGCTGGCCGGGAAAGGCGTGCCGCCGCTGTCGATTCTGGTGGTGTTCGTGCTCGGCGTGTTCCTGATGCGCGCCGCCGGTTGCGTGGTGAATGACTACGCCGATCGCGCGGTGGACGGCTACGTAAAGCGCACCGCCGGGCGGCCGATGCCGAGCGGTCGGGTGAGCGCGAAAGAGGCCAAGGTGCTGTTCGTGGTGCTGGTGCTGATCTCCTTCTGCCTGGTATTGACGCTGAATGCGATGACCATCTGGCTGTCGCTGGCGGCGCTGGCGCTAGCCTGGGTGTATCCGTTTATGAAGCGGGTGACCAACCTGCCGCAGTTCGTGCTGGGTGCCGCGTTCGGCTGGGGCATTCCGATGGGCTATGCGGCGGTCAGCGAATCGCTGCCGCTCAGCTGCTGGCTGCTGCTGCTGGCGAACATCTGCTGGACGGTGGCCTACGACACGCTGTATGCGATGGTCGATCGCGACGATGATCTGAAAATAGGCATCAAGTCCACCGCTATCCTGTTCGGGCGTTATGACAAGCTGATCGTCGGGCTGTTGCAGTTCGCGACGCTGTTGCTGCTGGTGTGGGTCGGTTATCTGGCGCAGCTCGGCGGCGCGTTTTACTGGTCGCTGTTGCTGGCGGGCGCGCTGTTCATTCACCAGCAGAAGCAGATTGCCGGGCGCGAGCGCGAAGCCTGCTTCAAGGCCTTCCTGCAGAACAATTATGTCGGGCTGGTGGTATTTATCGGCATCGCGCTGAGCTATCTGCCGGCGTAACGGTTTCCTGCAGCAAGAAAAAAGGCACCTCTCGGGGTGCCTTTTGTGTTTCTGCGCCGGGCGAAATCACTCGTCTTGCTCTTCTCCCGCATCGGTTTGCGGCAGGATGGTGGTCTCTTCCGGCATGTTGACGCTTTCGATGGTCAGCTTGATTTCCGGCGTGATCAGATCGCTCAGCATGTTGTACACCTCGAGGGTGTGCTCGCGGATCGCATCGCCGCTGTCGTTGATATAGCCTTCTTCGCGCAGCGTCGCCACCAGGGTGGAGAATACCGCCTTGTCGAAGAACTCCGGCGCGTTGATGCCGTGCAGCACCGACAGACGCTGCGCCATGATGCGGCTCTCTTTCTCCAGCGCGCCGCGGTTGATGCTCGGGTTGGCGCTGAGGATCGACATGGTGATGGCGTAGCGTTGCAGGGTTTCGCGCACCCCGGCGGCCAGCAGCTGCAGCGGGCGAATGCGCGCCGGGTTCAGCACCAGCTCGTCGCCTTTGTCGCAGATAAGCTGTTGACGGATCAGCTCGTCGATCATCGGCCGCAGCACGTCCGGCAGCTGCTCCTTGTCGTTATGCAGGAACAGCTCGGCTTTCAGCATCGGGTAAATCATGCCAATCTGGCGCAGCAGTTCGGCGCGCGATACCCGGCGATGATGCATGACGATGCTGGCGATCAGCGACGGCAACACCAGCAGGTGGTGGATGTTGTTGCGGTAATAGGTCATCAGCACCGCCTGCTCGCGCGGCAGGATGATGATGTCGCCGATGTTGTCCTTTTCCACCTCGAACTTGTTCATGTTCAGCGCGTGATCCAGCAGCTCGTCCGGCGTCTGCGATGGTACGGTGACGTCATGGGCGTAAGGCGCGTTGCGCATCAGCTGCAGGTAGCACTCGAGCTGCTCGAGCAATTGTTCGCGGGTCAGCGAACGCTGGCGCGAGGCCAGCAGCGCGGTGGAACACAGGTTCATGGCGTTGGCCGCGGCGGCGTTGTTGATGCGCACCATGATCTGGCCGGCGAGATCGTTGACCGTCGGCGTCAGCCAGCTTGGGCGCTGAGCTTCGATCGGATCGATCGACTCGCGCCACTGCGGCACGTGCTGGTTGAGGTAAGCTGTCAACGGCAGCGGTTCGCCGAAGTTGACGTAACCCTGGCCCAGGTTACGCAGCTTGCGCAGACCGCGCAGCATCTGCAGCAGGCTCTCTTTTTCCTTGGTGGCGCCGCGCAGCTCTTTGGCGTAGGTACCCACTTCCATCACGTGCTCGTAGCCGATGTAGATCGGCACCAGCGTGATCGGACGGGTGCCGCCGCGCAGCATCGCCTGGATGGTCATCGACAGGGTGCCGGTCTTCGGCTCCAGCAAGCGCCCGGTGCGGGAGCGGCCGCCTTCCACGAAGTATTCCACCGAGTAACCGCGGGTGAACAGCTCGCCGAGGTATTCGCGGAACACCGTCGAGTAAAGCTTGTTGCCCTTGAAGGTGCGGCGGATGAAGAACGCGCCCAGGCGACGGAAGATCGGGCCGGCCGGCCAGAAGTTGAGGTTGATGCCCGCGGCGATGTGCGGCGGCACCAGGCCCTGGTGATACAGCACGTAGGACAGCAGCAGATAGTCCATGTGGCTGCGGTGGCAGGGCACGTAGACGATCTCGTGGCCGTCCTGCGCCAGCTGGCGCACGCGCTCGGCGTTGGTGACGTTGATGCCCTGATACAGCCGGTTCCAGGTCCAGCTCAGCACGCGGTCGGACAGACGCACGGTTTCGTAGGAGAAATCGGCGGCGATCTCTTCCATCAGCGCGATGGCGTTCTGCTGGGCCTTCTCGTGCGAGATCTTCTTGCTGCGCGCTTCGTCCTCGACCGCTTTTTCGATCGCTTTGGACGCCAACAGCTTGTTGAACAGGTCCTGACGGGCCGGCAGGCTCGGGCCTACCGCGGCCAGGCGCTGACGCGAGAAGTGCATGCGCGCCACGCGCGCCAGTTTCTGCGCGATGGTTTTATCCGTGCCGTGCTCGGTGGCCATGCGGCGCAGCGAAACGGTGTTGGAGAAACGCACGAAGCTGTCGCGGCCGAGCCACAGTACGGCGAAGAATTTCTGCACGCCGTTCAACAGACGCAGGTGTGGCGTGCCGTGACCTTCGCGGCCCGGCGAACGGCCGAACATGACCGAAACCGGCAGCATCTGAATGTCGAGATCCGGATTGCTGCGATGCAGATCCAGATAGTCGTGGAACAGCTTTACCGACTCTTCTTTCGGGGTGTAGTAGCGGAACACGCGCGGGCCGTCGTGAATGAACACGTAGCTCGGCAGCACGGTGCCGTCGATCTCCAGCGCGTTGAGCGGATCGGGCAGATCCTGCGCCAGGCACTGGGTGCGCAGCGTCAGCAAATCCGCCTTGGAATTGTAAGGTAAAACATACAAAATCGGCCGTGAGGGATCCAACCCTAGCTCGGTAACCGGATCTGAAGGGATGACCTTACTTCTTACCAACAATTTAAGTGGTAAATTCAATATTTTATAATAAATTTTACGCCAACCTGACATAACAACGTGAAGCCTCTTGTTAGCAATGCGCCGCAAGCATACCAGAAACCGGGTAGCAGATCTGTGGTGTTCGAAAACCGAGAGCCGTCAGCGCGGACTGTTCTAGACTCTTTTTATTATGACCGACCTCTGAGAAAGGCACGAAAACATGGCAAACCAAGCAACCGGATTGACCCGCATCATCAAGGCCGCCGGCTATTCTTATAAAGGGCTTTCCGCCGCCTGGCAACACGAGGCGGCGTTCCGCCAGGAACTGGTGGTGACCCTCCTGGCTATCATACTGGCTGTCTGGCTGGACGTGGGTGCGATAGCGCGCATTTTATTGATCGGATCGGTGGCGCTGGTGATGATCGTCGAGATCCTGAACAGCGCGATCGAAGCGGTGGTGGATCGCATCGGCAGCGAACACCATGAGCTGTCCGGGCGGGCCAAGGACATGGGATCGGCGGCGGTGTCGCTGGCGATCGTGCTGGCGCTGTTCGTATGGGGCACGGTCTTGTGGCAGCATTTTGGCTGACGAAAGTCGCCTACTGACTGATTTTTATTTATTCTTCGGTTCCCAATCCGCGCTTACCTGTATATACTCACAGCAAGACTGTATAAACAAACAGGGGGCGGAATGAAAGCACTAACTACCAGACAGCAAGAGGTCTACGATCTGATTCGCGATCATATTTCGCAAACGGGCATGCCGCCAACGCGTGCCGAGATCGCGATGCGTCTGGGGTTCCGTTCGCCTAACGCCGCCGAAGAGCACCTGAAGGCGCTGGCACGCAAAGGCGTGATCGAAATCGTCTCCGGTGCGTCGCGCGGTATCCGCCTGTTGATGGAAGAAGAAGAAGGGCTGCCGCTGATCGGTCGCGTCGCCGCCGGCGAACCGCTGCTGGCGCAGCAGCACATCGAAGGGCACTACCAGGTGGATCCTTCCCTGTTTAAACCGAGCGCCGATTTCCTGTTGCGGGTGAACGGCATGTCGATGCGCGACATCGGCATTCTGGACGGCGATCTGCTGGCGGTGCACAAAACGCAAGACGTGCGCAACGGCCAGGTCGTGGTCGCGCGCATCGAAGACGAAGTGACGGTCAAGCGCTTGAAAAAGCACGGTAACATGGTTGAGCTGCTGCCGGAGAACAATGAATTCCAACCGATCGTGGTCGATCTGCGCCAGCAGAATTTCACGATCGAAGGGCTGGCGGTCGGCGTGATCCGCAACGGCGACTGGATTTAATCGCCGCGCCATCACCGCCGCTCCCTGTATCAATCGCCCCTGTTTTGGGGCGTTTTTGTTTCTGACCTCGCCCTTCGTCACTCTGTCACAGGAACATCCCATCATGCGCCTGATTTCCGCCTTCACCAGCGACACCGATAAAGCCCTGTGGCGCCTCGCCCTGCCGATGATTTTCTCCAATATCACCGTGCCGCTGCTCGGGCTGGTGGACACCGCGGTGATCGGCCACCTCGACAGCCCGATCTATTTGGGAGGCGTGGCGATCGGCGCGGTGGCGACCAGCTTCCTGTTCATGCTGCTGCTGTTCCTGCGCATGAGCACCACCGGCCTCGCGGCGCAGGCGCTGGGAGCGAAGAACCCGCAGGCGCTGGCGCGCGCCTTTATGCAACCGCTGCTGCTGGCGTTGTTGGCCGGGGGGGCGATCGTCCTGTTGCGCTACCCGCTGATTGAACTGGCGCTGCGGATCGTCGGCGGCGATGGCGAGGTGCTGGAGCAGGCGCGGCGTTTTCTTGAGATCCGCTGGTTGAGCGCACCGGCGGCGCTGGCCAACCTGGTGCTGCTGGGCTGGCTGCTCGGCGTGCAGTACGTGCGTGCGCCGGTGATCCTGCTGATCGTCGGCAACCTGCTGAACATCGTGCTGGATATCTGGCTGGTGATGGGCCTGGGCTGGAACGTACGAGGGGCGGCGGCGGCCACCGCCATCGCCGAATATGCCACGCTATTGCTCGGCCTGTGGCTGGCGTGGCGAGTGATGCGTCTGCGCGGTATTACCCTGGCGATGCTGCGTCAGGCCTGGCGTGGCGATCTGCGCCGCCTGCTGGCGCTCAATCGCGACATCATGTTGCGCTCATTGCTGCTGCAGCTGTGTTTTGCGTCGCTGACCATTTTCGGCGCTCGCCTGGGGAGCGATGTGGTGGCGGTTAACGCGGTGTTGATGAACCTGCTGACGTTTACCGCCTATGCGCTCGACGGCTTCGCTTATGCGGTGGAGGCCCATTCCGGCCACGCCTACGGTGCCCGGGACGGCAGCCAACTGCGTAAGGTGTGGCACGCGGCCTGCAGGCAGGCTGGGCTGGTCGCGTTGGCTTTCGGCCTGGCGTATGCCGTTACCGGCCAGCAGATCGTGGCGGCGTTGACCTCCTTGCCGGAGCTGCGTGCGTTGGCCGCCCACTATTTACCGTGGCAGGTCATTCTGCCGCTGGTCGGGGTGTGGTGCTATTTGCTGGACGGCATGTTTATCGGTGCCACGCGCGGCGCCGAGATGCGTAACAGTATGGCGGTGGCCGCGGCAGGATATGGTCTGACGCTGTTCAGCGTGCCGCTGCTAGGCAACCACGGGCTCTGGCTGGCGCTGGCGGTGTTTCTGACGTTGCGTGGCGTGGCGCTGGGTTGGATTTGGCACCGTCATCAGGTGCGCGGCAGCTGGTTTGCTGCACGTTAGACCGGACGCTTTGTTGGGTTAATTATTAATTTATCTTATGTTTTTATTCATGTTTGCTTACATGTTTCCAGCCTGAATATTTCCGGTTTAGTTCGTTGTTTGTTAGCGTTTTTTGTGTTTATTTTTCTTTTTAATGGTTTTTTATTCTGATGTTTGGCTTTTTTATTTCCATGTTTAACTAGAATGAATCATGTGGCTGGTGAATGAAGGGGAGCGGTGCTTCTTAAGGTGAAGGGAGTATCAACCAGAAAAATTTCTGTTTAACCCCGGCCGGCGACAGGGATCACTGATTCACCACAGGTTAACGGAGAGACTATGAATAAAGATCAAGCCGACGGTAACTGGAAGCAGCTGAAAGGCAAAGTGAAGGAAAAATGGGGCAAGCTGACCGATGACGATCTGACGGTCATCGAAGGGAAACGCGAACAGCTAGTCGGTAAAATCCAGGAGCGCTACGGTTACCAGAAAGAGGCGGCCGAGAAAGAGGTGAAAGCCTGGGAAGATCACACCAAACACCGCTGGTAACAGCAGGGCCGCCACTGACGGCGGCCGGCAACAGCGCAGGCCGGCGTCGCTCCATCCTCTGGCGCCCCGGCTGCAGGTACAGGGAAGTACCTGACTTCGTCTTACTTCTTCTTGATGGCGATGCTGTGATCGTGTTCGGCGCAGTCATGCTTGCTGTCACAAGCCTCAACTTCAACGCAACCGGCGCACAGACCGTGCGCTTCCACCACGCTGTGCCGCAGCGCAAATCCGGCTTCCTGCGCCAGCTTCTGCAGCGTTTCTTCCACGCCTTCGGTGGTGCGTTCGGTCACCTGGCCGCAGCGGTCGCAGATAAACAGCGCGGACGTATGCATCGGCTGTTCGAAATGGTGGCACAGCACGTAGCTGTTGGCCGATTCCACTCTATGGATAAACCCTTGCTCCAGCAGAAAATCCAGCGCGCGGTAGACCGTCGGCGGCTTGGCCTGCGGTTCGGCGACGCGCAGCAGATCGAGCAGGTCATATGCGCTGATTGCACCGGGTTGCTGAGTCATCAGACGCAGCACTTCCAGCCGTTGCGGCGTCAATCGCACATTGCGTTGCTGGCAGAGGCGTTCAGCCTGCGCCAGCAGCTTTTCCTGGGTGGTTGAGTTCATCGCAAATATCCCGGTACGTAAAAAAGCCGATTTTACCATGATTACGGCGAATCGCCGAGAGTTGCCCCCTTTTCCCCTGAGGATAGCGCAGGGAAAGGCGCGTCGATCGCGCGAAAAGAGAGTTGCATCACAACTTTTCCCCGCCGTCGGGCGGCAAATCAACGTTGCCGGTTTTAGCGCTGGAGAGCGGGGGACGAGAGCGGTATAACGCCTTTCACCCGCGTGATGAGCAGGAGCCCTGTGTGATGACGGAAAGAGAGAAGCTGTTAAGCGGCCTGGAGTACAACAGCCGCGATGAAGAACTGATCGCCCTGTACCATCGGGCGAGGGCGTTGACCAAAAGCTTGGGGGCGCTGGACTCGCATCAGGCGGACGAGAAAAACCGCCTGCTCGGCGAGCTGTTTGGCGCCTGGGGGAAGGCGAGTTGGATTGAAACACCATTCTGGTGCGACTACGGGCAGCATGTCCGCATCGGTAAAAACTGTTTTATCAACGTCAATGCGGTGTTCCTCGATTGTAATACCATCACCATCGGCGACAACACGCTGATCGGCCCCAACGTGCAAATCTATACGCCGAGCCACCCGCTGAAGGCCGCAGAGCGCTTCACCGGCGATCCGGATTTCCCTTTCCGCACCTCGGCGCAGCCGGTGTCCATTGGCAACAACGTCTGGATCGGCGGCAACGTAGTGATCCTGCCGGGAGTGACCATCGGCGACGGCACGACCATCGGCGCGGGCAGCATCGTCACCGGCGACATCCCGGCCAACGTGCTGGCGCTGGGGCAGCCATGCCGGGTTATCCGCTCGTTGGAATAGGGCGTTATCGACGAGCAGGAGGCAAGGGGGCGGGATGGCTCTCTTTGCGGTGCGGGCCGTCGTTTGCCAACGGGCGGTCATCGGCCAACGCCAAGCGTGCGGCCGCCAGGCGGCTCATGACGGTGCCGATTGGCACCGCCAGCACTTTCGCGGCCTCCCGATAGGATAGCCCTTCGATATACACCAGAAACAGCGCGTTGCGCTGAGCCGCCGGCAGCCGGCTGACGCGTCGCATCACTTCATGGAGCCAGACCGGCTGTTCACCGTTGTCCGCATCGTCCAGCTCTTCCGCCGCCATGCAGCCTTGCCCTTGGCGAAGATGTTGGGCGCGAACTTCATTGAGCCAGATGGAGTGCAGGATGGAAAACAACCAGCGATCCAGGTGCGAACCGGGAGTGAATTGCGCAGCGCGCTCCAGCGCACGCAGGCAGGTCGCCTGCACCAGATCGTCGGCGATATCCCGCCGGTGCGAAAGCACCAGCGCATAGCGCCACAGGCGGGAGAGATAGTGACCGAGTTCATCGCGTATCGCATCGCCGCTGATAGTCACCTCCGCAGGCGCGTCGGATCAAGATTCCGGGTGGCGGTCGATGGCCGCCGCCAAATCGCGGTACTCCTCGCATTTGGTGCCGCACAGCGACTGGATCACCTGCAGCTGCTGGCGCGCCAGATCGGGTCGGCCTTTCAGCATGTAGGCTTCCCCCAGGTACTCGCGCACTTTAGGGTATTTCGGATCGAGAGCTACTGATTTTAAATAATAGCCGATACCCTCATCGGTGCGGCCAAGTTTGCGCGTGGCGTAGCCGCGATAGTTCAGCGCAACGGCGGTGTTGGGATCTTTCAGCGTGTTGAGCATATCGAGCGCTTCCTGATAGCGGCCGCTTTTCGCCAGCGCATAGGCGTAGTGAGTGCGGTCGACGTCGTCGACCTTGCCGCTTTTATCCACCATGCAGGTCTGAGTTTTGCTGTCGTAGACCTGGCCTTTCGGGCAGGTCGGCGGGGTTTGGCTGCTGCCGTCGCCGCCCATCGCCAGCGCCGCGCCGGAAAACAGCAGGCAGCCGGCAATGGCCGATGCCAGCAGGCGTTTAATGAAGCTGTTCATGGTTGTGTCCTCAAGGCAGAGGCGCCGTGCGCGCCCGTAATGAGATAACACCTGAACGAGTGGGTTTATTCGCCTTGTCTCCGCTTATTTTTGCCGGCGGCAAGCGGGTTTTCCCAACGGCGCCGATTGTCGTTATAATAGCCGTTTGCGGCCGCGCGCCGTTCGTTGAACCCAGACAGACTCAGGTAGCCAGTAACTCAGCATGACGAAAGACAACCACGCCCCAACCTACGCCGCCAATCGTTTCTCCATCGCGCCGATGCTCGACTGGACCGATCGTCATTGCCGTTACTTCCACCGCCTGCTGACCAAGGAAACGCTGCTGTACACCGAAATGGTGACCACCGGCGCGATCATCCACGGCAAGGGCGACTATCTGGCCTACAGCGAAGAAGAGCATCCGGTGGCGCTGCAGCTGGGCGGCAGCGATCCGGCCGCGCTGGCGCATTGCGCCAAGCTGGCGGAGCAGCGCGGTTACGACGAGATTAACCTCAACGTCGGCTGCCCGTCCGATCGCGTGCAAAACGGCATGTTCGGCGCCTGTCTGATGGGCCAGGCGGCGCTGGTCGCCGATTGCATCAAGGCGATGCGCGACGTGGTGTCGATCCCGGTGACGGTGAAGACCCGCATCGGCATCGACGATCAGGACAGCTACGCCTTCCTGTGTGACTTTATCGAGACCGTCGCCGGGCGCGGCGAGTGCGACATGTTCACCATCCACGCGCGCAAGGCCTGGCTCTCCGGCCTCAGCCCGAAAGAAAACCGCGAAGTGCCGCCGCTGGATTATCCGCGCGTCTATCAGCTGAAGCGGGATTTCCCGGCGCTGACCATCGCCATTAACGGCGGGGTGAAAACGCTGGAAGAGGCGCAGCAGCATCTGCAGCATCTGGACGGTGTGATGATAGGGCGCGAGGCGTATCAGAATCCGGGTATCCTGGCGCGGGTCGACAGCGAACTGTTCGGCGCGCAGACCGAGGTGCCGGACAGCGTGGCGATCGTCGAAGCGCTGTATCCGTATATTGAGCGCGAGTTGTCCAACGGCACCTATCTCGGCCACATCACCCGCCACATCCTCGGTTTGTTCCAGGGTGTGCCGGGCGCGCGCCAGTGGCGTCGCCACCTGAGCGAGAACGCCCACAAGCCGGGCGCCGATGCGCGGGTGGTGGAGCAGGCGCTGGCGCTGGTGCGTCAGCCGCGTGTCGAAATGGCGTAACCCACCAAAAATTTGACCAACAGTTAGTCTTTTTCGCCAGGCATTCGGCCCATTGCCGGATGCCTGCCCCGTTTTTTCAATAGGTTAGCCCTTTCGCCGTTCTGGCACGCTTCTTGTAATCCACTCTGCAGATACGTTGAGTTGCAAAGGAGCAATCATGTTGGAAATCTTCTTTCTCATTGGCTTTGTGGTGATGCTGATGGTGACCGGCATCTCGCTGCTGGGGATCTTCGCTGCGCTGTTGGTGGCGGCGGCGTTCATGCTGTTGGGCGGGTTGTTCGCGGTGGTCATCAAGCTGCTGCCGTGGCTGATTTTGGCGGTCGTCGGGGTATGGATTTACCGGTCGATGCAGAAACCGCAGGCCAGGCGTTACTGATTTTTTGCTGAATAATCAGTCAGTCGCGATGAAACTTGCACAACTTGCCGCCCCGCTAATGCGGCAGCGATCACAGCTTGGCAGTTTTACCGCGCGATGTGGCACATAAAGCGTGTTTTTTGCCGGACGGGGCTGTTAGGATGTGGGTCGATGCAGTGATGCGATCGATTTCATCACCGTGAGAGACAATCAAAATTCGTGTTGCTGAAGCAACCCCCTGTCTCTGGCGGACTCTGCTCTACCCCTACAAAACGCAGTAACAGAAAGGGCTCCGTAAGGAGCCCTTTTCTTTTGCCGCTATCAGGGGATCAGCAGGCTGGAGCCACTGGTGCTGCGGCTTTCCAGCACCTGGTGTGCCCGCTGGGCGTCGGCCAGCGCGAATTTCTGCTCGTCTTTCACCTCCACCCGAATGGCGCCGCTGCCGATCAGCGAGAACAGCTCGTTGCTGGCGTACTGCAGCTCGGCGCGGTTGGTGATGTAGCCGTTGAGGGAAGGGCGGGTGACGTACAGCGAGCCCTTCTGATTCAGCAGCGCCAGATCGACGCCGGTCACCGGGCCGGACGCGTTGCCGAAGCTCACCATCAGGCCGCGACGCTTCAGGCTGTCGAGCGAGGCCAGCCAGGTGCTTTTACCCACCGAATCGTACACCACGCCGACCTTCTCGCCGTGCGTCAGCTCGGCCACCCGCTGGGCGATATCCTCTTTATGGTAGTTGATGGTGGCCCAGGCGCCGGCCTGCTTCGCCAGCGCCGCCTTCTCGTCGGAACCGACGCTGCCGATCAGGCGCGCGCCCAGCGCTTTGGCCCATTGGCAGGCGATAAGCCCAACCCCACCGGCGGCGGCATGGAACAGGAACACTTCACCCGGCTGCACGTCGTGGGTCTGGCGCAGCAGGTAGTGTACCGTCAGCCCTTTGAGGAAAGAGGCGGCACCCTGCTCAAAGCTGAGGTTATGCGGCAGCAGCGCCACTTTCTCTTCCGGCACGTTGTGGATCTCGCTGTAGGCGCCGAGCGACGACTGCGCATACACCACCCGGTCGCCCGGTTTGATCGCGCTGACGCCGGCGCCAACCTTGACCACCACGCCGGCCGCCTCGGTGCCGAGGCCGCTCGGCAGGCTCGCCGGCGCGTACAGCCCGCTGCGCACATAGGTGTCGATGTAGTTGATGCCGATCGCTTTGTTCTCGACCTGCACTTCGCCGGCGGCGGGATCGAGCGGTGTAAAATCAACGTATTGCAAGACTTCCGGCCCGCCGGTGGCGGAGAATTGAATGCGCTTGGCCATATCGTTACCTCGTTTGGGTGTCTGATTTCACCCTATTCTTTTTAGTATCGGAGATCCAGTTCACCCGTGCGGGATTCAATACCTTTTTTGCATCGGTTATGACGCAAAAATCACGTATACTCTCGCGTCAAGATCCTTCATTCGCAACCGGATAAAGACTACGTTTCATGGCAGGAAAAAAACCAACCAACAAAACAAACGCGGACGAAACCAGAGAGCGTTCCAGAGATCGTCAGATGGAAGGGCTGAAGATGCCGCCGCACTCGCTGGAGGCCGAGCAGTCGGTGTTGGGCGGTTTGATGCTGGATAACGAGCGCTGGGACAACGTGGCGGAGCGCGTGGTCGCCAACGACTTCTTCAGCCGCCCACATCGCCTGATCTTTACCGAGATGCAGCGTCTGCTGGAGATGAGCAAGCCTATCGACCTCATCACCCTGTCCGAATCGCTCGAGCAGAAGGGTGAACTGGACTCGGTCGGCGGCTTCGCCTACCTGGCCGAGCTGTCGAAAAACACCCCGAGCGCCGCCAACATCGGCGCCTACGCCGACATCGTGCGCGAGCGCGCGGTGGTGCGCGAAATGATCTCGGTGGCTAACGAAATCGCCGACGCCGGCTACGATCCGCAGGGGCGCAGCAGCGAAGACCTGCTCGATCTGGCGGAATCCCGCGTATTCCAAATCGCCGAGAACCGCGCCAGCAAAGACGAAGGCCCGAAGGGCATCGAACGCATCCTGGAAGACACCGTATCGCGCATCGAACAGCTGTATCAGCAGCCGCACGACGGCGTGACCGGGGTCGATACCGGCTATCAGGACCTCAACAAGAAAACCGCGGGCATGCAAAAGTCCGATCTGATCATCGTCGCCGCCCGTCCATCGATGGGGAAAACCACCTTCGCCATGAACCTGTGCGAAAACGCCGCGATGACCCAGGAAAAACCGGTGCTGATCTTCAGCCTGGAGATGCCCGGCGAGCAGATCATGATGCGTATGCTGGCGTCGCTGTCGCGCGTGGATCAGACGCGCATCCGTACCGGCCAGCTCGACGACGAGGACTGGGCGCGCATTTCCAGCACCATGGGTATCCTGCTGGAGAAGCGCAACATGTACATCGACGATTCCTCCGGCCTGACGCCGACCGAAGTGCGCTCGCGCGCGCGGCGCATTTTCCGCGAGCACGACGGGCTTAGCCTGATCATGATCGACTACCTGCAGCTGATGCGCGTGCCGGCCCTGTCCGACAACCGTACGCTGGAGATCGCCGAGATTTCGCGCTCGCTGAAGGCGCTGGCGAAAGAGCTGCAGGTGCCGGTGGTGGCGCTGTCGCAGCTGAACCGAAGCCTGGAGCAGCGCGCCGACAAACGCCCGGTTAACTCCGACCTGCGTGAATCCGGCTCTATCGAGCAGGACGCCGACCTGATTATGTTCATCTATCGTGATGAGGTGTATCACGAGAACAGCGATCTGAAAGGGATCGCGGAAATTATTATCGGTAAGCAGCGTAACGGCCCGATCGGTACCGTGCGCCTTACCTTTAACGGCCAGTGGTCGCGTTTCGACAACTACGCGGGGCCACAATACGATGACGAATAATCAGCTAAGGAACTGAAATGAAAGCGGCAACCGCTGTAATCGACCGCCGCGCTCTGCGACATAATCTGCAACAGGTGCGCCGCCAGGCGCCACAAAGCCGCCTGATTGCCGTTGTGAAAGCAAACGCTTATGGACATGGCCTGCTGGAAACAGCACACACCCTGCAAGACGCCGACTGCTACGGCGTGGCGCGCATCGACGAGGCGCTGATGCTGCGTTCCGGCGGCATCGTCAAACCGATCCTGCTGCTGGAAGGCTTCTTCAGTGCCGAAGATCTGCCGGTGCTGGTGGCGAACAACATCGAAACCGCGGTGCACTGCATCGAACAGCTCGAAGCGCTGGAGCAGGCCGAGCTGGCGCGCCCGGTGCCGGTGTGGATGAAGCTCGATACCGGCATGCATCGGCTGGGGGTGCGCCCCGAACACGCGGAGGCGTTTTATCAGCGCCTGTGCGCCTGCCGCAACGTGGCGCAGCCGGTCAATATCATGAGCCACTTCAGCCGCGCCGATGAACCGGAGTCCGACACCACGTTGAAACAGATCGCCTGCTTTGAGCAGTTCGCGCGCGGTAAACCGGGCCAGCGCTCGGTCGCCGCCTCCGGTGGCACGCTGCTGTGGCCGGACGCCCACAACGAGTGGGTGCGCCCCGGCATCATTCTGTACGGCGTGTCGCCGCTGGATAACGGCAGCGGCGCCGAGCATGGTCTGCAGCCGGCGATGACCCTGAAATCCAGCCTGATCGCGGTGCGCGAGCACAAGGCCGGCGAAGCGGTCGGCTACGGCGGCACCTGGGTCAGCCCGCGCGATACCCGGCTGGGCGTGGTGGCGATGGGATACGGCGACGGTTACCCGCGCAGCGCGCCGACCGGTACGCCAATCCTGATCAACGGCCGCGAAGTGCCGATCGTCGGCCGGGTGTCGATGGACATGATTTCGGTCGATCTCGGGCCGGACGCCGCCGATAAGGTGGGGGATGAAGCGGTGCTGTGGGGCCAGGCGCTGCCGGTCGAACGCATCGCCGCCTGCACCGGCATCAGCGCTTACGAACTGATCACCAAGCTCACGCAGCGTGTGGCGATGGAATACATCGGCGACTGATGCGCCGCAGGGGCCGACGCGCGTCGGCCCCGTTTCTCAGCGGGTTACTTCTTTACCGCCAACCACTTGTCGATAACCTTCTGATACTCGCCGGTCGCCTTGGCCAGGTGCAGCCACTGATCCACATACAGTTTCCAGCTCAGATCGTCGCGCGGCAGCATGTAAGCCTTCTCGCCGTACTGCATCGGTTTGGTCGGATTCACCGCGCACAGCTTCGGATAGCGCTTCTGCTGGTACAGCGCCTCGGAGGCGTCGGTGATCATCACGTCCGCCTTGCGATCCACCAGCTGCTGGAAAATGCTCATGTTGTCGTGCGTGAGCGTCAGTTTGGCCTTCGGCAGATAGGCGTGCACGAAGGCTTCGTTGGTGCCGCCCGCCGGTTCCAACAGACGCACCGACGGCTTGTTGATCTGTTCGAGAGTGCGGTATTTCTTCACGTCGGTGCAGCGCACCAGCGGGATTTTGCCGTCGGTATCCAGCTTGTCAGCGAAGAACACCTGTTTTTGCCGCTCCAGCGTGACGGAGATGCCGCCCATCGCGATGTCGCACTTGCCGGAGGCGAAGTCCGGCGTCAGGGTTTTCCAGCTGGTTTTCACCCACTTCACGTTGGCGCCCAGGCTCTTGGCCAGCGATTGCGCCATGTCGATGTCGATGCCTTCATAGCTGCCGTCTTCCTTGAGGAAGGTATAGGGCTTGTAGTCGCCGGTGGTGCAGACCTCCAGGGTCTTTTGCTGCAGCACTTTGTCCAGGTGGGATTGCGCGCTGGCGCTGCCGGCGGCGAGCAGCAGCGCGAGGGGGAGTAGCTTTTTCATCTGGCGTCCTTTTTATACATTCGTGGTTTTATGCGTTACTTCGCCGTTAATTGTCGTTTGTCTGCATGAGTTAGCCGTTTTTTATGCCGCTTACCGGCGAAAACGCCGGGCGTTGCTGCTGTACGCGATTCAAGCGCCAGGGTGTGACGTCGGCAACGGTAAAAAAACTGGTAGGCTGTAACGTCAACATTTATTAACACAGTTTACAGGTGGCTATGTACAACATTGACGATTTTGATATGAAAATCCTGACGCTGTTACAGGCCAACGGCCGTTTGACCAATCAGGAGCTGAGCGAACTGGTGGGGCTCTCGGCCTCCCAATGTTCGCGGCGGCGCATCAGCCTGGAGCAGGCGCAGCTGATCCGCGGCTACCACGCGCGGCTGGCGCCGGAGGCGGTCGGCCTGGGGCTGGTGGGGCTGATTGAAGTCAGCCTGATCACGCATGCGCAGGAGCAGATCGACAGCTTTCATCAGATGCTGGAGGACGTGGACGCGATCCTTGACGCTTACAAGACCACCGGCGACGCCGATTACCTGCTGAAAGTGGCGGTGGCTGACCTGCCGGCGCTGAGCGAATTCATCAGCCAGACGCTGTCGCCGCACAAAAGCGTGGCGCATATCAAAACGGCGGTGGTGCTCAATCGCATCAAGGAAAACGGTTTGTTGCCGGTGACGCGAGAAAGCTGAAACCGAATGCGCTTTTCCGTCTATATTAGGAACGTAACGCTGTGCCTAAACCACAATAAATAAACCAGGAGAAAAACCCCGTGTTCCAGAACGTTGACGCCTATGCCGGCGATCCCATTCTGTCGCTGATGGAAAAATTCAAACAAGACCCGCGCGCGCACAAGGTGAACCTGAGTATCGGCCTGTACTACGATGCGCAGGGCATCATCCCCCAGATGCGGGCGGTCGCCGCGGCGCAAGCGCAGTTGAACAGCGTCGAGCACGGCGCCTCGGTATACCTGCCGATGGAAGGGCTGCAACCCTATCGTTCCGCCATCCAGCAGCTGCTGTTCGGCGCGCAGCATCCGATGCTGCAGCAGGGGCGCATCGCCACCATTCAGACCGTCGGTGGTTCCGGCGCGTTGAAAGTGGGCGCCGACTTCCTGAAAAGCTACTTCCCGGATTCGCAGGTGTGGGTCAGCGATCCGACCTGGGAAAACCACGTCGCCATCTTCAGCGGCGCCGGTTTCAAGGTGAATACCTATCCGTATTTCGACAGCGAAAGCCTGGGCGTGAAGTTCGACGCCATGCTCGCTGCGCTGAAACAGCTGCCGAAGCACAGCATCGCGCTGCTGCATCCGTGCTGCCACAACCCGACCGGTTCCGACCTGACCCCTGCCCAGTGGGATGAGGTGGTCAAGGTGATCGCCGAGCGTGAAATCATTCCGTTCCTCGACATCGCCTATCAGGGCTTCGGCGGCGGCATGGAGCAGGACGCCTACGCCATTCGCGCCATCGCGGCGGCCGGCCTGCCGTGCCTGGTGAGCAACTCGTTCTCGAAGATCTTCTCGCTGTACGGCGAGCGCGTCGGCGGCCTGTCGGTGGTGTGCGAAAGCGAAGAGGCGGCCGGGCGCGTACTGGGCCAGCTGAAGGCCACCGTGCGCCGCAACTACTCGAGCCCGCCGAATTTCGGCGCGCAGCTGGTGGCCAAGGTGCTGAACGACGCCCAGTTGAAAACCCAATGGCTGGACGAAGTGGAGAGCATGCGTACCCGCATTCTCGAGATGCGTCACGCGCTGGTGGACACCCTGAAGAGCGCGCTGCCGCAGCGCAACTTCGATTACCTGCTGGCTCAGCGCGGCATGTTCAGCTACACCGGCTTCAGCGCGGCGCAGGTCGATCGCCTGCGTGAAGAGTTCGGCGTCTACCTGATCCACAGTGGCCGCATGTGCGTGGCCGGCCTGAACCACAACAACGTGCGTCAGGTGGCCGAGGCGTTTGCCGCGGTGCAGTAACGCCTGTTAGTCTGAACGGACGTTCATCGGGGAGCGATAGCGATATCGCTCCTTTTTTATTGCCGGCGCGCTGCCGAAGTTGCCGCAAACCGGAGAGAGAATATACTGATTGAGGGGCGCTCACTCATGTGGCATCAGCAAACGCTAATCCTCAGCGCAAAAGCGCGTGGCTTTCATCTGGTTACCGACGAGATCGTCAACCAGTTAACCCACTTACACCGCCTGCAAACCGGCCTGCTGCATCTGTTGCTGCAGCATACCTCGGCCTCGCTGACGCTCAACGAGAACTGCGATCCCACGGTGCGAGCCGATATGGAGCAGCATTTCCTGCGCCAGGTGCCGGAAAACGCACCCTATCAGCATGACTACGAAGGGCCGGACGACATGCCGGCGCACATCAAATCCTCGCTGCTGGGCGCTTCCTTGACGCTGCCCGTCAGGCACGGGCGGCTGATGTTGGGCACATGGCAGGGCATCTGGCTGGGGGAGCACCGCATCCACGGCGGAGCACGCCGTATTGTGGCCACATTACAGGGGGAATAACCCAATGAATAACAGCGCATTGCTGGAGTACTGCATGGCGAAGCCGGGCGCGGAGCAGAGCGACCAGAACCAGTGGCAGGCCAGCCAGATCAAGGTGGGCGACGTGATGTTCGCGATGGTGTGCGAGGTCGAAGGGCGGCCGGCGCTGGCAATCAAGTCCAGCCCGGAGCTGGCGGAAAGCCTGCGCGAGCACCACCCGGAGATCGTCGCCTGCGACGGCCTGAACAAGGCGCACTGGAATACGGTGTTTCTCGACGGCAACCTGCCGAACTCGCAGTTTTATACGCTGATCGACAGCTCCTATCAGCTGGTGGTGGAAGGCCTGCCCGAACACGTGCGCCAGGAACTGCGCGCCTGATTGCCGGGCGGCGGCACCGCCCGTTTTTCTCCTGCTTTTTCGTGTTAAATCGTGATCGCGGTTTTAAATTGGGAACGTTCCCTTTTTGTCGTCAGGAAAAAACGGCTACGCTTGGGCATTCAAGAAACGCGGATAAGATTAAGGAGGCCGACATGGCCATCAGCGAAGAAAAGCGCAAGATGATCGCCGGGGAGCTGTACGACGCCGGTGATAACCTGCTGCGCAGCGAACGTCGGCGCGCGCGCCAGTTGACGCATCGCTATAACCACTCCTCGCCGGAAGAGGGCGAGCTGCGCAAACAATGGCTGGACGAGCTGCTGGGCGGCTATCAGGGCGGCACCATTGAGCCGACGTTCCGCTGCGACTACGGCTATAACATCTATCTCGGCAAGAACTTCTACGCCAATTTCGACTGCGTGATCCTCGACGTGTGCGAGGTGCATATCGGCGACAACTGCCTGCTGGCGCCGGGCGTGCATATCTACACCGCCACCCATCCGCTGGACGCCGAGACCCGCGCCGGCGGCGCGGAGTTCGGCAAGCCGGTCAAGATTGGCAACAACGTGTGGATCGGCGGGCGCGCGGTGATCAATCCGGGCGTGACCATCGGCGATAATGCGGTCGTGGCCTCCGGCGCGGTAGTGACCAAAGACGTGCCGGCCAACTGCGTGGTGGGCGGCAACCCGGCCAGGGTCATCAAGCAGCTATAAAAAAAACGGGCGCCGCCGGGCGCCCGCTGTCATCAGGCTCGCAGCGAGTCGATATCCACCACGAAGCGGTACTTCACGTCGCTTTTCAGCATGCGCTCATAGGCCTCATTAATTTGCTGCATCGGGATCAGCTCGATATCGGACGTGATGCCGTGTTGGCCGCAGAAGTCCAGCATCTCTTGCGTTTCCGCGATGCCGCCGATCAGCGAACCGGCGATACGGCGGCGCTTCATGATCAGGTTGAACACCTGCGGCGACGGATGATCGTGCTCCGGCGCGCCGACCAGCGTCAGGGTGCCGTCGCGGCGCAGCAAGTTGAGGAACGGGTTCAGATCGTGCTGAGCCGCTACCGTGTTGAGGATGAAGTCGAAGCTATTAACGTGCTGTGCCATCTCATCCGGGTTGCGCGAAATCACCACTTCATGGGCGCCGAGGCGCTTGGCGTCTTCGATTTTCGACGGCGAGGTGGTGAACAGCACCACGTGCGCGCCCATCGCCCGCGCCAGTTTGACGCCCATGTGCCCCAGCCCGCCGAGGCCGACGATGCCGACCTTTTTGCCTGGCCCCGCGCCCCACTGGCGCAGCGGCGAATAGGTGGTGATGCCGGCGCACAGCAGCGGCGCGACCCCGGCCGGATCGAGATTTTCCGGCACGCGCAGCACGAAGTCCTGATCTACCACCAGATTGGTGGAGTAGCCGCCATAGGTGGCGGCGCCGGTCTGGCGATCCTGGCCGTTATAGGTGCCGGTAAAGCCGTTCTCGCAATACTGTTCCAACCCCTCATCGCAGCTCGGACAGCTGCGGCAGGAATCCACCATGCAACCGACGCCGACCAGATCGCCGACCCGGTAACGCGAGACATGGCCGCCGACGGCGCTGACGCGCCCGACGATTTCATGGCCTGGTACCACCGGGTAAATCGTATTGCTCCATTCGTTGCGAGCCTGATGCAGGTCCGAATGGCAGACACCGCAGAACAACACCTGAATTTGCACATCGTGGTCGCGCAGGGCGCGGGGTGGGTAATCGAAAGGCACCAGCGCAGACTTCGCATCATGCGCGGCATAGGCATGGGTAATGTTCATGGTCGCTCCAGTTATCAATGTAGGGGGGACAACGCTTGGCCGGCAGCGGAGTGCCGGTGAGATGCGGCCTGAATCAGACAGGGCGGCCGCCGAGGGAACATTGATGATAAAAGCGGTGAGTGCGGAGGGAAATGCCTGAAAATGTCGAAATCTTGCCCGTTTCTGTTTGATTGCAATGAAACGGGTCAGCGTGCGGGTCGCCTGAACGACGGCCCGCACGTTGGCGATACTACTTGTTCAACAGCGGTTTCAGGAAGCGCGCGGTGTGCGATTTCTCACAATCGGCCACGGTTTCCGGCGTGCCGGCGACCAGGATCTCGCCGCCGCCGCTGCCGCCTTCCGGCCCCAGATCGACGATCCAGTCGGCGGTCTTGATCACGTCCAGGTTATGCTCGATGACCACGATGGTATTGCCCTGATCGCGCAACTGATGCAGCACCGCCAACAGCTGTTGGATATCGGCGAAGTGCAGGCCGGTAGTCGGTTCGTCGAGAATATACAGGGTCTGGCCGGTGCCGCGTTTCGACAGCTCGCGCGCCAGCTTGACGCGCTGCGCCTCCCCGCCGGAGAGCGTGGTGGCCGACTGGCCGAGGCGGATGTAGGACAGGCCGACATCCATCAGGGTTTGCAGCTTGCGCGCCAGCGCCGGCACCGCGTCGAAGAACTCACGCGCTTCTTCGATGGTCATCTCCAGCACTTCGTGGATGCTCTTGCCCTTGTACTTCACTTCCAGCGTTTCGCGGTTATAACGCTTGCCCTTGCACTGGTCGCACGGCACGTAGATGTCCGGCAAGAAGTGCATTTCGACCTTGATCACCCCGTCGCCCTGGCAGGCTTCACAGCGCCCACCCTTGACGTTGAAGCTGAAGCGGCCCGGCGTATAACCGCGGCTGCGCGATTCCGGCACGCCGGCGAACAGCTCGCGCACCGGGGTGAAGATACCGGTGTAGGTGGCCGGGTTGGAGCGTGGCGTACGGCCGATCGGGCTCTGATCGATGTCGATCACCTTGTCGAAATGTTCCAGGCCGGTCACTTCGCGGAACGGCGCCGGCTCGGCGATGGTGGCGCCGTTAAGCTGGCGCTGGGCGATCGGGAACAGCGTATCGTTGATCAGCGTCGATTTGCCGGAGCCGGACACGCCGGTGATGCAGGTAAACAGACCGACCGGCAGCGTCAGCGTCACGTCCTTCAGGTTGTTGCCGCGCGCGCCGCTCAGCTTCAACACTTTGGTCGGATCGGCCTGCACACGCTGCGCGGGAATGGCGATCTCGCGCTTGCCGCTGAGGAACTGGCCGGTCAGCGATTCCGGCTGCGCCATGATGTCGTCGACGGTGCCTTCTGCCACCACCTGGCCGCCGTGCACGCCGGCGCCGGGGCCGATGTCGATCACGTGGTCGGCGGCGCGGATGGCGTCTTCGTCATGCTCCACCACGATCACTGTGTTGCCGAGGTTGCGCAGGTGGATCAGCGTTTCCAGCAGGCGTTCGTTATCGCGCTGGTGCAGGCCGATCGACGGCTCATCCAGCACGTACATCACGCCCACCAGGCCGGCGCCAATCTGGCTGGCCAAACGAATACGCTGCGCTTCACCGCCGGAGAGCGTTTCCGCCGAACGGGACAACGACAGGTAGTTCAGGCCGACGTTCACCAGGAATTTCAGGCGGTCACCGATCTCTTTCAGCACTTTCTCGGCGATTTTGGCGCGCTGGCCGCTGAGCTTCATGTTCTGGAAGAAGGTCATCGCATGGCCGATGCTCAGATCGGAGATCTCCGGCAGCGTGGTGTCTTCGACGAACACGTTGCGCGCTTCTTCACGCAGACGGGTGCCGTGACACGAGGCGCAAGGGCGGTTGCTGATGAACTTCGCCAGCTCTTCGCGCACCGCGCTGGATTCGGTCTCTTTATAGCGGCGCTCCATGTTGTGCAGCACGCCTTCGAACGGATGGCGGCGCACGGTGGTGTCACCGCGATCGTTGATGTATTTGAATTCGATCGACTCTTTGCCAGAGCCGCTCAGCACCGCCTTCTGTACGTCGGCGCTCAGGGTGTTGAACGGCGCTTCGACGTCGAACTCATAGTGCTCCGCCAGTGAACGCAGCATCTGGAAATAGTAGAAGTTGCGGCGATCCCAGCCGCGGATCGCGCCGCCGGCCAGCGACAGCTCGGGGTTTTGCACCACGCGATCCGGATCGAAGAACTGCTGCACGCCCAGGCCATCGCAGGTCGGGCAGGCACCGGCCGGGTTGTTGAAGGAAAACAGGCGTGGTTCCAGCTCGCGCATGCTGTAGCCGCAGATCGGGCAGGCGAAGTTGGCGGAGAACAGCAACTCGTCCGCTTTTTCGTCGTCCATGTCCGCCACCACCGCGGTGCCGCCGGACAGCTCCAGCGCAGTTTCGAACGATTCGGCCAGGCGTTGCGCCATGTCGTCGCGCACCTTGAAGCGATCGACCACCACTTCGATGGTGTGTTTTTTCTGCAGCTCCAGCTTCGGCGGATCGGACAGATCGCACACTTCACCGTCGATGCGCGCGCGGATATAGCCTTGGGCGGCCAGGTTTTCCAGCGTTTTGGTGTGCTCGCCCTTGCGATCTTTCACTACCGGCGCCAGCAGCATCAGGCGCTTGCCTTCCGGCTGGCTCAGCACGTTATCGACCATTTGGCTGACGGTTTGCGCCGCCAGCGGCACATGGTGATCCGGGCAGCGTGGCTCGCCGACACGGGCGAACAGCAGGCGCAGGTAGTCGTGGATCTCGGTGATGGTGCCGACCGTGGACCGCGGGTTGTGCGAGGTGGATTTCTGCTCGATGGAGATCGCCGGCGACAGACCTTCAATATGGTCGACGTCCGGCTTTTCCATCAGCGACAGGAACTGGCGCGCATAGGCGGAGAGTGATTCGACATAGCGCCGCTGCCCTTCGGCGTACAGCGTATCGAAAGCCAGCGAAGACTTGCCGGAACCGGACAGGCCGGTGACGACGATCAGTTTGTCACGCGGGATGATCAGGTTGATGTTTTTCAGATTATGGGTTCGAGCACCACGAACTTCGATATTGTCCATTTACACTTCCCGTCTTGATGATACACCGCGCCTGTCGCGATTTTTGCGGGGGATTTTGTGATGGATCTCGCAAAAAACCGGCACAGCCAGGTCGAAACGCATAATTATGACACAAAAAAACCTGAATGAATATCCAGTATGAGAATGCAACAAGGTCGATCGAAAAGACAATTCTGGAATGCAATTCGCACTTATCAACACGGGTGTGGTTTCGTACTCAGCGTGGTAAACTGACGCGTTTATACTGTGTAGAAATCAATCATCGGGAGAAGTGCTCATGGCCAGCAGAGGCGTAAACAAAGTAATTCTGGTCGGGAATCTGGGTCAGGATCCAGAAGTCCGTTACATGCCGAACGGCGGCGCAGTGGCCAACATTACCCTGGCGACCTCCGAAAGCTGGCGTGACAAGGCGACCGGCGAACAGAAAGAAAAGACCGAGTGGCACCGCGTCGTGCTGTTCGGCAAACTGGCCGAAGTGGCGGGCGAATACCTGCGTAAAGGCTCTCAGGTCTACATCGAAGGCTCCCTGCAGACGCGTAAATGGACCGATCAGTCCGGCGTGGAAAAATACACCACCGAAGTGGTGGTTAACGTTGGCGGTACCATGCAGATGCTGGGCGGCCGTCAGGGCGGCGGCGCACCGGCCGGTCAATCTGCCGGCGGCCAGGGCGGTTGGGGCCAGCCTCAGCAGCCACAGGGCGGCAACCAGTTCAGCGGCGGCCAGCAGCAGTCTCGCCCGGCGCAGAACAGCGCTCCGGCGGCCAGCAGCAACGAACCACCAATGGATTTCGATGACGATATTCCGTTCTAAGGTTCGCCTGGAAAAGATCGCGAAAAACCCCGCTTAGGCGGGGTTTTTTTATGCCGATTTACGGGCCGTCCAAGCGTGGATCAGCAACGACTGGAAGAAACGCTGCGGCGGAGAAAATCCGGCTTCGGCGATCAACCGTTCGGTGCGTTCCGGCGGCAGCAGCAACAGCCGTTGCTGCAACTGGGCTCGGAGCTCAACCGGCGTGCGCGGAGTTTGACCGTCAAGAGACTGCATGGCGGCCCAGCTGGCCAGGTGCTGGTCAAAATCCGCCGCCGTCGTATCACCGGAAATTTCCGCAATCACCACCCGGCCTGCGGTATTTAACCGTGACGCCATATGGCGATAGAGGTCGCCACGCGCGTCATCGAGAATAAAATGGGTCACTAGCAGACACAGTACGGCGTCGTAATCTGGCACGCTCGGCAGATCCTGCAGATAGCCCTCCACCAACGTGCAGCGTTCGCCAATCTCCGCCTGCCGTAGCTTGGCAGCGCACACCGCCAGCATGTCGGCGGAAGGATCCACGCCGGTGAAACGCCAGCTCGGGTTCTGGCGGGCCAAATGGATCATCTCGGTACCGGTTCCTACGCCAACACACAGGATGTGAGCATTGACGGGCAAATCCTTCAATAGCAGCACAATCAAAAAGTGAAGATTGTCACTAATCGTATTGAAGCGCGCGTTGCCGGCGTCATACCGGCGGGAGAATTCGCCGTTGAAAATGTCATTGGTGTTCTGGTTCATGCGCGGCCTCATCACTGCTCATGCGAATTCAACATGTGCTGCGCCTCGTGTTTCATCACATGAGTGCGCACAGCCGCCTGAAATACTTTAAACAGCAGGCCGTTGATAAAGGTGGTGACGGTGAGCACGATGAAGGCGGTCATCACCCAATCGATCGGGCCGATGCCGCTGTGCAACAGCGCCGGGCGGTAAACCAGCATTCCTGCAATCACCACCCAGTGGCTCATGCAGTAAAAGCATTGGAACAAATGGCCCAGCAGGGCATTTTTGCGCGCCGCCCAGGCCCGCAGCGCCGTGAAGAGTTCGGTTTGTGTCAGGGTCATGGAAATACTGGCCGACGCCAGCGCGATCATCAGGCATACCGAGAGATCTGAAGCCGATACGGGAGTCATCATTATTCCTTACGAGGTCATGGTGCAATGGGTTTTCAGCGCCCAAGAGAACGCCGGTTATTTCATGTAACCTATAAAAGCACGTGATATTCGCCGTTGTCAATCTTTCGTATCATTGTAAGATACGAGAATATGCTGAGCTGAAAGGAAGATGGGAATGCGTCAGGACAACAAGCTTTCGCGCATGCTGCACGTGTTACTGCATATGGCGCGCCACAAGGGGGTTTACACCTCGGAACAGATCGCCGCGATGCTGGGCACCAACAGCGCCGTCGTCAGACGCACCTTGGCCGGCCTGCGTGATGCCGGTTTCGTTGCGTCGGAAAAGGGCCATCACGGAGGGTGGCGTATCGCCGACGATCTGCGGAACATCAGCCTGCTCGATATCTACCGGGCGGTGGGCGTTAAGCAGTTGTTCGCCATCGGCGGTGGGGAACAGCATCCGGAATGTGCGGTGGAGGCGGCGGTAAATCAGGCGCTGGGCAACGTGCTGGATGAGGCCGAGCAGGCGCTGCTGGCGCGCTTTGCCGAAATCACCCTGGAGGATCTGAAGGATCGCTTTGACCGCCATTTCCCTGTGGGGACGAACGAAAGCGCGGTGGTCTGCATTGACGGCGACGGTACCGAAGCGTAATTCGCCATTAAAAAAGCCCCTTGCGGGGCTTTTTGCATCGAAGAATGGTTACGCCGAGAAGCCGCCGTCGATGCTCAGGCTGGCGCCGGTGATATAACCCGCCTGCGGGCCGGCCAGGTAGGCGACGAAGCCGGCGATCTCTTCATCTTTGCCGTAGCGGCCGATCGCCATCAGCTGCTTGAGTTGATCGGCGAATTCGCCGGCGTCCGGGTTCATTTCGGTGTCCACCGGGCCGGGCTGCACGTTATTGACGGTGATGCCGCGCGGGCCGAGATCGCGCGCCATGCCCTTGGTCAGGCCGACCAGCGCCGATTTGCTCATTGCATACACCGCCGCGCCGCCGAACGGCACGCGCTCGGCGTTGGTGCTGCCGATGTGGATGATGCGGCCGCCGTCGTTCATGTGGCGCGCCGCTTCCTGGCTGGCGACGAACACGCTGCGCACGTTGACCGCCAGCATGCGATCCAAATCGTCCAGCGCCAGCTCCTCGGTGCTGCCCAGCGTAAATACCCCGGCGTTGTTCACCAGAATATCCAGGTTGCCGAAGTGGCTGACCGCCTGGCGCACCGCCTGCTGTAGCGCCGCGGCATCGGCGCTGTCGGCCTTGATGGCGAGGGCTTTGCCGCCGGCGACAGTAACGGCGCTCGCCACTGCTTCGGCGCGATCGGCCGAGGCGGCGTAGGTAAAGGCGACGGCGGCGCCTTCGTTCGCCAACCGTTTCACGATGGCAGCGCCGATGCCGCGTGAGCCGCCCTGAACGAACGCGACTTTGCCTTGCAGAGGGTGTGCTGTGGTCATGTTATTTCTCCAAAGTGGGTGAGGGTAAGGCGTGATTCCCAGTATCGGTGAAATGTCTGGCGGCCACTGTTCACAAAGAGCTTTGCCTGCCCATAACGAGAAAAGCCCCTTGCGGGGCTTCTTTCTTCCGTCGGTTGGCTGTTCGACGATCAGTTGAAGATTTCTGCGGTGCCGTACAGTTTGTTCTGACCGCCGGCGGCGACGATGCGGTATGAGCTGGCGCCCGACGCGGCGGCTTTGCTGGCCAGTTCGCTTTCCAACGCGCTCAGGTTGGTGGCGCCGCTAACGGAGACGACACCGATTTTCTGGGCGTCTGCAGCGGGTTGGCTGGAAGGCAGGTCAGCGGCGAAGGTAGCGAAAGAAGCGGTAGCCAGCAGCGCGGCGGTAGCAAAAATTTTGACGTTTTTCATGATGTATTCCTCAGCGTATTGATTGGGTGAGAGCACGTTGTCTCTCGATGTGTTAAATAATAGTGCGGCAGGTTGGAATAAAAAACCGGAGAGTTTTGAGTATCTCATTCAAATAAACTGATTATTTTTTCACCCGCTGGCGCGCGGTAAAAATCGCCACTACCCTTTACAGACGATCCTTAACCGGAGAAGCGTAATGACGGTAAACGCGTTTATCGGCAGCTGGGCGCTGGTGTCCTCGGCATTTGAAAACCAGGACGGTGAGCTGAATTACCCGCTGGGCGAGCAGGTGTTGGGGCGCATCCACTATGAGGCCAACGGCACGATGGCGGCGCAGCTTTACAGTGCCGTGCGGCCGCGCTTCGCCGCCGACGATTTGGCGCAGGGGTCCGAGCGGGAGATCCGCACCGCCTTCATCAATATGATTTGCTACTTCGGCTGCTATCAGGTGGAGGAAAACGAGCAGCGAGTGGTGCATCAGGTCGAAGGCTGTTCGTTCCCCAATTGGGTAGGCAGCCGTCAGGTGCGTTTTTACGCTTTCAGCGGCGATCGGCTGACGTTGCGCACGGTGCCCTTGCCGCTCGGCAACGGCGTGCAGGTTGGCGAACTGGTGTGGCAGCGGACAGAGGCTTCGTCATGATCATTGTTCATCATCTCAACCACTCGCGATCGCAGCGCATTCTGTGGTTTTTGGAAGAGCTGGGTGTGCCCTATCAGGTGCAACGCTACGAGCGCGATCCGCAGACCCTGCTGGCGCCGGCGGCGCTGAAAAAGATCCATCCGCTGGGCAAATCGCCGGTGATCGTCGACGGCGATCTGACGCTGGCGGAATCCGGTGCCATCATCGAATACTTGCAGGAAGCCTATGACGCGCAGGGCATGTTCATGCCGACCGACTTCCACGCGCGCCAGCAGTATCGCTATTGGCTGCACTACGCCGAAGGATCGCTGATGCCGCTGTTGGTGATGAAGCTGGTGTTCAGCCGCCTTGGCCAGCCGCCGATCCCCTGGTTGCTGCGGCCGGTGGCCGGCGCGATCGGCAAGGGCGTGCAGCGCGAATACCTCGACAAACAGATCGCGCCGCACTGCGAATACCTCGAACAGCACCTGAACAAGGGCAGCTGGTTTGTCGGCAACGATTTCAGCGCGGCGGATATTCAGATGAGCTTTCCGCTGGAGGCGATGGCGGCGCGCGGCGCGTTGGACAATTGCCCGAAACTGCGCGGCTTCCTGCAGCGCATTCATGCCCGGCCCGCCTACCAGCGGGCATTGGAGCAGGGCGGCCCTTACGACCTGCTGAGTTAAGCGGATGGGCTATACTCGATGGGGTCATTCTTCATCGGAGGTAGCCCATGGCTACGCAAATCTTCGTTAACCTACCCGTACGCGATCTGCCCGCCTCGATGGCGTTTTTCACCCACCTGGGGTTCGCTTTCAACCCGCAATTTACCGACGATACCGCCGCGTGCATGGTGGTCAGCGACACGATTTACGTGATGCTGCTGACCCATGACAAATTCAGGATGTTTACCCCGAACCCGATCGGCGACGCCAAACAGGCCACCGAGGTGCTGGTGTGCCTGTCGCAACCCAGCCGGGCGGCGGTGGACGAACTGGTGCGCAAGGCGATCGCCGGCGGCGGCAACACTTATCATCAGCCACGCGACTACGGCATGATGTACGGCCATGGCTTTCAGGACCTGGACGGCCATATCTGGGAATTGATGTATATGGATCCCGCTGCGGTACAGGCGCAATAATCTCGCCGGGGCGTCCGTCGCCCCGGTTTTATCGTGCAGACGCCATTCCAGCCACTTTCTGCATAAATTGCCGCGATCTTTAGTTGATTAGACGCCATGGAAGGCAGGATAATCGTTTGCCTTGAATAAACCACCATAAATTACCCGTACCGCGCGCTGCGAGTTAAACGTTTGCCTTGGTGCGCATTGCCGTTGGCGATGCGACGGAAGGGCAAGGAAGCGGAACGTGACGTAAACGATTACGTGGCGATCGGGCGCGGGCGAGATGACAGGCCTGCTGTGACGGGCCGATTAATGAAACACAGGGGAAGTAACCTATGTCGAACTCTCAAGCGAACCACGCCGCAAAACCAACCGGCGGGCTTGATGGCTATTTTAAAATTTCCGCGCGCGGCAGCAGCGTGCGACAGGAAGTGGTGGCGGGGCTGACCACTTTCCTGGCGATGGTGTACTCGGTGATCGTGGTGCCGAGCATGCTGGGCAAAGCGGGCTTCCCGCCGGCGGCGGTGTTTGTCTCTACCTGCCTGGTGGCCGGGCTGGGCTCGCTGCTGATGGGGCTGTGGGCTAACCTGCCGATGGCCATCGGCTGTGCGATCTCATTGACCGCTTTCACCGCCTTCAGCCTGGTGCTGGGTCAGCACATCAGCATTCCGGTGGCGCTGGGCGCGGTGTTCGTGATGGGCGTGCTGTTTACCGTCATCTCGGTCACCGGCATCCGCGCCTGGATCCTGCGTAACCTGCCGATGGGCGTGGCGCACGGCACCGGCATCGGCATCGGTCTGTTCCTGCTGCTGATCGCCGCCAACGGTGTCGGCCTGGTGGTGAAGAACCCGCTGGATGGCCTGCCGGTGGCGCTTGGCGCCTTCACCTCCTTCCCGGTGGTGATGACGCTGGTCGGCCTGGCGGTGATCTTCGGCCTGGAGAAGCTGCGCGTGCCCGGCGGCATTCTGCTGGTGATCATCGCCATTTCCATCATCGGCCTGATCGTCGATCCGGCGGTGAAATACCAGGGGCTGTTCGCCATGCCTAGCCTGGCGGACGCTGACGGCAAATCGTTGATCTTCAGTCTGGATATCATGGGCGCGTTGCAGCCGGTGGTGTTGCCGAGCGTGCTGGCGCTGGTGATGACTGCGGTGTTCGACGCCACCGGCACCATCCGCGCGGTGGCCGGGCAGGCCAACCTGCTGGATAAAGACGGGCAGATCATCAACGGCGGCAAGGCGCTGACCTCGGATTCCCTGAGCAGCATCTTCTCCGGCCTGGTGGGCGCCGCGCCCGCCGCGGTCTACATCGAGTCCGCTGCCGGCACCGCCGCGGGCGGCAAAACCGGCCTGACCGCCACCGTGGTCGGCATCCTGTTCCTGCTGATCCTGTTCCTGTCGCCGCTGGCCTATCTGGTGCCGGTCTACGCCACCGCGCCGGCGCTGATGTACGTCGGCCTGCTGATGCTGAGCAACGTCACCAAGCTGGACTTCAACGACTTCGTCGACGCAATGGCCGGCCTGCTGTGCGCGGTGTTCATCGTGCTGACCTGCAACATCGTGACCGGCATCATGCTGGGCTTCAGCTCGCTGGTCATCGGCCGCATCTTCTCCGGCGAATGGCGCAAGTTGAACATCGGCACCGTGCTGATCGCCGTGGCGCTGGT
The DNA here is from genome assembly GCF_030053255.1 of Serratia sp. PF-27. Taxonomy (NCBI): domain Bacteria; kingdom Pseudomonadati; phylum Pseudomonadota; class Gammaproteobacteria; order Enterobacterales; family Yersiniaceae; genus Serratia; species Serratia sp. PF-27. The sequence continues at coordinate 82,640 of NZ_JASGBT010000022.1, forward strand.
GGCGTTCTACGCCGGCGGCTGGGCGATTTAAGCCTCTTGGGTTTCCCTCGCCCATCGGGCGGGGGAGCCTGTGACGGCAATTCCCTTCTTAAGATAAGTCTTCTTCTGCTCTGCACCGCGTTTTGAAAGGCACAACAAGCTTTAACGGCTGTAAAAAAAGTGATCTACTATCGGGACCAACGCAGGCCCTGAGCCGATGTCGTCTGAATCGTAGAGTCTAAGGAAAGCATGGAAATCTTTTTTACAATCCTCATTTTGATCCTGGTGGTCTCCCTGTCCGGGGTGGTGACGCGCATGTTGCCGTTCCAGGTGCCGCTGCCGCTGATGCAAATCGCCATCGGGGCCCTGTTGGCCTGGCCGCATTTCGGGCTGCACGTCGACTTTGATCCCGAACTGTTCCTGGTGCTGTTCATCCCGCCGCTGCTGTTCGCCGACGGCTGGAAAACGCCGACGCGCGAGTTCCTGCATCACGGGCGTGAAATTCTCGGCCTGGCGCTGGTGCTGGTGCTGATCACCGTGGTCGGCGTCGGTTACCTGATCTACGCCATGGTGCCGGGCATTCCGCTGGTGGCGGCCTTCGCGCTGGCGGCGGTGCTGTCGCCGACCGATGCCGTGGCGCTGTCCGGCATCGTCGGCAAAGGGCGGATTCCCAAGCCGATCATGGGCGTGCTCGAGGGCGAGGCGCTGATGAACGACGCGTCCGGCCTGGTATCGCTCAAGTTCGCCATCGCGGTGGCGATGGGCACCATGGTGTTCACCGTGGGCGGCGCGACCCTTGAATTCCTCAAAGTGGCGATCGGCGGCCTGTTGGCCGGCGTGGCGGTCACCTGGACCTACAGTAAATCGCTGCGGGTGATGAGCCGCTGGAGCGGCGACGATCCGGCGACCCAGATCGTGTTCCTGCTGCTGCTGCCGTTCGCTTCTTACCTGATTGCCGAACACATCGGCGTCTCCGGCATCCTGGCGGCGGTGGCGGCGGGGATGACCATCAGCCAATCCGGCGTGATCCGCAACGCGCCGCTGGCGATGCGTCTGCGCGCCAACAGCGTATGGGCGATGCTGGAGTTCGTGTTCAACGGCATGGTGTTCATCATGCTGGGCCTGCAGCTGCCGGGCATTCTTGAAACCTCCATCCTGCAGGCGGAGCTGGATCCGACCATCCAGACCTGGTATCTGTTCGCCGACGTGGCTACCATCTACGCCGCACTGCTGGTGCTGCGTTTCACCTGGCTGTGGGTGATGAAGAAGGCCAGTAACCGCTTTATGAAAAAGCGTCCGCTGCAGTTCGGCGATTACAGCACGCGTGAGCTGTGGGTGGCGTCGTTCGCCGGGGTGCGCGGGGCGATTACCCTGGCCGGCGTGCTGTCGATACCGCTGTTGCTGAGTGACGGCACCGCCTTCCCGGCGCGCTATCAGCTGGTGTTTATCGCCGCCGGGGTGATCCTGCTGTCGCTGATTGTCGGCGTGCTGGCGTTGCCGCTGCTGCTGCGCGGCGTGCAGGTGGCCGACAAGAGCGCCAGCAAGCAGGAAGAGCGCATGGCGATCGCCATGGCGGCCGAGGTGGCGATCGAAAGCGTGAATAAAATGGAAGAGCGCCTGGTTGCCGATACCGAAGAAAACCTCGACCCGCAGGTGTTGAAAGAGGTCAGCTCGCGGGTGACGGGCATGCTGCGGCGGCGCATCGCGTCGAAAGACGATATCGAGAATGCGTTGGCGATGGAAAACCTCGAGCGGCGTTTCCGCCTGACGGCGCTGCGCGCCGAGCGCGGCGAGCTGTACCATCTGCGCGCCACGCAGAAAATCAGCAACGAGACGCTGCAAAAACTGCTGCACGATCTCGACCTGCTCGAAGCGCTGCTGATCGAGCGCGAAGGCTAAACCTCAGAGGAGGAATTAACGTTTTTCCTCTTTATTTCTGTTCTGAAGGGCCGCCTGTGCGGCCCTTGTTTTTTGGCTACTTGAGCGGCGGCCAATAGTCGCGGCAGCAGGCGATCCAAGCCTGCGCGCTGTGCGACAGGTAGCTGCCCTGGCGCCAGATCAGGCCGATTTTCCACTCCATGCGCGGCTCCAGCGGCAGCCAGACCAGGTTTTCCTTGTCCAGCCAGCGGCAAACCGGCTCCGGCAGCATGGCGATGCCCACGCCGGCCTGCACCATCGAGGCGAGGAAGTCCCATTGGCCGCTGCGCACCGCGATTTGCGGTTCAAAACCGGCCTGGCGAAACGCCTTCATCAGCATCTTGTAAAGCGCAAAGTCTTCGTTATAAATCAGGATCGGGCTGTCGGCCAATTCGGCGATATTGATGCGGGTGCGGTTGAGCCACTGCGGCGTGCGCGGCGCCACTACGCACATCGGATGGCCCAGCAGCGGCAGAAAGGTCAGCGGCTGCTCCGAGTCGAAGGGCAACACCGTCATCGCCAGATCCAGTTCGCCGGACATCACCGCCTGTTCGACCGACAGCCCGCCCAGCTCGGAAATCTTCAATTCGATACCGGGGTAGGTTTGGCGAAAGCGGCGGATCAGATCGGCGATCTGCCTGCCCACCATTGGCGGAATGCCCAGCCGCAGCACGCCCTTTTTCACCGAGCTGATGTCTTCCAGCTCCGCCTCCAGTTGCCGGAATTCGTCGAGGATCGTCAGGCCGCGCTGATACACCGCCTGGCCGCTGTCGGTCAGGCGCAGCTTGCGGCCTTCGCGGATCAGCAGCGTGCACTCCAGCTCCTCCTCCAGATGCCGCAGCATCTTGCTGATGGTGGGCTGGGTGACGAACAGTTTTTCCGCGGCGCGGGTGAAGCTTTGCTGGCGCACCACTTCAACGAAGTAGCGCAGGGTGCGGACATCCACGTTAGGGTTCTCCTTGGGGACGCTACCGGCGGGAAACTATTCCCGGACGGCATGATGTCGATAATTTTAATTCATTTCAGGCGTGGTTTCCCGGCTGCGTATACTGTAGGCCGTTAATTTATTGTTTGAGGTCATCTTTCATGTCTCTGGCGTTACGCCGCGTTGCCCCCTCCCTGCTGACCCGCTTGCAGGTGCCGATTCAGGTGGCGTTGTATGCGGCGCTGTTCCTGATCGCCGATCGTCTGGTGCAACAATTCCACCTGCCGCTCCCCGCCAATATCGTCGGCATGTTGATGCTGCTGGCGCTAATCCTGCTGCGCATTCTGCCGCTGAGCTGGGTTAAGGCCGGCTCCCGCTGGCTGCTGGCGGAAATGCTGCTGTTTTTCGTGCCGGCGGTGGTGGCGGTGGTCAACTATGCCCAGCTGTTGATGGTCGAGGGTTGGAAGATCTTTTTGGTGATCGCGGTCAGCACCATGCTGACGTTGGGCGCCACCGGGCTGGTGGTGGACAGGGTGTATCGGCTGGAGATTTGGCTGCAGCGTCGGAAGCAGCGTCATGAATGATTTTATCCTTAGCTTGGCCTGTTTTCTGGCGACGCTGGCGCTGTACTTCGCCAACAAGAAGCTGTATCGCCGCCGGCGCACGCTGTTGCTGATGCCGCTGGTGCTGACGCCAATGATCCTGGTGCTGCTGCTGGTGGTCACCCACATCTCCTATCAGGACTATATTGGTGAAACTCACTGGCTGCTGTGGCTACTGGGGCCGGCAACCATCGCTTTCGCGGTGCCGGTGTATGAGAACCTGCATATCATCCGCCGCCACTGGCTATCGCTGACCGCCGGCGTAACGACGGCGGTGCTGGTGGCGGTGTACAGCTCGGTGTGGCTGGCGCGCCTGCTGACGTTGCCGGAAGAGGTGCAGCGCAGCCTGGCGGTGCGGTCGATCACCACGCCGTTCGCGCTGGAGGCCGCCAAACAGATGGGCGGGCAGCCGGATCTGGTGGCGCTGTTCGTGGTGATCACCGGGGTGTTCGGCATGGCGGTGGGGGATATTTTGTTTTTGCGGCTGGCGGTGCGCAGCCGTCTGGCGAAGGGCGCCGGATTTGGCGCCTCGTCGCACGGTGCCGGCACCGCTCGCGCTTATGAGCTGGGGCCGCAGGAGGGCGTAGTGTCGAGTTTGGTGATGATGCTGGCCGGCATCATTACGGTCGTGGCCGCGCCATTGATCGGCCGGCTGATGTGGTAAGACCTCTCGGGGCGGGCTCTGCCGCCCCTTTTACGTTATCTGTCGTTGGGAACGGTGCCGTTGATGGACGCCAGAAAAAACGAAGAAATTTTTCAGCATAATTTTTCCCATCGTTATAACAAAAAACGATAGATGCGCCGCAGGCAAAATCGCCGCCCATTTTAAATGGCAATGAATTAATTAATAGGTAAATTATTTTTATTGAAACAATAAAGTATAACTTATTGATATGGAGAGGCTCTTATCGTAAGTATTGTTGCACATTAACTGTGGTGAATAATACAAAAGAATATGAATTTCTCTCTAATTATATCGGATTAATACAAGAGGAATTCGCTCGTCATCCCTGAGTAATATCGGGGAAATAAAATGGTCATTTATTCCCTTTCGCACATTTCGCCAAAAAAAATATCCTCTCCTATACTTCACAGCTCTACAAATTGAGGCACAGGGGGGAACCTCTGGATTAACCATTTCATTCTTTCTTAGTTGGGGGAGACCCAGCTTTTCTACGGTTTTTTATTCTGACTTGAACTGTCGGACGGCCAGGCTTTGCCTAAATCCGGACGGTCCCTTTCATTAACGTAATGAAAACGTGCTAGAGAATATTATGAACAAACAAACTGATGTGAAGAGTGGGGAATTCCGTACGGGTGCTCATATTTCGTTGGAAAAAGTCGAACTGCATGAAATTACCACCGCTCAGCGCGAGCTTTGGCTGAGCGCCAGCATGTCTGAAGGCTTGCCATTCAATATGTGGGGATACGGCACGATACAAGGGCCGTTGCAGATAGCCCTGCTGCGCCAGGCGATAGACGCGATCATTGAAGAAACGCCGGCGATGCAGGCCCATTTCACCGAACAAGACGGCGAGCTTTATCAATACCGTGCGGCGCGCAGTCATGACCCGCTTTCCGTGCATGACTTCAGCAGCCAGGAATACCCTGAGCTGGCGGCGCAGCGCTGGATGCGGCAAGATGCCGATCGCGTGATCTCCGCGCTGGATCAGGACCTGTTCGGTTTTGCCTTACTGACGTTGGCGCCGGGCAACTATATCCTTTACCGACGTTTTCACCACATGCTGGTAGATGGCCGCAGCGCCGAAGAGTTTATGCGTCGTATCGCGCTGTATTACAACGCATTAGCTGAGAAAAAAAACATTCCTGAATTCAGTAATTGCAGTTTTACCCGGCTCTATGAACACGACCTGCAGTACCGCGATTCTTCCCGCTTCGCCACCGATAAACAGTTCTGGCAAGGCTATACGCTCGCCGCGCCTCATAGCCTGACGCGTCAGGAGAAACTCGTCCCTTATTCGTCCATGCAAATCAGCAATCACACATTAAAAATAAATGAGATAGCGGCGATTGATCGGGGGGCGGAAAAAGCCGGCGTACATCGCGCTCATATATTGGCGGCGGCCGTCGCATTATGTTTCCATAGTATTACTGGTCAGACCTTATTGAATTTCAGCCTGCCGGTGACCGGTACGCGAGAGCGAAACAGTATTGGTATGACTGCGAATGTGGTGCCACTGATTTTAGCTATTAACCCTGAAAGTCGTCTGGCTGATTTTGCACAACAGGTCGCTGCGGAAATAGCCAAAGTGGTTCGTCGGCAATTATATCGCGGTGAGGATATTCGTCGCGATCGCAGCACCATGAGTTCATCCTGGTTTGGTCCCGCCATCAATATCGTTTCCTTCGATCATGGCGATCCGTTTTGGGGATGTAAGACACGTTGGTACTACGGTGGCAACATCGCCGTCAGCGATATGCAAATTCTATTTTACGAAGATCAGCAGGCGCAAGAGTTGGACGTCATGTTTGCCGATGCGCCGCATGCCCATTCATTAAGCCAGCTTGAGAGTTTACAACGGCGTTTCCAATTTATTCTGCGGCTCCTCTCTGAACAACCTGAAGGCAGCATTGCCCAGGTGATGCAACAGATCTCTGCGCAGCCTGAAGCGGACGTCAGCGGCAGTTTCTATGATCTCCGTCGACTGCCGCCGGCCGCCGGCTTCATCCGCTGGGATCGCCCTGCTGCTGAGCTGGTGCGCCTCGCGACGTCACTCGGCCATCCTGCGGGGAATTGCCCGCTGAAAATCCTGTTGGCCGACCGGGCGCTGGGCGTTGGGCGCCTGGAAATGCTGCCTGACGCCGACAATGCGCCACCCGGTACGCTGCTCTGCGTCGACGATGCGGGTTGGAATATCGCCACGGCGGAAGGGGCGGTGCGGATCGGGGGCTGGTTCACCGCCGAAGGCGAGCTGACGGCGGGGGAAGCGCTGGCGCAGCTGCACGGTTTGACGGTGGGCGAGCCGTTACCGTTGCTTGATCCTTCGCAGGCGAAACGATTGGAGGAGCGACAGGCGGCCGGTGGGCATCATGCGGCCTTCTGGCAACCGCGATTGGCGCAGTTTGCCCCGGCGGCGTTCCCGGTGGCCTGGCAGCGCGAAGCCCGGCCGGCATGGCAGGCTACGGCCTGGCAACACGCGGGCAAGATCGAGGTTGAAGCGGTGTTGACCGGGCTGGCGCTGTATCTGGGATTGATGGGCGGCGAAAGTGATTTCCAACTTGGCTGGCTGAACGCGACGGACGACGTCATCGGCGAACCGGGCCAGGTTTGGACACTGCCGCTGCAGATCTCGCTGAATCCGACGCTGGGTTTCGCCGAGGCGCAGGTGCAGATGCGACGCGAATGGCAGCAGGCGCGCGCGCGTCGCGCCTACCATCCGGCATTGCTCGGCCTGGACACGCGTTCGCGCGCCTGGTCAACCGTCGTGACGCTATTGCGCCGCGACACCTCGCCGGGATTCGACGACAGTCAGGAGGGCGCAGCGGCGGTGAAACGCTCCGGCGCTCGGGCAGTGCTGCAAATCTGTGAAAGCAACGCCGCTTTCCGTTGGGTGTACGACAGCGCCGCGGTGGGGGACGAGCAGATGCTGCGTGCCGCGCAGCATCTGCTATTGCTGCTCCGGCAGGCCGCTGCGGCGCCGAATGCGCCGGTGCGAGGCGATCGTTTACTGAGCCAGGCGGAGCGAGAGCTATTGCTCAACGTGCGCAACCGCACGCACCGGGCTTTCCCGCAGGCGTCGAGCGTGTCGGCCCTGTTTGAAGCGCAGGCGCGGCGTACGCCGACGGTGCCGGCGCTGTCTCAGGGGGCGATGTCGCTGAGCTATGCGGAATTGAACGCGCGCGCCAACCGGCTGGCGCATTACCTGACGGCACGCGGCGTAGGGCCGGAAAGCCGCGTAGCGGTCTGCGCCGCGCGCAGCCCGGAGATGATCGTCGCACTGCTGGCGATCCTGAAAGCCGGCGGCGCCTATGTGCCGCTGGATCCGGCTTATCCCGCTGAGCGTCTGCACTATATCGTGCAGGACTGCGCGCCGGCGCTGCTGTTGGCGGATAGTACCGGCCGCGCCGCGCTGGGGGCGGTAGCAGCGCCGTTGTTGGCGCTGGAAGACGCGCTGCCAGAGCAGGATCACGACCTGCCGCCGCGCGCGCAGCCAGGCAGCCTGGCGTATGTGGTTTACACCTCGGGCTCGACCGGCAAACCGAAAGGGGTAATGGTGGAGCAGGCGCACCTGATCAACCTGATCATGTGGCACTGCGAAGCGACCGGTTTGCAGGCTGGTGAGCGAACGACCAGCATGGCGGGGTTGGGTTTTGACGCCAGCGTTTGGGAAATCTGGCCGACGTTGACGCAGGGGGCGACGCTGCTGCTGCCACCGGCAGAGGCGGCGGGCAATGGCGAAGCGCTGCTGCAATGGTGGCGTGGCAGCGGTGTGCAGGTCGGGTTTATGGTGACGCCGCTGGCTGAGATCGCACTGATGGGCGAGATGCCTGCCGATCTGCGGATGCTGCTGATCGGCGGCGACAGCATTCGCCGCTGGCCGCTGCCGGCGCCGCCTGGTGTAACCATTGTGAATAACTATGGGCCGACGGAGACGACCGTGGTAGCGACTTCGGGCGAGCCGGCGGTCGGTACGGCGATGCCGTCTATCGGCCGGCCTATCGCCAACGGCCGGGCGTACTTGCTGGATGACGATGGCCAGCCGGTACCGCTGGGCGCCGTGGGTGAACTGTATATCGGCGGCGCGCAGGTGGCGCGCGGTTACCTGAACCAGCCGGCGCTGACGGCGGAGCGTTTCCTGGCCGATCCTTTCGCGCCGGGCGACCGCATGTACCGCACCGGCGATCTGGCGCGCTATATGCCGGATGGCAGCCTGGAGTATCTGGGCCGCAACGATCTGCAGGTAAAAATTCGCGGCTTCCGCATTGAATGCGGTGAAATCGAGTCGCAGCTGGCTATGCATGCCGCCGTGCGCGACGCGGTGGTGGATGCGCTCACGGATGGCGAAGGCGACAAACGTCTGGTGGCCTGGATCGTGCCGCAGCCGGAGGCGGAGCGTGAGGCGCTGGCGCAGACGTTGCGCCGGGCACTCGCTACAACGTTGCCGGATTATATGGTGCCGACGGCCTTTGTGTGGCTGGAGGCGCTGCCGCTGTCGCCGAACGGCAAACTGGATCGGCGCGCGTTGCCGGTACCGGCGCCGGACGCCACCATGCGCGAAGCCTATGTCGAGCCACAGGGGGAAACCGAAACGCTGCTGGCTCAGATTTGGCAGGGGTTGCTGAGCGTTGAACGCGTGGGGCGTCACGACAACTTCTTCGAGTTGGGCGGCCATTCGCTGTTGGCGGTGAAGCTGATGGCGCAGCTGCGCCAGGCCGGGCTGTCGGCGAGCGTTCAGGCGCTGTTCTCCACGCCAACGCTGTCGGCTCTGGCACAAACGCTGGTGTCGCAGCAGCGGATTCAGGTGCCGGAAAACGTGATTGCGCCGGGCTGCCGTGCAATCACGCCGCAGATGCTGCCGCTGGCCGATCTGACTCAGGCGGAGATCGATCAGATCGTCGACGGTGTGGAGGGGGGCATCGACAACGTACAGGATATCTACGCCCTTTCCCCGTTGCAGGAAGGGATCTTGTTCCACCACATGCTGGCGGAAGAGGGCGACCCCTACCTGCTGTCGGCACTGCTGCGTTTCGACAGCCGGGCGCGTTTCGATCGCTGGCTGGCGGCGATGCAGCAGGTGGTGGAGCGTCATGACATTTTGCGCACGGCCTTTGTCGGTGCGGGGCTGTCCGAACCGGTACAGGTCGTCTGGCGTCGGGCGCGTTTAGCGGTGATCGAGCTGGCGCTGGATCCGGCCGAGGGGCCGGTCGGCCGTCAGCTGGAAGCGCGCTTCGACCCCCGACGGATCCGGCAGGATCTGACGCGGGCACCGCTGCTGTATTACGTTATCGCCGAAGAGAGCGACGGCAGCTGGTACGTCTTGCAGCAGTGGCACCACCTGATTGGCGACCACTCGACGCTGGCGATGATGGGAGAAGAAGTCAACGCCATTCTGGCCGGGCGCGGCGATACGCTGGGCTGCGCGCAGCCGTTCCGCAATGCGGTGGCGCAAGCGCGTTTGGGGCTCAGCGAACAGGAACATGAGCGTTTCTTCCGCGGCATGCTGGCGGATATCGACGAACCGGTGCTGCCGTTCGGGCTCGGCAACGTACACGGCGACGGACAGTGCGCCAATACCGGCCGTCTGGCGCTGGCGCCTGCGCTGAATGCCGGCCTGCGTCGACAGGCGAAGCGGCTGGGCGTCAGCCTGGCCAGCCTGTGTCATCTGGCCTGGGCGCAGGTGCTGGCGCGCACCAGCGGGCGTGATGCCGTGGTGTTCGGCACGGTGCTGCTGGGCCGCATGGAATCGGGCGAAGGCGCCGACCGGGCGCTGGGGCTATTCATCAATACGCTGCCGCTGCGGCTGGATATGGACGGGCGCAGCGTTGAGGCGTCGGTGCGGCAGGCGCATGCGCACCTGAGCGGCTTGCTGGCGCATGAGCACGCCTCGCTGGCGTTGGCGCAGCGCTGCAGCGGCGTGAAAAGCGGTGCGCCGCTGTTCAGTGCGCTGCTGAACTACCGCCACAACGACGGGGAAGCCTTGGCGCTGCCGGAAGGGGTCAGCCTGATCGGCGCGGACGAACGCACCAACTACCCGTTCGTGCTGTCGGTGGACGACGGCATGGATTCGCTGGCGTTGACGGCGCAGGTCATCGACCCCATTGAAGCCTCGCGGGTGTGCCGCTATATGCAACAGGCGTTGACCGCTCTGGTGAATGCGCTGGAACACACGCCGGAAATGCCGGTGCGTGAACTGTCGATTCTGCCGGACGACGAGTACGCCTTGCTGATCAATGGTTGGAACGCAACGGCACAGCCTTATCCGCAGGACGTTTGCCTGCATGGGCTATTTGAAGCGCAGGTGCGCCGCACGCCGGACGCCGTGGCGCTGGTTTGCGGCGACGCCGAACTGAGCTACGCCCAACTGAACGCGCAGGCCAATCGCCTGGCGCACGCGCTGATGCAGCGCGGCGTCGGGCCGGATTGCCGGGTGGCAGTGTGCGCCGAGCGCAGCCTGGCGATGGTGACGGCATTGTTCGGCATCCTCAAGGCCGGCGGCGCCTATGTGCCTCTGGATCCGGCTTATCCGGGCGAACGTCTGCAATATATCCTGCAGGACGCCGATCCGATGCTGCTGCTGGCGGACGCCGCCGGCCGCGCGGCGCTGGGCGAACACGCGGTGCCGCTGCTGGCGCTGGATGAACCGTTGCCGGACGATCTGAACGCCGATAACCCGGCGCCGCGCGCGCAGCCCAATCATTTGGCCTACGTGATTTATACCTCCGGCTCGACCGGAAAACCGAAAGGCGCGATGAATGAGCATCGCGGCATCGTTAACCGCCTGATCTGGATGCAGCAGGCTTATGGGTTGACGCCGGCGGATACGGTGCTGCAGAAAACGCCGTTCGGCTTCGACGTCTCGGTGTGGGAATTCTTCTGGCCGTTGATGTATGGCGCGCGCCTGGTGATGGCGCGCCCGGAAGGCCACAAGGATCCGGAGTACCTGAGCCGCGCCATTGAACAGTATGGCGTGACAACGCTGCACTTTGTGCCGTCGATGCTGCAAAGCTTCCTGCTGTATGAAGGCGCGAGCCGCCGCTGTGGGCAGGTGGTGCGCGTCATGTGCAGCGGCGAGGCGCTGCCCGCCTCGCTGGTGGCGGAGTTCTACCGCCAGATGCCGCATGTCGAGTTGCATAACCTCTATGGTCCGACCGAAGCGGCGGTGGACGTGACCGCTTGGCACTGCACCCGCCAACCCGGGCTGGTGTCGGTGCCCATTGGGCGGCCGGTGGCCAATACGCGGATCTATCTGCTCGATGAACAAGGGCAGCCGGTGCCGCTGGGGGCGGTTGGCGAGCTGTATATCGGCGGCATCCAGGTAGCGCGCGGCTATTTCAACCGGCCTGAACTGACGGCGGAGCGCTTCCTGGCCGATCCGTTCGATGCCGGCCACGGCGGCCGCATGTACCGCACCGGCGACGTGGCCCGCTACCTGCCGGACGGCAATATCGAGTATCTGGGCCGCAACGATCAGCAGGTGAAGATCCGCGGTTTCCGTATCGAATGCGGCGAGATAGAGGCGGCGCTGGCCGCGCATCCGCAGGTGCGCGAAGCCGTGGTGGATGCGCACGGCGGCGACGGCGGTGAGAAACGCCTGATCGCCTGGGTGGTGCCGCAGCCAGGTGCCGATGAGGCGTCGCTGGCGGAGGTGCTGCGCCGGCATTTGGCCGACAAACTGCCGGATTACATGGTGCCGGCCGCTTGCGTGCTGCTGGAGGCGCTGCCGCTGTCACCAAACGGCAAGCTCGATCGCCGCGCATTGCCCGACCCGTCGGGCGAGGCCTATCGTCGTGAAGCCTACGAGGCGCCGCTGGGGGACGTCGAGCAGCGTCTGGCTGCGCTGTGGGAAGAACTGCTGGGCGTGGATCAGGTTGGCCGCAACGACAGCTTCTTCGCCCTGGGCGGCCATTCGTTGTTGGCGGTGCGTTTGGCCAACCGCCTGCAGCAAAGCGGGTTGCCGCTGTCGCTGCAGGCGCTGTTCGCCAACCCGGTCCTGCAGGCGCTGGCGCGCCAGATCACGCAGGCGGAAAGCCTGCCGCCGATTCTGCCTGCGCCGCGCGATGCGGCCTTACCGCTGTCGTTCGCTCAGCAGCGCCTGTGGTTCCTGACCCAACTGGACGGCATGAGCGAAATTTACCACATGCCGCTGGCGCTGCGGCTGCGTGGGCCGCTGAATCTGGCCGCCTGGCAGAGCAGCCTCGACGCGCTTTATGCGCGCCACGACGCGTTGCGTACCGTCTTTATCAGCCGCGACGGCCAGCCGCAGGCGCTCATTTTGCCGATCGCCGGTTTGCCGCTGACGATCCACGATCTGCGCGGTGACGCGGATGCGCAGGCGCGTGCCGCCATGCTGATACGGGAAGAGGCTGCGGCGCCCTTTGATCTGGCCGGGGGCCCGCTGTTGCGCGCCAGCCTTATCCGGCTGAGCGACGAGGAACAGCTGTTCACGTTGACCTGCCACCACATCATTTCCGATGGTTGGTCGAACGGCATATTGCTGCGGGAGCTGGGTGCGTTGTATGGCGCGTTGTGTCGCGGCGAACCATCGCCGCTGCCGCCGCTGGCGTTGCAATACGCGGATTACGCCCACTGGCAGCGGCAATGGCTGCAGCCGGCGCGGTTGTCGAAGCAGGCCGATTATTGGCGCCAGACGTTGGGCGATGCGCCAGCGCTGTTGACGCTGCCGACCGACCGTCCGCGCCCGGCGGTGCAGTCATTCGCCGGGGATCGGGTGGCCGTCTCGCTCGATGCCGAACTGACTGCAGCGCTGAGGCAATTCAGCCTGCGTCAGGGATGCACGCTGTTCATCACGCTGTTGACGGCGTGGAGCGTCGTGCTGTCCCGTTTGTCGGGGCAGCGCGATCTGGTGATCGGCACGCCGGAGGCCAACCGTCGCCGGCTGGAAACGGAGCCGATGATCGGCTTCTTCGTCAGCACCTTGGCGCTGCGCATCGATCTGTCCGACGATCCGGATTTGTCGACGTTGGCGCTGCGCGTGCGCGATACGCTGCTGGCGGCGCGCGATCATGGCGATCTGCCTTTCGAGCAGGTGGTTGAACAGGTGAACCCGCCGCGTCATCGTGGCCATACTCCGTTGTTCCAGGTGATGCTGAGCTGGCAGGACGGTTCGGTGCACGACATCGGCCTGCCGGGGCTGCAGGCGGAAGCGATCGATGCCGGCTATGCCGCGGCGAAATATGACATGACGCTGGATCTGACCGAGATCGGCGAAGAGATCGCCGGTTCGCTGTATTACGCCACCGCGCTGTTCGATCGTGAAACCGCCGAGCGCTACGGGATCTATCTGCGCCAGGTGTTGCAGAGCATCGCGTTGGCGGCGCCGCAGCCGGTTTCGCAGCTTGCGCTGTTGCCGCAGAACGAACGGCAGCGGTTGTTGCATGGCTGGAACCGGACGCCGGACGAACCGCGGGCGGATCTCTGCCCGCACCATCACCTGGAGCGGCTGGCGCTGCGCACGCCAGAGGCGATCGCCGTGGTGTGCGGAGAAGAACGCCTCAGCTATCGGGCGCTCAATGAACGAGCCAACGCGTTGGCGCAGGTGTTGATCGCGCGCGGCGTCGGGCCCGATCGTCTGGTGGCGCTGTGTGCGGAGCGCAGCACGCCGATGCTGGTCGGGTTGCTGGCGATCCTGAAAGCGGGCGGCGCCTATGTGCCGCTCGATCCGGCTTATACCGGCGAACGTCTGGAGTACATTTTACACGATGCCCGGCCGGTGTTGCTGCTGGCCGACGCCGCAGGGCGTTCGGCGCTGAGCGGGGCTGATGTGCCGACGATGGCGCTGGAGGAAGACTGGGGCACCGAGGCCGCCAATCCGCAGGTTGCGGGGCTGACGGCGGCCAATCTGGCCTATGTGATCTATACCTCCGGATCGACCGGTAAGCCGAAAGGCGTGATGGTGGAACACCGTCAGGTTGAGCGCCTGTTTACCGCGACCGACGCCGGTTTCGGCTTTGACGCCGGGGATGTCTGGTGTCTGTTCCACTCGTTCGCCTTCGATTTCTCGGTATGGGAAATCTGGGGCGCGTGGCGCCACGGCGGCCGGTTGGTGATCGTGCCGCAGGAAACGGCGCGCTCTGCCCCCGCGTTCTATCAGTTGGTTTGTCACCAGGGCGTGACGGTGCTGAATCAGACGCCAAGCGCCTTTAAAGCGTTCATTCAAGCTCAGGACGACACGCCGCATCGGCTGCGCTACATCGTCTTCGGCGGCGAAATGCTGAATCCGGCCGATCTGGCGCCGTGGTATGCCCGTAATCGGCCGGACGCGCCGCGGTTAATCAATATGTACGGCATAACGGAAACGACGGTGCACGTCACCTACCGGGAAATGTCTCCTGCGGACATCACCGGCAGCGGCAGCCCGATCGGCCGCCGCATCCCGGATCTGCGCCTGTATCTGCTTGACGAACACGGTCAGCCGGTGGCGCAGGGCGCAGTGGGTGAGCTGTATGTCGGCGGGCTGGGCGTGGCGCGCGGCTACCTGAATCGGCCGGAGCTGAATGCGCAACGTTTCCTCGACGATCCTTTCGTGGCGGGAGAACGGATGTATCGCGCCGGCGATCTGGCGCGCTATCTGCCGAACGGTGAGCTGGAGTACCTGGGGCGCAACGACCAGCAGGTGAAAATTCGCGGTTTCCGCATTGAGTGCGGTGAGGTGGAGGCGGCGCTGCTGGACCATCCTGAGGTCCGCAGCGTGGCGGTTGACGCCTGGCAGGACAACGGCGGCGACAAACGTTTGGTGGCCTGGGCGGTGCCGGGCGAAGAGGGAGATCGGGAAACGCTGGCGCTGCGGCTGCGCCAGCATCTGGCCGGCCGTCTGCCGGACTATATGGTGCCGACGGCCTTTGTGTGGCTGGACGCGTTGCCGCTGACCACCAACGGCAAACTGGACAAACGCGCGCTGCCGGCGCCTGAGCTGGGGGCCGCCGCGCGCGCCGTTTATGAAGCGCCGGCCAATGAACGAGAACGCCTGCTGGCGTCCATCTGGCGTCAGTTGCTGAATGTTGAACGCGTAGGTCGTCATGATGATTTCTTCGCTCTGGGCGGACATTCGCTGCTGGCGGTACAGTTGGCCAATCGGGTACAGCAGGCCGGCTGGCGGCTGCCGCTGTCGGCGCTGTTCGCTGCGCCGGTGTTGCAGGCGCTGGCGCAGTGGCTGGAACGGGAGGGGGCGACGCAGCCGACGGCCATCGTGCCGACCCCACGTCACGACGCATTGCCGTTGTCGTTTGCCCAGCAGCGGCTGTGGTTCCTGAGCCAAATGGGCGGGATCGGCGAGACTTACCATATCCCTCTGGCGTTGCGCCTTGACGGCGACCTGGATGCGCCGGCGTTCCAACGCAGCCTCGACGCGCTGTATGCCCGCCACGAAGCCTTGCGCAGCGTGTTTGTTTGCCAGGATGGGCAACCTCAGGTGCGGATCTTGCCGGAGGCGGCCATGCCGCTGGCGCATCACGACTTGCGCGGCGAGCGTCATGCGGAGCAACGTTTGCACGCGCTAGCCGAAACGGCGATGAAAGCGCCGTTCGATCTGGAAAGGGGGCCGCTGGTGCGGGCTTGCTTGCTGCAAGTGAGCGAGCGGCGGCATCTGTTCCTGCTGACCTGCCACCATATCGTTTCCGACGGCTGGTCTACCGGGATCCTGATGCGGGAGTTGAGCGCATTGTATGGCGCCTTCCAACGCGGTGAACCGTCTCCGCTGCCGCCGCTGGCGGTGCACTATGTCGATTATGCCGTTTGGCAGCGCCAGTGGCTGACGCAGGAACGGTTGGCCGAGCAGGCGGCGTTCTGGCGCCAGACGCTGGGCGATGCGCCGGCGCTGCTGACGCTGCCGACCGATCGGCCGCGTCCGGCGATGCAGTCGTTCGCCGGCGGCGAGGTGCCTCTGGTTATCGACGCGGCGCTCACCGACGCGCTGCGGCGGTTGAGCCGCCAATACGGCGGCACGCTGTTCATGACGGTGCTGGCCGCCTGGAGTTTGGTGTTGTCCCGCATGGCCGGCCAACCGCAGGTGGTGATTGGCACCCCGGAGGCCAACCGCAGCAGGCTGGAAATCGAACCGCTGGCCGGCTTCTTCGTTAGCACGCTGGCGATGCATGTCGATCTGCGCGGTGAGCCGACGCTGAAAATCTTGCTCGAACGCGTGCGCGAGACGGTATTGGCGGCGCGGGAAAACGGCGATCTGCCGTTTGAACAGGTGGTGGAGGTGGTCAATCCGCCGCGCCAGCTGGACGCGACGCCGCTGTTCCAGGTGATGCTGGCCTGGCAGGACGGCTCGGTGCGCGATATCGCATTGCCGGGCCTGCAAACGACGGATGCCGGGCTGAGCTATGACGTCGCGAAATTCGACATGACGCTCGAGTTGGCGGAAAGCGGCAGCGGCATTGTCGGCTCGTTGAACTACGCCAGCGCCTTGTTCGATCGCGACACGGCGGTGCGCTACGGCGCGTATCTGCAGCAGGCGCTGCGAGCGATGGCGGCGGATCTTGACCAGCCGGCGGCGCGCGTCGATCTGCTGCCTGCGGCCGAACGTCAGCTGCTGCTGCACGAGTGGAACCGCACCGAGCGGGCGTATCCGGCGCAGGCGTGCGTGCATCAACTGTTCGACGAGCAGGCGCGGCGCACGCCGCAGGCGACGGCGTTGGTCGATGGCGAGCAGCTTATTTGCTACTCGCAGTTGGCGGAGCACGCCAATCGGCTGGCCTGGCGCCTGATTAAGGCGGGCGTGGAGCCCGGCCAGCGCGTGGCGGTCCGGTTTGAGCGCAGCGCCGCCCTGGTGATCGCCCAATTGGCGATCCTTAAGGCCGGTGCTGCCTATGTGCCGGTTGATCCGCAGCTGCCGGCCGGCCGCCAGAACTGGATCATCGCCGACAGCGGTGCAGTACTGTTGCTGAATGGCGGCGAGGACGACACGCAGATCGGCGTCGGCGTCGCTCGTCTGCCTCAAAGCGATGACGCGGACCTGCTGTCCGGCGCGCCGATATTGGCGAGCAACAGTCTGGATCTGGCCTACATCATGTACACCTCCGGCTCAACCGGTAAGCCGAAAGGCGTGATGGTGCCGCATCAGGGGATCAACCGACTGGTGATCAATAACGGTTATGCGGAGTTCAGCGACTCGGATCGTATCGCTTTCGCCATCAACCCGGCGTTCGATCCGGCGACGCTGGAAGTTTGGGGAGCCTTGCTGAACGGCGCCGCGCTGGTGGTAGTGCCGCCGGCGGTCTTGCTGGACGCCTCGGCGTTCGCCGATTTGCTGACGCGCCAGGCGATTACGGTGCTGGTGCTGCCAACCTCGCTGTTCAATCAGCATGCGCACAGCATTCCCGCGACGTTAGCGGGGCTGAAATACCTGATCAGCGGCGGCGAAGCGGCGGATCCTCATGCCTATACCCGGGTGCTGAAGGAGGGGGGCCGGGTGCAGCTGATCAACGGATACGGCCCGACGGAAGCCACCACTGCCGCTACCTCGGCGCACATCACCGTGGCGGCGGGGCGGCACCGTTTGCCGATTGGCCGGCCGATCGGTAATACGCGGGTGTATCTGCTGGACGAACATCGCCAGCCGGTGCCGCTGGGCGCGATCGGCGAGCTGTATATCGGCGGCGTGGGCGTGGCGCTGGGTTACCTTAATCGCGAAGACCTCACGGCCGAGCGTTTCCTGGCGGATCCGTTTAACGAGGGAGGCCGCATGTATCGCACCGGCGATTTAGCGCGCTATCTGCCGGACGGCAACCTCGATTACTGCGGACGCAACGATCAGCAGGTGAAGATCCGCGGCTTCCGCATCGAGTGCAGCGAGATTGAAGTCCTGCTGGAAATGCACCCGGCGGTGCGCGAAGCGGTGGTTGACGTGCGCGGTGCGCATTCTGCGTTGATCGCCTGGATCGTGCCGCAAGCCGAGGCCGAGGGCCGCGATCTGACCGACGAGCTGCGGCGGCATTTGGCGGCGCAGCTGCCGGACTACATGGTGCCGGCGGCCTGTCTGATGCTTGCCGACTTGCCGTTGACCCCGAATGGTAAAGTGGATCGCCGCGCGTTGCCGACGCCACAGGCCGGCGACTTTGCGCGCGTGGGCCATGAAGCGCCTCAGGGCGACACGGAAACCCTGTTGGCGGCGATCTGGGGTGAATTGCTCGGTCTGCCGAATGTCGGCCGACATGACAATTTCTTCGAGTTGGGCGGGCATTCGCTGCTGGCGGTGAAACTGATCGCGGAGCTGCGTCGCTGCGGCCTGACGGCGAACGTGCAAACGCTGTTTACCGCCCCGACGCTGGCCTCGCTGGCGGAGGCGCTGGAGGCGCGCTGCGAAATCGAGATCCCCGAGAACCTGCTGCGGCCGGATAGCGCGCGCATCACGCCTGAGTTGCTGCCGCTGGCCTCGCTGAACCAGGTTGAGATCGACAGCATCGTGGCGCGCGTGCCGGGCGGGGTGGCCAACGTGCAGGATATCTATGCGTTGTCGCCGTTGCAGGAGGGGATTCTGTTCCACCACCTGTTGGCGGAACGGGGCGATCCGTACCTGCTGTCTACGCTGTTGCGCTTTGAGAACCGCGAGCGTCTGGATCGTTGGCGGGCCGCGATGCAACAGGTGATCGATCGCCACGATATTCTGCGCACAGCGTTCATCAGTGAGGCGATCCGCGAGCCGGTACAGGTCGTTTGGCGCGCCGCCGCGCTGCCGTGGACTGAGCTGACGCTCGATCCGGCGCAGGGGGCGATTGGCGATCAACTGCTGGCGCGCTTCGATCCGCAGCATGCGCGTCTGGATCTCAGCCGTGCGCCGCTGCTGAACGTCGTGGTGGCGCAAGATAGCGATGGCGGCTGGTGGATGCTGCAGCAATGGCATCATTTGGTGGGGGATCATTCCACGGCGGCATTGATCGAAGAAGAGATCGCCGCGATCCTCGCCGGCAAAGGCGCCGAGCTGGGCGCCGCGCCGCCGTTCCGCAATGCGGTGGCGCAGGCGCGTTTGAGCATCAGCGCGCAAGAACATGAAACCTTCTTCCGCGCCATGCTGGCGGACATCGAAGAGCCGGTGCTGCCGTTCGGGCTCGGCAACGTGCGCGGCGATGGCAAGGGCGTCACCACGGCGCACCAGCCTATCGACAAGGCGCTGAACGAACGTCTGCGGCATCAGGCCAAACGGTTGGGCGTGAGCCTGGCCAGCCTGTGCCATTTGGCCTGGGCGCAGGTCTTGGCCCGCACCAGCGGCCACGACCGCGTGGTGTTCGGTACCGTGCTGCTGGGACGCATGCAGGCGGGGGAAGGCGCCGAGCGAGCGATGGGGCTGTTTATCAATACCTTGCCGCTGCGCCTCGACATCGGCGATGACGATGTGGCGACGGCGGCGCGCCAGGCCCACGCGCGGCTGAGCGGGTTGCTGCAGCATGAGCACGCGCCGCTGGCGCTGGCGCAGCGCTGCAGCGGCGTGGCGGCGGGGATGCCGCTGTTCAGCGCGTTGCTCAACTATCGCCACAACAACGGCAGCGAGCTGGTGTTGCCGGAAGGCATGACGCTGTTGAGCGCGCAGGAGCGCACCAACTATCCGTTCGTCCTGTCGGTGGAAGACGGCGGCGACTCTCTGGGGCTGACGGCGCAGGTCAGCGAACCGGTGCCGGCGGCGAGGATCTGCGGCTATATGCAACAGGCGCTGGCCTCATTGGCGCAGGCGTTGGAAAGCCAGCCGACCCTGCCGGCGAGCGAGCTGGAGATCCTGCCGCCGTCTGAGCGCCGGCTGCTGCTGGAGGAATGGAATCAGACGACGGCGCCTTATCCGGCAGAGCTTTGCGTGCATCAGCTGTTTGAACGCCAGGCGCAGCGTGCGCCGCAGGCTGTCGCGATCGTGCAAGGCGACCGTCGGATCGGCTATGCGGCGTTGAATGCCCAGGCTAACCGGCTGGCGCATGCTCTGATCGCCCACGGCATTCAACCGGGCGAGCGCGTGGCGACGCGTCTGACGCGCAGCATCGATCTGGTGGCGACGCAACTGGCGATCTTCAAGGCCGGCGCGGTGTATGTACCTATCGACCCGCAGCTGCCAGCGGCGCGTCAGCAGTGGATCCTGGAGGACAGCGGCGCGCGCCTTATCGTCGGTGAAGCGACGGACGGGGATACCTTGCCGCTGCTGCGGCCGGCAATCTCCGGCGGTGACGAGAACGACCCGGCGCTGTCGCTGTCGAGCGCTGAGGTGGCATACATCATGTACACGTCCGGCTCCACAGGGCTGCCTAAAGGCGTGATGACGCCGCACCAGGGCATCACTCGGTTGGTGATCAACAACCGTTATGCGGCGTTCGATGCGACCGAACGGGTGGCTTATGCCGCTAACCCGGCCTTCGACGCCGCGACGATGGAGGTGTGGGCGGCGTTGTTGAACGGCGGCGAACTGGTGGTGATCCCGGCGGAAACCGTGATGGATGCGGCGCGCTTGAGCGCCGCATTGACGCAGCATCGCGTGACGACGCTGTTCCTGACGACCGCGTTGTTCAATCAGTATGTGTACAGCATGGGCGCGACGCTCGCCCAGCTGCGCTATCTGATCTGCGGTGGGGAAAAGGAGGAGCCGAGCGCCTTCGAACGCCTGCTGCAGGAAGCGGGGCCGGTACAGCTGATCCATGCCTATGGGCCGACGGAAGCGACGACCTTCGCCACGACGGCGGCGATCGCCGAGGTGCAAGGCGCCATGCGTTTGCCGATCGGTTTACCGATCGGCAACACCCGCGCCTATGTGCTGGATGCGCGCGGCCGACCGGCGCCGCTGGGCGTGATTGGCGAGCTGTATATCGGCGGCGTCGGCGTGGCGCTGGGGTACCTCAACCGGCCGGAACTGACCGCGGAACGTTTCCTGAACGATCCGTTTAACCCGGGCGGGCGCATGTATCGCACCGGCGATCTGGTGCGTTACCGGGCGGACGGCAACCTCGAGTATCAGCGACGCAACGATCGTCAGGTGAAAATTCGCGGCTTCCGTATCGAGATGGGTGAGATAGAGGCGCGCCTGGCGGCGCACCCGGCGGTGAACGAAGCGGTGGTCGATGCCTGCTGCGTCGGTGCGGATACGCGGTTGATCGCCTGGATCAGCGTGCGTGAGAACGTGGCGAGCGACGGGTTGGCCGGTGAGCTGCGTCAGCACCTGGCGGCGCAACTGCCGGACTATATGCTGCCTGCGGCCTTTGTCTGGCTGGCGGCGATGCCGCTGACGCCAAACGGCAAGATTGATCGGCGGGCTCTGCCGGCGCCGGAGATGGCCGCCGCCGCAGGCGAAGCCTACGAAGCGCCGCGCGGCGATACCGAGACGCTGTTGGCGCAGGCGTGGGCGGAGTTGCTGGGGCTGCCGCAGATCGGCAGACACGACAACTTCTTCGAACTGGGCGGCCATTCGCTGCTGGCGGTCCGTCAGGCCAGCCTGGCGCAGCAGTGGGGGATCGCACTGCAGGTGCAGGCGATCTTTGACCACCCGGTGCTGGCGGATCTGGCGGCGCATGTCGAGCAGCGCACGGGCGGACAGCCGCTCAGGGCATTACCGGCGCGCCGCAGCGGCCAGCGCCCGCCGGTCTTCTTCATGCCGACCGGTTATGGCGATCACTCCTATGTTTATGAAATAGCCAAAGAGATCGATGCGGACTTCCCGATTTATGCCGTGCCGTGGCCAGAGATGACCGACGCGCCGCCGGCAACGATGGAGGCGATGGCGGAGATCGTTGCCGGCGTTATCCGGCAGGCGCAAGCCAGCGGGCCGTATCACCTGTTCGGTTACTCTTCGGGCGGGATCTTGACCTACATGGTGGCGGAACGGCTGCAGGCGGAGGGGGAAGAGGTGGCGCTGGTGGGCCTGCTCGACACCCTGCGGCCGCAGCAGGCGATGCGCGATGCGACACAGCTATTCCTCAGTTGGCTGGAGGTGGAACATCCGACGCTGGAGGCGCCGCTGTTCTCCCGCCTGCAGCCGCTGTCGGTGGAGGAGGCGTTGGCGGTGCTGCACGGCCAGGGCATCAGCACTTTCCTCGACGATCCGCTGAAGGAAGCCGCGTTATGGCGCAAGCGTTATCACTATGCGACCCTGGTCGGCGCCAGCGTCATCCGGCCGCTCGGCCTTAATCTGCACCTGTTTAAAGCGGTGGAGGAGATGCCCGGCTTGCTGAACGACGATCTGGAAGCCTACTGGCAGCGCATCAAGCCGGCGGGTTACAACCGCCGCGACGGCTCGGCACTCGGCTGGGAGGGGCATTTGCCGGCGTCGGCGGTGACGGTCAACCTGGTTGATGGCGATCATGTCACCATGATGTCGGAAGCCGTGAACCGGCGCGGCTTAGGGGAGCGCATCAGCGCCGTGCTGAATTCGCTCGTCCGACGCTGACCGCGTTGCTTGTCAATGAAGCCCTCGCAGGAGGGCTTTTTTTTACCCGTTGGCGGCTGTTTTGACGAGTTCCACCACCAGCGGTGAAAGCTCGCCGCGCAGCGCGGCGCGTTCCGACTGGAACAGCGTGGCGACGTAAAAACGCCGGCCCGGCAGTTCGATGGCGCGCACGTCGCCTTCGCTGTCGTGGCCGCTGATGATCAGCGGGAAGCGCTCAAGATCGGCGACGAATTCCGGATTCACGCCAAAGTTGCAGTGGTAGCCTTCATGGGTGTTCAGGCTGCCGTAGGCCTGTGCGACGCGGGTGTCGGGCTGAAAAACGATGTCGCCGGTTTTTTCCACCAGCGAGCAACTCAGCGGGGCGATCACCAGCCGGCCACCGCTGTCGGTTTCCGCATGGCCGGCGTCGTGCCAGCCCATCACGTTGCGGGCGTATTCGACGATGGCGTATTGAAAACCACCGCAGGAGCCGAGGAACGGCACGTCGTTTTCCCGCGCATGACGGATCGCCATAAAGGCGCCGTCGTCGTAACGATACGGGCTGCCTGGCACCACCCAGATGGCGTCGAAATTTTGCAGCGTTTCGGGGGAGATCAAGGTTTCGGTCGGTAGCCACTGGGGCTGCACGTCAATATCGAGATGGGCGGCGGTGAGCTGGAGCGCCACGGGGATGGCCTGATGGGCCACGGCTTGCGGGTTGTAATCACCGACCAGAGCAATGCGAACTTGAGCTTTCATCATTTCCGTTCCTGTGCGGGTAAAGAAGGAGATTACAGGAAAGTAGAGTGTCGAGCCGCCGTTTTTTAAAAGTGGCGCACAAAAAAGCCCGGCATTGGCCGGGCTGAAAAAAAAGGTCAGTACAGCGAGGGCGCACCAGCCGGTCGGGTTTTGAAACGGCGGTGCAGCCACATGTATTGCTCCGGCGCTCGCATGATCTCTTTCTCGATCACTTTGTTCATGTAAGCCGCCGCCGCCTGTTCGTCGCTGAGTGGATAGTCTTCCAGGGCCGGCTGGATCAGCAGGTCGTAGCCGCGGCCGCCTTCGCGGCGGATCAGCACTACCGGCACCAGCGCCGGGTTGGCCATGCGCGCCAGCATAAAGGTGCCGCTGGTGGTAGCGGCCTGATCGACGGCGAACAGCGGGGCGAATACGCTGCCGCGCGGGCCGTAGTCCTGATCCGGCGCGAACCATACCGCCTCGCCGCGCTTGAGCGCGTGCACCATGCCACGCAGATCTTTGCGGTCGATCATCGCCTTGTTGGAACGCATGCGGCCTTTGGTCTGCGCCCACTCCATCGCTTTATTGTTGTGCGGACGGTACATCGCCATCATCGGCTGGCACAGGCCCATTGCCCGGCCGCCCAGCTCCAGCGACATGAAGTGCACGCCGATCACCAGCACGCCGCGATCGTCGCGCTGCGCCATTTTGAGGTGGTTGATGCCGGAGACGTTGAACCAGCGTTTGACGCGTTTATCCGACCAGAACCAGGCCATGCCGGTTTCCAACAGGCCCATGCCGAGCGATTCGAAGTTGCCCACCACCTTGCGCTCGCGCTGCGCTTCGTCCATCTCGGGGAAACACAGCTCGAGGTTGCGACGAGTGATGGTGACGCGGCGTTTGAGAAATCGCATCGAGGTACGCCCCATCCACACTCCCAGCCGATTGAGCAACGGGTAGGGGAGCTGGACCAGCAGGAACAGCAGGGCGAGGCCGAACCAGGTTAACCAGTAGCGCGGGTGCAGCAAGGCCAGTTGAAATGCTTTGGCTGATTTCATAGAAACTCTTTTTATACGTTAAAAGGGGCAGCAAGCTGTAACGCATATAAAGGTTCCACTCGATAGCGATACGACTACTCAGACACCCAGGTACGGCCAGGGTTTAGTCGGAATTCCATAATTGACTAAACATTTACATTCGAAGGGCGGTTTGCGCTGCTATCAGGCTTCGGAGGGATAGCTGTTGGCCAGCGGAGGCGGCTCTAGGAACGTGTATGTTAACACAGGGTACGGGGTGTGGCGGAAGAGGGGCATGCGAATATTCTCATTCGCGTTGCCCCTGTGTTGACGATTGGCGACGGTTTACAGGCTGGGGAGGATGATGGCGGCGAAAATAGCGACGATCACCAGCCACTTCAGCAGGTAGTAACCACGGCGGTTGCGCGCTTTCAGGCGTTGGCCGGCATCGCGCACTGCGTTGACGTACTTGAAGATGCGGTTGATGCCGCCGGTGCGGTCCTGATCGTCGTTCGGCGAGCTGGCTGCCGACATCAGCGTGGCGCCGACCCAGTGGTTGACCGCCTGCGCCCAGCGCCATTTCATCGGCCGTTCGACGTCGCAAAACAGAATGATGCGCGTCTGATCGGTGGCGTTCTGCGCCCAGTGCACGTAGGTTTCATCAAAGATCACCGCCTCGCCGTCACGCCAACTGTGCTGCTCGCCATCGACCTCGATGAAGCAGCGATCGTCGTTGGGCGTCATCAGCCCCAGATGGTAGCGCACCGAGCCGGCGTAAGGATCGCGGTGTTTACCTAAATGGCTGCCGGGCGGCAGCTCGGCGAACATCGCGGCCTTGACCGACGGGATGCGGTTGAGCAGCTCGACGGTTTTCGGGCACAGCGTTTGCGCCGAAGGGTGGCTGTCGCTGTACCACTTCAGATAAAAACGTTTCCAGCCGCGCTTGAAGAAGGTGTTGAATCCGGCGTCGTTGTGCGACTGCGCCTTTTTGATGTGATCCTGCAAGCGCACCGCTTCCTCGCGGATCACCTGCCAGTTGTCGGTCAGCGTCTGCAGCTCCGGGAAGCCTTTTTCGTCGAAATAGGGCTGTTTGGCGGGCAAACGGGAGAAGCCGGTCATAAACATGTTGATCGGCCCCATAAAGGTGGAGTGATCGAACAGTTGGCGGGTAAGCTTTTGTTTCTCTTTGCCGCGGGAGTGTGCGTAGAGGAAGCTGATGATAAAAATGCCGATAATGATCGCGGCAACCATAGAATCCATCCCTGTTGGTGCTTGTTAAAAATTCGTACAAATTATAGTTTTGTGACAGGAAAAATTTAACTTTTTCGTGCGCTTTCCCCCGCTCATACTGCTTGGTGGCATAAAAAATCAATAAAACCGTTGGTAATAAAATTTTGTATCGATTTTTTTGGTTTTAGTCCTATTCTTAAATCGTTCAAGGGGCATTTCATGCCATCTTGTTTCATGACGAATGGCACGTATCTGAGAAAAGAGGGACTTATGAAGAAATCAATCATTGCCTTGTCTGCACTGCTGCTCGCTTCCCCGGTGTTCGCTGCTGAAACTGCGACCGACACCGCCGCTCATGCCAGCAACGAGGTCGTCGCTGAGGCGCATAAAGGGGCGGATACCGCCAAAGAAAAGCTGCACCAGTCTCAGGACAAGGGTGAAGAGCTGAAGCTGAAAGCCAAGCACGCCGCCGAAGGCAAGAGCGACAGCGTCGGCAGCAAAGTGAGCGAAGGCTCGCAAAAGGCCTGGCACTCCACCAAACAGGGTACGGAGAAGGCTTGGGACAAGACCAAGCAAGGGGCGGAAAGCCTCAAGAACAAAGCGACCGAATAAGGTCTCCGCTTTACCCCAAGGGCCGCGCTGCGGCCTTTTTTATTGCCCGCAAACCAGAGCCTATGCCCCCGCTTTGTCGCCCCGAGTAAAACGTGAGAGTATTCTTCATCGATTGGCGACTCAATCGTAAGCAAGGAGGAAGCTCTATGAGATCCCACTGGGTAAGGCGTTTATTGACACCCTCACCAACCTGGACAGGCAGAGCATCGGTTATCTTGGGTCTGCTGGTGTTTGGGGTGTTGAGCGGGCTGGATAGCCTGGGTGTGGAGTTGGACGGGTGGAAGCGCTCCGTGATGGTCGCGGCCGTGGCGGGTATTTGCTATTTCATTGCCGGATATATTGATAAGCGCATTCCGCGCAAAGCCCCGCCAATGTAGGCATAAATCAGACAAAGAAAAAGGCGCTTATCAAATGAGATAAAGCGCCTTTTCAACACGTTAACTGACTAGTATCAGTTCATGCCGTATTTTTTCAGCTTCTTGCGCAGCGTGCCGCGGTTGATGCCCATCATCAGGGCTGCGCGGGTTTGGTTGCCACGGGTGTATTGCATCACCATGTCCAACAGTGGCTGTTCAACTTCAGCCAGTACCAGCTCATACAGGTCATTTACGTCTTGACCGTTCAGTTGAGCAAAATAGTTCTTCAGTGCTTGTTTAACCGAGTCACGCAGAGGCTTTTGAGTCACCTGATCTTGTGAGTTAACGGTAGAAACGGTCAGTACGTCAGAATTTACGCGTTGTTCGAACATAGTTCTGTCAGCTCTTTTTTTACGCTAAGATTTTCGAAATATGCCTCCAACGCCTCCAGCTGTTCGCTGGCATCCTCTATGGCGTTGAATGTGCGCCGAAACTGGTCATTCGGAGCGTGTTCCTGGAGATACCAGGACACGTGCTTACGAGCAATCCGGAATCCCTTGCCTTGGCCATAAAAGCCGTGCAATTCCCGAATGTGCCCAATCAACAAGCGCTTCACCTCGCCAAGCGGCAGCGGCGGCAGCAACTCCCCAGTGTCCAGATAATGCTGGATTTCCCGGAAGATCCAGGGTCTCCCCTGAGCAGCGCGGCCTATCATCAGGGCATCGGCCCCGGTGTAGTCGAGCACTGCTCTGGCTTTATGCGGGTCAGTAATATCCCCATTCGCGATAATCGGAATGGAAACACTCTGCTTAACTGCCCGAATGCTGTCGTATTCCGCGTTGCCGTTAAACAGACAGGCGCGGGTTCGGCCGTGAATCGTCAGGGCCTGAATACCACAGTCTTCGGCCAGTTGGGCAATCTCTACACAGTTACGATGCTCTGGCGCCCAGCCGGTGCGAATCTTCAGCGTTACCGGCACATCCACTGCGTCAACCACCGCGTGGAGGATCCGTTTAACCAGATCCGGGTACTGCAACAAAGCGGACCCGGCAAGCTTCCGGTTCACTTTTTTGGCCGGGCATCCCATATTGATATCGATGATCTGCGCGCCGCTGGCCACGTTGATACGCGCGGCGGCGGCCATATCATCAGGATCGCATCCGGCAATCTGCACGGAGCGGATCCCTGGTTCATCGCTATGCACCATACGCAGACGCGACTTATCCGTCCGCCACACCTCCGGGTTGGAGGAGAGCATTTCGGATACAGCCATCCCAGCACCCATTGCATGACAGAGGGTTCTGAACGGGCGATCTGTAATACCGGCCATCGGGGCCGCAATCAGGCAATTAGTAAGCTGGTGGTGTCCAATGCGCATAGACAAAGAGTGACCATACTGTGTCCGCAAGGGCGCGTATATTACGCATTTTTGCGTCGAGATGAAAGGCCAAACTTTAACCAATTGGCCCTGTATTAGGGCGAAAAATGCGCTACGCGGCGATTCATAAAAATATTATATATATTTTACAATGAGTTGACGAAAAGTGCTTATTTTGTGTGCGGCAAAATATTCGCCTTTGTGCAGAATATTATCTGCATTCGCCCGCTATTTTTGCTGGTATAGCCTGTCTGGAAGGCGCATTGTCAGGGCGATCCGTCGTTGAACGGCAAAAAATTGCATAAAATTTTGTCTCGTCCGTCTGGCGATCGCCGGACAAAAAAAATCCACCGGCGCAGGGCCGGTGGATGAGGGGGCAATAGACCGTGACGCTTACTTGCGGCGGCCGGTGATACGGCACCACTCTTCGCGCTCGGCGACCGGATCGAGCGTGAACTTCTCTTCGTAGGCTTCCGCTACGCTGCTCGCCTGGCTGGCCAGCACGCCGGACAGCCCCAGATGACCGCCGGCCTTCGGCAGGCAACCAATCAGCGGCGCCAGCTCGCGCAGCGGGCCGGCGAGGATGTTGGCGACCACCACGTCCGCCAGCAGGTCCGCCGGCTGGTCTTTCGGCAGATACAGCTCCAGACGCTCTGAAACGCCGTTACGCTGTGCGTTGTCGCGGCTGGCCTGAATGGCCTGGGGATCGATGTCGATGCCGATAGCGCGCGCCGCACCCAGCTTCAGCGCGGCGATTGCCAGGATGCCGGAACCGCAGCCGAAGTCGATGACGGTTTTGCCCGCCAAATCGAGGCCGTCCAGCCACTGCAGACACAGCGCGGTGGTCGGGTGGGTGCCGGTGCCGAACGCCAGGCCCGGATCGAGCATCACGTTAACCGCGTCGGGATCGGGAACGTCGCGCCAGCTCGGGCAGATCCACAAGCGCTCACCGAAGCGCATCGGGTGGAAGTTGTCCATCCACTCGCGCTCCCAGTCCTTGTCTTCCAGCTGTTCTATCTTGTGGCGGAAACCGGCGCCCAGCAGCGGGTGCTGTTCCAGCATCGCCACCACCTCGGCCATATCGGTTTCGGCGTCGTACAGGCCGATCACGTCGGTATCGCCCCACAGCAGGGTTTCACCCGGCAGCGGTTCGAACACCGGGTTGTCGTGGGTGTCCTGGAAGGTCACCGACACGGCGCCGCTTTCCACCAGCGCGTCGCTCAGGTCTTCCGCCTGGCTGCCGGTGGTGTTCAGTTTGAGTTGGATCCAAGGCATAGCAATTCTCTTTAAGAGGGTAATGATGACGCCGCCCGGCGCTTTTCGCCGACGACGTTACCGAGATAAAACGCCAACAGGCTGAGCAACAGCGAAGGCACGATAGGATGCAGCCCCGCCGGTTGCAGGTTGAAGCTGGCCAATAGCGTATAGCATACCGCACCCGACACCATTGAGCTAAGCGCTCCCTGAGCATTGGCGCGTTCCCAATACAGGCCCAGCACCAGCGGCCACAGGAAGACCGCCTCCAACCCGCCGAAAGCCAGCAGGTTGAGCCAGATGATCATCTCTGGCGGCCGCCAGGCCGCCAGCAGCACCAGCAGACCGAGGATCAGCGTGGTCAGGCTGGAGAAGCGCTTGATCAACCGCTCGTTGTGGATCTGCTGTGGGCGTACGCCCAGATAGAGATCCTTGATGATGGTGGCGGAGGATTGCAGCAGCTGGGCGTTGATGGTCGACATGATCGCCGCCATCGGCGCCGCCAAAAAGATCCCGGCGGCGTACGGCGGCAGCACGGTGATCATCAGCGTCGGGATCACCTGATCGGGGATCTTGAGGTCCGGCAAGACCGCGCGGCCGAGCGCGCCGGCCAGGTGCATGCCGAACATCAGCACCGCCACCACCACGGTGCCGAGCAGAATGCCGCGATGCACCGCCTTGCTGTCTTTGTAAGAGATGCAGCGCACGGCGGTGTGCGGCAGGCCGATCACCCCGAAGCACACCAGGATCCAGAACGACGCCATAAACGGCAGGCTGAGGATTTGATCGCCGCCCTGCGGCGACACTAGCGCCGGATCGATCTGCTGCAGCTTGTCCACCGCGCTGTGCAACCCACCGGCGGCGTGGATCACCGCCACCAGCAGCAGTACGGTGCCGAGCAGCATCACCAGCCCCTGCATGGCGTCGTTCAGCACGCTGGCGCGGAAGCCGCCGAAGGCGGTGTACAGCGCGATGCTGATGCCGAAGATCAGCAGGCCGGTGTCGTAGGGAATGCCGGCGGCGGTCTCCAGCAGGCGGGCGCCACCGATAAACTGCACCGTCATGGCGCCGAGGAACGCCACCAGCAGACTGAGGCTGGCCAGCCACACCAGCAGGCGGCTCTGGTAGCGGCCATACAGCATGTCATTGAGGGTGATGGCGTTGTAGCGCCGCGCCAGGATGGCGAATTTCTTGCCCAGCACGCCGAGCGACAGCCACACCGCCGGTAGCTGGATCATCGCCAGCAGCACCCAGCCCAGGCCGTATTTATAGGCGGCGCCGGGGCCGCCTATAAACGAACTGGCGCTGATGTAGGTGGCGGTCAAGGTCATCGCCAGCACAAAGCCGCCCATCGAGCGGTTGCCGAGAAAGTATTCGCTGAGGAAATTCCCGCTCTGGCGGCGGCTGTAGGCATACACCGACAGGCCGAATACCAGCAACAGGTAGGCGACCAGCGGCAGGATCACTTCAGTTTGCATCGCTGTCCTCCAGCGAAATGTCGCGGAACACCGTGCGCACCATCAGCCAGCACAGGCCGGTGAACAGCAGCGGGACCAGCAGGCAGGCCATTTCGAACCAGTGCGGCAGGCCGGTGACGCCGATGGCGCTGTCCGGCAGGTAGGCTGCCAGCCCCCAGGCCAGCAGGTAGAGCAGCGTCAGCCCCAGCGCCCAGCGCGCTTCGCGGTGCGCCTGAATAAAGCGTTTGTCCATCCGTGTCTCCCATAGGTTTACGGTGATGGATTCATCAAAGGTAGGGAATTTTACGGCATGACGGCGTTTTGCCAAGCCGTTACTGGCGGCAGCGCCAAAGAAAAAGGCCGGTGATTAACCGGCCTTTCGTCAGACGATGCTGCGTGGCTGCCTTAGGTTTCCTGCAGACCCAGCTTCTTCTCCAGATAGTGGATGTTGGTGCCACCGTGCTGGAAGTTTTCGTCGTTCATGATCTTCTGCTGCAGCTCAACGTTGGTTTTGATGCCGTCGATGATCAGTTCAGCCAAGGCGTTTTTCATGCGGGCTATCGCCACGTCACGGTTTTCGCCGAAGGTGATCAGTTTGCCGATCATGGAGTCATAGTACGGCGGTACGGTATAACCGGCGTAGATATGAGATTCCCAACGCACGCCGAAACCGCCTGGCGCGTGGAAGCGTGTGATCTTGCCCGGGCTCGGCAGGAAGGTGTTCGGATCTTCGGCGTTGATGCGGCATTCTACCGCGTGGCCGTGGATCTTCACTTCTTCCTGTTTGATCGACAGCGGCTGACCGGCAGCGATGCGCAGCTGCTCTTTGATCAGATCCACGCCGGTGATCATTTCGGTAACCGGGTGTTCTACCTGAATACGGGTGTTCATTTCGATGAAATAGAACTCGCCGTTTTCATACAGGAACTCGAAGGTGCCCGCACCGCGGTAGCCGATTTCCACACAGGCTTTCGAGCAGCGCTCGCCGATGTAGCGGCGCATTTCGCTGGTGATGCCCGGCGCCGGCGCCTCTTCGACCACTTTCTGGTGGCGGCGCTGCATGGAGCAGTCGCGCTCGGCCAGATAGATGGCGTTGCCCTGGCCGTCGGCCAATACCTGAATCTCGATGTGGCGCGGATTCTCCAGGTATTTTTCCATATACACCATGTCGTTGTTGAAAGCCGCTTTGGCTTCCGCTTTCGTCATGTTGATGGACTGCTCAAGGTCTTTGTCGCTGCGCACGACGCGCATGCCGCGACCGCCGCCGCCGCCGGAGGCCTTGATGATGACCGGATAACCGATGCGCTTGGCGAAGGCACGGTTTTTATCCATGTCGTCGGTCAGCGGGCCGTCGGAGCCCGGTACGCAGGGCACGCCGGCTTTTTTCATGGCGTTGATCGCGGAAACCTTGTCGCCCATGAGGCGGATGGTTTCGGCTCTCGGGCCGATGAAGATGAAGCCGGAGCGTTCAACCTGCTCGGCGAAGTCGGCGTTCTCCGACAGGAAGCCGTAGCCCGGGTGGATCGCCACGGCGCCGGTGATTTCCGCCGCCGAGATGATGGCCGGGATGTTCAGGTAGCTTTTTACCGATGGCGCAGGACCGATGCAGACGGTCTCGTCGGCCAGCAGAACGTGTTTCAGATCGCGGTCGGCTGCGGAGTGAACCGCAACGGTCTTGATGCCCAATTCTTTACAGGCACGCAGGATGCGAAGCGCGATCTCGCCGCGGTTGGCGATAACAATTTTATCAAGCATGGGGGCGCCTCGTTATTCGATGACGACCAGCGGCTCGTCATATTCGACCGGCTGGCCGTTTTCCACCAGGATGGCTTTCACGACGCCGGACTTGTCCGCTTCGATCTGGTTCATCATTTTCATGGCTTCAACGATGCACAGGGTATCGCCGGCGTTCACTTTCTGGCCCACTTCCACGAAGGCTTTCGCGTCCGGGCTTGGGGTGCGGTAGAAGGTGCCTACCATTGGGGAACGAACGACATGGCCACTCACGGCCGCCGGTGCTGCAGGGGTTTCTGCCGCAGGCGCGGTGGCAACGGCGGTAGCCAGGGCTGGCTGCTGCTGTGCCGGCATCGCGTAAGCCTGCTGCATGACGGGATAAGCCTGCGCCGGTGCGGCACGGCTGATGCGAACCGATTCTTCGCCTTCAGAGATTTCCAGTTCAGAAATACCTGATTCTTCAACCAGTTCGATCAGTTTCTTGATTTTACGAATATCCATGAGTGTGATTCCGTACTCTTTTTGTGGAGCAATTAGTGGGTTTTCGACAGACGGTTAACCGCTGCCTGTAAAGCGAAAGCGTAGCCATCCGCGCCGAGGCCGCAAATCACGCCTACCGCTACGTCTGAGAGATAAGAGTGATGGCGGAAAGGTTCGCGGGCGTGCACGTTGGACAGGTGGATCTCGATGAACGGGATCTGCACCGCCAGCAACGCATCGCGCAGCGCCACGCTGGTATGCGTGAACGCCGCCGGGTTTATCAGAATGAAATCGGTGTTGCCGCGCGCCTGATGAATGCGATCGATCAGCTGATGCTCGGCGTTGGATTGCAGATGGCTCAGGGTAATATCCAATGCGGATGCCTGGTTTTCCAATCCGTTAACAATCTCTGTCAGCGTCGTGCTGCCGTACTTCTCCGGCTCACGCGTCCCCAGCAGATTGAGATTGGGGCCGTTCAGAAGCAAAATGTGAAACTTATCCGCCATTGTGCTGGTATCTCCGGCAATAAAACCATCATCGTAGAAAATAACCCGATGTTACCGATTTGTCACCTGTTAAGGGGCAAATTCACCCTGAGAACAGAAACAAGGTCGGGCATTATAACGATATCGTAGCAATTCGCAGCTAAATACTGGTCTTATCAGCGAAGATATTCAACCCCAAATCGAGGAACTGGGGGATCCGTGACAGGAATATGAGCGCTGGAACACAGAAAAAGTTCCCGCCGGCGGCGCGCGTTTTTCCGCGCCAATAACGCGCACCGCCGCGCGATTCAGCGCCACCAGGCGCGGAATTTCTTGTAACGCAGGCCCAACAGCGCCACCGCTAACAGCGCGTAAATGAACGGCTGGGGGGAAAACGTTTTGACCGACCACAGGTAGTGGATGGGGGCGAGGATCGCCGCCAGATAGACGAAGTTGTGCAACGTTTGCCATTTGGCACCCAGCTTGCGCATCGCCCACAGCGTCGACGTGGCCGCCAGCGCCAGCAGGATCAGCCAGGTGAGGATGCCGAGCGTCAGATAGGGCCGGTTCACCAGTTCGCTGCCCAGCAGGCCGAGATTGCTCAGTCCCAGCTCCAGCGTGGAGTAGCTTATCAGGTGCAGCGTGCCCCAGGCAAAGCACCACAGCCCCACCAGACGGCGACAGCGGATCAGCAGCGGCTGCCGGGCGTAGCGCGCCAGCGGGGCTATCATCAGCGTGGCCAGCAGCAGTTTCAGCGTCATCCTGCCGGTAAAATGCTGGATGTCTTTAGACGGATCGGCGCTGAACCAGCCTTGATCCACCGCCAACACCAGCCAGAGAAAGGGCAAAAACGCCGCCAGATGCAGGGCGGCTTTCAGCCATTTGATATGAACAGGCGTCAGGCGCACTTAGAAATTCTCCCGCAGATCCATGCCGCGATACAGCGACGCTACCTGATCGGCATAGCCGTTGAACAGCAACGTCGGCTGCCGTTTGACGTCGAGAATGCCGCCGGAGCCGATAAAGCGCTCGGTGGCCTGCGACCAGCGCGGATGATCGACGTGCGGATTCACGTTGGCGTAAAAACCGTACTCGTTCGGCGCGGATTGGTTCCAGGTGGTCGGCGGCTGATCGCGTACCAAACGGATATGCACGATCGATTTGATGCCTTTGAAACCGTATTTCCACGGCGTGATCAGCCGCAGCGGCGCGCCGTTTTGCGGCGGCAGAGTTTTGCCGTACACGCCGACGGTCAGCAGCGCCAGCGGATGCATCGCCTCGTCCAGCCGCAGCCCTTCGACGTAGGGATATTTCAGGCCGCCGCCGATAAAGCGATCTTTCTGGCCGGGCATCTGCTCCGGATCGTACAGCGTCTGGAAGGCCACGTAGCGCGCGTTGCTGTTCGGTTCAGCCAGCTTGAGCAGCTTGCCCAGTTCGAAACCGATCCACGGCACCACCATCGACCAGGCCTCGACGCAGCGCATGCGGTAAATGCGCTGTTCCAGCGGGAAACGCTTCATCAGATCGTCGATATCCAGCGTGATCGGTTTCGCCACTTCGCCGTCGATGCGCACTTTCCAGCCTTCGGTCTTGAGCCCGCCGGCGTTGGCGGCCGGATCGGCTTTGTCGAGACCGAACTCATAGAAGTTGTTGTAGCCGGTGACCTTGTCTTCCGGCGTCATCGCCAGCTGCGCCTGCCAGGCGGCCGGTTTGCTGAATTCCAGCGCTTTGCCCGGCGGCGCCTTGGGGCGATCGTTGCCCTTGAACCACGACAGCAGGTCCGCCTGCGCGCCGGTAGGCAGCGCCAGCGTAGCGGCGGTGATGCCGAGCGCCTGCAGCACCTTGCGCCGCTGGTGGAACACGCTCTCCGGCGTGACGTCGGCCTCGGTTAATTTCGGGTGTTTGTTCATGCTTATGCTCTCCGCGACGGATTCCCGCCGTCCGCGAGCGACTGACGGGTCTTCATGAAATAAGCATGGCGCTAAAGCCGGCCGGAAGCGAGCGGGAGCGGGAAAATATGAAATTTCGCAGATGCGGGCGAACCCCCCGTCGCCGGGGGGAGTCCGTCAGCGGATTTTCACCAGGGTGCGGCCGGTGATTTGGTTGTTCAGCAGCGCGGCGGCGGTGGCCGGCGCCTGTTCGAGGGTGATTTCGTGCGTGGCTTGCTGATAGAAACTGTCCGGCAGAATACCGGCCAGCCGTTCCCAGGCGGTTTGGCGGCGGTGCAGCGGCGTATGCACCGAATCCACGCCCTGCAGGCGCACGTTGCGCAGAATGAACGGCATCACGGTGGTCGGCAGTTGATAACCGCCCGCCAGGCCGCAGGCGGCGACGGTGCCGTTATAGTTCATCTGCGCCAGCACCCGCGCCAGCAGTTTGTCGCCGACGGTGTCCACCGCGCCGGCCCACAGCTGTTTCTCCAGCGGACGCGGCGTGTCGATATAGCCATCGCGCGACATGACCTCTTTGGCGCCGAGCGCTTTCAGGTACTCGGTATTGCTGTCGCGGCCGCTGATGGCGGTCACCCGGTAACCCAGCGCCGCCAGCAGGGCGATGGCGGTGCTGCCCACGCCGCCGCTGGCGCCGGTGACCAGGATATCGCCGTCGTCCGGGTGTACGCCGCCTTCTTCCAGCGCCATCACGCACAGCATGGCGGTAAAGCCGGCGGTGCCGATGATCATCGCCTTGCGCTCATCCAGGCCGTTCGGCAGCGGCACCAGCCACTCACCGGAGACGCGCGCCTGCTCGGCCAGGCCGCCCCAATGGTGTTCGCCCACTCCCCAACCGGTGAGCACCACGCTTTGCCCCTCTTTGAAGCGATCGTCGCGGCTGTGGCGCACGGTGCCGGCGAAGTCGATGCCCGGCACCATCGGGAAGTTGCGCACGATCTTGCCTTTGCCGGTGATCGCCAGCGCATCTTTATAGTTCAGGCTTGACCAGTTGATGTCGACGGTGACATCGCCTTCCGGCAACCGATCGCTGCCGATATCTTTGATATGAGCCAGAGTTTGGTCGTCTTGTTGTTCCAATAACAGTGCACGCATGTCACTCTTCCTCTCGTTTACACTTTTCTATCAATGGCTGAATCACATTTATTTGACTATATGCATAATAAGCGGCC
The DNA here is from genome assembly GCF_030053255.1 of Serratia sp. PF-27. Lineage (NCBI taxonomy): Bacteria > Pseudomonadati > Pseudomonadota > Gammaproteobacteria > Enterobacterales > Yersiniaceae > Serratia > Serratia sp. PF-27. The sequence continues at coordinate 118,958 of NZ_JASGBT010000022.1, forward strand.
CAAGTCCTGATAAAGGACAAAAACGGCGCTTGCAGGTTTAATTCCTCGGCAAGGCTTGTTAGGGTTGGACGGCCCCTTTTAGCTAAAGGGTGAACACTCACTTAACCATAGCGGACAAGGCACAGGGATGCGATTTACCACCAAACTCTCTGCATTGATCACTCTGTTGGTCGCGCTGGCGATGTTTTTGATGCTGATGGGATGCTCATACAGCTTCTTTTACGTTACCCAGGATCGCCAGGAGCGCCGCTTTGATTCGCTGGTCACCTCTCTCGATCAAGCCATGTTGCAGGAATCGCCGCGCGATCAGGAGAAATGGTTGCCGATTGTCATGCGTCCGCTCGGCATTGTGTCGATCCGCGTAGAGGCCGGTACCAGCAAGCTCCTCGACTATAAATTGCCGACGCTGAAAAAAGAGCCCTGGGATGCGCTGAACGGCTATCGTCAGGTCTCGCGAACTCTGTTGCAGCACCCGGGCAGTACGCTGCACATCACCTACCTCGATCCCTTCGCCAGCGACGTGCGCACGCTGCAATCCACCGCCGCCGTCACGCTGTCGATCGTCGTCATGGTGGTGGTTTTGCTGTTCAGCCTGCGCTGGCTGCGTGAGCAGGCCGACGGCGAAGATCGTCTGGAACGCCGTGCGCGGCGCATTCTGAACGGCGAGCGTGAAAACGTCATGCAGGGCGACGTGCGTGAGTGGCCAGCCAACGTCAGCGGCGCGCTCGACCGCCTGCTGGCCGATCTGGCGGAAGCGCGGGAAGAGCGCAGCCGGGTCGATACGCTGATCCGCGCCTTCGCCGCGCAGGATGCCAAAACCGGGCTGAATAATCGCCTGTTTTTCGATAACCAATTGACCACTCAGTTGGAAGATGAAGGCTCGCACGGCATCGTGATGATGGTGCGGCTGCCCGACTTCGAGACCCTGCGCGAGACGCACGGCAGCATGGCGGTGCAAGAGCTGATGTATTCGCTGGTCAACCTGCTGTCTACCTTCGTGATGCGCTACCCGTCGGCGCTGCTGGCGCGCTACTTCCACAGCGATTTTACCGTGCTGTTGCCGCATCGAACCCTGAAGGAAGCCGACGGCATCGCTTCACAGCTGGTCAACGCCATCGATGCCTTGCCTTCCACGGCGCTGATCGATCGCGAGGCCTTCCTGCACATCGGCATCGTGGCGTACCGCAGCGGTCAAACCACCGAGCAGGTAATCGACTATGCGGAGCAGGCGACGCGCCACGCTACGCTGCAGGGCGAAAACGGGTGGTATGTGTACGACAGCCAGGTGCCGGAAAAGGGGCGCGGCAGCGTCAAGTGGCGCACGCTGCTGGAACAGGTGCTGGCGCGCGGCGGCCCGCGGCTGTATCAGAAACCGGCGGTGACCGTGGAAGGCGAGGTGCACCATCGTGAGATCATGAGCCGGATCTATGACGGCACCCAGGAATTGCTGCCGGCGGAATATATGCCGCTGGTGCAGCAGTTGGGGTTGGCGGAGAGTTACGATCGCCAACAGGTGAGCCGCATCATTCCCTTGTTGGCGCAGTGGCCCGAGGAAACGCTGGCGTTTCCGCTGTGCGTGGACTCGATTTTGCAGCGCTCTTTCCAGCGCTGGCTGCGCGATACGCTGTTGCAATGCGAAAAAAGCCAACGCCGGCGAATTCTGATTGAACTTGCGGAGGCAGATGTGTGTCAACATATCGACCGTTTGCGTCCGGTGCTGAGGCTGTTGTCAGGGCTGGGCTGCCGTCTCGCGGTGTCCAAAGCGGGGTTAACCGTGGTCAGTACGTCCTATATCAAGTCGCTGCAGGTGGAGATCGTCAAGCTCCACCCGGGGCTGGTGCGGAGCATCGATAAGCGGGACGAAAACCAGCTGTTCGTGCAGAGCCTGACCGGCGCCTGCGCGGGCACGCGTGCTCAGGTGTTCGCGGCCAGCGTACGTACGCGCAACGAATGGCAGACGCTGAAAGAGCGGGGGATCCACGGCGGGCAGGGCGACTTTTTCGCATCGCCGGAACCTATCGACGCGGGGCGTAAAAAATATTCACGTCGTTATCGTGTTTAAGCTGATTGCCGGACAAAAATTGACGTAGAATGAGCGCCGGATCCATCTGGGCCATGTCACCCGTCATTTTGGAGTTTTCTCCAATCTGCCTGCGACAACGACGCCTATTTGAGATAGGCTCTTGTCAGCTTTTATCTGGTTGGCGTTGGTAGGTGCTTACCATCGGCGGCAATCAGGGAATATGTTAGATTTTATGAGCTGTGTTACGCCGTTTCGTGCGTTGACAGGGTGGTAAACTGAGCCTTTGTTCAGGGAATTCAGGCCTCATCCAATTTCCGTGCATTCGAGCAGAAACAATACAGACTATTTTTCACCGAAGTAGAACGTTTTTGCGCCTTGTCGCTGCTTCGTGTGGTTGGTAAAGTAGGCGGATTTTATTTTCCGCCCCCAGCTTGCAGGATTATCCTTTCGTTATGTTTAAGAAATTTCGTGGCATGTTTTCCAACGACTTGTCCATCGACTTGGGTACCGCCAATACCCTGATTTATGTTAAAGGGCAAGGCATCGTACTGAATGAACCTTCGGTGGTTGCCATTCGTCAGGATCGTGCCGGCTCCCCAAAGAGCGTCGCGGCCGTCGGTCATGACGCCAAACAGATGCTGGGCCGCACCCCCGGCAACATCGCGGCTATTCGCCCGATGAAAGACGGCGTGATCGCCGATTTCTTCGTGACTGAAAAAATGCTGCAGCACTTTATCAAACAGGTTCACAGCAACAGCTTTATGCGCCCAAGCCCGCGCGTGCTGGTCTGTGTGCCGGTCGGCGCGACCCAGGTTGAACGCCGCGCTATCCGCGAGTCCGCCCAAGGGGCCGGCGCGCGTGAAGTGTTCCTGATTGAAGAGCCGATGGCGGCGGCGATCGGCGCAGGTCTGCCGGTCTCCGAAGCGACTGGCTCCATGGTGGTGGATATCGGTGGCGGTACCACTGAAGTGGCGGTGATCTCGCTGAACGGCGTGGTGTACTCTTCTTCCGTGCGCATCGGCGGCGACCGTTTCGATGAAGCCATCATCAATTATGTGCGCCGCAACTACGGCTCGCTGATCGGCGAAGCCACCGCAGAGCGCATCAAGCACGAAATCGGTTCTGCCTATCCGGGCGACGAAGTGCGCGAAATCGAAGTGCGCGGCCGTAACCTGGCTGAAGGCGTACCGCGCGGCTTTACCCTGAACTCCAATGAAATCCTCGAAGCCCTGCAAGAGCCGCTGACCGGTATCGTCAGCGCGGTGATGGTTGCGCTGGAGCAGTGCCCGCCAGAATTGGCCTCCGACATTTCCGAACGCGGCATGGTATTGACCGGCGGCGGCGCGCTGCTGCGCAACCTCGATCGCCTGCTGATGGAAGAAACCGGCATTCCGGTCGTGGTGGCGGAAGATCCGCTGACCTGCGTGGCGCGCGGTGGCGGCAAGGCGTTGGAAATGATCGACATGCACGGCGGCGATTTGTTCAGCGAAGAATAGTCAGCCCCAGGAAGGAGGAATCGTATCGGATGAATGCGCACAGCGAAAATCGGGTACGGTTCCTCTTTCTGTTGTCGAGGAACTCGCATAATTTATGAAGCCGATTTTTAGCAGGGGGCCTTCCCTGCAACTGCGACTTTTTTTGGCGGTGATTGCGGCCATTGGCCTGATCGTTGCCGACAGCCGGCTCGGCACGTTCGTGAAGATACGCAACTACATGGACACCGCAGTCAGCCCTTTCTATTTTCTGGCCAACGGGCCACGTAAAGTTTTGGACAGCGTGTCAGAGACGCTGGCCACCCGCCAACAGCTGGAGCTGGAAAACCGCGCTCTGCGGCAGGAACTGCTGCTGAAAAACAGCGATATTCTTCTTCTTGGCCAATTCAAGCAGGAAAACGCCCGCTTGCGCGAGCTGCTGGGTTCTCCGCTGCGCCAGGACGAACACAAGATGGTCACCCAGGTGATCTCCACCGGTTCCGATCCGTATAGCGACCAGGTCGTTATCGACAAAGGGTCGGACAACGGCGTCTATGAAGGCCAGCCGGTGATCAGCGACAAGGGCGTGGTTGGCCAGGTGGTGGCGGTGGCGAAAGTCACCAGCCGCGTGCTGCTGATCTGCGATGCCTCGCACGCGCTGCCGATTCAGGTGCTGCGTAACGATATTCGAGTGATCGCCGCGGGCAGCGGCTGCGCCGACGATCTGCAACTGGAGCATCTGCCGAACAACACCGATATCCGCGTTGGCGACGTGCTGGTGACCTCCGGCCTCGGCGGCCGCTTCCCGGAAGGCTATCCGGTGGCGGTAGTTTCCTCGGTCAAGGTCGACAATCAGCGCGCTTACACCGTGATTCAGGCGCGGCCGACCGCCGGTCTGCAGCGCTTGCGCTACCTGCTGCTGCTGTGGGGCGCCGATCGCAACGGCGACATGCCGTTGCCGCCGGACGAAGTGCACCGCGTGGCCAATGAGCGCCTGATGCAGATGATGCCGCAGGTGCTGCCGCCTGCCGGTTCGGTCGGGCCGCAGCTGCCGGCTCCGGCTACCGGCGTAGCGCCGCAACCCGCCGGCGCTACGCCATCTGCTCAGCCTGCCGCGGCGGGAGTGGTGCAATGAACAGTTACCGCAGCCACGGGCGCTGGATCATCTGGCTGTCGTTCCTGGTGGCGTTGGTGCTGCAAATCATGCCGTGGCCGGAGCAGATCTACATGTTCCGGCCTTCCTGGCTGGTGCTGATTCTGATCTACTGGGTAATGGCCTTGCCGCATCGTGTCAACGTCGGTACCGGCTTCGTGCTGGGGTTGATTATGGATCTGATCCTCGGCTCTACGCTGGGCGTACGCGCGCTGGCGCTGGGCATCATCGCCTATCTGGTGGCGTTCAAATTCCAACTGTTCCGCAATATGGCGCTGTGGCAACAGGCGCTGATCGTCGTGCTGCTGTCGCTGTCGATGGATGTGGTGGTGTTCTGGGCTGAGTTTTTAGTGATCAACGTCTCTTTCCGCCCAGAGGTATTCTGGAGTAGTGTGGTAAACGGCATTTTGTGGCCGTGGTTATTCCTGTTGATGCGCAAAATCCGCCGTCAGTTCGCCGTACAGTAAGGGTATATCAATGACTTCGCTTTATCTGGCCTCCGGCTCCCCACGTCGACGTGAACTGTTGACCCTGTTGGGCGTGTCGTTTGACATTCTGCTGACGCATACCGAAGAGCAGCGCCGGGAAGGCGAAGCCGCAGAGGCCTATGTGCGCCGTCTGGCGCAGGACAAGGCCAAGGCGGGCGTGGCGCTGGCGCAGGAAGATCGGCCGGTGCTGGGCGCAGACACCATCGTGGTGCTCAACGGCCGGGTGCTGGAGAAGCCGCGCGACGAAGCCCATGCGGCGGACATGCTGGCGGCTCTGTCGGGCAAACAGCATCAGGTGATGACGGCGGTGGCGATCGCCGATCGCCACGACGTGCGCTGCCAGCTGGTGGTGACCGACGTGACGTTCCGCAGCCTGTCACAACAGGATATCCGCGACTATATTGCTACGGGCGAACCGATGGATAAAGCGGGCGCCTATGGAATTCAAGGAAAGGGTGGTTGTTTCGTCAGAACGATAACCGGGAGTTATCACGCGGTGGTCGGTCTGCCGCTGGTCGAAACACATGAGCTGCTCAGTAATTTTGTCGCATTACGTGATGTAAGAACCGGTTGATGGGCGCTGCCATTATCGACCGGCTCTGAGGAGAAGGCATGACAGCTGAGCTACTGGTTAATATCACACCGTCTGAAACGCGGGTCGCCTATATCGATGGCGGCATTCTGCAAGAGATTCATATCGAACGCGAATCCAAACGCGGCATCGTCGGCAATATCTATAAAGGGCGCGTCAGCCGCGTCCTGCCGGGGATGCAGGCGGCGTTCGTCGACATCGGCCTGGACAAGGCCGCCTTCCTGCACGCCTCCGACATCATGCCGCATACCGAATGCGTCGCCGGCGACGAGCGGAAAAACTTTCATGTGCGCGACATCGCCGAGCTGGTGCGCCAGGGGCAAGACCTGATGGTGCAGGTGGTGAAAGATCCGCTCGGGACCAAGGGCGCGCGTCTGACTACCGACATTACGCTGCCTTCGCGCTATCTGGTCTTCATGCCGGGCGCGGCGCACGTCGGCGTTTCGCAGCGCATCGACAGCGAAGCCGAGCGCGAGCGCCTGAAGTCCATCGTTGCGCCGCACTGCGACGAGCTGGGCGGCTTTATTATCCGCACCGCGGCGGAAGGCATCGGCGAGGAAGAGCTGGCGCAGGATGCCGCGTTCCTCAAACGCCTGTGGACCAAGGTGATGGAGCGCAAGAAGCGCAACCAGACCAAATACAAGCTGTACGGCGAGCTGGCGCTGGCGCAGCGCATCTTGCGCGATTTCGCCGGCGCGGCGCTGGATCGCATTCGCGTCGATTCGCGGCTGACGCACGATCTGTTGGTGGAGTTTACCGGCGAGTACATCCCGGACATTACCAACAAGCTCGAACTCTACACCGGCAGCCAGCCAATTTTCGATCTGTACGACGTGGAAAACGAAATCCAGCGCGCGCTGGAGCGCAAGGTGGAGCTGAAGTCCGGCGGCTATCTGATCATCGATCAGACCGAGGCGATGACCACCGTTGACATCAACACCGGTGCCTTCGTCGGCCACCGCAACCTCGACGAAACCATCTTCAATACCAACATCGAGGCGACGCAGGCCATCGCGCGCCAGCTGCGGCTGCGCAACCTGGGCGGCATTATCATCATCGACTTTATCGATATGAACAACGAAGAGCATCGCCGCCGGGTGCTGCACTCGCTGGAGCAGGCATTGAGTAAAGATCGGGTAAAAACCACGATCAACGGCTTCTCTCAGCTAGGCTTAGTTGAAATGACGCGTAAACGCACGCGTGAAAGCATTGAACATGTGCTCTGTCACGATTGTCCTACTTGCAATGGGCGCGGCACCGTGAAAACGGTGGAAACCGTGTGCTACGAGATCCTGCGCGAGATTGTACGCGTGCACCATGCTTACGATTCCGATCGCTTCCTGGTGTACGCCTCCGCGGCGGTTGGCGAAGCGCTGAAGAGCGAAGAGTCGCATGCGCTGGCCGAAGTGGAGATCTTCGTCGGCAAACAGGTGAAGGTGCAGATCGAACCGTTGTACAGCCAGGAGCAGTTCGACGTCGTCATGATGTAGCCCGCCCGACATCGGTAGGGGCCCGGCACGCCGGGCCCGTCAGTGCATAGATATTCCCGTTGCCAGGCAGCGGAGCAAGGAGAACTGCGTGAGGCGACTGCCTGGGATTCTGTTAGCAACAGGCGCCACCCTAATCGTGATTGTGGCGCTGCTGATCAGCGGGCTGCGCCTGATGCTGCCGAAGCTGAACGACTATCGTCCTCAACTGCTGGCGCAGGTGGAGAAGCTATCCGGTGTGCCTGTGCAGATGGATTTCCTGCAGGGCAGTTGGGAAACGTTCGGCCCACAGCTTGAAGTGCGCAACCTGAGCGTTACGCTGCCCAAAAGCGATGTGCATATCGAACGCGTGACGCTGGCGCTGGACGTGTGGCAGTCGCTGCTGCACTGGCGCTGGCAGTTCCGCGATCTGACCTTCTATCAATTCCGCCTCGATCTGAACGCCACGCTGGGCGGCGATCGTGAGGGCGACGGCCTTGAGCCCGGTAAAATCAGCGATCTGATGCTGCGCCAGCTCGACCACTTCGATCTGCGCGACAGCCGTATCTCGTTCCTGACGCCCGCCGGCGCGCGCGCCGAATTCGACATTCCCCAACTGACCTGGCTCAACGGCCGCGATCGCCACCGCGCCGAGGGGCAGATCAGCCTGTCGACGCTGAACGGCCAGCACGGTGTGGTGCAGCTGCGCATGGACCTGCGCGATAATCAGGGCCTGCTGGACACCGGCACGGTCTATCTGCAGGCCGATAACATCGACATGAAACCCTGGTTTACCCGCTGGCTGCGCGCCAACACCGGGCTGGAAAGCGCAGACTTCAGCCTGGCAGCCTGGCTGCAGGTGCAAAACGGCGAGATCGCCGGCGGCCATGCGTTGCTCAAGCAGGGGGCGGCCAACTGGAATACCGGCGCCGCGCAGCACCGGCTGGACGTAGACAATCTGGCGCTGTCGCTGCGCCGCCAGGGCACCGGTTGGCAGCTCGACGTGCCGCAGCTGCGGTTGAGCACCGACGGCCAGGCCTGGCCGCAGGGCGCGCTTTCTGCGCTGTGGCTGCCGGAAAACACCGAATTTATGGGGCCGGCGCAGAATGAAGAGCTGCGGGTGCGCGCGACCCATCTTCAGTTGGAGCGTCTATCGGCGTTGCTGCCGACCTTCTCGTTCCTCAGCCCGGACGTGCTCGATCGCTGGAACGATCTGCAGCCGCAGGGGAAGATGGAAGCGCTGGCGCTGGACATCCCGCTCAAGCAGCCGGAAAAGAGCCGTTTTCAGGCGCTGTGGCGCGATGTCAGCTGGCAGCGTTGGGAACTGCTGCCGGGCGTCAACCACTTCTCCGGCGCGTTGAGTGGCGGGGTGGAGAACGGCCGCCTGACGCTGGGGCTCACCGACAGCACCCTGCCTTACGGCGACATGTTCCGCGCCCCGCTTGAAATCAGCAGCGCGCGTGGCGCGCTGACCTGGCGTTACAACGATCAAGGCTGGGAGCTGGCGAGTCAGGGGCTGGACGTCAAGGCGAAGTCGCTGTGGGTCAACGGCGATTTCCGTTATCAGCAGCCGGCCAAGGGCGATCCGTGGCTGAATATCCTGGCGGGCATCCGCCTGTATGACGGCGCCGACGCCTGGCGCTATTTCCCGGAACCGCTGATGGGCAAGCATCTGGTGGACTACCTGGGCGGCGCCATTCAGGGCGGCCAGGTGGATAACGCCACGCTGATTTATTCCGGCGATCCGCAGCATTTCCCGTACCGCAAAAACGAAGGGCAGTTCGAAGTCTTCGTACCGCTGCGTCACGCCACCTTCCAGTTCCAACCGGGCTGGCCGGCGCTGACCGATTTGGCGATCGATCTCGATTTCGCCAACGAGGGGCTGTGGATGCATGCGCCGCAAACCCGCTTGGGCAAGGTGGCGGGCAAAAATATCAGCGCGGTGATCCCGGATTACCTGAAAGAGCGGTTGCTGATCGACGCCGAAGTCGCGGGTGCGGGCAGCGACGTACATGACTACTTCATGCAGACACCGTTGCACGATTCGCTGGGGGCGGCGCTGGATCAGCTGCAGATTGGGGGTGATGTCAGTGGGCGCTTACATCTCGATATCCCCCTGGACGGCGAGCAGGTCAGAGCCACCGGTGAAGTGGCGCTGAACAACAATTCGTTGCTGATAAAACCGCTGGAAAGCGAGCTGCAGAAGCTCAGCGGCAAGTTCCGCTTCGACAATGGCAATCTGGAGAGCGACACCCTGTCGGCCAACTGGTTCGGGCAACCGGTGGCGGTCAACTTCACTACGCAGGAAGGCGAGCGTGACTACAAGATCAACGTCGGTCTGAAAGGAGACTGGCAGCCGGGCAAGTTCCCCGGCCTGCCAAAAGAGGCCGCCGATGCGCTCAGCGGCAGTGCGCCCTGGCAGAGCCAGGTGGCCATCACGCTGCCGCATCAGGGCTCGGCCAGCTACGATATCGGCCTTGACGCAGACCTGAAGAAAGTGAGCAGTCACTTACCTTCGCCACTGGACAAGGCGTCGGGAGAGGCGCTGCCGGTGAACGTCAAGGTCAAAGGCGGTTTGAACGGCTTTATGTTGACCGGCAGCGCGGGCAAACAGAACCGCTTCAACAGCGAATGGAACTTCGATAAAAAACAGGTGAACCTGGCGCGCGCCGCCTGGCAAACCAACGGGGGCGGCACCCCGCCTCTGCCGGCCGGCAAGTCGATGACGTTGAACCTGCCAGCGCTGGACGGCGAGCAGTGGCTGGCGCTGCTGGCACCGGCGCTGAAACAGGGCGGCGGCAGCGGTCAGGTGGGCGGTTTCAGCTTCCCCACCACCGTGGCGCTGACCACGCCGCAGCTGCTGTTGGGCGGCCAGGCCTGGCATAAGCTGACGCTGTCGGCCGAGAAACAGCTTGGCGCTACCCTGGTGAGCGCCAAGAGCGACGAAGTGGATGGTAGCCTGCGGGTGGCCGATCGCGGGCCGTGGCGCGCCGATATCAACTACCTGTATTACAACCCGCAGTTCGCAGAGACGAAAAACGCGGCGGGCACGCCGCCGCCGTCGACAGAGAACGTTTCCTTCCGCGACTGGCCTTCGTTGATGCTGCGCTGCAAATCGTGCTGGGTGTTGGGGCAGAACCTCGGCAGGGTCGAGGCGGATCTGACCAATCGGGGCGATACCCTGACGCTGGATCACGGCCTGGTCGATACCGGCAAAGGGCGCATGACCGCCACCGGCCTGTGGAAACAAAATGCGCAGGAAGAGCGCAGCTCGCTGAAAGGCAAGCTGCTTGGCGGCAAGATCGATGAAACCGCCGCCTTCTTCGGCATCACCATTCCGCTTAAGGGCGCGCCTTATGACGTGGATTTCGATCTGTACTGGCATGGCACGCCGTGGCAGCCACGGGTCGATACGCTGAGCGGTGCGCTGCAGGTCAAGATGGGCAAGGGTGAAATCGACAGTATGGGCGGTGGCCGTGCCGGTCAGCTGCTGCGGCTGGTCAGTTTCGATGCCCTGCTGCGCAAGCTGCAGTTCGATTTCAGCGATACCTTCGGCAAAGGCTTCTACTTTGATTCCATCCGCAGTACCGCCTGGCTGAAAGATGGCATAATGCATACAGATAATCTATTGATCGACGGCTTGGCGGCGGATATTGCTATGAGCGGCCAGATCGATTTGGCGCGCCGCCGCATCGATATGGAAGCGGTGGTGGCGCCGGCGATTTCAGCGACCGTCGGCGTGGCCACGGCGTTTGTCGTCAACCCGATCGTCGGCGCGGCGGTATTTGCCGCCTCGCAGGTGCTGGGGCCGCTGTGGAGCAAGATTTCGCTGATTCGCTACCATATCAGCGGCGATCTCGACCAGCCGAAGATCAATGAGGTACTTCGTAAGGCAAAGGAGGATAAGGCGTCATGAGGAATGCTAACGTTGCGTTGTTGCAGTTGTGCAGTGGCGATCAGGTGCGCGATAACCTGGCCCAGATTGAACAGCAGATCAAGCAGCTCAATGCTGGGGTAAAACTGGTCATGACGCCGGAGAACGCGTTGTTGTTCGCCAACTCCGCGGCCTATCGCCAACAGGCGGAAAAACAGGGCGATGGTCCGCTGCAGAACGCGGTGCGCGAACTGGCGCGCCGTTATGGCGTGTGGTTGCTGGTGGGCTCGATGCCGCTCGTCAGCCGTGAGAACCCGGAGCTTATCACCACCAGCAGCCTGTTGTTCGACGAGCAGGGTGAGATCCGCGCCCGCTACGACAAGCTGCACATGTTCGATGTGGACATCAACGACGCGCACGGCCATTACCGCGAGTCGGATACCTACCAGCACGGGCAGCACCTGACGGTGGTGGATACGCCGGTCGGGCGTTTGGGCATGACCATATGTTACGATCTGCGCTTCCCTGCGCTGTTCCAGGCGCTGCGGGCGCAGGGCGCCGAACTGATTTCGGTGCCGGCGGCCTTTACCCGGGTAACCGGCGAGGCGCATTGGGAAATCCTGCTGCGCGCCCGGGCGATCGAAAACCAGTGCATGATCCTGGCGCCGGCGCAGGTGGGGCGCCACGGGCCGACCCGCCGCACCTGGGGCCACTCGATGGCTGTCGACGGCTGGGGCAAGGTGTTGGCCGAGAACGCGGACGCCGTGGCGGCACTGAAGGTGCGTGTGGACGCCGCAAGCCTGAAAAATATTCGTGCGCAGATGCCGGTGCTGCAGCACAACCGATTCCAGACGTCGCTGACGGCGCCGTCTGACAAGTAATCCTCCAATCAAGAGTGAAACCATTATGAGCCTGACGTTTGTCAGTGAGCAGTTACTCGCTACCAACAAGCTGAGTCATCAAGACCTGTACAGGGTACTGGGTCAACTGGCAGAACGCCGTATCGACTACGCCGATCTCTATTTCCAGTCCAGCTATCACGAAGCCTGGGTGATCGAGGACGGCATCATCAAGGATGGCTCTTACAATATCGACCAGGGCGTCGGCGTGCGCGCCGTCAGCGGCGAGAAGACCGGCTTCGCCTATGCCGATCAGATCACCCTGAATGCGCTGCAGCAAAGCGCCCAGGCGGCGCGCAGCATCGTGCGCGAGCAGGGCGACGGGCGGGCGCATACTCTGGGCGAAATCGGTTATCAGGCGCTGTACCCGCTGCTCGATCCGCTGCAAAGCCTGCCGCGCGAAGAGAAAATCGCCCTGCTGCACCGCGTCGACAAGGTGGCGCGCGCCGCCGATGCGCGGGTGCAGGAAGTGAACGCCAGCATCACCGGCGTTTACGAGCAGGTGCTGGTAGCCGCCACCGACGGCACGCTGGCAGCGGACGTTCGCCCGCTGGTGCGCCTTTCCGTCAGCGTGCTGGTGGAGCAGGACGGCAAGCGTGAGCGCGGCTCCAGCGGCGGCGGCGGCCGTTTCGGCTATGACTACTTCCTGGAAGCCGTCGACGGCGAGGTGCGCGCCGATATCTATGCCCAAGAGGCGGTGCGCATGGCGCTGGTCAATCTTGGCGCAGTGGCGGCGCCGGCCGGCAATATGCCGGTGGTGCTGGGGGCCGGTTGGCCAGGCGTACTGCTGCACGAGGCGGTGGGCCACGGCCTGGAAGGCGACTTCAACCGGCGCGGCACCTCGGTGTTCAGCGGCCATATGGGCGAGCTGGTGGCGTCCGAGCTGTGCACCGTGGTGGATGACGGCACCCTGCAAGGGCGCCGCGGCTCGCTGGCGATCGACGACGAAGGCGTGCCGGGCCAGTACAACGTACTGATCGAAAACGGCGTGCTGAAAGGCTACATGCAGGACAAGCTCAACGCGCGGCTGATGGGCGTCGCCCCGACCGGCAACGGCCGCCGCGAGTCCTATGCGCATCTGCCGATGCCGCGCATGACCAATACCTACATGCTGGCGGGCCAATCGACGCCGGAAGAGATCATCGCCAGCGTCGAGTACGGCCTGTACGCGCCGAACTTTGGCGGCGGCCAGGTGGACATCACCTCCGGCAAGTTCGTGTTCTCCACCACCGAAGCCTATCTGATCGAGAAAGGGCGTATCACCAAGCCGGTGAAGGGGGCGACGCTGATCGGCTCCGGCATCGAGGCGATGCAGCAGATTTCGATGGTCGGCAACGATCTGGCGCTTGATAAAGGCGTGGGCGTGTGCGGCAAGGAAGGCCAGAGTGTGCCGGTGGGCGTCGGCCAACCGACGCTGAAACTGGACACGCTGACCGTCGGCGGCACGGCGTAATTTTTCCTCAAGGGGCCGCATTGGCCCCTTGTTCATTCCCCATTTTGAGTTTTCTCTCGCCCGCGCAAAGAGTGCTGTGCGGCGATGATGCCGAGAAAGATGACGATGGCGTGCTTTGGTGTGTCTACCCGGCGTTGGCTGCTGGTGCTGGGGGTTCTCTCCTTGACGGGGTGCGCCCGTTCCGATGCGCTGTGGGGCGTGGTCGATAAGCTCTGCATGGCCAACTATCAACAAAAGCGCGATCCGGCCCCGTGTGAGCAGATTTATATGCCGCAGGGGAAAGCGCAGGGCTTCAGCGTGCTGCAAAACCCGCGTTATCCCTATCACTTCATCCTGGTGCCGACGGCGCCGCTCTCCGGTATTGAAAGCCCGCAGCTGCTGGCCGGGGAACGGACGGACTATTTTGGCTATGCATGGCTGATGCGTTACCGGTTGGCCGCCGAGTATGGCGGGCCGGTGCCGGATGATATGTTGGGCATGGCGATCAACTCCGCTTACGGCCGTAGCCAGAACCAATTGCATATTCACCTGACCTGTCTGCGCGAAGATGTTCGGCGTCAATTGCAGGCGGAACGCCCCTACATACAGGAACAATGGCGGCCTTTGCCGGATAAGCTGTTGCGCCACACTTACTATGCCCGACGCGTGATGCAGCCAACCGCGATGGGCATTTACCCGATTAAGGATCTGGCGGGTTATTTCCATCTGTCGCCGCAGCAGCTGGCGGAATATGGCGTGGCGTTAGTGCCCACCACGTTTGCCGGCCAACGGGGTTTTATCTTGCTGGCCTCGAAGCGCGGCTGGGACGTTGGCAACCGCGCTTCGGTAGAGTCGCTGCTGGATAAAGAGTGCGCGATATTGCCGCGTTGAGCTCAAGAATGTCTCGCTACACGATGCTGATTAACCGGCCTGTGCAGGTGTATCAGCCATTATCCCTGCAGTTCCCATTTAGCCAGCCATGCTTGGCTTTGAGAGCCAGAGGGATGGTATAATTTGGTTACATTTTTTCTTGAGTAAGGGTATTGATTGGAGTACTTTAATGGCCGGAGCTGATGGACATGAATAAGCGCTTTGATGATGTTAATTTAATCGATGTAATCACCGATAGCTTAAATGAATATTTAATGGTTACAAGTTAAACCTGTCCAATAGTTCATTGAATTGCGAGTCTTTCAGTTTTTTATATTGATTTTTCAGCCTGCCGATGGCTGATGAATTTATTTTGAAATACAGTAAGGTTTCCGGTTAATAAATAAATCGCGGTTTCATCTGGCGGTGAGTGTGCCGGTATTCATTTATCCATTGATGAAAGTTATCAGAATTACTTTAATATGGAGGTTGTATGAAAAGGGTTTCCAAGTTGTTAATCGCATTTTCCGTGGCGGTGGCCTTAGTGGGATGCGCGCGTACAGCACCCGTTGATAATGTTCATTCGACGGTTAGTGCCGGGCATAGTGAGGCTCAAGTCAGAAACGCAATCCTTAAGGCTGGCGCCCAACGCCAATGGATCATGAATGATGTGGGGCCAGGTGTCATCAAGGCGCGTCAGCAAAACCGCAATCACAGTGCGGAGGTGCGTATTACCTACTCGGCAACAGCTTATTCTATCGATTATGACAGCAGCCAGAATCTGCTCGCTTCTCAAGGTAAGATTCATAAGAATTATAATCGTTGGGTACGCAATCTGGATAAAGATATTCAGGTCAGTCTCGCCACGAATGCACTGCAGTAATATCTTTTTAGTCGGGCCAAGTATGGCCCGATAAATATTTTTAGCACAGGACGCTTATCATCGTTATGTACGAACAAGACACCTTTAATGCGCTTGATGCCATAACCGAAGCGCAACGCATAGCTTTCGCTCCCATGCTGTTTCAAACGGCGCTTTGTTTGCGCAATTGGGGGGGTGTTGGCCTATCTGGATAAGCAAGGTGAACAAGGCGCGTTTCTGGATGAAATCGTTGCTAATAGCAGTCTGAATGATTATGCCACCAGCGTGCTGTTGGATATGGGATTGAGTGGCCGCATCATTATCTGTCGCGACGAGCGCTACCGCCTGTCCAAAGTGGGGCACTTCCTGCTGCATGACGCGATGACCCGTGTGAATATGGATTTCACACAGGATGTCTGTTACCAGGGGTTGTTCTTTCTGGCGCAAGCGCTGAAGGAGTCCAAGCCTGCGGGGCTCCAGGTGTTCAGTGACACGGAAACTATCTATCCTGTGCTGTCCCAGTTACCATCCCCAGCTCGCGAAAGTTGGTTTGCATTCGATCATTACTACTCTGATGCGGCCTTTAGTGCGGCATTGCCGCATATTTTCGCCGGCAAACCCTTAAGCCTGTACGATGTTGGGGGAAATACGGGAAAATGGGCGCTGCGTTGCTGCCAATACGATGACGACGTCACGATTACGATACTGGATTTGCCGCAACAAATTGCACTTGCCCGCCAAAATGTCGAAAATGCCGGTTTTTCTCACCGCATTGGCTTTCATGCGGTTGATATGCTCGAAGAGGCCACCTTGCCTGGCGAAGCGGATATCTGGTGGATGAGCCAGTTCCTCGACTGTTTCGCTCCGCAGCAGATAATTGGCATGTTGGAGCGTATCGCTAAGGTGATGAAACCCGGCGCTCGGTTGTGCGTTATGGAGCTGTTCTGGGATGCGCAAAAATTTGAGGCGGCGTCATTCAGCCTGAACGCCACGTCGCTTTATTTCACGTGCATGGCTAACGGTAATAGCCGTTTTTACAGCGTAGAGAAATTTTATCGCTACCTGGAAGCGGCAGGATTTGAGGTGGAACAACGCGTCGATCATCTCGGTGTTGGTCATACCTTACTCATATGCAAGAAAATTTGACTTGAAAAGAGGCGTCAGTTTGGCGCGTTGTGCCAGGGATAACGGATACACCACGGATTTGCATTAATGAAATTTGCCTTGAACATTGTCGACTGGCAGGCACGAGCACCCGGCCTGAGCGCCGTGTCCCAGTGGCTTGCATGGGCGCACCAGCCTGATGCCATTGATCCGAGCGCGCCTCAGGCGTTGCCTGATGAATTGCCGATGATGGCCGCGCGTCGCTTGAGCTCCGGCAGTAAGCTGGCGGTTGATTGCGGGCTTTCTTTGCTTCGTCGTCATGCCGTTGATGCAGTGCTCTATACCAGCCGTCACGGGGAGCTGGAGCGCAACTACCGTATCCTCCATGCATTGGCGACCGGCCAGTCTGTTTCGCCGACGGATTTTACCATGTCGGTTCATAATTCCGCGGTTGGAAATCTGACGATCGTTGCTAGGCAACCGATAGTATCTTCTTCGCTTTCTGCTGGCATGGATACGTTTCAGCAAGGGCTTTGTGAAGTGGTTTGCTTGCTGCAGGCCGGCCATCAGCGTGTATTGATGGTGGATTTTGATGGTGTGATCCCAGCGTTTTACCATCCGGGGCTGCCTGCGCAAATGCCCACCTGGGCGTATGCCGTGGCGCTGCTGTTTGAGGCGGGGGATACGTTGCAATGCTCCACGGAGAGTGATTATGCAGGCAATGAAATGTCTTTGCCGCAAAGCTTGCGGTTTTTAAGGCACTATCTCGCGCAGACGCCCCACTTTACGATTGACGGAGAACGAGTGCAGTGGCGTTGGAGTCTCATGAAATGAATGCTGTAACCGGATTAAATCGCATCTGGCGCCTGGTAATGACCGGGTTTTGCTTCGCGTTATTCGGGCTCGGCGGGCTGCTGCTTTCCCTGACCTGGTTTAATTTGCTGTTGCTTGTTGTACGTGATGACAATAAGCGCTGCCGCATAGCGCGGCGCAGTATTTCAGCCAGTTTTCGATTGTTCTTGACGGTGGCGAGGAGCATTGGCGTATTAGATTACCGTATCCATGGCGCCGATTGCCTGCGTAATGAACGCGGCTGTCTGGTAGTGGCGAACCATCCTACGTTGATTGATTATGTGCTGCTGGCTTCCGTGATGCCGGAAACGGATTGCCTGGTGAAAAGTGCATTACTGAAAAATCCGTTTGTCAGCGGGGTGATTCGTGCAGCGGATTATCTGGTTAACAGCCAGGCTGAGACTTTGTTGCCACAGTGTCAGGAAAGATTGGGGCGTGGTGACACCCTTTTAATTTTTCCTGAGGGCACGCGTACCGAACCGGGGAAAAAGATGTCTCTGCAGCGCGGGGCGGCCAATATTGCCGTCCGTTGCCGCCGCGATCTGCGTATTGTGGCGATTTGCTGCAGTGAACATTTATTGGATAAACAGAGCAAATGGTACGATGTCCCCCTTACAAAGCCGCTCTTTGAGATCAAAGTACGCGGTCGAGTGCCGATCGAGCATTTTTATGATGGCAAAACACCAGAGCCGGCATTGGCGGCAAGGCAGCTGAACCGGTACCTTTCGCAACAATTACAATTCGTTGAAATACCTTTTTCGGAACTTAATGATGCAAGCGCTTTATCTAGAAATTAAAAATCTCATTATTGATACATTGAATTTGGAGGAGCTGACGGCGGATGATATTGAAACGCAGGCGGCTCTGTTCGGGGAAGGATTAGGACTGGACTCCATCGATGCGCTTGAACTCGGGCTGGCGGTAAAAAATAAGTACGGCATCGTGCTTTCCGCCGAAAGTGAAGAAATGCGCCAGCACTTTTACTCTGTAGCAACGCTGGCTTCTTTTATTCATTCGCAACGAGCCTGAGAAAGAATCCGCCATGACAGAACAACACGCTATTTATGAAGAAGTCTCCGCGCTTCTGATCAAACTCTTTGAAATTGATCCCGCGTCGATTACACCGGAAGCCCGCTTGTATGAAGATCTTGAGCTCGACAGCATCGATGCGGTCGACATGATTGTGCAATTGCAAAAGAAAACCGGCAGGAAGATCAAACCGGAAGAGTTTAAAGCTGTGCGAACCGTTCAAGATGTCGTCGAAGCGGTAGAACGTTTGCTGCGGGAAGCCTGATCCATCGTGCAGGGGAAAAGGTTGTCGGTGCTACAGGTTATGATGGCGCTAATATTGTTAGCTTGGCCGTTTTTGGTTTGGTTTGGCCTGCTGCATGACGGCCTGCATTGGCTGCTGCCATCGATGGCACTGATGCTGTTTCTACGCTTACGTCAGCTGCGGCGAAAAGCCGGGCCGATGCATCGCATTATGCAGTACGTGGCATTTGCTGGGGTTGCGTTATGCGTTGCCAGCGCGCTGTTACGCGCCCATCAACTGCTGCTGTGGTGGCCCGTAATTGTCAATTTGGTGATGCTGTGCGGCTTTGGGGGTTCGCTGTGGAGTGATATGCCGTTGGTTGAGCGTTTGGCTCGGCTGCGCGAGCCGCGGCTGCCGCCCGAAGGCGTTCGTTATACGCGTCGAGTTACCCAGGTCTGGTGCATCTTTTTCGTGTTCAACGGCTCCATGGCCTGTTTAACCGCCTTGCATGGAGATATGGCGCTTTGGACAATGTGGAACGGCATGATTGCTTATCTGCTGATAGGCGCGCTGATGGCCGGCGAATGGTTGGTGCGTCGTCGAGTAATGCAGCGAGATGTGCGATGACTCCCCCTCTTTCACTGTCGCAATGGTTAAGTGCATCGCGCTCCGATGAAACGCCCATTGCTTGGCTTGGCGAACAGACCTGGACACTCGGCCAATTGCGCTATGACGTATCGATATTGCTCGATCGTTTGCGTCAGCAAGAAGCCGATCGCTGGGCGCTGTGCTTTGAAAACAGCTATTTGTTCATTGTGGCGTTGTTGGCTGTCTTGTACGCCGGCAAAACACCGGTGATCCCAGGCCATCGCCGGCTCTCACTGCTTGAGGAGCAACGGTCGCTGTTCAGCGGCGTGTTAAGTGATGCCGAACTGTGCTGGAGCGAGGGGCTGCTCGTTGTGGCGTCAGCCCAAAAGTCGGCGCCGACGAAGATATGTCTACCGGCGATCGCCGATGACGCCAGCATCGAACTGTTTACTTCCGGATCCACCGGGCAACCCAAAAGAGTCATTAAGCGGGTCGCGGTTCTGGATTATGAAGCCAGGCTGTTGGCAACCCGCTTTTCTGGGCAGTTGGACGGTTGCCGTGTGGTGGCATCAGTTGCTCCCCTGCATCTCTATGGCCTCACGTTTCGCATTTTCTTGCCTATGTCGCAGGGATTACCTCTGCATGCGGCAATGGTTCATTACGCCGAACAGCTGGCCGCTTTTGATCGTTCTTATCGCTATCTATTCGTCAGCAGCCCTGCTTTCCTCAAACGGCTCGATCCCCGGTTGGCTGCGCCATCGGTCAGCATGATTTTCTCCGCAGGCGGCATGTTGCCATGGAAAGACGTTATGGCGACGCAGGCATGGCTTGGCGTCTGGCCGGATGAAATTTACGGCTGTACTGAAACCGGCATTCTTGCTTGGCGCTACCGTGAACAAGATGACATTCCGTGGCAACTGTTTCCGGGGGTGAGGCTCACGGCGGAGGGCGATGCCTTCCGCGCCGTATCACCGTTGATTGCGCAACCTGACGGGCAATTATTGGATGATGAGCTGCAGTTTATCGGGCATGGCCGTTTCCGTTTGCAAGGGCGCCGTGGACGAGTGGTGAAAATAGAAGAAAAACGCATCTCACTGAGTGAAGTTGAACGCCGGCTGATGGCGCTGGACGGCATTCAGGACGCGGCGGCGTTGCCGGTTGTTCGTCGAGGACGCCAAGGTATCGGCGCACTGCTGGTGTTAGATCGTGAACGGCAGGATGCCTGGCGAGAAAAGCACGGTAACGCGTTGGAGTTGTCGTGGCGTCGTGCACTGTCCCCGTGGCTTGAGCCGATGGCTATTCCTCGTTATTGGCGGGTGGTTAATGAAATCCCGGTAAACAGCATGAATAAGCGCGTTGATACGCAATTACAGGAGTTTTTCAATGACGCCCCATAAAATCGAATGCCACCAGCCGCAGCCTGGTCAAGCCGAGATCACCTTTTCTCTTGAGCCGGAACTGTTCTGGTTCAAAGGGCATTTCGCCGTGCAGCCGCTGTTACCGGGCGTAGCGCAACTCGACTGGGTAATGCATTTTTCCGCGATGTTGCTCACGCCGGGTTTTTACTTCCACAGTATTCAGAACGTCAAATTTCAAGCGCCGTTGTTGCCGGAAAATCGAGTGACGCTGAGGCTCAATTGGCATGAGGAGCGAGGCAGCCTTACTTTCGCTTACTTGCGGCATGATGGCGCAACCCTTCATACCGCCAGCAGCGGGAAAATCCGGTTATGTCGTTGAGTTATTTTCCCTGTGTCGTGATCCCCTGCTACAACCACGGCGCGATGATGGCGCGCGTACTGTCACGTCTTGAGCCGTTGGCCTTGCCTTGCATCATCGTCGATGACGGCAGCGATGCCACCACGCGGCGGGAGCTTGATGCTCTGGCTGAGCAATATGAACGAGTGACTCTGGTTCGTCTGGATGTCAACGCTGGTAAAGGCGTGGCCGTTATTCGCGGTTTGGAGGCGGCGGCATGCGCTGGTTTTACCCATGCGGTGCAGGTCGATGCCGATGGGCAACATGCGATTGAAGACATCCCTGCACTGTTAGCGCTCAGCGAACGGTATCCGGAAGCGCTGATTTCCGGGTTGCCGATATACGATGATTCCGTGCCGCGAGCGCGCCTCTACGGACGTTGGGTGACGCATGTTTGGGTATGGATTGAAACGCTTTCTCTGCAGTTGAAAGATAGTATGTGCGGCTTTCGCGTTTACCCGTTAGCCCCGACTTTACGGCTTGCCGGGCGCGTTTCACTGGGGAGGCGGATGGATTTCGATACGGAGGTGATGGTGCGCCTTTATTGGCAGGGTAACACCAGCTATTTCGTCCCGACGCGAGTGACCTATCCCCAGGATGGTGTATCGCATTTCGATACATTGAAGGACAACGTTCGTATTTCGATGATGCACACCCGCTTATTTTTCGGCATGTTGCCGCGCATTCCTTCACTGTTATGTCGCAGCACAAATGCGCATTGGGCGAAACAAGCGGAAGTCAAAGGAATGTGGGGCATGCGCTTCATGTTAGCGGTGTGGCGGTTGCTCGGTCGCCGCGCATTTTCGCTTTTGCTGTGGCCGGTGGTTGGCGTCTATTGGTTGAGCGCGGCGGCGCCGAGACGGGCATCCCGGCAGTGGCTTGCACGCGTACGTCAACAGCTTGTTTTGCGCCGGCAGGCAATTCCCCCGTATCTGAATAGCTACCGCCACTTTCTGCGATTTGGGCACGCCATGTTGGATAAGGTCGCCGGTTGGCGGGGTGAGCTGAAATTGGGGCGAGATATCGTTTTTGCTCCGGGGGCGGAAGAGGCACTAAACAGCGCCAGTACGCAGGGGAAGCTGTTATTGGCTTCACACCTGGGGGATGTGGAAGCGTGTCGGGCGCTGGCGCAGCGGCAAGGTGGGAAAGTGGTGAACGCCCTGGTCTTCAGCGAAAACGCCCAACGCTTTAAACAGGTGATGGAAGAAATGGCGCCGCAGGCGGGAATAAACCTGCTCCCGGTGAATGACATTGGCCCTGAAACGGCAATGTTGCTGAAGGATAAATTGGATCGCGGTGAGTGGGTGGCTATCGTTGGCGATCGCATTGCGGTAAATCCGCAGCGTGGTGGCGATTGGCGCGTCAGCTGGAGTTCGTTTATGGGGCAGCCCGCGCCTTTCCCGCAAGGGCCGTTTATTCTAGCCGCACTGCTGCGTTGCCCGGTATTGTTGATCTTTGCTTTGCAACGGGAGGGAAAACTGCACATACATTGTGAGGCTTTCGCCGATCCGCTGCCATTACCGCGAGCTGAACGTCAACAGGCCCTTCAGCTGGCTATCGATCGCTATGCTGCCCGTCTTGAACATTTCGCACTGATGTCCCCGTTGGACTGGTTTAACTTTTTCGATTTTTGGCGGCTGCCTGACACCGCCGATAAGGAGTAATGGGTGCTTAACGACCCTCGCTTTACGGCTGACGTTGAACTCACCATCCCGTTTCATGATGTCGACATGATGGGAGTGGTGTGGCACGGCAACTATTTTCGTTATTTTGAGATCGCTCGTGAGGCGCTGCTGAACCAGTTTGATTACGGTTACCGGCAAATGCAGGCGTCCGGGTATGTTTGGCCGGTTGTCGATACTCGGGTGAAATACCGCGACGTGCTGACATTTGAGCAGCGCATCCGCGTTCGCGCACAGTTGGAAGAGTATGAAAACCGCTTGCGCATCGCTTACCAGATATTCGATGTCTTGACTGCGAAACGGACCACAACGGGTTACACCATTCAGGTTGCGGTAGAAGAGAAAAGCCGTGAAATGTGCTTCGTGAGTCCAGATATTTTGTTTGAACGAATGGGAGTAGCGCCATGAGACTTTTGCCTTTATGCCTGCTTTTGCTGGCGCCGTGGGTGCATGCCGTCACGCTGGATGAGCTTCAGCAACGTTTTACCGGGCAGCCGGTGATCCGGGCTCATTTCGCACAGACGCGTACGATTAAGGACATGCCGCAACCGCTTCGCTCACAGGGGGAAATGCTGCTTGCCCGCGATCAAGGGTTGTTGTGGGATCAAAAGAGTCCTTTCCCCATGCTGCTGATGCTGAACGATTTTCGTATGGTTCAACAGGTGAATGGCCAGCCTCAACAAACGGTTACCGCCGAAAATAATCCGCAGATGTTCCAGTTTAACCATCTGTTGCGCGGACTATTTCAGGCCGATCGCAAGGCGCTGGAACAGAATTTCCGCGTAGGTTTTCAGGATAAGGGAGAGGGGCGTTGGGTACTTCGCCTGACGCCGACGACCACGCCATTGGATAAAATTTTCTCCTCAATCGATTTGTCTGGTGAAACTTATCTGGAGTCTATTCAGCTCTATGATAAACAAGGCGATCGTACGGAAATTATACTTTCTCAACATCGACTGACCCCTGCGACCCTGACTGATGACGAACGCCAACGCTTTGCCGCCGACTAATTCCCGCCGCCTCGCCCTGTTATGGGGATTGGTATGTTTGATGCTGCTCGGCGTGTTGTTGGCGTTGCTGCCGGGCGCACGTTTGAACAGCAGCGTGTTGGCGATGCTGCCCAAGCAGGCGCTGGGTTCGGTTCCGCTCGCGATAAGTGACGGCTTTATGCAGCGCCTGGATAAACAGGTAGTGTGGTTGGTCAGCCCCGGTAAACAGCCGGATCCGCGAGTAGCAGAAACGTGGTTGGCGCAACTTCAACAGTCACCCGCGTTGTCTGAAGTTAAAGGAAAGATGAACGCCGAAAGCCAGAAAGCCTGGGGAGCCTTTTTCTGGCAGCACCGCAACGGGCTTATCGATAGCGCCACTCGCATGCGCTTGCAAAATGGCGGTGAAGCGCAAGCGCAATGGGTTCTGTCACAGCTCTATTCCGCTTTTTCTGGCGTTAGTGGCAAAGAGTTGCGGAACGATCCATTGATGCTGATGCGTGGCTCCCAGTTGGCGCTTGCGCAAAACGGTCAGCGACTGCGGCTGATGGATGGCTGGCTTGTCACTCAGGACGAGCAGCAAAACTACTGGTATTTGTTACACGGGGAGCTGGTGGGTGACTCCTTCGATATGCAACAAACCCATCGCTTGGTGGCGGAGCTCGCGGTACAGGAAGCGTCACTGAAGGCGCTCTATCCGCAGGCGCAGCTGCTTTCTCGGGGGACGGTGTTCTACAGCGACTACGCCAGCCAGCAAGCGAAGCGGGATATCGCCACCCTCGGCGCTGCCACGATCCTGGGCGTGGTTCTGTTAATTATCGTGGTCTTTCGTTCATTGCGACCGTTGCTGTTGTGTCTACTTTCTCTCAGCGTCGGAGCATTGGCGGGGACGGTGGCCACGTTGGTGCTGTATGGCGAACTGCACCTGATGACGTTGGTGATGAGCATGAGCATCATCGGGATTTCTGCCGATTATACGCTCTACTATCTGACCGAACGCATGGTGCATGGCGCGGTCATGTCGCCCTGGCAAAGCCTGACGAAGGTTGGCAAAGCGCTTTTGTTGGCATTGTTGACGACGGTGGCGGCCTATCTAATCATGATGTTGGCTCCTTTCCCCGGCATTCGCCAGATGGCCGTGTTTGCCGCCATCGGACTTAGCGCATCGTGCCTGACCGTATTTTTTTGGCATCCCTGGTTGTGCCGCGGCTTACCGGTGCGGCCGGTTCCGGCGATGGGGGTGATGCTGCGTTGGTTGGCGGCCTGGCGGCGCAATAAAGCAGTGCGCGTAGGGGTGCCGACGGCCTTGGCTCTGCTGTCAATGGCTGGGATTGCCACGTTGCGTGTGAATGATGATATTTCCCAACTGCAGGCGTTGCCGTCTTCACTGCTGGCGCAGGAGAACAAGATTAGCCGATTGATCGGGCAAAATGTCGATCAAAAATGGTTCGTGGTCTATGGCGCTACTCCAGAACAGACACTGCGGCGGTTGGAAACTTTCCTGCCGCACCTGGAGCGAGCGCAACATGAGGGAATGATTAGCCATTTCCGCGCGATCCCCCTTAATTCGCTGGCGCGCCAAGAGCAGGATTTACGTCTGCTGCGTGACGCGGCACCAACCGTGCTTCTTGCGCTAAAAAATGCGGGGCTTGATATGGCTAACCCCGATCTGAACGCAATGCCGGTTTCCGTACCCACATGGCTGGAAAGCAGCATCAGCGAAGGTTGGCGTTTGTTGTGGCTGACTCTGCCCAACGGCCAGAGTGGGGCGCTGGTTCCCGTCGATGGTGTAACGTCAGGCAATCAATTGGGAGAGCTGGCGGACAAGCAGGCCGGTGTGGCATGGGTGGACCGCAAACAGTCTTTTGATTCGCTCTTCGCGCTCTACCGTTCCGTATTGACGGGGTTGTTGGGTATCGCGTTGGTTGTGATCGCCTGTGGCGCGATGGTTCGCCAAGGGTGGCGTAAAGGGCTTGTCAGCCTGATACCGTCCCTGTTGTCGCTGGGATGTGGGTTGGCTGTGCTCTCGTTTTGCGGGTATAGCGTAAACCTATTCTCGCTGTTGGCATTAGTGCTGGTATTGGGCATTGGCATCAATTACACACTGTTTTTCAGTAACCCGCAGGGGACGCCGCTGACTTCGCTGCTAGCCATTACGTTGGCGATGATGACGACTTTGCTAACGCTTGGCATGTTGTTGTTCAGTGACACGCAGGCAATCAGCTGTTTCGGAATTGTTTTGGTCAGCGGAATTTTCGTCGCCTGGCTACTTTCACCACTGGCGATGCCAAATAAAAAAAGAGAAAAAAGATGATGGTACGTAATTGCTGGCGATTCGCTGCGCTGCTCGTTGTGATGGGGATAGCCGGCTGCAGCCATTCGATTGCTCCGGGGAATGACACGTTCCCACAGGCCTGGCTAGAACCGGGCACCCGCGTGGTGTTGCCTGCGCCTGGTTTGTCACCTGCGATCGATAAGCAGCAACTGCTGACCGGTACTTTCAACGGCAAAAGCCAGTCGCTGTTGGTCATGTTGCATGCTGATGAGCAGAAAATCACCCTCGCCGGGCTTTCCTCCGTGGGAATTCGGCTGTTTAAGCTTACCTATGATGAGAATGGGTTACACGCCGAGCAATCTATCATCGTTCCTCAATTACCACCGGCAAGCCAGGTGTTGGCCGATGTCATGCTTAGCCTTTGGCCGCTTGAAACTTGGCGGGCGCGGCTGCCGAATGGCTGGACGATCGTCGATAAGGGTAATCAGCGCGAGCTGCGCAACGCCAGCGGCAAGCTGGTGACCGAGATCGCCTATCTTCAGCGTAATGGCCTGCGAGAGCCGATTAGCATTCAACAACATGCTTTTAAATACCAAATCACCATTCAATACCTGGGTGAATAACATGATTTACATCTCTGCCGTCGGTATGATTAATGCGCTTGGGAATTCTCTGGATGAGATAGCCGCAAACCTCGCTCGCGGCTCTGCGCCGGGTATGCGTCCGAGAGCGGGGTGGCTACAGGGGAACCCGGAAGCCGTGCTGGGCGGCGTTGAGGGAGAGTTACCCGTTATCCCTGCGTCGTTTTCCGCTCATCGTTCCCGTAATAATCAACTGTTGCTGGCCGCGCTGGAGCAGATCCAGCCGCAGGTTGATGAAGCCATCGCCAGGTTTGGCCGCGATCGGATTGCCGTCGTGATGGGCACCAGCACCTCCGGGTTAAACGAAGGCGATGAGCATGTACAGCTGACGCTCAACGGCGAAGTTAGCCCGCGTTGGCGGTATCCTCAGCAGGAGCTCGGCGATCCGTCGCGATTTCTCAGCCGCTGGCTACAGGTCGATGGGCCAGCATTTACGCTTTCGACAGCTTGCTCTTCCAGCGCCCGAGCCATTATCAGCGGGCGGCGGCTGATCGAAGCGGGGCTTGCCGATGTCGCCATTGTTGGCGGCGCCGATACGTTGAGCAGAATGCCGATCAACGGTTTTCACAGCCTTGAGTCGCTATCGTCTGAGCTTTGCCAGCCGTTCGCCCAAAACCGTTGCGGCATCACTATCGGTGAAGGCGCTGCACTCATGGTGCTGACCCGCGAGCCTCAGCCTCTTGTTCTATTAGGGGTGGGGGAATCCAGCGATGCTTGGCATATATCAGCACCGCATCCTCAGGGAGAGGGTGCCATTCGTGCCATTGAACAAGCCTTGGCCGAAGCGGATATCGAGGCGAAACAGGTTGGTTACATTAATCTGCACGGCACCGCGACACTGCTTAACGACCAAATCGAGTCCCGCGTAGTGCATTCGCTGTTTGGTGAACAGGTACCATGCAGTTCGACCAAGCATTTAACCGGCCATACTCTGGGGGCTGCGGGGATCACGGAGGCGGCTATCAGCGCGCTGATTTTACTGCGCAATTTACCTTTACCCGCCCAAGATTTCAGCGCTTCGCCAGCAGACTCCGCGCTCCCCGCTTGCGGTGTCATGCATACCAGCCAACCGTTGGCTCGACCGATAATCCTCTCTAACTCTTTCGCCTTTGGCGGAAATAACGCCAGTATTCTATTAGGGAAAGATGTATGAACGAATATTTGCCGCCGTCCGAGTACTTGCCTCATGCTGAGCCGATGATGCTACTGGATGAGGTCGTCAACGTGACTGAAAACGATGTTCACTGTCAGGTTAGCGTGCATCTTGGCGGAGTGTTGGGACCCTTTCTCGATGCTCAGGGCAATCTGCCGGGATGGTTTGCGCTGGAGTTGATGGCGCAAACGGTGGGGGTTTGGTCCGGCTGGCATCGCCGCCAAGCGGGGTTGCATGAAATTTCATTGGGCATGGTGCTTGGCGCCCGCGAGTTAACCTGTGCGGCCGGGCATCTACCAGGCAATGCGACGTTGAATGTTCAAGCTAGGTTGCTGATGCAAGACGAACGTTTCGGCAGCTTTGACTGCACCATTACCGTAGGGGAAGAGTGCCTGGCATCTGGCCGTGTGAATACTTTCCAGCCAACGTCAGAAGAATTGACATCGCTTTTTAATCAGGGAGAGACCGCATGAGTCGTTCAGTTCTGGTCACCGGGGCTAGTAAGGGAATTGGGGGCGCGATTGCTCGTCAGCTTGCCGCTGATGGTTTTATCGTCGGCGTCCATTATCACCGAGATCAGGCCGGCGCCCAGGAAACCCTCGCAGCCATTGAACAGTCTGGGGGGCAAGGTCGCCTGCTGAACTTTGACGTAAGTGAACGTGATCAGTGCCGTGAAGTGCTGGAAAAGGATATGGCTGCCCACGGCGCCTGGTACGGTGTGGTCTGCAATGCAGGCATCGCCCGGGATGGGGCGTTCCCTGCGCTTAGCGAGAACGATTGGGACAGCGTGATCCACACCAATCTCGACGGTTTTTATAACGTCATTCATCCTTGCATCATGCCGATGATCGGCGCACGTAGAGGTGGTCGAATCATTACGTTGTCGTCGGTATCGGGAATGATGGGCAATCGCGGTCAGGTCAATTATAGCGCCGCTAAAGCGGGGATCATCGGCGCCACCAAAGCATTGGCCATTGAGCTTGCGAAGCGCAAAATCACCGTTAACTGCATTGCTCCAGGCCTGATCGACACGGGGATGATCGAAATGGAAGAGGCCGCATTGAAAGAAGCGATGGCGATCATTCCAATGAAGCGCATGGGCCAGACGGATGAAGTTGCCGGCCTGGCGAGCTATTTAATGTCCGATATTGCGGGCTACATCACCCGCCAGGTCATTTCCATCAACGGAGGAATGTTATGACTTGTCGTGTTGTCATCACCGGCATGGGCGGCGTAACCGCCTTTGGGGAACGGTGGCAGGATGTTTCCCGGCGTCTGTTGGCATATGAAAATGCGGTGCGGACAATGCCCGAGTGGCAGATTTATGATGGATTGCATACCTTACTGGGCGCACCAATCGATGATTTCGTCCTGCCTGAGCATTACACCCGAAAGCGCATTCGCGCAATGGGGCGAGTCTCACTCCTTTCCACTCGCGCTACTGAACTGGCATTGGAACAAGCGGGGCTGATTGACGATCCGGTACTGACTAACGGCCAAACCGGCATCGCCTACGGTTCTTCGACGGGAAGCACCGGCCCCGTGAGCGAATTTGCCACTATGCTTACTGAAAAACATACCAACAACATCACTGGCACCACTTATGTGCAGATGATGCCACATACCACAGCGGTTAACACCGGTCTGTTTTTCGGCCTGCGCGGCCGAGTGATCCCGACCTCCAGCGCATGCACCTCAGGGAGCCAGGCGATTGGCTATGCCTGGGAGGCTATTCGTCACGGTTATCAGAAGGTTATGGTTGCTGGTGGCGCAGAAGAGCTTTGCCCCTCGGAGGCCGCGGTGTTCGATACGCTATTCGCAACGAGCCAGCGTAACGATAGCCCTAAAAGCACACCGTCCCCTTTCGATCGGCAGCGTGATGGCTTGGTGATTGGCGAAGGTGCCGGGACGTTGGTCCTGGAAGAGTTGGAACATGCGAAAGCGCGCGGCGCCGTTATCTACGGTGAAATTGTCGGTTTTGCCACCAATTGCGATGCGGCGCATATCACTCAACCGCAGCGTGAAACGATGCAAATATGCATGGAGCAGGCGTTGAAGATAGCTGGCTTGAATGTGCGGGACATCGGCTATATTTCCGCTCATGGCACTGCCACCGATCGAGGGGATATCGCTGAAAGCCAGGCTACGGCAGCTATTTTTGGCGGCCAAACGCCGATTTCATCGCTGAAAAGCTATTTTGGCCATACGCTGGGAGCCTGCGGCGCGCTGGAGGCCTGGATGAGTTTGCAAATGATGCGAGAAGGCTGGTTTGCGCCAACGCTTAACCTTCATCAGCCGGATGAGCAGTGTGGTGAGCTGGATTATATTATGGGGGAAAGCCGGCGCATCGATTGTGAATACTTACAGAGCAATAATTTCGCGTTTGGCGGCATCAATACCTCCATCATCATTAAACGTTGGGTTTAAGTTGAAACGGCGGGAGCAATAAAATTGATTTCCGCCATTCCAACCTCTATAGGGTTTACCTAAACCGCGCATCCCGAGAAAACAGAAAAGCGGCCTCCCGCTGGCGAGCGTCGGCTTGTGCCTGATCCCCCTGATAGCGCAAGATCATGATCAGCGTGGCGTAGACGTTGGCGTCGATGCGGCGCTGCAGATAGGCATTGGCCCACTGCCGATAGCCGGTCAACAGGGCATCATCGCGCGTTTGGTTATAGACCAGCAGCGCGTGAGATTGCTCGTCGAACGTTTTGCGCTCCCGATAGATCCAGGCGGCCGGCGGCGGCATCTGCTCGATGCTGTCGATGGTGGCCAGCATCGTGCGCTCCGATTGGGTGAGCGCCATGCGCCCTTGCCAGGCGAAGACCGCCATCACTAACACGCCGAGCGCCGCCATTGCTACAGGCAGACTCAGGGCTTTGGCTAACGGCAGCGGGCGTGGGGCGCCGGTTTGGCCGTCCAACAGTGCCAGCAGCAGCAGAAACGCCAGCCAATGCGGCGCAGACAGATAGAAAGGGTATTCCAGTTGGGTGTGTATCAACATTGGCAGCAGCACCAGAAACAGCCCGACGCGCGCACCGGCCGGCGCTTCGCGATCCCGTTGCCAGGCGCGTTTCAGCAGCAGCGCGCCGGCGACGATGACGATAGCGATACCTGCCAGCGCCGGCAGGCCGCCCTCAACCCACCACAGCAGGATTTCATTGTGCGGATGCCCGGCGACTTCCAGCACTTCTCGCCAGGGCATTGTCTGCAGGCGGAAGTGCGCGAAGCTGTATTCAAAGCCGCCATAGCCCCAGCCCAGCAGCGGCTTGGCCAGGATCATGGCGCCGACGTCGTGCAGCATGGTCAGGCGCGCGCTGTTGGAAAGCTCCCGTCCGATCAGGCCAGCGCGGCCATCCAGACCGAAACCGGTGAACAGCACCGTCAGACCGATCGCGGCGCCCAGCAGCAGCGCGCCGCCGGCCCAGCGGCTTGCGGCCGGGCGTTGGCGGGCAAAGCGCCACAGCAGCAGCGCCGCCGCCAATGCGGCCCCCAACCAGGCGGCGCGCGACTGGATCAGCACCAGCAGGGCGGAGAAAGCGGCCTGCAGCGCGAGCAGCGGGATTTGCCGCCGCCGCGTTGGCGCAGAGAGGGGAGCCAGCAGCTGCCAGAGCGCCAAAGCCAACCCGGTGGCGATAAAGCTGCCCAGCACGTTCGGTTGCTGAAAGACGCCGTAGACCCGGCTGCCGTTAGGGGATACCCAAGCCAGCGCGGGGGCGAACAGTTGCAGAGCCGCCAGCAGTGCCTGAACGCCGACGGCGAACAGCAGACCGTACAGCAACAGGTTGCGCTGCCTGGGGGTTAGGCGCAGTTGCAGGCAGGCGACATAGAAAAGCCAACCACCGAGCAGACCGGCGCAGCGCCACAGGGCGTCTTCGCGCCACTCGGAGCGAGTATACAGCAGCGGCAGCGCCAGCACGGCGATGCCGAGCAGCAACAGGCGTGCGGTGGGGGTCAGCGAAAGACGGGTGCGGCCAAGGCAAACGGTGAACGTCACTATCAGCGTGGTGAGCGCCATGACGGCCCAGGCCAGAATGTTTTGCGGCAGCGCCAGACCGTCGCCGCCCATATTGGGGTAATAAATCGGCAGGATCACCGTCATCCAGATCAGCAGCAGGGGCAGCACGGCGATGGTCGCTGCGTTAGCGGGAGATTTATCGGCCATGGTTAACCTGCCATGGCCTGATAGCGTTTATTGAATGCATGTTTTTATTATTCCCTTTCCTTTGTCCTGATATTGAAATGCGTGTAATGTTCAATTCGCAAATGTTTCACGGGAAATTTAAACCGTCTTTATGGTGAAGCGATAAATAATGTTTGCCCTGAGAATGCGCGAGGCTGTGTACCCAAAGAAAGTTTAATCCGTATTTTTCACCCGAAAAAGGTATGTTTGTTGTTTGCAAAAACAGACGCGCCATTTTCTCAAATCTATTGTGATTCAGTCAATTCATTATCTAATTCTTGTTTTTATCAATTGAAATCAAATGGTTGGTTGTGATCCCTGCGTGCGTGAATATCGTGGAGTATCCCGGCAATGGCCTATATTGTCAGGCCCTGTGAAGAATAGAAGAGGTATCTGATTTTTTAATTGATGTCGTCAGTGTCGGCGCGACGGCGGAAATTTATCTCATCGTTTCTCATTGCTGATTTTTAAATTCAATGTGATTTTCATTTTATTATTTTTATTAGGATTCTTCTTGTCTTTATCTGTTTTTTTAAATTTTCATGAAATGATTTATTATTAGGATTGTTCTGCTGCATTGGAAATAAAAGCGGTTATGACTTGAGCCTCCCCGTTGCCGCGGCAGAATACAGACTAACGCGCCTGCCAAAGCGCGTTAATCCACTCTTCACAAACCTCACTCCACTTCGCCAATCCGTTCCAGCGCATCCACCACCAGATCCCAGAATTTATCCTGATCCAGTTTGACCGCGACCTGGGTGTGGCAGTCCGGCGGCGGCGGCGCGCGGAAGTCCGCGACCGTCATGCCCAACGTCAGGGTGCCGGTCAGCTCGATATCCACCGGCGCTTTACGCACCGACATGACGCTCGGATCGATCACATAGGCCACCGCGCAAGGATCGTGCACCGGCGGGGCGCTGAAGCCCTGCGCCTGCCGGTACATACGGCCAAAGAATGCCAGCAGCTCGCCGACGAAGGCGGCCGGCCGGGTGCCCAGGGCGGCGATGCGTTCGCAGACTGCCGACGTGGCCAAAGCCTGGTGGGTGAGATCCAGCCCGACCATGGTCAGCGGCCATTTTTCGTTAAACACGATGTGTGCCGCCTCGGGATCGATTTTGATATTGAACTCCGCCACCGCGCTCCAGTTGCCCACATGGTAGCCGCCACCCATCAGCACCACTTCCTTGACCCGCTCGGCAATGCGCGGCTCTTTACGCACCGCCATGGCGATATTGGTCAGACCGCCGGTCGGCACCAGCGTTACGCTGCCGGGCGGGTGAGCCATCACGGTATCGATGATCAGATCCACCGCGTGGCGCGAGTCCAGCTGCAGGTGGGATTCCGGCAGCACCGGGCCATCGAGGCCGGAATCGCCGTGAATGTCGGGCGCCACTTCGATATTGCGCACCAGCGGGCGCGGGCAGCCGGCGGCGAAGGGCACGCCGGTGATATTGGCGATGCGCGCCACCGCCAGCGCGTTGCGCGTCACTTTGTCCAGCGTCTGGTTACCCACCACGGTGGTGACCGCCAGCAGGTCGATCTGTGGATTGCCCCAGGCCAGCAGCAGGGCAATCGCGTCGTCATGCCCCGGGTCACAGTCCAGTATGATTTTTTTCATGGTTATTCCTGATACAGGGAGAGGTTCCCGCAGCATAGCGCAGCGCGGCGACGTGGGATAATGCCGATGATGCTTTTGTTAACGGCATCAAAGCCTTGCCACTTTTACGATGTAATGAAACGTAAATCCTCATCGTCGGGCTTTACCCTGGAGTTTACTCCAGGGTTTACAGTGAGCTTCAGCGTCAATGCACAGAGGAGAGGTGGGATGAGCTTACTGAAAAGGTTGTTGGGGCAAGGCGGTGTTAACGGTGGTCATCAGCGCGCGGGCCACGGCGGGGGCCATCATGGTAACCGCTATAACCAGCATGGCGAGCCGGGGCCGCAGTGCCCGGAATGCCGGGCGGTGAATAAATCGGGCGCGCGTTATTGCCACCGCTGCGGTCAGCCGTTTGCCGCGGTGAGCGCCACCTGCGGCCAGTGCGCCGCACCGCTGCCGTCGGGCAGCCGCTTTTGCCCGCAGTGCGGCGGTGGTGTGCCGTGAACCGGGGCGGTTGGACGCTCGCGCTGCTGCTGGGCGCCATGGCGCTGTGGACCGTGTTGGCCTGGGGCGTAGCCGGGGTGCTGGCCTGGCTCCCGGCGTTGGCGGAGGCGGCCGGGAACGCATCGTTGCCGGTGAACGGTGCGCTGAGCCTGGTGCCGCAGACGGTGCTGGATGCCTGGCTGCCGTGGCTGAAACAGCTGGGCAGCGGACTGGCGAGCTATTTTCCTCTGCTGCTGACCTGGGCGGGCTACGCCGTCTGGCTGCTATGGGGCCTCGGCATGCTGGCGCTGGTGCTGCTGGGCGCGCTGGCGCACCGTTATTTGAGCGGCGCTCAGCGATAGCCCTGATAGACCGCCGCCACGCGTTCGAAATAGTCGGTTAGGTAGTTGATACACACCTGCACCTTCAGCGGCAGTTTGTCCTTCTCGGTATAGAGCGCGTAGATCGGCCGCGGATCCGAATGGTAGCTTTTGAACAGGATCTCGATCTCGCCGCGTTTGATCTCTTCGATCACCCACATCAGCGGGGCGTAGGCGATGCCGGCGCCGTTTTTCAGCCAACGGATCATAGTGGAGGAATCGTTGGTGACGAAGCGCCCCTGCGGGGAAATGCGCGTGGTGATGCCCTCCGGCGACATCAGTTCAAATTCGCTGTCGGGCCGCACGCTGTACTCCAGCCAGGAAAAGTTGACCATGTCGCTCGGCTTCTGCGGCGTGCCGTGCTGGCTGAGGTAGCTTTTGGCGGCGCACACCACCATCGGCATCTGCCCCAGGCGGCGGGAGAACAGGCTGGAGTCCTGCAGCGCGCCGGTGCGGATCACCAGATCCAGCCCGTCGGTGATCAGGTCCGGTGCCGGAATGCCGGTCACCAGGTTGACCGTCAGACCCGGATACTCTTTCATCATCTCGGCGGTCATGTTCGCCAGCACGTTTTGCGCCATGGTGGATGAGCTGCCGATACGCAGCGTACCGGCGGGCGTATTGTTAAACGCATACAGTTGCTCATGCACTTCGCTGACTTCCTGCAGCATGCGTCGGCAGCCCTGATAGTAGATTTTGCCGGCCTCGGTCAGGCCGATGCTGCGCGTGCTGCGGTTCAACAGCTTGACCTGCAGCTCATTTTCCAGTTTCGAGACGGTTTGGCTGATCGATGAAACGCTCATGCCGAGTTGGCGCGCGGCCGCGGTAAACGACCCGAACTCAACCACTTTGGCGAATACCGACATCCGTTTTAATCTTTCCATTATTCACTCTGGCTTAAAAGTGATTTAGATCACAGATTGTTGATGCCTTGATAGTAAGCAGGCTAATATAACGTGGTCGGGTGAATAGACCTTACCAACGTGCGAGAGCGATCGGCGACGTAATCCTGCCGCTCCTCCGGCACCCTCGCAATCCCTGTCGTGGATGTCTGCCCCAAAGTTTAACCTTTTTTCGGGTTCGTGACCTGGACAAGCTGTCTGGTCAAGATTTGTGGCGCGCGCACGCTAAAATGTAAAGAGAATGTGAATGGCAAGGCCTGTCCTCCTCCGGCGCAGTGAACAATAAGGAAAAATTGATGAGTTTGCTTCCGGTTATGGTCATCTTCGGACTGTCGTTTCCGCCGGTGTTTTTCGAGCTGTTGGTGTCGCTGGCGCTGTTTTTTCTCTTGCGCCGCCTGCTGCAGCCGACGGGGATTTACGATTTTGTCTGGCATCCGGCGCTGTTTAATACCGCGCTGTATTGCTGCTTGTTTTATCTGATTTCGTGTCTTTTTGTTTGAGGTCGCTGTGAAAAATTTTTCGATAAAAATAACCCGAATCGCGATCACTTTGATTCTTGTGCTGCTGGGCATTGCCGCGGTATTCAAGGCCTGGGTGTTCTACACCGAGTCGCCGTGGACGCGTGATGCCAAGTTCACCGCCGACGTGGTGGCGATCGCGCCGGACGTCAGCGGCCTGCTGACCGACGTGCCGGTGGTGGACAACCAGCTGGTGAAGAAAGGTCAGGTGCTGTTCGTGGTCGATCGGCCGCGTTATGAGCAGGCCTTGGCGGAAGCCGGCGCCGACGTCGCCTACTATCAGACGTTGGCGGCGGAGAAACGGCGTGAGGCCGGCCGCCGCGTGAAGTTGGGCGTGCAGGCGATGTCGCAGGAAGAGATTGACCAGTCGAACAACTCGCTGCAGACCGTGCAGCACCAGCTGGCGAAGGCCATTGCGGCGCGCGAGCTGGCGCAGCTGGATCTGGAGCGCACCACGGTGCGCGCCCCGGCCGATGGCTGGATCACCAACCTCAACGTACACGCCGGTGAATACATCACCCGTGGGTCGGTGGCGGTGGCGCTGGTGAAGAAAGATTCCTTCTACATCCTGGCGTACCTGGAAGAGACCAAGCTGAACGGCCTGAATAAGGGCGATCGCGCGGAGATCACTCCGCTCGGCAGTAACCGCATCATGCACGGCACCGTCGACAGCGTGGCGGCGGCGGTGAACAACAGCAGCAGCACGGTGAACAACAAAGGGTTGGCCTCGATCGACAGCAACCTGGAGTGGGTACGCCTGGCGCAGCGCGTGCCGGTGAAAATCCTGCTGGACGCCAAGGATCAACAGCATCCGTACCCGGCCGGCACCACTGCCACCGTGGTGATCGTTGGCAAAAACGATCGCAATGCCGACAGCGGCTCACCTTTTGTGCGCCTGATGCACCGGCTGCGTGAGTTCGGCTAATGAGCAGCCCAACCTTTATCCGGCTGAGATTCGCCTTCAAACTCAGCTTCGCGATTGTGTTTGCGCTGTTCGTCGGCTTCCATCTCAATCTGGAAACCCCGCGCTGGTCGGCGATGACCGCCGCCATCGTCGCCGCCGGCCCGGCCTTTGCCGCCGGCGGTGAACCCTTCTCCGGCGCCATCCGCCACCGCGGCTGGCTGCGTATCATCGGCACCTTTATCGGCTGCTTCGTCGGCCTGATCATTATCATCACCACCGCCCGCGCGCCGGTGGTGATGCTGTTGCTGTGCTGCATCTGGGCCGGTTTCTGCACCTGGCTTTCTTCACTCATCAAGGTGGAGAACTCCTATGCCTGGGGGCTGGCCGGATATACCGCGCTGATCATCATCGTGACGGTCGCTACCAGCGAGTCTCATCTGCTGGAAGCGCCGCAGTTCGCCATCGAGCGTTGCAGCGAGATCGTGCTGGGGATCGTCAGCGCCGTGTTGGCGGATCTGCTGTTCTCGCCGCGTTCGATCAAACAGGACATCGATCGGGCGGTGGATCAGCTGCTGGTGGCTCAATACCGCCTGATGCAGATGTGCATCAGCAACGCCGATAAAGAAGACATCGATCGCGCCTGGAGCAATCTGGTCAAGAGCACCACGGCGCTGGACGGCATGCGCAACAACCTGATGATGGAGTCCTCGCGCTGGCAGAAGGTCAATCGACGGGTGAAGGCGCTGCATACACTGTCGCTGACGTTGATCACCCAGGCCTGCGAAACCTATCTGATCTTGTTGAATCACCCGGAGGCACTGAAAGACAGCCTGCGGGAGCAACTGATGGTCCCGGCGGAAACCCCGCAGGAGATCCACAAGCGCATGAAGCTGTTGCGCCAGGTGCTGACCACGCATCGTTCCGAGGAAACGCTGCCGACCATCACCGGCTGGGTCGGCGCGGCGACGCGCTACCTGTTGCTGTCGAAAGGCGTGCACGCCAACTGCAGCATCAGCGCGGTGGAAGAGGGCGTGTTGAGCAACGAAACCGTGGTCAAACCGACTTCGGCGGAAGGGCATCACGCGATGATCAACGGCTTGCGTACCTTTGTGGCGACGGCCTTCGGCAGCCTGCTGTGGCTGTGGACCGGCTGGACGTCCGGCAGCGGTTTTATGGTGATCATCGCTGTGATCACCTCGCTGGCGATGCGCACCCCGGCGCCGCGCATGGTGGCGATGGATTTCGTGCTGGGCATGCTGGCGGCGATCCCGGTCGGTTCCCTGTTCTTCATGGTGATCCTGCCGGCGACCCAGCAGAGCATTTTGCTGCTGTGTCTCAGCCTCGGCCTGCTGGCGTTTTTCATCGGCATCGAGGTGCAGAAGCGGCGGCTCGGTTCGCTGGGGCTGCTGGCGGGGACCATCAACATTCTGGTGCTGAGCAACCCGATGGAGTTCAACGTGACCCAGTTTCTCGATGGGGCGCTGGGCCAGTTCCTCGGCAGCTGCGTTGGGCTGATGGTGCTGCTGCTGATCCGCGATAATTCGCGCGAACGCACCGGCCGCACGTTGCTCAACCAGTTCGTCAGCAGCGCGGTGTCGGCGCTGACCACCAAGGCGGCGCGCCGTCGGCAAAACCACCTGCCTGCGCTGTATCAGCAGCTTAATCAGCTGCTGATGATGTTCCCGAACGACATCGCCAAGTATCGTCTGGCGCTGAACCTGATCATCGCCCACCAGCGCATGCAGCGAGCGGAAATTCCGGCCAGCGAAGAGCTGTCGGCCTTCCACCGCCAGATCCGCAGCACCGCCGATCGGGTGGTCTCCGCCAAGAACGACGTCAAGCGCGCCTATTACTACGATCGCTTGCTGGGTGAGATGAACGAGTACCAGCAGAAGCTGGTGGACAATCAGGCACCGCTCAGCGTCACCGGGCCCGTGAAACGCCTGGCCGATATGCTGCATCGCTATCGTCACGCCTTGATCGATTGATGCGTTCCCTCCTGTTGCGCCGCGTTGTGCGGCGTCTTCCCTGACTATACTGAAAGCAGTGCCCGATCTGGCGGGCCGTCTCATAAGAGGCGGCCCGTTTTCAGAGAGACTCCGAGTGCCAGAACGGCTGGAAAGTGGCATCATTGTCATGAATGGATGAAACGCTTACCGCCGCGAAAACGTGACGTGCCGGTCATCTTAGTTTCATCCAGGTCGACTATATACCTAACTAGCCTGGGGGGGCTGCGGCACCTTCGGCGGCATAATTTCAGGGAATGTCATGAACAAGCGGATTCTGTTGGCGATTGTCATCGCCGTGGTCATCGCCGTCTTCAGCGCGCTGCGCGGCAACGAGCACCGTGCGATCGACGGCAATCCGGCGAGGGTGCCGGCACCGGCGGGCCAGCAGCAGAGCATCGACCGGCTCACGCAGCAGCAAACGGTGGTGAGCTACCTGCAGCAGCATCAGCGGCTGCCGGACTATTACGTCACCAAGAAGCAGGCGCGCGAGCAGGGCTGGGATCCGCGTTCAGGCAACCTTTGTGCAGTATTGCCGGGCAAGGCGATTGGCGGCGATCGATTCTCTAACCGTGAAGGGCAACTGCCGAGCGCCGGCGGCCGGGTCTGGCGCGAAGCGGACATCAATTACCAGTGTGGCCGGCGCGGCGCCGATCGCCTGTTGTATTCGAGCGACGGTCTGATCTTCGTTACGCGCGACCATTACAAAAACTTCATTCGTGTGGAGTGAGTTTGATGGCAAAAGTAGAGTTTGATTTTGAGCAGATCCAGGACGTGCCAACCTTCTACCGCGATTTCGCGCACAAGTTTGCGCTGGACGAGGGGTTTGGCGCCAACCTCGACGCGCTGTGGGACGTGGTGACCGGCGATATCGGTCTGCCGGTGGAAATCGAGTTCACCCACCTCAATGCCCGCAGCAAGCGTCGTTTCGGCGCAATCATTCTGCTGTTTGAAGAAGCGGAAGAAGAGCTGGAAGGCAGCCTGCGCTTCAATATCCGCGAAAGCAGCGGCGAACCGGCGCATCACCGGGGATGAAACGGGTTCATCCCGGGACGGCGGCGGCGCTTAGTCAGCCGCTTCGGCCAGCTCGCGCAGGTATTGGAAGATCTGGCGGTAAGCCTTAGGCGGCTTGTTGGCGGCCTTCTCTTTCTGCGCGTTGCGCACCAGTGAACGCAGCTGTTGACGATCGGCTGCTGGATACAGATCCAGGATCGACGGAATGACGTCATCGCCCTCTTCCACCAGGCGGTCGCGCAGCGCTTCCAGCTTATGGAACAGCGAAACCTGCTGGTTGTGGCGGTTTTTCAGCTTGTCGAGCGCGGTCTGAATCGGCTCGATATCGCGGGCGCGCAGCATCTTGCCGATCAGCTGCAGCTGACGGCGACGGCCTTCTTTCTTGATCTTCTGCGCCAGCTCGATGGCGGCGCGCAAATCTTCGTCCAATGGAATGCGATCCAGCGCGTTTTTGCCCAGATCGACCATTTCGGCCCCCAGGTCTTTCAGCGCTTCGGCATCACGTTTAATTTCACTTTTACTGACCCAGATAATCTCGTCATCGTCCTCGTTTTCATTCTCCGGGACATCGTCGAGCCAGTCTTCAGGCTGTTTGTTCATGGTAGGCTCCGTTAAAAAGAGGCTAATCCTAACAGGTTGCCGGCTTTATGCGAAATTCAACGCGGTTCCTGTTAGACTCAACGGCAGAGATCTCAGGATTTTTGCGCGCCGCCCCGCGTGCACAACTACGCCGCTCCGGCACTTTTCTCAACGATTTTCTGATTAATTATGGCAGATTGATGAAAGTAGTCACTCAAGTTGCAGAACAGCGCAAGGCGCTGGAACAGGCCGTTTCTCAGGCGCTGGAGCTGGCCCGCGCCGGTTCCGACGCGGCGGAAGTCGCGGTCACCAAATCGACCGGCATCAGCGTCAGCACCCGCTTCGGCGAGGTGGAAAACGTCGAGTTCAACAGCGATGGCGCGCTGGGCATCACCGTGTATCACCGCCAGCGCAAAGGCAGCGCCTCTTCCACCGATCTCAGCCCGGATGCCATCGCCCGCACCGTACAGGCGGCGCTGGACATCGCGCGCTACACCTCTGAAGATCCCTGCGCCGGCCCGGCGGAGAAAGATCTGCTGGCGTTCGAGGCGCCGGATCTCGATCTGTTCCACCCGACCGAGCTGGACGCCGAGCGCGGCATCGAGCTGGCGGCGCGCGCCGAGCAGGCTTCGCTGGCGGCGGACAAATGCATTACCAACACCGAAGGCGGTAGCTTCAACAGCCACTACGGCATCAAGGTGTTCGGCAACAGCCACGGCATGCTGCAAAGCTACTGTTCCAGCCGTCATTCGCTGTCCAGCTGCGTCATTGCGGAGCAGGACGGCGACATGGAGCGGGATTACGCTTACACCATCGGCCGTGCGATGGGCGATCTGCACAGCCCCGAGTGGGTGGGGCAGGAGTGCGCTCGCCGCACGCTGGCGCGTCTCGCGCCGCGTAAGCTGTCGACCATGAAGGCGCCGGTGCT
Organism: Serratia sp. PF-27; assembly: GCF_030053255.1. Taxonomy (NCBI): domain Bacteria; kingdom Pseudomonadati; phylum Pseudomonadota; class Gammaproteobacteria; order Enterobacterales; family Yersiniaceae; genus Serratia; species Serratia sp. PF-27. The sequence continues at coordinate 159,871 of NZ_JASGBT010000022.1, forward strand.
GTTCGCCTCCGAAGTGGCCACCGGGCTGTTCGGCCATCTGGTGGGGGCCATCAGCGGCAGCAGCGTCTACCGCAAATCCACTTTCCTGCTGGACGCGCTCGGCAAACAGATCCTGCCGTCGTGGCTGACCGTCGAGGAACATCCCCATCTGCTGAAAGGGCTGGCGTCAACGCCGTTCGACAGCGAGGGCGTGCGCACCCAACGGCGCGATATCGTCAAGGATGGCGTGCTGCAAACCTGGCTGATGACCAGCTACTCGGCGCGCAAGCTGGGCCTGCACAGCACCGGCCATGCCGGCGGCATCCATAACTGGCGCATTGCCGGGCAGGGCGCAGACTTCGCCGGCATGCTGAAACAGCTTGGCACCGGCCTGGTGGTCACCGAATTGATGGGCCAGGGCGTCAGCGGCGTCACCGGCGATTATTCTCGCGGCGCCGCCGGTTTTTGGGTGGAAAATGGCGAGATCCAGTACCCGGTCAGCGAGATCACCATCGCCGGCAACCTGAAAGACATGCTGCGCAACATCGTCAGCGTCGGCAGCGATATCGAAACCCGCAGCAATATCCAGTGCGGTTCGGTGCTGCTGCCGGAAATGAAGATCGCCGGCCAGTGATCCTCTGTGCGGCCGGCGCCCGCCGGCCGCGCGTTATCCCGCCTCAACCTTGCTTACAAATCTCCGGTTTCGGTTTTGCCCGGCCTTGCCTATGGTAGCGGTGGGTTAACTAAAACAATAACTGGAAGGTGAGCAAACATGCAGAATACCCTGAAAGCGCTGGCGGCGTTGACGCTGCTGGCGGCCAGTTCGCTGGCGGCCGCCGCCGATCTGGGCGACGATATGGACACCCTGGCGGAAAACTACAAAACGGTGCTGAATACCGACTCCGCCGCCACCCTCAAACAGAGCCTGCAGAACATGCGCGCCGCCGCGCAGGATGCCAAGCAGGGTACTCCGCCGAAGCTGGAAGACAAAGCCGCCGACAGCCCGGAGATGAAAGATTTCCGCAGCGGGTTGGATACCCTGATCGGCCAGATCGATCAGGCGCTGGTGCTGGCCAATCAGGGCAAAGTCGCCGATGCCAAGCAGCTGGCGCAGGGCTTCAAGCAAACCCGCGACGCCAACCACAAGAAATTCCGCTAACCCGTCAACCGTCGCGCCCGTCTTCCGTCAGATAGGAGGAGGGCGCCTGCCCCAGCACGCGGCGAAACATGGTTGAAAACGCCGCGCTGCTGTCATATCCCATCTCCATGGCCACCTGCGTCACGCTGCGCCCTTCGGCCAGCAGCGCCAACGCCAGCACCACGCAGGCGCGCTGGCGCCATTGCGAAAACGGCAGGCCGGTCTGCGCGCGAAAGAAGCGGCTGAAGGTGCGAATGCTCATGTACAGACGAGGCGCCCACCGCTGCGCGGAGTCGTGGGCGTCGGGGTGCTGCAAAAAGGCGCGGCACAGCTCGCCTAACCGAGGATCGGCGGGCAGCGGGATGTGCAACGGCAAGGGCTGCAGCCTGGCCAGCTCATGCAGCAGCAGTGTTGCCAGCGCTCCGTCGCGCCCCTCTTGTTCATACTCCAGCGGCATATCCACCGCCGCCATCAACAGCTGGCGCATCAGCGGAGTGACGCTGACCACCTGGCATACCTGCGGCCGTTCGGCGGGCAACGCGCCGGGTTCGAGGTATAGGCTGCGGGTGGTGACGCCGACCATCCTCACCGCGTGCGGCATCTGCGGCGGCAGCCATACCGCGTGCTGCGGCGGGACGACCCAATTGCCTTGCTGCGTGAAAACGTGCATGACGCCGGTGGCGCCGTACAGCAACTGCGCGCGCCGGTGGCTGTGCATCGGCAGCAGGTGTCCCGGCGGATAATCGGTGCCGATGGCGATCACCGCGCGCGTTACGTGGTCGATGTCATCAATGCGGACGTTGCGCATGTGTTTCCTTTGGCGGGCAGATTGGCCGAAACGCAATGATAGTTGGCCTTTCATATAAAGCAAGCCAGCGGCCGCCGCCCTACTATCGGGGCAGAAAAATAATGCTTGTTCGCGGTGCCGTTATTTTATCGGCCATAAAGCCCGTGCAAGTTTTCACACCGGGGTGGGACGAAGGTTTTCGTTCTCGCAATACAAGAAGTTAATAAGGAATAAAGCGTCATTTTATTCCAACACCTGAAGCAATAGTTCTTAGCGCAGTTCAATGACTATAAGGTGATATTTCATGTATAAGTTCGGTGTGGTTGGCGGCGGAGCCGCCGGGATCGCTTTTGCGTATAACTTTATAAAAAATAAGTCGGTTAATCATTGCAAAAGGCCGCTTTCCCTGACGGTGTTCGACAAGCAGGGCTTCAAGGGCGGAATGGCATACAGCAGCGATTTTGACAGCCATATATTAAATATGACGCCGGAAAATATGTCGGCGGATATTTTCGACGACACGCACTTCGTTGATTGGATCACCATGCATTTCCCGCAGTTTTGCCAGGATCGTTATCCGCCGCGCTGGCTGTATCGGGAATATCTCGATTTTATTCGCGACATGACGATTTATATGGCGGCGGACAGTAACGTCGCGCTGAATTTCGTGACCGCCGAAGTAAATGCCATCGCGCCGCTCGAAGCCGGCTACCGGCTGACCACCACCTGTGGCAGCGCCGAACAGATGAATGCGCTGGTGCTGTGTTCGGGGCACAACCCGCCGGAATGTCTCTATCCGGTGGATGGCGTGATCGCTTATCAGGCCCACCAGGATCTGCCGCCGATCAACCCTTATTCGAGCATCGGCGTGATCGGCTGCAGCCTGACGGCGATTGACGCCATCGTTGAGCTGATGGAGCGCCTGGGGGCGACCGACATCTGTGCCCTGTCGCGCTCGGGCCTGTTCCCCAGCGTGCAGCCGGCGCTGATGCGTCCGCCGCCGGAAGCGTTTGTTGAGGCGCTGCGGCGCTTTGTCGCCGGCCGCGATTTTATTGACGCGCATCAGCTGGTGCATGCGATCAATGCCGCGCTGGCGCGCCACTATCCGGGGCCGGAGCGGCTGACGGTGCTCTCGGCGCTGGGGGAAAGGCGCGATTGCTATCGCGATCTGGCAGACAGTCTCGATCGCGCGCGTTTTGCCCGGGAGCATATCTGCAGCTATCTGGCGGCGATCCACCCGGCGGTGTGCGCCGCCTGGGTCAAGATGGATGCCAACAACCGGCAGGTCTTCATGCGCTTTTACAACTCCTCCTGGATGCGCAATCGACATGCCATGCCGCTAAAGAACGCCAGCAAGATCGTGGCGGCGCTGGAGAGCCAACGCTTGCGTGCCTGCGGCGGCCTGGTGGATATCAGTAAGGGGGCGGACGGGTTTATCCTTCGTTGCCATGAGACGCGGGTGCATGCGCAGTATCTGTTCAACTGCACCACGCCTTCTTATCAACTGCCGCCCAACCGCCTGAGCCATCAGCTGCTGCAAGACGGGCTGGTGCAAGAGAACCTGTTCGGCGGCGTGAAGTGCAACCCGCACACGCTGAAAATCGCCGACCGACGCGGCCGTGAGCAGCATCTCTACTCGCTCGGCGCGCCCGCCAAGGGCGATCTGTTTTACACCTCGGCGATGGAATCCATCACGCGGGATATCAGCAAGATCGTGTTCAACAACCCTATTTTCAATGCAAAGAAGGCTGAAGTATGAAAAACGTAGCGCTCTTTGTCGGCAACGACATTTTCTCCTGGCTGGTGTGTCAGGATCTGATCGCCGCCCTGAGGGACGAGTGTACTTTTACGGTGTATTTTCCCCTGGCGAAAAGCGCCGGGCGCACGCAGGAGCCAGCGGTTCGCCGCCTGGGGCTGTATGAGCGCGAGGTGCTGAATGATTTCGTGTTCCCGTTCGTTGGCCGCAACGCCGCCGCCTGTGAGGGCGCCTATCAGCCGCCGGCTCTGTTCCTGGCCGCCGCCGGGGTCAAAGCGCATCGCGTTCTCGACATCAATGACGCCGCGTTTATCAGCAGCCTGGGCCATATGGACGGGGTGATCTCTTTACGCTGTTATCAGAAATTTTCCGCCGACTATGTGCGCGCCTTCAGCCGACACGGCAAGCTGCTGTGGAACCTGCATCCGGGAGATTTGCCACGCTATCGCGGGGTGATGACGCTGTTCCGCGCGATGATGAACGGTGACAGGGACTGTGCGGTAACGCTGCATGAAATGGATGAGCACTGGGACGCCGGCCCGGTGATCGCCCGTCTGCCCGCCGAGCTGCGCCACGATCTGTCGTTCCTGGAAAACATGATGTTGCTGGGCGTACAAAGCGGCACCTTTTTGGCGCGCCAGCTGATGCGGGCGGAGCACAGCGAAGCGATAACGGCGGAAAAGCAGGGCGATTCGCGCTACTGGGGTTTCCCGGATGCGCAGACGCTGGCGCAGGCGGAACAGGCGGGCATTGAGCTGGTGGACCATGACGCCGTGCGTGAGCAGTATCTGGGGCTGTTCGTCGGCGATCGCTTCCACCCGCTGGCGGGGCAGTTCTGCGCCGGGTTCGACGACTTCGTGCGGGCGCACGGCCATGATTGAAACCTTGATTGTACTGGGTGCCGGTTTTCTGACCGGCATCACCACCATTCTGTTCGGCTTCGGCGGAGGCTTTGTGGTGGTGCCTTTCGTCTACCACCTGATCTCCGCCTCGGGCGAGCAGCCCGGCCAGGCGATGCATATCGCGGTGGCGACCTCGACGGCGGTGATGATCCTCAACGCGAGTTACGCCACGCTGACCAACTGGCGCAGCGGCAACCTGCTGCGTGAAACCATCGTGCCGCTGATCTTTTTCATCGGCATCGGCGCGGCGCTGGGTGCGTTCGCCTCTTCGCTGCTGGCGGACGGCGTGATCCGCGGGCTGTTTGTGGTCTATATGGCGGTGACCATCGCCGATTGTCTGTTCCGCCGGGGTTTTTTGATCAAACCGGCGCGCGCCGAGCTGTCCCCCGTCACGCTGTGGGGCGGGGGGCCGCTGATCGGCGGCATCGCCACGCTGCTGGGGGTGGGCGGCAGCGTGATGACCGTACCGCTGCTGCGCCGCCACGGCTACGACATGAAATATTGCGTCAGCGCCGCCAACCCGCTGTCGATCCCGGTGGCGGTGATCGGGGCGCTGATGTATATCGTGTTGGGGTGGCACGAGATGAGCGGGCCGCAGTATCTGGGCTACGTCAATCTGAACATTCTGGGGTTGTTGGTGGTCGCGGGGATTGCGGGGATCGTGTTTGCCAGGCGCTGTTTGCCGAAGGTGAGCGATGCGCTGCATGCCAAAATCTACGTGCTGCTGCTGATCGCCGTGCTGATCGCTATCTGCCTCTGAGACAGAAAGGGCGGCCGGATGCCGCCCTGAAAACCGCTTAACGGTGGTATTCGCCCGCCGCTTCCGGCTGGTACAACAACTCCAGCACTTCAATCCGCGCTTCTTCACCGTTCGGCAATTGCCAGGAGATCTGCTTGCCGACGTGCATGCCAAGCAGCGCTGCGCCCAGCGGCGCCATCACCGACAGCTGATCGTGGCTGTCTTTCAGCGATGCCGGGTAAACCAGCGTGCGCACGTGCTCTTCATCGGTGTGCAGATCGCGAAAACGCACGCGGCTGTTCATGGTCACCACGTTGGCCGGCATTTTCTCCGGCGGCAGGATTTCCGCGCGATCCAATTCGTCGTTCAGCGCGGCGGCGACGTCGGTATTGGCAAAGGCCGGTTGTTCCAATAGCGCATCCAGGCGTTCCGCATCCAGCTCATTAATAGTAATGATGGGTTTGGTCATTCCACTCTCCAGTCAAATCAAAGGGCGCCAGTCTGTGCGCCCATAAATTCGGAAAAACAACACAAAGCAACACCCCCGCGCCAGAGGAGCGGGGGTGTGGGTAATGTCGATTTGTCCTAGTGATAGTAGGCGGTTGGGGCAAGAAAAGAAAGAGATCCCGATCACGAAGGCTTTTATCGTCAATCGAGGCAAAAAAAACCGTTAGCCGGGTTATGTAATTGTTATCTCATTCACTTTTTCGCCGCAGCGCCGTTTTGCGAAATGGATCTCCGCGTGTCATTCGATTTCCACTTCGAACTGGAAAAAACCGGTCTACACAGAAAATCCTACCGGGAGTAGGGTAAAGACATCACAGAAAGCGGGTTATTCAGGTGATGCGCTTTACGGCTTACTGATTAATGTGGGATCTAGGGGTACTGAAAAGTGAATGATGGATCTGCTTCGATAAAAGAAATTGAACAATCCGATGTCAGCGAAGCCGGGGCGATCGCCGCTCGGGTGTTGGCGGATATTACCGCGATGCTGAATGCTGAAAATATTTATACCAATGCGGTGCAGCAACAGATGCTGGAATCGCATATTCGTGCCATGGTGCTGCGTTCAATAACCGGCGAGCCGTTGCCGGAGGTAGATAAATCATTGTTCGACGAAATCTCCGCCGAATCCATGCAAATGGCGGAGCGCGTGGTGGATCAGTTTGACACATTGCCTATCGAAGAAGCCTATTTATTGTCAGTGCACTTCGAAGTGGCGAAAGATAATAACGCATAGCGGTTAATGCATCGATTTAAATCAGGAGAATATAACATGGGTCAAATTACCGTAGTGATCGGCGATCGTTTGGGCAAAGGGCAAAAAGTCGGCCAGGGCGTTGAAAACGCAGGCGGAAAAGCGGTGGTTATCCCCGGCGTGGCGGCGGACATGAAGCTGGGCGACGTCATGAAAGCGGAAAACGCGCAGCTGGGCATCTCTTTTTGCGGTAGCGGTGGCGCCGGCGCAATTACCGCGCAAACCAAATACGGCTACAAAGCCAAATACGGCATGCGTTCGGTGGAAGAGGGCGTGACGGCAATTAATGAAGGCTGCAACGTGCTGGGTTTCGGCTTTATGGATAAAGAAGAGCTGGGCCAGAAACTGGTGGAAGCCTACGTCAAAAAACATGGCAACCCATAATGAAAGAGCAATATACCACATCGGTAAAGGTGGAGGGTAAAGGCGACAGCAAAGCGAAAGCTTTTGCTTCCGCCTTGGCTAATGTGCAGGGCGCGGTATTAAAGTCCACCAACAATATTCTGCTGCGCATCGAGCCGCAGGACGTCAGCGTAGTGAAAGCGGAAGAGAAAATAACTAAAGAGAAATTTCTTTTCTTCTTTTTGCCGCGTGAAAGAAAGAGCTATGCCGTTTCTCTGGAAATAACCGTGAACGTAACCATTATCAATACCGAGAAGGTTGTCTTCGTCACGAAATAAAAACGTTAGCATAAATGAAAGGGTATACTGATGTTTTTAATCATCTTATTTAAATCGATAATTATCGGTGGGCTGGTGGGAGTCGGCGTAGGGGCCGGCGCCGCACGCATGTTCCACGCACCGACAACACAGGGCATGGGGGCGTTTCGTACCCTGGGCGAGCTGAACTCCTGCGAGGGCGATCCGGCTTCCCACTTCTCATTCGGTCTGGGCTTCTTCTTCAACGCCTGGGCGTCTTCCGTAGCGGCGGGTTCCTTCACGCAGGACGTCGATCACCGCATCATCCCGCACTGGGGCGCGGCGGCCCTGATGGTCAAGAACCGCAATCTGGCGCAAACGCTGCACGATCCGAAAAAAATGGCCATCGCCTGCGGCATCATCGGCATGCTGGTGGTGGCCTTCCTCAATACCACCGCTTCCGCCGTGCCTGCCGCGCTGCAGGTCACCGCGATCAAGGTGCTGGTGCCGGCGGCCAACCTGCTGGTGAATACCGTGATGCCGGTGATCTTCTGGCTGGCGGCGATCGACGCCGGGCGCCGTTCCGGCTTCTGGGGCACCATCTTCGGCGGCCTGGCGCAGCTGATCATGGGCAACGCCGTACCGGGCCTGGTGCTGGGCATTCTGATCGGCAAAGGCGTGGAAGAGAGCGGCTGGAACAAGATCACCAAGATCATGATGGCGGTGATCGTGCTGCTGTTCGTGCTGAGCGGCTTCTTCCGCGGCTTCGACATGAAAGTTCTCGAGTCCTTCAGCCTCGGCGTGCCGGGCTGGCTGGACGCCATTCACAATACCCTGAGCGGTAAATAAGGAGCGGGATGATGGAAGAGCAAACCCAAAAGGGCTTCTGGTACGCCGACTGGTCATTCCCGATTTTTGTTGGCCTGCTGTCCTCCGGCGTGTTCGCCGGGACGCACATGTACTACCTGTACGGCATCGGCGCCTTTAACGAAGTGGCCTTCGTCTCCATGCTGCGGGCGGGGATGGATACCGGTGTGTATGGCGCGGTGGCGGCGTTCGGCGCCAGCTTCCTGTTCGCGCGCATCATCGAAGGCTCGCTGGTGGGCATCCTGGACATCGGCGGTGCGATCCAGACCGGCGTCGGGCTGGGCGTGCCGGCGCTGCTTTTGGGGGCCGGCATCGTGTTCCCGGTCGCCAACTTCGCCGCTTCGCTGGCCACCGGCCTGATCATCGGCCTGGCGATCGGTTATGTGATCATTCTGGCGCGTAAATTCACCATCAATCAAAGCAACTCCACCTACGGGGCGGACGTGATGATGGGGGCGGGCAACTCCTCGGGCCGCTTCCTCGGGCCGTTGATCATCCTGTCGGCGATGACCGCCTCGATCCCGATCGGCATCGGTTCGCTGCTCGGCGCGCTGCTGTTCTATATCTGGGGTAAACCGATCACCGGCGGAGCGATCCTCGGCGCGATGATCCTGGGGGCGATCTTCCCGGTAGCCATTTCTTAAGAGGCCTGCGCCAGGCGCCGCCCGAGGCTGCGGCGGCGCCCGGGCTAACAGGAGCAATGCGGTATGTATGACTTAGTAATCAGAGGCGCCAGACTGGCGGACGATACGCTGATCGATCTGGCGGTGAAAGACGGCAAAATAGCCTCGGTGGGGCGGCTGGCGGCGGATGTCCGCGCCGTTCGCCAGCTGGATCTGGCGGGCAACTGCCGCCTGAGCGCCGGTTGGATCGATGCGCACGTGCACTGCTATCCCGAATCGCCGATCTACCATGACGAGCCGGATCGGGTCGGCGTCGCCAGCGGCGTCACCAGCGTGGTCGATGCCGGCAGCACCGGCGCCGACGATATCGACGCTTTTTATCAGCTGACGCGCAGCGCTAAAACCAACGTTTTCGCCTTCCTCAATATCTCGCGCATCGGCCTGCTGCGGCAGAACGAGCTGGCGGAGATGACGGACATCGACAAGCGCGAGGCCGGCCAGGCCATCGCCAACCATCCCGGTTTCATCATCGGTATCAAGGCGCGCATGAGCAGCAGCGTGGTGGGCAAGAACGGCACTCGCCCGCTGGTGTTGGCCAAAGAGATCCAGCAGGAAAACCGCCAGCTGCCGCTGATGGTGCATATCGGCAATAACCCGCCGGATCTGGACGAGATCGCCGATCTGCTGACCCGCGGCGACATCATCACCCACTGCTACAACGGCAAACCGAACCGCATTCTGACGCCGGCGGGCACGCTGCGCGAGTCTATCCAGCGCGCGCTGCGGCGCGGCGTGCTGCTCGACGTGGGGCACGGCACCGCCAGCTTCAGCTTCGAGGTGGCGCGCCAGGCGATCACGCGGGGTATTTTGCCGCACACCATCAGCTCCGATATTTACTGCCGCAACCGCATGAACGGGCCGGTGCATAGCCTGGCGACGGTGATGTCCAAATTCTTCAGCGTCGGCCTGACGCTGCCGCAGGTGATCGCCTGCGTGACGGAGAACGCTGCGTCGGCGCTGCAGCTGAGCGGCAAAGGGCGGCTGGAGCCGGGCTATGACGCCGACTTCACGCTGTTTGAACTGCGCCGGGAACCGCAGGTGTTCGCCGACGCCGAAGGGCAAACCGCCGAGGGCGAACAGCTGTTGGTGCCGCTGGCCGCCGTGGTGGCCGGGGAAATCCTATTAACCGAACAAGGGGAGGCAAGCCATGTCTTCGATTTATGAAAAATACGGTTTGAAGCAGGTGATCAACACCTCCGGCCGCATGACCATTCTCGGCGTTTCTACGCCGCGCCAGGACGTGATCGACGCCGTTGATTACGGTCTGAACCACTATTTCGAAATCAAGGATCTGGTCAATAAGACCGGCGCCTACATCGCCGATCTGCTCAATGTGGAGGACGCGGTGATCGTTTCCTGCGCCTCGGCGGGCATCGCCCAGTCGGTGGCTGCCGTGATCGTCAAAGATAACGCCAATCTGCTGGTGAACCTGCACTCGATGCCGGTGACCGTGCCGCGCGAGATCGTGCTGCCGCGCGGCCACAACGTCAACTTCGGCGCGCCGGTGGACACCATGGTGGCGCTGGGCGGCGGCAAGGTGGTGGAGGCGGGGTACGCCAACGAATGTTCGCCGGAGCAGATTGAAGCCTGCATCACGCCGCAGACTGCGGCGATCCTGTACGTCAAATCGCACCACTGCGTGCAGAAAAGCATTTTGTCCGTCGAACAGGCGGCGGTGGTGGCGCGCAAGCATAACCTGCCGCTGATCGTCGACGCCGCGGCGGAAGAAGATCTGATGTGTTACTACCAGATGGGGGCCGATCTGGTGATCTACAGCGGCGCCAAAGCCATCGAGGGGCCGACCAGCGGTCTGGTTGTCGGCAAGAAACAGTACGTCGAGTGGGTGAAGTTGCAATCCGGCGGCATAGGCCGGGCGATGAAGGTCGGTAAAGAGGGCATCCTCGGCCTGACGCAGGCGATTGAAAGCTATCTGACGCTTGAGAAAACCACCGGGCAACAGATGGTGGAGCGGATGACGCCATTCCTCAACAGCCTCAACACCCTGACCGGCGTCAGCGCCAAGACCGTCTGGGACAGCGCCGGCCGCGATATCGCCCGCGCCGAGATCACCTTTGATGAGGCGGTGCTGGGACGGTCGACCTATGACATCGTCCAGGCGCTGAAAACCGGCGACATCGCCATCTACTTCCGCGGCTATAAGGCCAACGAGGGTAAGATTGAGGTCGACGTGCGCAGCGTCGACGAGCAACAGCTGATGACCGTCTTTCGCTGTATCAAAAACCTGTTTACGGAGAAACAAGCATGAAGCTGCAGCCTAACTACTATCGCGACCGCGTCTGCCTGAACGTGCTGGCCGGCTCCAAAGCCAACGCGCAGGACATCTACGCCGCGGCGGAAGGCCATGTGCTGGTGGGCGTGCTCTCCAAGAACTACCCGGACGTCGACAGCGCGGTGACCGACATGCTGCGCTATGCTCGCCTGATCGAAAACGCGCTGTCGGTCGGCCTGGGCGCCGGCGATCCGAAGCAGTCGGCGATGGTCAGCCTGATCGCTCAGCAGGTGCAGCCGCAGCACGTTAACCAGGTGTTTACCGGCGTCGGCGCTAGCCGCGCGCTGCTGGGCCAGAACGACAGCGTGGTCAACGGCCTGGTGTCGCCGACCGGCCGCGTCGGTTGGGTGAAGATCTCTACCGGCCCATTGAGCGCCGCGGCGCCGGACGGCATCGTGCCGGTGGAAACCGCCATCGCCTTGCTGAAGGACATGGGCGGCAGCTCCATCAAGTATTTCCCGATGGGCGGCCTGAAGTGCAAGGACGAATACCAGTACGTCGCCAAGGCCTGCGCCGAGCATGACTTTATGCTGGAGCCGACCGGCGGCATCGATCTGGAGAACTTTGAGCCGATCGTCGAGATCGCGCTGGCGGCCGGCGTGAAACGCGTGATCCCGCATATCTACAGCTCGATCATCGACGCCGCCAGCGGCGACACGCGTCCGCAGGACGTGAAAACCCTGCTGGCGATGACCAAAAAGCTGGTGGGCTGAACGCACAATGGGATGAGGTAAACGCTGGGAGGCGAAGGTTTTCCCGTGGCGCGGCATGCCGCGCCGTTACCTATACTGAGGACTACTATGCGAAACTGGCAGGCTCCAACCCGACGCACCGCGTTGTTCCTGGCGCTGCTGGCCGTGACCGGCCCGGCGCTGCATGCTGAGGATGCAATGAACTCCACGTCATCTCATTTTGCCTATATCGGCACCTACAATCCCAACGGCGAAGGCGTTTACCGGGTGCAGGTCGATCCGGCCAGCGGCGCGCTGAGCCACGCCACGCTGGTCAGCAACGTGCCGAATCCGGCGCAGCTGACGCTGGGCGTCGGCGGCAAAACGCTGTATGTCGCCAGCGAAGTGGCCGATTTCAACGGCGGTAAGCACGGCGGCATCACCGCCTACCGGGTCAATCCGGCCGACGGCGGCCTGACGCAGCTCAACCAGGTGGATTCGCAGGGGGCGGGGCCGGTGTATCTCTCATCGACGCCGGACGGGCGGCATCTGCTGGTGGCGAACTACGTCAGCGGCAGCGTGGCGGCTTTCCCGATCGAAGCGGACGGCCGCCTGGGCACCGCCAGCTCGGTGCAGCAACAACAGGGCCCGGCGGGCGCGGCCAAACCGGCGGCGGCGGTGAACGGCAGCTTCGCCATCAGCGATCACAACGGCCCGCATGCCCATATGATCGCCAGCGATCCAAGCGGCAAGTTTGTGTTCTCTACCGATCTGGGATTGGATCGCATCTACCAATGGCGCTTTGACGCCGCGAGCGGCCGGCTGACGCCCAACGATCCACCGTGGATCGCTGCCTCGTCCGCCGGCGCCGGCCCGCGTCACTTTGTGTTTCATCCGGATGGCGACACCGTGCTGCTGGTGAACGAAGAGGCTTCAACGTTGACCAGCTACCGTTTTGATCGCCAAAAAGGTACTCTGAAACAACTGCATGCAGTTTCCGCGCTGCCCGCCGACTATCAGGGTACCAGCTTCGCTTCGGGGCTGGCGCTCAGCAAGAACGGCGACACGTTGTACGTCGCCAACCGGCTGCATAACAGCATTGCCCAGTTCAGCGTGGGCGCCGGCGGCGAGTTGAAACCGGTGGCGGAAACCTGGACCCGCGGCGATTACCCGCGTTCGCTGGCGCTGAGCTTGGATGGCCGCTATCTGTATGCGTTGAACCAGCGCAGCGATAACGTCACTCGCTTCAGCGTCAACCCGACGGACGGCAAGCTCAGCTTTGTGGGCGGCTATCTGCCGATCGGCAGCCCCTCGCAAATGGCGTTTCTGCCGCCGGCGAAGTAACCCGTGGCCCGCCCGGTTCGCCGGGTGGGCCGCCTGATTGACGGATACAGAATGGTGCGATTTCCTTACCCGCGTTTGGCTTACTTGTTCGATGCTTTGCAAACCGAGACTTTGCCGCAGGATGAGCTGGCGAAGCGTTTCGCCGTGTCAACCCGCACGGTGCGGGCGGATATCACCGCGCTGAACGAGATCCTGGACAAGTACGGCGCGCGTTTCGTGCATAGCCGTGGGGCCGGCTATCGCCTGCAGGTCGATAACGCCGCGCTATTCAGCGCCCTGCAGCATCAGGAGCGCCGCAAGCATGCTACCCCGCGCAGCGCGCAAGAGCGGGTGCATTATCTGCTGGTGCGTTTTTTGACCTCAGCCTTCTCCCTTAAACTGGAAGATCTGGCCGACGAATGGTTCGTCAGCCGCGGTACGTTGCAAAACGACATGGCTGAGGTGAGGGAACGTCTGGCGCACTATCAATTGACGATCGAAACCAAACCGCGCTACGGCATGAAGCTGTTCGGCGCCGAGATGGCGATCCGCGCCTGCCTCACCGATCTGCTGTTCCAGCTGCAGCTGGCCGATGCCGAGAACCCGCTGCTCAACAACGAGATCCTGCTGCAGCCGCAGGTAGCGGCGTTCGCCGGATTGCTGCATCCGCTGTTGTCGCAATATGCCATTCGCCTGACCGATGAGGGCGAACAGTACCTGATTTTCTACTGCGCGGTGGCGCTGCGGCGCATCAACGACGGCTATCCGCTGCCGGACTTCGAGGTGGAGGACGGCGACGACGCGGTGCGCCAGGTGTCGACCCGCCTGGCGGCGGAGCTGCGTGCGGCCTCCGGCAAAGAGATCTCGATGGCCGAAGAGGCCTATCTGCGGGTCAACATCGCCGCGCGCCGCGTGCAGGACGTGCAACCGACCGAGATCAATGCCGACGATGAAGAAGCGTTGGTGGACTACATCCTGTCCTACATCAACGCACACTATAACTACAACCTGCAGGGCGACGAGCAGCTGCGGGCCGATCTGCTTACCCATATCAAAACCATGATTACGCGGGTGAAATACCAGATCAATATCCCCAATCCGCTATTGGCCAATATCAAGCAGCACTATCCGATGGCTTACGACGTGACGCTGGCGGCGGTCTCCAGCTGGGGCAAATACACCCCCTATACCCTGAGCGAGAACGAGATAGGCTATCTGGTGTTACATATTGGCGTGGGGCTGGAGCGGCATTACAACATCGGTTATGAACGCCACCCGCAGGTGATGCTGGTGTGCGATACCGGCAACTCAACTGTGCGGATGATCCAGGCGCAGATTGCGCGCAAGTACCCGCAGCTGGTGATGACGCGCATCGTCTCGCTGCGCGATTACGAGATGCTTGCGCACATCGACGAAGACTTCGTGATTTCCAACGCCCGCATCGGCGAAAAGAACAAGCCGGTGGTGGTAATGTCGCCGTTCCCGACCGATTATCAGCTGGAGCAACTGGGCAAGCTGGTGCTGGTGGATCGCACCAAACCGTACATGCTGGAGAAGTTTTTCGACGCCGAGCATTTCATGGTGCTCAACGAGCCGCTGACGCAGGCGGAGCTGTTCAGCCGGGTGTGCGGCCAGCTGGAGCAGGAAGGGTACGTCGGCGCGGACTTTTATCCGTCGCTGGTCGAACGTGAGGCGATCGTCTCCACGCTGCTGGGTGAAGGCATCGCGCTGCCGCACTCGCTGGGGCTGCTGGCGAAAAAGACCGTGGTAGTGACGCTGCTAGCGCCGCAGGGGGTCGCCTGGGGGGAAGGTGAGATCGCGCACGTGATTTTCCTGCTGGCGATCAGCAAGAGCGACTATGAAGAGGCGATGGCGATCTACGAGCTGTTCGTCACCTTCGTGCGTGAACGCTCAATGAGCCGCCTGCTGGGCAGCGACAGCTTCGACAGCTTCAAAGCGGTGGCGCTGGACTGCCTGAGCCGGAGTTGAGGGGCATGTGAGTGATTGGGCGCAGAAGTGCCCTCAGCGACTAATCTTCATCAAACCCGGAGTTGAACAGCTCGACCACCGCCGCCAGCGCGTTGACTTCATCGGGGCCGGTCGCTTCGACTTCGATGTGCCGACCTTGGGCGGAGTCCAGCATCAGCAGCGCGATGACGCTGCTGGCTTCGGCTTCGGTGCCGCTTTCGTTGCGCAGCATCACTTCGGCGTCGAAGCTTTGCACCAGTTCGAACAGTTTCATCGCCGGGCGCGCGTGCATGCCCAGCTTGTTTTTGATTTCAACCGTCTGTTTGACCGTCATTGCTTGCGCTTTTCCAGCGTGCGGTGGCGCGATTGCACGTTCTTGCCGCGCGAGCGGAAGTAATCGGCCAGCTGTTCCGCCACGTACACCGAACGGTGTTTGCCGCCGGTACAGCCGATGGCGACCGTCAGGTAGCTGCGGTTGTTGGTTTCCAGCATCGGCAGCCATTGTTCCAGGTAGCTGCGGGTCTGGTAGATGAAGTTGTGCACTTCGGTATGGCGATCGAGGAACGACGCCACCGGCTTGTCCAGACCGGTCATCGGCCGCAGCTTCGGATCCCAGTGCGGGTTCGGCAGGAAGCGCACGTCGAACACGTAGTCGGCGTCGATCGGAATACCGTGCTTGAAGCCGAAGGATTCGAACACCATCGTCAGTTCGCGCTCGCGCTTGCCGAGCAGGCGGGTGCGCAGCATTTCGGCCAGTTCGTGCACCGACATTTCCGAGGTGTCGATAATCAGGTCGGCCCGGGAGCGCAGCGGTTCGAGGAGATCGCTCTCTTCGTCAATGGCGCTTTCTAGCGACAGGTTTTTGCTGGAGAGCGGGTGCAGGCGGCGGGTGTCGCTGTAACGGCGGATCAGCGTGTTGCGATCGGCGTCGAGGAACAGCAGCTGCGGCGAGAAGCTGTCCGGCAGTTGAGTCATCGCGTATTCGAACACTTCCGGCGATTCCGGCATGTTGCGCACGTCGATGCTGACCGCCGCGGAGATATTGCGTTCCGCCAGCGTATTGGCGAGCTGCGGCAGCAGAACCACCGGCAGGTTGTCAACGCAGTAAAAACCCATGTCTTCCAGCGCCCGCAAGGCGACGGATTTTCCGGAACCGGAACGGCCGCTGACAATCATCAGCACCATGTGGCAACTCCCCTGGCATCGCGGCGGCGTTCATCGCCACCGGTGTAAACTTTGTTATTCCGGCCGAGGCCGGATCCATCATCGTGAAACAGTAACGTTATCCGGGCTGGAAGTCACGCCGGCCGGGCATCACTCGGTGATGATTTGGTAAAGTTCTTCGTCGCTTTGCGCGGCGCGCAGGCGGCGACATACGGTTTTGTCGGCCAGGCGTTTGGCGACCAGCGACAGGGTATGCAAATGGGTTTTGCACTGATCGGCAGGCACCAATAGCGCGAACAGCAGGTCGACCGGCTGGTTATCGATAGCGTCGAAAGCGATGGGTTGGTCGAGACGGATAAACACGCCAACGGCCCGCAGTGTGTCCTCTTCCAGTTTGCCGTGGGGAATGGCGATACCGTTGCCGATACCGGTGCTGCCCATGCGTTCCCGGGTGAGAACCGCGTCAAACACCACCTGCGAAGGCAGATTGAGCTGTTTGGCGGCCAGTTCGCTGATAATTTCCAAAGCCCGCTTCTTGCTGGTGCAGTGTACCGAGCTTTTGGTGCACTCGATGTTTAACACCGAGCTTAATTGCATATATTCGTTGTTCATCTCATCTTCACTTAAAACCGCGCCGCCGGGCGCGCCCGGCAAGGCGGTTTTTCGTCGGTTTTAACCCTGATTACCGTTCGGCGCGTCACCCATGCGGGTCACGCGCCGAAGGGTGAGGCGGCGACGGATGCCGCCTCATGGAATGGGTTAGGGTGTCAGTGTTGCTTCAATTTGTCTTTATGTTTGTTCAATTGACGTGCCAATTTGTCGATCAGCGTATCAATTGCGGCATACATATTCTCGTCTTCCGAGGTGGCGTGCAACTCGCCTCCATTCACGTGCACCGTTGCTTCCGCAATTTGCTGCACTTTTTCCACACTTAATACAACATACACCTGATTGATGCGATCAAAATACTGTTCGAGTTTGGCGAACTTGTTGTTCACGAACTCGCGCAACGGATCGGTGATTTCGATGTGGTGTCCGGTAATGTTGAGCTGCATAGTGTCTTCCTTCTCAATAGAGGTCAAACCAACTGTTTACGCTGGTTCGACGGCGGGATGGACAAAGACTCTCGGTACTTGGCGACGGTGCGCCGCGCCACGATGATCCCCTGATCGGCGAGCAGGGTGGCCAGCTTGCTGTCGCTGAGTGGTTTGGCGGGGTTTTCCGCCGCAATCAATTTCTTCACCAACGCGCGGATCGCCGTCGAGGAGGCTTCGCCGCCGCTGTCGGTATTCACGTGGCTGGAGAAGAAATATTTCAATTCGAAAATGCCGCGCGGGCTGTGCAGAAACTTCTGCGTGGTGACGCGCGAGATCGTCGATTCATGCATTTCCACGGCCTGGGCGATATCCGCCAGCACCATGGGTTTCATAAACTCTTCGCCTTGCTCGAAGAACGCCTGCTGCTGGCTGACGATGCAGCGGGTGACCTTCAGCAGCGTCTCGTTACGGCTCTCCAGGCTTTTAATCAGCCACTTGGCTTCCTGCAGGTTGCTGCGGATAAACTGGCCGTCGGCTTCGCTGCGGGCGCTGTTGCCCAGCGCGGCGTACTGCTGATTGATCTTCAAACGCGGCACGCTGTCGCCGTTGAGCTCGACCGTCCATTTGTTCTGCGTCTTGCGCACCAGCACGTCCGGGATCACGTATTCCGATTCGCCGGTATTGATCGACTGCCCCGGGCGCGGATCGAGCGACTGAATCAGCAGCATCGCTTCTTTCAGTGTATCTTCTTTTAGCCGGGTTGATCGCATCAGGCTGCGAAAGTCATGGTTGGCCAACAGATCCAGATGCTCGCTGATGATCAGCCGCGCTTCGGCCAGATAAGGCGTATCTTTGGCGTATTGGGAGAGCTGCACCAGCAGGCAATCGCGCAGATCGCGCGCGGCGACGCCGATCGGATCAAAACGCTGCACGCGCTTCAGCACCGCCTCGACTTCCTCGAGGGTCACGTTCTCGTCGCCCAGGCTTTCCAGGATGTCTTCCAGCGGGACGGTGAGATAGCCGGTGTCATCCACCGCGTCGACGATGGAAGTGGCGATGGCGGCATCGGTATCGGAGAACGGCGTCAGATCCACCTGCCACATCAGATAATCCTGCAGCGTTTGGGTGGTTTCGCCCTGATAGACCGGCAGCTCGTCGTCGCTGTAGTCGGTGCCGGTGCCGGACGGTGTGCCGGCGGTGTAGATCTCATCCCAGGTGGCGTCCAGCGGCAGCTCTTCCGGCATGTCTTTCTGTTCCAGCGCCTCGCGGGTATCGAGCCCCTCGGTCTCCTGGGTTTCTTTGGCGTCGATTTCGTCGTGCAGATCGGTCTGTTCAAGCAGCGGATTGCTCTCCAGCGCCAGCTGGATCTCTTGCTGAAGCTCAAGCGTGGACAACTGCAGCAGGCGGATCGCCTGCTGGAGCTGAGGTGTCATGGCCAGCTGTTGGCTGAGCCTGAGTTGCAAACCTTGCTTCATAGTTTTCTGTCTACTTCCGTTAACGGTGTCGCCCCGCAGGGCGCGCCGGCGCTTAGAGGCGGAACTCTTCGCCCAGATAAACGCGTTTAACCTGCTCGTCGGCCAGAATAGCATCCGGCGTGCCGTGGGCAATCAGTTTGCCCTGGCTGACGATGTAGGCGCGTTCACACACGTCCAGCGTCTCGCGCACGTTGTGGTCGGTGATCAGCACGCCCAGGCCGCTGTCACGCAGGTGCTCGATGATTTTCTTGATATCGATAACGGAAATCGGATCCACCCCGGCAAAGGGTTCGTCCAGCAGAATGAATTTCGGGTTGGCCGCCAGCGCGCGGGCGATTTCGACGCGGCGGCGTTCGCCGCCGGACAGCGCCTGGCCGAGGCTGTCGCGCAGATGGGAGATATGGAACTCTTCCATCAGCTCTTTGGCGCGGTCTTCGCGCTGTTCGCTGGTGAGATCGGGACGGATCTCCAGCACCGCCATCAGGTTGTCGTACACGCTCAGGCGGCGGAAGATCGACGCTTCCTGCGGCAGATAGCCGATGCCGCGGCGCGCGCGGGCGTGCAGCGGCAGCAGGCTGATGTCTTCTTCGTCGATCACGATGCGCCCGGCGTCGCGCGGCACGATGCCGACCACCATGTAGAAGGTGGTGGTTTTACCGGCGCCGTTCGGCCCGAGCAGGCCGACGATCTCGCCGGATTTCACTTTCAGGCTGACGTCTTCGACAACTTTACGGCCCTTGTAGGCTTTCGCCAGGTTTTCTGCGATGAGTGTTGCCATAAGTGATTAGTTACTCTTTTTTTGCCCGTTTTTGTCTTGCAACTGCGACGGTACCAGAACCGTTGTCACGCGTTTGCCTTTGTCGCTAAACGCCTGCATTTGCTGCTGTTGCACCAGATAGGTGATGCGATCGCCTTTCACGTTGCTGTCGAGCTGCTCCAGATAGGCGTTGCCCGTCAGGGTCACCAGCTGGGTCGCCACGTCGTAGCGCACTTTTTGCGCGTGGCCTTTGACCGGCTTGCCGCTGTCCTGCATCTGGTAGAAGGTTACCGGGTTGCCGAACGCTTCAATATAGGTCTTATTCTGATCTCCGCCCGGGCGGGTGACGACCACCTTGTCGGCACGAATATCGATGGTGCCCTGTTTGATCACCACGTTGTCAGTGAAGGTGCTGACGTTGCTTTGCATGTCCAACGACTGCTTGAGCGAGTCGATGCTGACCGGCTGGCTGGAGTCGGATTTCAGCGCCAGAGCGGGGGCGCTGGCGGCCAAAACTAAGCTGCCGAGCAACAGGTTACGGAGTTGGTTTTTGGTTCTGAATTTCATAGTTGGTCTTAACCTTATCAATCAGCTCAGCGGTTTTGGTCCGCAGGTTCCCACGCATTTTCATGCCGTTAGAGGTAAAATTGGTCCCGTAAAGCGTGACTTCGTCATCGGAGGTGACGTCCTGGGTGACCAGGTTTACCTGAGCGTTGTCCGTCTTAATTTTTTCCAGCTGCGAGGTGGTGGTCAGGCTGTTCACCTCGACGTGACCATACAGATACAGCATCCGGTCTTTAGTCAGTTTGGCGCGATCGGCGCGAACTGACCAGGTGGCCACCGCATTCTCATCGAACAGCGTCATCACCGGCTGGGTGAACCAGCTCAGCTCGCCGGCGGTGTAATACTTCGCGTCTTCCGCCACCAGTTTATAATTCAGCTTGCCGGCTGGGTTGTACACCACGGTGACCGTGTGCTGGCTCTGGTAAGTCGGATCCTGATCGTTGACCGGGCCCGGGGCCGTGTCGTCGCTGAAGTCCGTCATGTTCCAGCCGATCAGCGCCAGAACGATCACCGTCAACAGGATGGTGATCCACAGTTTGGTTTTACTCATATCGACAGCCCTTTGGCGTCCTCCAGCTTATTTTGAGCCAAAAGAATGATGTCGCACAGTTCGCGTACCGCACCGCGGCCGCCGGCAATGCGGGTGACGTAGTGGGCGCGCGGCGTCAGCAGCGGGTGGGCGTCCGCCACCGCGACCGCCAGGCCGACCTGCGCCATCACTGGCCAGTCGATCAGGTCATCGCCGATATAGGCGACCTGATCCGCCGTTAACGACAGTTTATCCAACAGTTCACGGAAGGCCAAAAGCTTATCGGACTGCCCCTGATACAGATGGGTGATGCCGAGCGTCTGCGCGCGGTCTTCCAGCAGCTTGGCGGAGCGTCCGGTGATGATCGCCACCTCGATGCCCGAGGTTTTCAAGCAGCGGATGCCGTAACCGTCGCGCACGTTGAACGCCTTCAATTCTTCACCGTTGTTGCCCATGAAGATCAGGCCGTCCGACAGCACGCCGTCAACGTCGCAAATCAACAGGCGGATGTTCCCGGCACGCGCCATAACCTCTTGTTCTACCGGCCCGTAGCAGGTTTCTACCATACCCATTCCGTTCTATTCCTTAATTAAACGACGCCGGCGCGCAGCATGTCATGCATATGTACCACACCCAGCAACTGGTCGCCATCGGCAACCAGCAGCGCGGTGATGTGGCGTTGTTGCATCAGGTTCAATGCATCGACCGCCAGAATATTGGGGCGCACCCGCACGCCGCCCGGCGTCATGACGTCGGCAATCTTCGCCTCGTGCAGGTTGATGCCCATGTCGAACACCCGGCGAAGGTCACCGTCGGTGAAGATGCCGGCGATTTTCATCAGATCGTCGCAAATCACCGTCAGGCCCAGATTTTTTCGGGTAATTTCCAGCAGCGCATCGCGCAACGAGGCGTCGGCGCTGACGTGGGGCATTTCGTCGCCGCTGTGCATGATATCGCTAACCCGCAGCAGCAGTTTGCGGCCGAGTGCGCCGCCCGGATGCGACAGCGCGAAATCTTCCGGCGTGAAACCGCGCGCTTTCAGCAGCGCGACGGCCAGCGCATCGCCCATCACCAGCGTGGCGGTGGTGCTGGTGGTCGGTGCCAGCCCCAGCGGGCAGGCTTCCTGCGGCACCTTGATGCACAGGTGGATATCCGCCGCCTTGCCCATCGAGCTTTCTGGATTGTTGGTCATACAGATGAGGGTGATCTGCTGACGTTTCAACACCGGGATCAGCGCCAGGATCTCGCTGGACTCACCGGAGTTGGAGATGGCGAGCACAATGTCCTGCGGGGTGACCATGCCCAAATCGCCATGGCTGGCCTCCGCCGGATGAACGAAAAATGAGGGGGTGCCGGTGCTGGCGAAGGTCGCGGCGATCTTGCAGCCGATATGGCCGGATTTGCCCATGCCCATCACCACCACTTTGCCGCCGCAGGCGGCGATCGTTTCGCAGGCGCGGGTGAAGTCTGCGTTGATGTAGCGGTCGAGCTGAGCCAGCCCTTCACGCTCTATCTGAAGCACTTCTTTGCCGGCCTGTTGAAAATCGAAGCCCGGTTGCAACTCAATGTTCGACATACTCATTCCCGTCGGTTTAGCCGAAAGTACTGAAAGGGTTAAAGAACAGCACCGCAAGATACGCAATAAAGCCGCATAATAACAGCGCGCCCGCCAGGTGGCCGATGCGATGCTTGCGGCCGATGCACAGTACGCTCAGCAGGACGCTGGCCGCCAGCATCACCCAGTAATCGCGCTGGAAGGCGGCGGCATCCACGCTACCCGGCGACAGCAGGGCGGGTACGCCCAGCACGATCACCGTGTTGAAAATATTGGAGCCGATGATATTACCAATCGCCATATCATCCTCGCCCTTCAGCGCCCCGGCGATGGACGTGGCCAGTTCGGGCAGGCTGGTGCCGATGGCAATAATGGTCAAGCCGACCACCAGTTCGCTCAGGCCGAAATAGTGTGCAATCACCGTCGCGTTATCGACCACCATTCTGGAAGAGAGCGGCAGAATGATAAACGCCAGCACCAGCCACAGCACCGCCACGGTATTGCTGCTGTCCTGCGGCAGTTCGGCGATCTGCTCCATAGTCAGGCTGTCACTGCCCTCGCGCTGCGCCAGCCGCGCGATTTTCAGCATCAACAAGATGAAGCCGGCGGCGGCGGTCAGCAGCAGCACGCCGTCCAGCCTGCTCAGGGTACCGTCCATCAACACGAAACCGCACAATACTGTGACCGCTAACATCAGCGGCAGTTCGCGCCGCAGTATCTCGGAGCGCGCGGCCAGCGGGTGAATCAGCGCCGCCACCCCCAGGATCAATAAGATGTTGGTGATGTTGGACCCTAATACGTTGCCAACGGCCATATCTATCTGCCCGTTCAACGCGGCGGTGGTGGACACGATCAGCTCCGGCAGCGACGTGCCGATGCCGACGATGGTCATGCCGATGATCAACGGCGGTACGCCGAGCGAGCGGGAAATCACGGCAGCACCATAAACTAAGCGGTCTGCACCATACACCAGTAGAAATAAACCAACGATTAATAATGCTATCGCGAGAAACATGCAGGGTCCTTTGTCGGGTATTATCCCGGTTCGTTGGTTAAAGCCGTCAATGCGGCGGTATTGCTTGCCCTCCGTTGCGCGCGTTTGAGCCGCAGCAACGGTTTTTCCCGGCTAATTGTTGAACAGTTTCGTTTTTTTTCGTTATGGCGCCAATTTTGACCGGGTGGCGCGGAAAAGTAAAACCAATGGCACCATTGGTTGCGAAATGGCAGTAAGTTTTTGTAAAGATGAGACGGATTGCGCCCATTGCTTTAACATCACGGGTAGATTCAGCAAAAGATGAGTCGTAAAGGGTCCATTAACATGCTCCAAAAGGCAGATAATTTGGTCGAAGTGCGCGACATGAGCTTCTCGCGCGGCGACCGACGGATATTTGAAGACATCAACCTGACGGTGCCTCGCGGTAAGGTCACGGCGATCATGGGGCCATCGGGCATCGGCAAAACCACGCTGCTGCGCCTGATAGGCGGCCAGCTGGCGCCGGACAGCGGGGAGATTTGGTTCGACGGCGACAACATTCCCGCGTTGTCCCGCCGTCAGTTATACGACGCGCGCAAAAAGATGAGCATGCTGTTCCAGTCGGGCGCGCTGTTTACCGATTTGACCGTATTCGAAAACGTGGCTTACCCGCTGCGCGAGCACAGCAACCTGCCGGAGCCTTTGTTGCGCAGCACGGTGCTGATGAAGCTGGAAGCCGTGGGGCTGCGCGGCGCGGCTCAGCTGATGCCCAATGAGCTTTCCGGCGGTATGGCGCGCCGGGCGGCGTTGGCGCGTGCGATCGCGCTGGACCCGGAAATGATCATGTTCGACGAACCTTTCGTTGGCCAGGATCCGATCACCATGGGGGTGCTGGTCAAGCTGATCGACGAGCTGAACCATGCGCTGGGCATTACCTGCATCGTGGTGTCGCACGACGTACCGGAGGTGCTGAGCATCGCTGACTACGCTTACATCGTGGCCGATCACCGGGTGATCGCTGAAGGCACCACGCAGCAATTGCAGAACAATCCTGATGCGCGCGTGCGCCAGTTCCTGGATGGTATAGCGGATGGGCCGGTGCCGTTCCGCTATCCGGCCGGGGATTATCAGGCCGAACTGCTAGGCTTAGGGAGTAAATAAGCTCATGTTATTAAGAGCGTTAGCGTCGTTGGGGCGCAGTGGCATCAACACCAGCGCCAGCTTCGGCCGCGCCGGGTTGATGCTGTTCAACGCGTTGATTGGCCGGCCGGAACCCGGCAAGCAGTGGCCGCTGTTGTTGAAACAGCTCTACAGCGTCGGCGTGCAGTCGCTGCTGATCATCATGGTTTCCGGGCTGTTTATCGGCATGGTGCTGGGCCTGCAGGGCTATATCGTGCTCACCACCTACAGCGCCGAGGCCAGCCTCGGCATGATGGTGGCGCTGTCGCTGCTGCGCGAACTGGGGCCGGTGGTCACGGCGCTGCTGTTCGCCGGCCGCGCCGGTTCCGCGCTCACGGCGGAAATCGGCCTGATGAAGGCGACGGAGCAGATCTCCAGCCTGGAAATGATGGCGGTCGATCCGCTGCGGCGCATCGTGGCGCCGCGCTTCTGGGCGGGGCTGATCAGCATGCCGCTGTTGACCATCATTTTCGTGGCGATCGGCATTTGGGGCGGCTCGGTGGTCGGCGTGGACTGGAAAGGCATCGACAGCGGCTTCTTCTGGTCGGCGATGCAGGGCGCCGTAGAGTGGAAAAAAGATCTGCTCAACTGCCTGATCAAGAGTGTGGTATTCGCCATTACCGTAACCTGGATTGCCATTTTCAACGGGTACGACGCCGTGCCTACCTCTGAAGGGATTAGCCGGGCGACGACGCGTACCGTGGTGCATTCGTCACTGGCGGTGTTGGGATTGGATTTCGTGCTGACAGCACTGATGTTTGGGAATTGATTCGATGCAAACGAAGAAGAGTGAAATCTGGGTTGGGGCATTTATGCTGATCGCGCTGTGCGCCATCGTGTTTATCTGCCTGCAGGTGGCGAACCTTAAATCGATCGGCAGCGAGCCGACCTACCGCATTTACGCAACGTTCGACAACATCGGCGGCCTGAAACCGCGTTCGCCGGTGAAGATTGGCGGCGTGGTGATCGGCCGCGTGGCTGACATCGAACTCGATTCGAAAACCTACACGCCGCGCGTGGCGCTGGATATCCAGAAAAAGTACGACCAAATCCCAGATACCAGCTCGCTGGCGATCCGCACCTCCGGCCTGCTGGGCGAGCAATACCTGGCGCTTAACGTGGGCTTTGAAGATCCTGATATGGGCACCACCATCCTGAAAGACGGCGGCACCATTCAGGACACCAAATCAGCCATGGTTCTGGAAGACCTGATCGGCCAGTTCCTGTATAAAAGTGGCGGTCAGGACAGCGCCAAATCGGGAGACGCGGCCGCTGAGCCGGCTGCCGGCGCCGCACCGCAACCCGCTGTTCCAAATCATTAAGAGAGGATACCTGCATGTTTAAACGTTTACTGATGGTGGCTCTGCTGGTGGTTGCACCGCTGGCGAGCGCAGCCGACCAAACCAATCCTTACAGCATGATGCAAGACGCGGCGCAGAAGACTTTCAGCCGTTTGAAGAACGAACAGCCGAAGATCAAGCAGGACCCGAACTACCTGCGTGCCATCGTGCATCAGGAACTGATGCCGTTCGTGCAGGTGAAATACGCCGGCGCGCTGGTGCTGGGGCGTTACTACAAAGAGGCAACGCCTGCGCAGCGCGAAGCTTACTTCACCGCCTTCCAGGCTTACCTGGAGCAGGCTTACGGCCAGGCGCTGGCGATGTATCACGGCCAGACTTACCAGATCGCGCCTGAACAGCCGCTGGGCAATGCCGACATCGTGGCTATTCGTGTCACCATCATCGACAACGGCGGCCGTCCGCCGGTGCGTCTGGATTTCCAATGGCGTAAGAACAGCAAAACCGGCTACTGGCAGGCGTATGACATGATCGCCGAAGGCGTCAGCATGATCACTACCAAGCAGAACGAGTGGGCGTCTACGCTGCGTACTCAGGGCATCGACGGCCTGACCAAACAGCTGCAGGCCGCCGCCGCGCAGCCTATCACGCTGGACAAGAAAAACTGATGTCGGCAGCGCTCAGCTTCGAATCAGAGCAGCAGACGCTGATCCTGCGCGGTGAACTGGATCGGGAAACGCTGCAGCCGCTGTGGCGGCAGCGCGACGCGCTGATGGCGGATAAAACCGCGATCGACGTGGCGCAACTGCAGCGCGTGGACTCCGCCGGGCTGGCGCTGTTGCTGCATCTGCAGGAAGAGCAGCGCCAACGCGGCGTCGCGCTGAAAATTTTCGGTGCCACCGAGCGCCTGAAAACGCTGATCGCGCTCTACAACCTGCAGGCGATAATGCCTGTCGATACCGCCGGTTAGCGGCGTTTTTCGCCGCCCTTGCGTGGTAAAACGATACAAAGCCCCTGTTACGCAGGGGCTTTTTCTTTAGTTTAAGAAAACATCGTATTCCACTAAGATACTAGGCTGTTTATGATCCTTTAGCGGCAGAACTGGATACTATGGAAACCAATGAGATTAAAGACGTGCTGATGCAGGCATTGGCACTGGATGAAGCACATGTGACGGGCGACGGCAGCCATTTTCAAGCGATCGTGGTCGGTGAACTGTTCGCCGGCATGAGCCGCGTCAAAAAACAGCAGACGGTTTATGCACCGCTGATGGAATACATTGCGGACAACCGCATTCATGCCTTGTCTATCAAGGCGTACACCCCTGAAGAGTGGCAGCGAGACCGCAAACTCAACGGATTTTAAGGCTGTTTGCCCTGCCGGGCGGGCAGCTTCAGATTAGATAACAGAGAGTAGTCAGATGGATAAATTTCGTGTGCAGGGTCGGACCCGCCTGAGCGGTGAAGTGTCTATTTCCGGTGCCAAAAACGCCGCCCTGCCGATCCTGTTCGCCGCCCTGTTGGCGGAAGAGCCGGTCGAGCTGCAGAATGTCCCTAAGCTGAAGGACATCGACACCACCATTAAACTACTCAACCAGTTGGGTACCAAGATTGAGCGCAACGGTTCGGTCTTCGTGGACGCCAGCGGCGTGAACGAGTTCTGCGCCCCTTACGATCTGGTGAAAACCATGCGTGCTTCCATCTGGGCGCTGGGGCCACTGGTGGCGCGCTTCGGCCGTGGCCAGGTTTCCCTGCCGGGCGGCTGCGCGATCGGCGCGCGTCCGGTCGATCTGCACATCACCGGCCTGGAGCAACTGGGTGCCGAGATTAAACTGGAAGAAGGCTACGTCAAGGCGTCCGTCGAGGGCCGTCTGAAGGGCGCGCACATCGTCATGGACAAGGTGAGCGTGGGCGCGACCGTAACCATCATGAGCGCCGCGACCCTAGCGACCGGCACCACCGTTATCGAGAACGCCGCGCGTGAGCCGGAAATTGTCGATACCGCCAACTTCCTCAATACGCTGGGCGCGAAGATCAGCGGCGCCGGCAGCGACAAGATCACCATCGAAGGCGTCGAGCGTCTGGGCGGCGGCGTGTATCGCGTGCTGCCAGACCGCATCGAGACCGGCACCTTCCTGATCGCCGCCGCGGTTTCCGGTGGCAAAGTGATGTGCCGCAACACCCGTCCGGATACGCTGGATGCGGTGCTGGCCAAGCTGCGCGAAGCCGGTGCCGATATCGAAGTGGGCGAAGACTGGATCAGCCTGGACATGCACGGCAAACGCCCGAAAGCGGTCACCGTGCGCACCGCGCCGCACCCGGGTTTCCCAACCGACATGCAGGCCCAGTTCAGCCTGCTGAACCTGGTGGCGGAAGGCACCGGCGTCATCACCGAGACTATCTTCGAAAACCGCTTCATGCACGTGCCGGAACTGATCCGCATGGGCGCGCACGCGGAAATCGAGAGCAACACCGTGATCTGCCACGGCGTTGAGCAGCTGTCCGGCGCTCAGGTGATGGCGACCGATCTGCGCGCTTCCGCCAGCCTGGTGATCGCCGGCTGCATCGCCGACGGCGTGACCGTCGTCGATCGCATCTATCACATCGATCGCGGCTATGAGCGTATTGAAGACAAGCTGCGCGCGCTGGGTGCGAACATCGAACGCGTGAAAGGCGAGTAAGTCATTAGCGCCGGCGCGGCTGCGTCGGCAGGATGAAAATCAAAGGGCCGGCTATCAATGCCGGCCCTTTTTTAATTACTGTCATCCGGGAATTCACCCACCGTCATTTTCAGCGTAATGCGTTTGCCGTCGCGCAGTACGATAACCGGTATCTCGGTGCCCGGCCTGATCTCCGCGACCTGGTCCATGGTTTCCAGCACGGATACCGCCGGTTTGTTATCCACGTTGATGATGATGTCATTGATCTGGAAACCGGCGCTGCTCGCCGGGCCGTTCGGCGTAATTTCGGTCACGATGATGCCCTGCAGGCGATCGATGCCGGAATTGGAGGAGCGCAGCGGAATGATCTCCTTGCCCTGAATGCCGAAATAGCCACGGATAACGCGGCCGTCGCGGATCAGCTTGTCCATGATTTTGGTGGCCAGTTCAATCGGAATGGCAAAGCCGAGACCCTCCGGCGTTTCACCGTCGGTGATTTTGTCATAGGTCAGGGTATTGATGCCGATCAGCTCGCCCAGCGAGTTGACCAGCGCGCCGCCGGAGTTGCCGCGGTTGATTGAGGCGTCAGTCTGCAGGAACGTCTGGCGGCCGGTGGTGCTCATACTGATGCGCCCGGTGGCGCTGAGGATGCCCTGAGTGACGGTCTGCCCCAGGTTATACGGGTTGCCGATTGCCAGCACCACGTCGCCGACGTGGGCAACGCGATTTTTATTGGTCGGGATCACCGGTAAATTGCCGGGATCGATCTTCAGCACCGCCAAATCGGTCAGGCCGTCGGAGCCGACCAGCAGCGCTTCGTAGCGGCGGCCATCCTGCAATACCACGGTGATCTGCTGAGCGTCTTTGATCACGTGGCGGTTGGTGATGATATAGCCGCGTTCGTTCATGATCACGCCGGAACCGAGCGACAGCACGTTGGCGGCGCCGTTCAGGTTGCGGTTGTAGATGTTCACCACGGCGGGCGCGGCGCGGCGCACTGCCTTGTTGTAGCTCACAGGCGTTTCGTCGCTGGTATTCTCGGTTTTCTCTGCAAACAGGCCGTTGGAAGAGCGCAGCATGGGCAGAGCGACCAACAGCAGGCCGGCAACGATGAGACCGATAACGACAGAACGCAAGAGCTTAGCAAACATGGAGTTTTCGTGGTGTGGTGAACGATGCTCGGAGGATAGCATGAGTTAACCGGGCGCAGTATGTCACCGAGCCCGGTTTTTGCACAAATTAACGCAGCAGCAGATAAATGGTTTCGTTACCGCGTACGATATTGAGCGCCATCACCGGTGGTTTGGCTTCCAGCACCTTGCGCAGCGCGGTGATGCTGTCCACGCGCTGACGGTTGACGCCGATGATCACGTCGCCTTTTTGCAGGCCGATTTGCGCCGCCGTCGAGCCTTTGTCCACGTTTTCCACCTTCACGCCTTTGTCGCCAGTCGGCAGCGCACCGTTGCTGAGGGAAACGCCCTGCAGCGCCGGCGACAGCGTTTCGGCATTGGTCGAGGCGCTCTCGCTGTTGTCCAGCGTGACCGAGACTTCCTGCGGTTTGCCGTCGCGCAGCAGGCCCACTTTGAGGGTTTTGCCCGGCGCGGTGGTGCCCACCTTGGCGCGCAGCTCAGCGAAGCTGCTCACCGGTTTACCGTCGACGGAAACCAGAATATCGCCGGCCTTGATGCCGGCCTTGGCGGCGGCGGATTTCGGCAACACTTCGCTGACGAAGGCGCCGCGCTGTGCGTCGGTGTTGAAGGCTTTGGCCATATCCGGAGTCATTTCGCTGCCCTTGATGCCCAGCAGGCCGCGTTTCACTTCGCCGAATTCAATCAGCTGCTGGCTCAGGTTCTGCGCCATATTGCTTGGAATAGCGAAGCCGATGCCGACGTTGCCGCCGCTCGGCGCCAAAATGGCGGTATTGATGCCGATCAGCTCACCATTCAGATTAACCAGCGCGCCGCCGGAGTTACCGCGGTTGATCGAGGCGTCGGTCTGAATGAAGTTTTCCAGCCCTTCCAGATTCAGGCCGGAACGCCCCAACGCCGAGATAATGCCGGAGGTAGCGGTTTGGCCCAGGCCGAACGGGTTGCCGACCGCGACGGCAAAGTCGCCGACGCGCAGCTGATCGGAGTCGGCCATCTTGATGGCGGTCAGGTTTTTGGTGTCGCTGAGCTGCAGCAAGGCGATATCGGATTGCTCATCGCGGCCAACCAGCTTGGCGTCCAGCTCGCGCCCGTCGTTCAACTGCACGCGGATTTTATCGGCGTTGTTGATGACGTGGTTGTTGGTCAGCACGTAGCCTTTGGTGGCGTCGATGATGACGCCGGAACCCAGCCCTTCAAACGGGCGGGAGCTCTGCTGTTGACCGGGGAAGTTAGGGCCGAAGAAGCGTTTGAACTCTTCCGGCAACTGTTGACGCTGCACCTGAGTGCCAGCGACATGCACGCTCACTACGGCGGGCAGGACTTTTTCCAGCATCGGTGCCAGGCTCGGCAGCGGCTGCCCCTGAACGGCAACGGGCAGGGCCGCGTTGGCCACCGGTACGGAGCTGAGCGTCAGGCCGAGGCTAATTGCCAATGCACTAAGAATTAAAGACTTTTTCTTCATTGATGATAACTCTCTCAATACCTGCCGATGAAAATTTGATGATAAGGCAATCACCTTGTCATAGTGAAGGGTAAGACCGTGAATTTGCGTGCAAAGTTCAGTAAAGGTAATACGAGGGAAGGTCAAGACGGTAAACGGGGGAAAACCCGCGGGTGGCCCCGCGGGCGAAGGGATATCAGTCGCGGCGCGCGCTTTGGCCGCGCAGCAGGCCGGAGGCGCCTTCCGAATAGTCGCGCGGCATTTCCACCGGCGCCTGATCGTTGTCTGCTTCCGCTTCGGTCAGGCGATAGCGGAACGGATTTTCCTGCATCGGCAGGTCCGGCAGCAGGTTGTTGGAGCTTTTCGCCATGTGCTGATACAGCTGACGATAATCGCGTGCCATGTTGTCCAGCAGCTCGGCGCTGCGGGCAAAGTGGCCGACCAGCTCCTGACGGTACTCTTCCAGCTCGGTTTTGCTCTTGTCCAATTCGTTCTGCAGGACTTGTTGTTGACGTAATTTACGGTTGCCAAAACGCATCGCCACCGCACCAATCACGATACCGACGACCAAACCAATCAGCGCATACTCCCAGGTCATGATGACTCCTATTTTGACTTCGTTGTTCCGCAGGGATTTTTCACTTAATAATATCCACTATAACCGTTAACCTTGTCCGAGTGGAATCCTGATGCGCTTCCACCTAATTTTTACAGGGTTTTCAGCGGCGCCCGCAGCGGGCATTTGTGGCGATAACGGTGCGAATCGGCATCAACTTGCCGCCAACGTTGGCTAAATAATTTCTAAGCGTTCTTAGGGAACATCGAACAGATGCAGGCACTATCACCGTTATCTCGCTACCAGCAGGCGCTGGACGCGGGGGAATATCAGGCCGATGAGGTTCAACGTCGGGCCGTTACTCAACTGGATCGCATTTATCAGGCCCTGCTGCAAAAGCCTGCGGCGAGCGCGCCGACCGGCGGGCTGCGCGGCAAGCTCAATCGCTTGCTGGGCAAGGGCGGCGAAACGGCGCCGCAGCGTCCGGTGCAGGGGCTGTATATGTGGGGCGGCGTCGGGCGCGGCAAAACCTGGTTGATGGACATGTTCTTCCACAGCCTGCCGGGCGATCGCAAAATGCGTCTGCACTTCCATCGCTTCATGCTGCGGGTGCATGAAGAGCTGACCGAGTTGCAAGGGCGGGAAAACCCGCTGGAAATCGTCGCCGACGGCTTCAAGGCCGAGACCGATGTGTTGTGCTTCGACGAATTCTTCGTGTCCGACATCACCGACGCCATGCTGCTGGCCACGCTGCTGCAGGCGCTGTTCGCGCGCGGCATCACGCTGGTGGCCACGTCGAACATCCCGCCGGACGATCTGTACCGCAACGGTCTGCAGCGGGCGCGTTTCCTGCCGGCCATCGATCTGATCAACGAGTACTGCGACGTGATGAACGTCGACGCCGGCATCGACTATCGTCTGCGTACCCTGACCCAGGCGCACCTCTACCTGACGCCGCTGAGCGACCAGACGCGCGAGACGCTGGATCGGATGTTCGTCAAGCTGGCGGGCAAGTCAGGGGAGGACGCGCCGGTGCTGCAGATCAACCATCGGCCGCTGCAGGCGATCCGTTCGGTGGACGGCGTACTGGCGGTGGATTTCCACACGTTGTGCGAAGAGGCGCGCAGCCAACTGGACTACATCGCGCTGTCGCGGCTGTATCACAGCGTGATCCTGTATAATGTGCGGGTGATGGGGCCGCTGAAAGAGAATACCGCGCGCCGTTTCCTGGCGTTGGTGGACGAATTCTACGAACGGCACATCAAGCTGGTGATCGGCGCCGAAGCGTCGATGTTCGAGATCTATCAGGGGGTGCAGCTGAAATTTGAATTCCAGCGCTGCCTGTCGCGCCTGCAGGAAATGCAGAGCGAAGAGTACCTCAAGCTGCCGCATCTGCCCTGAATCTGCCGGGCTTGCCGCCGCCATATCGCCGGTTGTCCGCCGCCGGCGATAAATTTATTTTCCATTCAAAAACCGTTCGATCTTTGTGAGCGACTTCTCTATAATCTTGCGACCCCACGTTACAACAAAGTTTTTTTTCCCAAAAACTTTATAGTGCCGGCAATGGCTATTCGAAGGGGTAGGTTTGCTGGACTTGTATGGTCGTGTGAGCCTCAACTGTTTTCGAGCGTTTGGGTGTTCACCAACGTGTAACTAATTATTGGGTAAGCTTTCTAATGAAAACTTTTACAGCTAAACCAGAAACCGTAAAACGCGACTGGTACGTTGTTGATGCAGATGGTAAAACTTTAGGCCGTCTCGCTACTGAACTGGCTCGTCGCCTGCGCGGCAAGCATAAAGCGGAATACACCCCGCACGTGGATACCGGTGATTACATCATCGTTCTGAACGCTGACAAAGTTGCTGTAACCGGCAACAAGCGTACAGACAAAGTGTACTACCACCACACCGGCCACATCGGTGGTATCAAGCAAGCGACCTTTGAAGAGATGATTGCCCGCCGTCCTGAGCGCGTGATTGAAATCGCGGTTAAAGGCATGCTGCCAAAGGGCCCGCTGGGTCGTGCTATGTTCCGTAAACTGAAAGTTTACGCGGGCACCGAGCACAATCACGCGGCACAGCAACCGCAAGTTCTGGACATTTAATCGGGATTAATGGCAATGGCTGAAAATCAATACTACGGCACTGGTCGCCGCAAAAGCTCCGCCGCTCGCGTCTTCATCAAGCCGGGCAACGGTAACATCGTTATCAACCAGCGCAGCCTGGAACAGTACTTCGGTCGCGAAACTGCCCGCATGGTAGTTCGTCAGCCGCTGGAACTGGTCGACATGGTTGGCAAACTGGATCTGTACATCACCGTTAAAGGTGGTGGTATCTCCGGTCAAGCTGGCGCTATCCGTCACGGTATCACCCGTGCACTGATGGAGTACGATGAGACTCTGCGTTCTGAACTGCGTAAAGCTGGCTTCGTCACCCGTGACGCTCGTCAGGTTGAACGTAAGAAAGTCGGTCTGCGTAAAGCACGTCGTCGTCCGCAGTTCTCCAAGCGTTAATTTTCGCTGCTTCGGCAGTGCGATTTACGCAAAAAACCCGGTGCTTCACCGGGTTTTTTTATGCCTGAAATCCGCCGTCCCCGACTAAAATCTGTGGCATATCAGACAATTCAACATGAATTCGCCGCACTGCCCCCACAAAACAAGCAAAATCTGGTAAACTATCACCCACTTTTGCGCCTGTTCGCCGTGCAGTTGACCTCCTGGGCCGGTTTTTTATGGGTTCGGGTCGCGCTGCGTGCTGCCGGCCTGCGGCAAGATTATTCAGGATAGCAGCCTGTCAGTTGGCTATTCGCAGTATTTTCTAGATAACTTGGAGGTTTTCATGGCTGTCGCTGCCAACAAACGTTCGGTAATGACGCTGTTCTCTGGCCCGACCGACATTTTTAGCCATCAAGTACGTATCGTACTGGCGGAGAAAGGTGTCAGCGTCGAGATCGAGCAGGTCGAAATGGATAACCTGCCGCAAGATCTGATTGACCTCAACCCTTACCAGACGGTGCCTACGCTGGTCGATCGCGAACTGACCCTGTATGAATCCCGCATCATCATGGAATACCTGGATGAGCGCTTCCCGCACCCGCCGCTGATGCCGGTTTACCCGGTTGCCCGTGGTGAGAGCCGTCTGATGATGCTGCGCATCGAGAAGAACTGGTACTCGCTGATGGACAAGATCGAGAAGAGCAGCGGTCAGGAAGCGGAATCCGCCCGTCGTCAGCTGCGTGAAGAGCTGTTGGCGATCGCGCCTATCTTCGGCCAGACGCCGTATTTCATGAGCGAAGAGTTCAGCCTGGTGGATTGCTACCTGGCACCGCTGTTGTGGCGTCTGCCGCAGCTGGGCATCGAATTGAGCGGCGCCGGCTCTAAAGAGCTGAAAGGCTATATGACCCGCGTCTTCGAACGCGACGCTTTCCTGGCTTCCCTGACCGAAGCCGAGCGTGAAATGCGCCTGCAAACCCGGGGCTAAGCGCGATGGACATGTCTCAGATGACGCCGCGTCGCCCGTATCTGCTGCGGGCGTTCTACGACTGGTTGCTGGATAACCAGCTGACGCCGCACCTGGTGGTCGACGTGACTCGCCCGGATGTTCAGGTGCCGATGGAGTTCGCGCGTGATGGCCAGATCGTGTTGAATATCGCGCCGCGCGCGGTAGGCAACCTGGCGTTGGGCAACGAAGACGTGCAGTTTAACGCACGTTTCGGCGGCGTGCCGCGTCAGGTTTCGGTGCCGATGGCAGCCGTACTGGCGATTTATGCGCGTGAAAACGGCGCCGGCACGATGTTCGAACCGGAAGCCGCCTACGACGAGAGCGAAGGCGTGTTCGAAGGTCTGGACAATGAGACGATCCCTTCGGAAACCCTGATGTCGGTGATCGACGGCGATCGCCCGGATACCGCGGAAGATGACGGCCCGGACGACGAACCGCCGCAGCCGCCGCGCGGTGGCCGCCCGGCGCTGCGTGTGGTGAAATAAGCCCGCGTGAACAAACGAAAAAGCACCCCGTGGGGTGCTTTTTTTTGCCCGGACGAAGCGGATCAGCCTTTCAAGGCGGCAATGCAGGCATCGCGCGGCGCGCTGAGATCGCCTACGCGCACGGTGGACAGCGCGTGGGCTGCACGCTCACGGAAGCTGGTGATGGCGGTGTCGCCTTGCACTTCCGGTGGCGCGGTGCAGATGTCATTGAGCGGCAGATCGTTGCCTTTGTTGAGCGCCTGCAATACCGCCGCCGGGTTGTAGATCAGGGCCGCGGAGAGGGCAGATTTAATGCCGGCGGTAAATCCGGCATTGCCGCCGCCGGCCAGCTTGGGCGCCAGAGCAATCCAATTGTCGTCCCCCAACCGGATGCTGTTTTCCACGGCGCTGAACTGCCCGGCCTTGCCCAACTGCGCCACGACCGGCCGCGCGCCGCGCGCTTCGATATTGTAACCGACCTCCTGCGAATCCAGCGCGAGGGCTGAGGCGCTGAAACTGACGGCCAGCAGCGCGCCGGCCAACAGGGAAATGGAGCATTTCATGTTCGCTATCCTTATCTCGGTGTCAGGCGCAGCCGCGCCCTGCAATGGTGCTAACTCAATACTATAGCGCGTTGAGGCGGTGGGGAGGGGGGCGGTTGTTACAAAGCGTGGCCGGTTAAAACAAAGGCCCGGCAACGTGCCGGGCCTTTGGCGGTACGGAAGGTTTACACTTCCAGGTAGTTCATGATGCCGTCTGCCGCTTTGCGGCCTTCGGCGATCGCCGTCACCACCAGGTCGGAGCCGCGGACCGCGTCGCCACCGGCGAAGATTTTCGGGTTGCTGGTCTGGAATGCGTTGTCGCTGCCTTCCGGCGCCACGATGCGGCCCTGTTTATCGAGCTGCACGTCGTGCGTCGCCAGCCAATCCATACGGTGTGGGCGGAAGCCGAACGCCATCACCACCGCGTCGGCGTCGATAACGTGTTCGGAACCCGGCACCTGCTCCGCCGCCTGACGGCCGTTGGCATCCGGTGCGCCCAGCTGAGTGCGCACCATTTTCACCCCGGCCACGCGGCCGGCGCTGTTCAGTTCGATGCTCAGCGGCTGCAGGTTAAACTGGAAGTCCACCCCTTCTTCCCGCGCGTTCTTCACTTCGCGCTTGGAACCCGGCATGTTGGCCTCGTCGCGGCGGTAGGCGCAGACGACCTGCGTCGCGCCCTGACGCACCGAGGTACGCACACAGTCCATGGCGGTATCGCCGCCGCCCAGCACCACTACCCGCTTGCCTTCCATGCTGACGTAAGGCTCATGCTGCTCGGTTTCATAGCCCATC
Organism: Serratia sp. PF-27; assembly: GCF_030053255.1. NCBI lineage: Bacteria > Pseudomonadati > Pseudomonadota > Gammaproteobacteria > Enterobacterales > Yersiniaceae > Serratia > Serratia sp. PF-27. The sequence continues at coordinate 196,504 of NZ_JASGBT010000022.1, forward strand.
AGCTGCTTGGTGTTGGCGATCAGGAACGGCAGCGCGTCGTACACACCCTGCGCCTCTTCGTTCTCCAGGCCGCCGCGCATCGACTGATAGGTACCGACGCCGAGGAACACCGCATCGTACTCGCTCAGCAAGGTCTCCATGCTGATGTCTTTGCCCACTTCGGTGTTCAGCTGGAACTCGATGCCCATCTCGCTGAAGATGCCGCGGCGTTTGACCATCACTTCCTTTTCCAGCTTGAAGGCCGGGATACCGAAGGTCAGCAGGCCGCCGATCTCAGGATGACGGTCATACACCACCGCTTTGACGCCGTTGCGGGTCAGCACGTCGGCGCAGGCCAGCCCGGCAGGGCCGGCACCGACGATCGCCACGCGCTTGCCGGTCGGCTGCACGTGCGACATGTCCGGCTTCCAGCCCATTTCGATGGCCTTATCGCTGATGTAACGCTCGATATTGCCGATGGTGACCGCGCCGAACTCGTCGTTCAGGGTGCAAGACCCTTCGCACAGGCGATCCTGCGGGCATACGCGGCCGCACACCTCCGGCAGGCTGTTGGTCTGATGCGCCAGGTCCGCCGCTTCCATGATGCGGCCTTCGTTGGCCAGTTTCAGCCAGTTCGGGATGTAGTTGTGCACCGGGCACTTCCACTCGCAATACGGGTTGCCGCAGGACAGACAGCGGTCCGCCTGGGCCTTGGCCTGGGTTTCCGAAAACGGTTCGTAGATCTCGACGAACTCGATTTTGCGGATCTTCAGCGGTTTCTTTGGCGGATCAACACGCTGCAGGTCGATAAATTGATAAACGTTCTGGCTCATTAATGACCTACCTCTTACTGCGCCTGCACCCGCAGCTCGGCTGCGGAGCGGCTACGGTGACCCAACAGCGCTTTGACATCGCTAGACTTCGGTTTGACCAGGGCGAACTTTGGCGCCCACTCCGGCCAGTTGGCCAGGATCTCTTCCGCGCGGGAAGAGCCGGTCGCCTGCACGTGTTCGGTGATCAGGCCGCGCAGGTGCTCCTCATGGATCGCCAGCTGATCGACATCCAGCACTTCCACCAGCTCCGGATTCACGCGCTTGCGGAACTCGCCGTCTTCGTCCAACACGTAGGCAAAGCCGCCGGTCATGCCGGCACCGAAGTTGATGCCGGTTTTACCCAGCACACAGACGATGCCGCCGGTCATGTATTCGCAGCCGTTGTCGCCGATGCCTTCCACCACGGTGATGGCGCCGGAGTTGCGCACCGCGAAGCGTTCGCCCGCGCGGCCGGCAGCGAACAGCTTGCCGCCGGTGGCGCCGTACAGGCAGGTGTTGCCGACGATACTGGCTTCATGGCTGCGGAAGGCGGAGCCGATCGGCGGACGCACTGCGATGCTGCCGCCGGCCATGCCTTTGCCGACATAGTCGTTGGCATCGCCGGTCAGGGTCAGCTCGACGCCGCCGGCGTTCCAAACGCCGAAGCTCTGCCCGGCGGTGCCGGAGAAGTGCGCCTTAATAGGATCGGCCGCCATGCCCTGATCGCCGTGCACGTCGGCGATCGCGCCGGACAGCATGGCGCCCACGGAGCGGTCGGTGTTGCGAATGTCGAAGTAGAAGGTTTTACCCTGCTTCGCTTCGATGTACGGCTGCGCCTGCGCCAGCAGCTCTTTGTTCAGCAGGCCCTTGTCGAACGCCGGGTTGCTGCTTTCGGTGCAGTACACCGCTTTGCCCGGATGCGGCGTGGCGGTTTTCAGCAGCGGCGACAGATCCAGCTTGTTCTGCTTGGCGGAGATGCCGTCCAGCTCGGTCAGGAACTCGGTGCGGCCGATCAGATCCACCAGTTGGCTCACGCCCAGTTGGGCCATGATCTCGCGGGTTTCACGCGCGATAAACTGGAAGTAATTCGTCACGCGTTCTGGCAGGCCGTGGTAGTGATCGCGGCGCAGCTTGTCGTCCTGAGTCGCGACGCCGGTCGCGCAGTTGTTGAGGTGGCAGATGCGCAGGTATTTGCAGCCCAGCGCCACCATCGGCCCGGTGCCGAAGCCGAAGCTTTCCGCGCCCAGGATCGCCGCTTTGACGATGTCCACGCCGGTTTTCAGGCCGCCGTCCACCTGCAGGCGGATCTTGTGGCGCAGGCCGTTGGCCACCAGCGCCTGCTGGGTTTCCACCAGGCCCAGTTCCCACGGACAGCCGGCATATTTCACCGAGGACAGCGGGCTGGCGCCGGTGCCGCCGTCGTAACCGGCGATGGTGATGAGATCGGCATAGGCTTTCGCCACGCCGGTGGCGATGGTGCCCACGCCCGGCTCGGACACCAGTTTCACCGAGATCACCGCCTTCGGGTTGACCTGCTTCAGGTCGAAGATCAGCTGCGCCAGATCTTCGATCGAGTAGATGTCGTGGTGCGGCGGCGGGGAGATCAGCGTCACGCCCGGCACTGAATAGCGCAATCTGGCGATGTACGGAGTGACTTTGTCGCCCGGTAGCTGGCCGCCTTCGCCCGGCTTGGCGCCTTGCGCGACCTTAATTTGGATCACGTCGGCGTTTACCAGGTAGGCCGGCGTCACGCCGAAGCGGCCGGAGGCCACCTGTTTGATGCGCGACACCTTGTTGGTGCGGTAGCGCGCCGGATCTTCGCCGCCTTCGCCAGAGTTGGAGAAGCCGCCGAGACCGTTCATGGCGATCGCCAGCGACTCGTGCGCTTCCGGGCTCAGTGCGCCGATCGACATCGCCGCCGTGTCGAAGCGTTTGAACAGCGACTCCGCCGGTTCGACCTGATCGACCGGGATCGGTTCACCTTTCGGCGTGATGGCCAGCAGATCGCGCAGCATGGCGATCGGTCGCTCGTTCACCAGCTTGGCGTAGGCCTGGTAGTCGCTGTACTCGCCGCTGTGCACCGCTTTTTGCAGTGAGTTCACCACGTCCGGGTTGTAGGCGTGGTATTCGCCGCCGTGTACGAACTTCAGCAGGCCGCCTTGCTCCAGCGGCTTGCGTTTCAGCCAGGCGCGCTTGGAGAGGTTCTGCAGATCCTGCTGGAAGTCGCTGAAGCTGGCACCGCCGATGCGGCTGACCACGCCCTGGAAGCACAGATCCGCCAGATCGCGGTGCAGGCCGACCGCTTCGAACAGCTTGGAGCAGCGGTAAGAGGCGATGGTCGAGATGCCCATCTTGGACATGATCTTGTACAGGCCTTTGTTGATGCCGTTGCGGTAGTTCAGCATCACGTCGCGGTATTTCTTGTCGATCGCCTGGCTGTCCACCAGCTTGGCCAGGGTTTCATAGGCCAGATACGGGTAGATGGCGGTCGCGCCGAAGCCGAGTAGCACGGCGAAGTGGTGCGGATCGCGGGCGCTGGCGGTTTCAACGATCAGGTTGGCGTCGCAGCGCAGGCTTTTCTCCACCAGGCGGGTTTGCACGGCGCCAACGGCCATTGGAGCCGGTACCGGCAGGCGGCCGGGCGCGATGGCGCGGTCGGACAGCACCAACAGCACTGCGCCTTCGCGCACCTTGCGTTCCGCTTCGTCGCACAGGGCGCGAATGGTCTGCTCCAGATCCTGCTGCTGCGGATCGAAGGTCAGATCGAGCGTCTCGGCGCGATAGTATTCGCCTTCCAGCGTGGTGAGCTGTTTGAAATCGGAGTACAGCAGGATCGGCGATTTGAAGCTCAGGCGGTGCGCCTGGCCTTCGGCTTCGCAGAACACGTTCATTTCACGGCCGATGCTGGTGGCCAGCGACATGACGTGCGCTTCGCGCAGCGGATCGATCGGCGGGTTGGTGACCTGCGCGAACTGCTGGCGGAAGTAGTCGTAAACGATGCGCGGCCGGCTGGAGAGCACGGCGAACGGGGTATCGTCGCCCATCGAACCGGTGGCTTCCTGGCCAATCTCGCCCAGCACGCGGATCACCTGATCCAGCTCTTCACTGCTGTAGCCGAACTGTTTCTGGTAGGTTTCGAGCTGCGCGTCGTCGAGCTCGCGGCTGCCGACCTGATCGTCCGGCAGATCTTCGAACGGCACCAGGCGTTTGACGTTTTTCTCCATCCACTCTTTATACGGGTGGCGGCTTTTCAGATCGTTGTCGGTTTCCGCTGAGTGCAGGATGCGGCCGCTGCGGGTGTCGATCACCATCAGCTCGCCGGGGCCAACGCGGCCTTTTTCCACCACTTCATCCGGCTGGTAATCCCAGATGCCGACTTCGGAGGCGCAGGTGATCAGCTTGTCTTTGGTGATCACGTAGCGCGCCGGGCGCAGGCCGTTGCGATCGAGGTTACAGGCGGCGTAGCGGCCGTCGGACATCACGATGCCGGCCGGGCCGTCCCACGGCTCCATGTGCATCGAGTTGAAGTCGAAGAAGGCGCGCAGATCGCCGTCCATGTCCGGGTTGTTTTGCCAGGCCGGCGGCACCAGCAGGCGCATGGCGCGGATGAGATCCATCCCGCCCGCCAGCAGCAGCTCCAGCATGTTGTCCAGCGAACTGGAGTCGGAGCCGGTTTCGTTGACGAACGGCGCGGCGGCCTGCAGATCCGGGATCAGCGGCGTTTGGAATTTGTAGGTACGGGCACGCGCCCATTGGCGGTTGCCGGTGATGGTATTGATTTCGCCGTTGTGCGCCAGGTAGCGGAACGGCTGCGCCAGCGGCCAGCGCGGCACGGTGTTGGTGGAGAAGCGCTGGTGGAACAGGCAAATGGCCGACTCCAGGCGCAGGTCCGCCAGATCGAGATAGAAGCGCGGCAGATCCGCAGGCATGCACAGGCCTTTATAGATCGTCACCAGGTTGGAGAAGCTGCAGACGTAGAAGCTGTCGTCCTGCACGCGTTTCTCGATGCGGCGACGCGCCACGAACAGGCGGCGCTCCATATCGCGCGGGCGCCAGCCGGCCGGGGCATTAACGAAGATTTGCTCGATGCGCGGCAGGGAGGAGAGGGCGATTTCACCCAGCACGTCCGGGTTAGTCGGCACTTCACGCCAGCCGACGATCGACAGCGTTTCGTTTTGCAGCTCTTCTTCCACGATGCGGCGGCTGAGGCGCGCTTCCTCTTCATTCTGGCTGAGGAACATCATGCCGACGGCGTAGTTCTTGGCCAAACGCCAGCCGCGCTCTTCCGCCACCATGCGGAAGAAGCGATCGGGTTTTTGCAGCAACAGGCCGCAGCCGTCGCCGGTCTTGCCGTCGGCCAGGATCGCGCCGCGGTGCTGCATGCGGGCCAGCGCGTGAATGGCGGTGCGCACCACCTTGTGGCTAGGTTCGCCTTCTATGTGGGCGATCAGGCCGAAACCACAGTTGTCCCTCTCTTGGGATTTATCGTACAACATATCGTGAACCTCCCCAGGCTCTGCGTGACTCTCACAACCTACTGCGAGGGGGCTTCCCAATTTCAGGCAGAAGTCCAATCAGCAAGTTAACCCCGCCAATCTGCTTTTCCGCCCTCCATCAATGGCCTCTCGTGACGGTCTCACAAGTGGTATAGGACTTGTTTTAAGAGGGAGTCTTCAATTACTGCATAAATATGACGAGACGTTTGCCCGTCCAGAAAGCTTCCAGCGGACTTCCAACTTAGCGAGAAAGAATTCGCAGGTCAAATGTGGGCTTAAGATAGATTCTTATCGAATTAATGATGTTTATTTATTTGATAAATAAGTAATTTAATGCATTTTTGCACTGTCGTGGGGCAACACCGATCCCCGCAGAAGTGTGAGCTGTCTCACTATAGTGCAACCCCTTAATCTCTGCACCATGCTAGTGCGGGGGTTAATGCCAGAATTTTATTCTATAAGATATTGCTTGGCTGATGTTTATGACTATTTTTCACCGTGTTGTCATATTGCCGTTAACGGTTGCGTGACGATTAGAATAATTCATCAGAATTATAGTGAATTGATTTGCGTTTATGATGAATAGTTATGCCTGGTGGCGCCTTGCGGGGAAAGCGTTGATCTCTGTCATCGCGGGAAAAGCCGTTTCTTATTAGCATCGCGGCTTTGAACACAGAGAATCACCAAGATTATGCAGTTGCCGCAATTAGTCAATATGTTTGGCGCAGATCTCCAGCGCCGCTATGGCGAAAAGATCCATAAACTCACGCTGCACGGCGGATTCAGCTGCCCTAACCGCGACGGCACGTTGGGGCGCGGAGGCTGTACGTTCTGCAATGTCGCCTCGTTCGCCGATGAAGCGATGCAGCGCCAGAGCATCGACGAACAGCTGGCGCAACAGGCCGCGCGGGTCGATCGGGCGCGGCGCTATCTGGCCTATTTCCAGGCCTATACCAGCACCTATGCGCAGATCGAACGGCTGGCGTCGATGTATCGGCAGGCGTTGGCGCAGAGCGCCATGGTCGGCCTGTGCGTCGGCACCCGGCCGGACTGCGTGCCGCCCGCCGCGCTGGATCTGCTGGCGGGATACCGCGAGCAAGGCTATGAAGTGTGGCTGGAGCTGGGGCTGCAGACGGCGCACGATAAAACGCTGAAGCGCATCAATCGCGGCCATGATTTTCGCTGTTATCAGCAGACGGCGCGGCTGGCCCGGCAGCGCGGGCTGAAGGTGTGCTGCCATCTGATCGTCGGGCTGCCGGGAGAAACTCAGCGCGATCATCTGCTCACGCTGCAGCGGGTGGTGGAGACTGGCGTGGATGGCATCAAACTGCATCCGCTGCACGTCGTGACCGGCAGTACCCTGGCACGAGCGTGGCGCGCCGGGCGCTTGTCCGAACTGGCGTTGGAGGACTACGCCGTCAGCGCCGGGGAGATGATCCGCCACACGCCGGGCGAGGTGGTGTATCACCGTCTTTCCGCCAGCGCCCGTCGGCCGACGCTGCTGGCGCCGCTGTGGTGCGAAAACCGTTGGAGTGGCATGCAGGCGGTCGGTGCTTATCTGCAACAGCGCGGTGGGCAGGGCAGCGCGCTGGATGAAAAGTGGCGCTACCGCCCTGGAATGCCGCTCTGAAGTGCAATCTTTGCCACACTTCGGCGTTTGCCGCCTTATCTCACCGCGGTTTTACGGTATGATTCAAAAGATTGTGTCTGATGGGAGCCGCTATGAAGCAAATCCGGGTGTTGGCCCAGTACTACGTTGATTTAATGGTGAAACTGGGGTTGGTACGCTTCTCGCTGCTGCTGGCCTCGGCGCTGGTGGTGCTGGCGATGGTGGTGCAGATGGCGGTGACCATGCTGCTGCGCGGCGAAGTGGAAAGCATCGACGTGGTGCGTTCGATCTTCTTCGGCCTGTTGATCACCCCGTGGGCGGTCTATTTTCTCTCGGTGGTGGTGGAACAGTTGGAAGAGTCGCGCCAACGGCTGGCGCGGCTGGTGGACAAGCTCGAAGAGATGCGCCACCGCGATCTGGAGCTCAATCAGCAGCTCAAAGACAATATCAGCCAGCTGAATCAGGAGATTGCCGACCGTATCAAGGCGGAAGAAGAGCGCCTGCAGGTGATGGAAAAGCTGACCGAAGAGATGGAACAGCGCGAGCTGGCGCAGATTGAGCTGGGCCAGCAATCGGCGCTGTTGCGTTCCTTCCTCGATGCCTCGCCGGATCTGGTCTACTACCGCAACGAAGACAAAGAGTTCTCCGGCTGCAACCGCGCGATGGAGCTGCTGACCGGCAAAAGCGAGAAGCAGCTGATCGGCCTGACGCCGTTCGACGTCTACGGCCAGGAAATCGCCGAAAAGGTCATTGAGACCGACGAGAAGGTGTTCCGCCACAACGTCTCGCTGACCTACGAACAGTGGCTGGTGTATCCCGACGGCCGCAAGGCCTGTTTCGAGCTGCGCAAGGTCCCGTTTTACGACCGGGTGGGCAAACGCCACGGGCTGATGGGCTTCGGCCGCGATATTACCGAGCGTAAGCGCTACCAGGACGCGCTGGAGAACGCCAGCAGGGAGAAGACCACCTTTATCTCCACCATCAGCCACGAGCTGCGTACGCCGCTTAACGGCATCGTCGGCCTGAGCCGCATCCTGCTCGATACCGAGCTGAATGACGAGCAACTGAAATACCTGAAGACCATCCACGTCAGCGCCATCACCCTCGGCAATATCTTCAACGACATTATCGAAATGGATAAGCTCGAGCGGCGCAAGGTGCAGCTCGACAACCAGCCGGTGGACTTCACCGGTTTCCTGGCAGATCTGGAGAACCTCTCCGGCCTGCTGGCGCAGCCGAAAGGGCTGCAGTTCATCATGGATCCGCAGACGCCGCTGCCGCAGCAGATCGTGACCGACGGCACGCGCCTGCGGCAGATCTTGTGGAACCTGATCGGCAACGCGGTGAAATTTACCCAGCAGGGGCAAATCGTGGTGCGCGTGCGGCGCGAGGCGCAGGAGAAGCTGGTGTTCGAGGTGGAAGACTCGGGCATGGGCATCCCGCAGGACGAGCAGGACAAGATCTTCGCCATGTATTACCAGGTGAAAGATCAGCGCGGCGGCCGCCCGGCCACCGGCACCGGCATCGGGCTGGCGGTCTCCAAGCGGCTGGCGCAGAGCATGGGGGGTGACATCACCGTGCGCAGCGAACAGGGGCACGGTTCTTGCTTCACTCTGACCATCCAGGCGCCGGCGGTGCAGGAAGCCGTCAGCGAGGTATCGGAGGAGGAGGAGCTGCCGTTGCCGGCGCTGCACATCCTGCTGGTGGAGGATATCGAACTGAACGTGATCGTGGCGCGATCGGTGCTGGAGAAATTGGGCAACAGCGTCGATGTGGCGATGAACGGCCACGATGCGCTGGCGATGTTCGACCCGGACGAGTTCGATCTGGTTCTGCTGGACATTCAACTGCCGGACATGACCGGGCTGGATATCGCCCGGGCGCTGCGCGAACGCTATGCCGGGCAGGCGCTGCCGCCGCTGGTGGCTTTGACCGCCAACGTGCTGAAAGACAAAAAAGAGTATCTCGAGGCGGGCATGGACGATGTGCTGAGCAAGCCGTTGTCGGTGCCGGCGCTGACCCAGGTCATCAAACACTATTGGGATCATCAACCTTCTCACACTTCAAAGAAAACGGAGCACAAGGCGATGCAGATTAATGAGTCGTTACTCGATACCGCGATGCTGGAACAGTACATGGATCTGGTTGGCCCGCAGCTGATCCACCAAAGCCTGGAGATGTTCGAACAGATGATGCCGGGCTACCTAGCGGTGCTGGACTCCAACATGACGGCGCGCGATCAGAAAGGCATCACCGAGGAAGGGCACAAGATCAAGGGCGCCGCCGGTTCGGTCGGTCTGCGCCATCTGCAGCAGCTGGCGCAGCAGATTCAAACGCCGACGCTGCCGGCCTGGTGGGATAACGTGCAGGATTGGGTGGATGAGTTGAAGCAAGAGTGGCGCAACGATGTGCAGGTACTGCGGGCTTGGGTTGAGAACGCTGAAAAAAAATGACCCCGACCTAAGCCGGGGTGCGCGAATATTGCGCCAACACCAGGGAAATTGTGAACCTGCGTATTGGTTTCAGTGTTCTGGTCGAGCAGGTTGTTGCGAATTCCTAAACATCATACAGCCAACAACATAGCAAATGTAAGCGCTCTTGTTAGAAGATTCATTAAAATGTGTGATGTAGATTAGTGTTTGTCAACTCAGAGCACGAACCAGTTGACAGCAGCGACAGGAGTAAGAGTGATGAAAAAGGTGGGTGTAGTCCTCAGCGGCAGCGGCGTTTATGACGGTACGGAGATCCATGAAGCGGTGCTGACGCTGCTGGCGTTGGACCGTGCCGGCGCCCAGGCGGTGTGCTTTGCGCCTGATAAACCACAATGCCATGTTATTAATCACTTATCGGGTGAGGAGATGGCGGAGTCGCGCAATGTCCTGATTGAATCGGCGCGCATTGCCCGCGGGGCCGTGCAGCCGCTGGCGCTGGCGGAAGCCGCCCAGCTGGATGCGCTGATCGTGCCCGGTGGCTTTGGTGCCGCCAAGAACCTCAGCAATTTCGCCGAAGCCGGCGCGGAATGTTGGGTCGATGAGGATTTGGCGCGCCTGACGCGCGAGATGCATAAGGCCAACAAACCAATTGGCCTGATGTGCATCGCGCCGGCGCTGTTGCCGAAACTGCTGGATCAACAAGCGCGGCTCACCATTGGCAACGATCCGGACCTGGGGGAAGTGATTGACGCCATGGGCGGCGAGCCGGTGATTTGTCCGGTGGACGACATCGTGGTGGACAGCGAGCACAAGATCGTGACCACGCCAGCCTATATGCTGGCGCCGTCGATCGCGCAGGCGGCCCTCGGCATCGATAAGCTGGTGGCGCGGGTGCTGGAACTGGCTGAATGAGAAAATCGCACGGCGGATGGCGGCGGCTGCGTCCGTGGTATTGGCTGAAGCGCGGCGTTATCGCGATTATCGGCCTGTGGGTGTTGGGCATTGTGCTCTTTGCCTTCCTGCCGGTGCCGTTTTCCGCCGTGATGGTGGAGAGGCAAGTCAGCGCCTGGCTGAGCGGCGACTTCGGCTACGTCGCCCATTCGGACTGGGTGTCGATGGACGATATCTCGCCGCAAATGGCGCTGGCGGTGATGGCGGCGGAGGATCAGAAGTTTCCAGACCATTGGGGCTTCGATGTGGCGGCCATTGAAAAGGCGCTCAGCCACAACGAGAAACGCCCGACGCGCATCCGCGGCGCATCCACGCTGTCGCAGCAGACCGCTAAAAACCTGTTTCTGTGGGATGGCCGCAGCTGGCTGCGCAAAGGGCTGGAGGCCGGGCTGACGTCGGGCATCGAGCTGGTGTGGACCAAGCGACGTATTCTGACGGTGTATCTGAACATCGTCGAGTTCGGCGACGGGGTGTTCGGCGTGGAAGAGGCTTCACAGCGCTTTTTCCATAAGCCGGCCAAACGTCTGAGCGCGGCCGAAGCGGCGCTGCTGGCGGCGGTATTGCCGAATCCGCACCGCTTCAGGGCCGATGCGCCGTCCGGCTATGTGGTGCAGCGTCAACAATGGATTATGCGCCAAATGCGGCAACTGGGCGGGGAAGCGTTTTTACGCGAGAACAAGCTGGATTAAACGGGCGGGAGCGGCACGGTGCCGCTCCCGCCAAGCGGTTTATTTCACATAGGTAAAGGCGGTAGTGACGTGCTTCACGCCGCTGACCTGGCTAGCAATCTGCGCCGCTGACTGCCCTTCCTGCTGCGTGACCAGGCCCAGCAAGAACACTTCGCCGTTTTCGGTAGTAACCTTCACGTTGGACGATTTCACCGTATCGCTGGTGAGCAGCTGCGAACGCACCTTGGTGGTGATCCAGGTGTCGGAGGACGCGGTGCTCAGGCTGACCGGCGTGCCCTGACGGATCTCGTTATACACTTCGGTCGTGCCTTCCACGCCCATGGCGATCTGCTTGGCGCGCGCGGTGAGATCGGCGTTAGGCGACTGGCCGGTCAACAGCACCTTGCCCTGATAGGCGGTGGCGACCACCCGGGCATCTTTCTTCAACTGCTGGTCTTTGCTCAGGGCGCTTTCGACCCTGGCTTCCAGCGTGCCGTCATCCACCTGGGTCCCGACGCTGCGTGGGTCGGTGGCGGTTTTGGTCGCGACGGCCGCACTGCCGACGACGACGCCGGCGATACAGCCTTGCAACAGCAGGGCGCTGGACAGCACTGCAAATGTGGCTTTTAGCTTCATCTCAGTTCCTTAATCGTCCTGGTGGGGGAATAACGTATTGTCTATCAGGTCGCACAGGCAGTTTACGGTCAGCATATGCATTTCCTGAATGCGCGAGCTGCGGTGCGACGGGATGCGGATCTCGACATCCTGCTGGCCGAGCAACCCGGCCAGTTCGCCACCGTCGTAGCCGGTGAGCGCGACGATGGTCATATCGCGGGTCACGGCCGCCTCGACCGCTTTCACAATATCACGGCTGTTGCCGCGGGTGGAAATCGCCAGCAGCACGTCACCGGTGTGCCCAAGTGCGCGCACCTGCTTGGCGTACACTTCGTCGTGCAACCGATCGTTGCTGATCGCCGTCAGCACCACGTTGTCGGCGTTGAGGGCGATGGCTGGCAGGCTGGGGCGCTCGGTTTCAAAACGGTTGATCATGCTGGCGGCGAAGTGCTGCGCGTTGGCCGCCGAGGTGCCGTTGCCGCAGCACAGGATTTTGTTGCCGTTGAGTAAGGATTGAACCAGCGTCATCGCAGCGCGGGAAATGGCGTCCGGCAGTGCTTCCGCCGCCGCGATCTGGGTTTGGATGCTTTCGGTAAAACAGACTTTAATTCTATCCAGCACGTTGTATTAATCCACTAAGTCAAAGGGCCGGTCTGCGCCGCAAAACCCCAATTAATCCGCATTGAAGGCGTTGGGTATCCATTCTAACTGGCTACCGGTAATGGCCAAAACATCAAAACGGCAAGATGATGTGTCAAAACTGGCTCCGCGCCCCGCCAGCCAGACGGCGGCGGCGTGCAGCAACCGCTGTTGTTTGCGAAAGGTGACGCTGGCGGCCGCGCCGCCGAAGGCGTCGTTGCGGCGGTAGCGCACTTCGACGAATACCCAGGTAGTGCCGTCGCGCATGATGAGGTCGAGCTCACCGCCGCGCACCGCGACGTTGGCGGCGCAGAAGGTGAGCCCGGCGTGTTCCAGGTGACGGCGGGCCAGTAACTCGTAGCCCGCCCCGGAGGCGCGTGGGTTCAAGAGACCGGAACGACCGTACCCTGACGGTATTGCAGCCAAGGCAGCTTGCGGTTGATCACGCAGTTCGGCGATGCGCTCAGCGTACCGGTGGTGCCGGAAACCTGGAAACCCGGCAGCTGGCGCATTTCAGCAAAGTGGTTGGCCAATGTCCAGGCATCCATCCCCATTGCATACAGGCGCACCAGCGAGTAATCGTTGCGGAAGCGCGCGCTGGCCTGCTGCAGCAGCTGAGGGTTTGAGCCGGCCAGCAGCGGGATATCGCTGAACTGCAGGCCTTCCATTTCCAGACGGAAGTCCGGGCCGGCGCCGGCCTGGTAGCTGCGCGAGCTGGCGTACATCGCCGGTTTGCCGCGCGAGCTGGTGGCCATGTCGATCATCGGTTTGATCAGCGTCAGTTGGGACTGGGTAGCGACGATATACACCGCGTCGACGCTGCCGCCGGTGGCGGCGGGCACGTCGCTCGGCGGCGCAGGAATGGTCAGCCCGGCGATGGTGACGCTCTGCGGCGCCGGGGCGCTCGACATCGGCGTGCCGGTCATGCGGATGCCGCCGCTGTTCACCATCTGGCGCAGCTCGCCGGCAGAGCCGATGTCCTGACGCAGCACGGTTTGCCCGCCTTGCTTCTGCCATTCCTGGTTAAAGGCCTTGGCGACGCGATCGCCGAAGGCGCCGCGCGGCACCAGCAGCAGCGGTTGACGCTTCTGCTGTTCCCAGATGTGGCGGGCGGCGTCGCGCGCTTCATCTTCCGGCGACAGGGCGAAGTAACAGATGTTCAGGTTGTCCTTCGGCGTTTCCGGCTGGTTGAGCGCCAGCACGTTCAGCGTGGTGGTGCTGGCGGACAGCTGATCGACGTTCTCTTTGAGCAGCGGCCCGACCACCAGAGTAGCGCCATCCTGCTGCGCCTGGCTCAGCAAGGCGGCCAGCGGCTGGCTGGTGGTGTCGTACACTTTGACCTGCGCATTAGCGGCCTGCAGCGGCGTTATCGGCGCGCTGGACGGTGCAGCGGGTTGCGCGGCGGTCACGGCCGGCTGGCTCTCTTGCGCCGAAGGGCTGACCGCGCCGTTGGCGTTGATGTCACCCGCTGCGGCCTGATCGGCCGGCGCCGTTTGGGCCGGTGCGCTGGCAGGTTGCGCGGCTTGAGGTTGCGGCGCCGGCATGGAACCGCCGTTTTTCGCCGCTTCGAAGCCTTGCTGGATGGCGTCGGCGAACACTTTCGCCTGGCCGTTCAACGGCAGCAGCAGGGCGATTTTCGAGGTGGAGGCCTGGGTGAAGTTCAGCACCTGGTTCAGGCGAGCCGGCAGCGTTTTGGCTGCCGGGTTCTTCGGATAACGGTTCTGCCAATCTTTGATGCCGGCCTTCAGCAGATCGGGATCCTGCTTGTTGTCCTGATAGACGCGCAGCAGATCCAGCCAGCCTTGCAGCACGTTCTCGTCGGCGTTGATCACCAGGCTGTTCATCTCCTGCGGCGTCAGCTGCAGCAGGGCCTGCCAGGTTTGATCCAGATTGTCCTGGTGCGGTTTGCCGGTCAGCAACGGCTCCTGAGCGATATAGGCGCGGATCAATGGCAGCGACGCTTTGCCTTGATTGGCGGCGATCTGCGCCTGGTAGTAGCGCACCTTCTGATTCGGCGACAGCGCACCGCTGTCCAGGTGGCCCAGCGTGCTGCGGGCGCTGACGTAGCTCTTGTTGGCGATCTGCAGTTCGGCGGTCAGCAACTGGCGCTCAGTCTGCTGTGCGCCGCTGAGGTTTTTCGGCAACTGATTCAACTGGTCGCCGGCCTGCGGCAGTTTTCCTTCGCGCAGCAAGGCGCGAATAGCAAGTAATTGCCAGTCAGCCTTGTTATCATCGCTGCTTTGCTGCAACTGCTGCAGGTAGTAATCGGAGCTGGCGCTCGCTTCGTCCTGTATATTGGCGGGCGGCGTTTGCGGGGCCCGACTTGGACAGCCTGCCAGGAAAAGGGCGGCCGCGATGACTGCGGTAAGTCGGACAGGCTTGGAACGCCCTGCTTTGGTACGAACGAATGTTGAGGAAAGCATACTGTATCCAGTGATGTTTTTTTCAAGATGCTCAATATTAAATCGGCAACCCGGATGAAACAATGAATCAACACCAACAATCAGTCATTTCTGCATCAACGCTGTATGTGGTGCCCACCCCCATCGGCAATCTGGGCGATATTACCCACCGCGCGTTAGAGGTACTGAAAAGCGTTGATCTGATCGCGGCGGAAGACACGCGCCATACCGGATTGCTGTTGCAACACTTCGCGATCAACGCGCGTCTGTTCGCGCTGCATGACCACAACGAACAGCAAAAGGCCGATCAGCTGCTGGCGAAACTGCAGGAAGGCCAGAGCATCGCGCTGGTGTCCGACGCCGGCACGCCGCTGATCAACGATCCCGGTTATCACCTGGTGCGCCGCTGCCGCGAGGCCGGCATTCGCGTGGTGCCGCTGCCGGGCGCCTGCGCCGCCACTACCGCGCTGTGCGCCGCGGGCGTCGCTTCCGACCGTTTCTGCTACGAAGGTTTTCTGCCGGCGAAAACCAAGGGGCGCAAGGATACGCTGATGGCGCTGGCGGAGGAACCGCGCACGCTGATTTTCTATGAATCCACTCACCGTCTGCTGGAAAGTCTGCAGGACATGGTCACCGTTTGGGGCCCGCAGCGTTATGTCGTGCTGGCGCGCGAGCTGACCAAAACCTGGGAATCTATCCACGGCGCGCCGGTGGGCGAGCTGCTGGCGTGGGTGCAGGAAGATGAAGTGCGCCGCCGCGGTGAGATGGTGCTGATCGTCGAAGGCCACAAAGCGCAGGAGGATGCGTTGCCGCTCGAGGCGCTGCGCACGCTGGCGCTGCTGCAAAAAGAGCTGCCGTTGAAAAAGGCGGCGGCGCTGGCGGCGGAAATCCACGGCGTGAAGAAAAATGCGTTGTATAAGCACGCGCTGGAGCAACAACAGCCGTAAAGCGGTTGACCTGCCGCCGCCGCAACGCTACTATCCGCGCCGGAGTTGACCAGACAGTCGCCGCTTCATTGCCGTCCTCTTCGGGGAGACAGATGGAGGGGAGGAAAGTCCGGGCTCCATAGGGCAGGGTGCCAGGTAACGCCTGGGAGGCGCAAGCCTACGACTAGTGCAACAGAGAGCAAACCGCCGATGGCCCGCGCAAGCGGGATCAGGTAAGGGTGAAAGGGTGCGGTAAGAGCGCACCGCGCGGCTGGCAACAGTTCGTGGCACGGTAAACTCCACCCGGAGCAAGGCCAAATAGGGGTTCACATGGTACGGCCCGTACTGAACCCGGGTAGGCTGCTTGAGCCAGTGAGCGATTGCTGGCCTAGAGGAATGACTGTCCACGACAGAACCCGGCTTACCGGTCAACTCCCTCGACAAAAGAAAACCCCGCGCAACTGGCGTTGCGCGGGGTTTTTCGTTTTCCGGCCGGCCTTACACCGGCAGGTCAATCAACAGCGCGCGCAGCGGCGTCTCGGCGCGGATCGTCAGGCGGTTTTCCTCACGCACGAAGGCGCCGTCGCCGCAGGTCAGGCGTTGCGCTTCGTGGCGCTCGCCGGTGGCGGCGATGGTACCGTGTATCGACTGCAGATAAGCGCGCGGCCCATTAATCGTCAGCGTGTGTTCTTCGCCCGGCTGCAGATCGAGATGATGGATCCAGACCTGCTGGCGCAGCTGCAGGCTGCCCTGCGCGCCGTCAGGCGAGGCCAGCAGCAGGTTGCCTGCCGCCGGCAGCGTCAGACGCTGCACCCGCTCGTTGTTGCGTTCCGGGCAGGCATCCAGCCACAGCTGCAGACGAGTCAGTGGCGTATCGCTGCTGACGTTCTGTTCGCTGTAGCTCAGGCTTGGCTGGGTGGCCAACAGCAGCGCTTCGCCGGCTTTGGCGCGTGCGGTGTTGCCGTCGCTGTCGCGGTATTCCGCCTCGCCTTGCAGGATCAGGTTCAGGATATCGACGCTGGGATAGGTGCGCGGCTGGAACGACGCGCCCGGCGCCAGCACCTCCTGATTCAGCACCCGCAGCGACGCGTAGCCCATCAGTTTGGGATCGAAGTAGTGACCAAAGGAAAAGGTGTAGCGAGCCTGCAGCCAACCAAAGTCAGCTTGCCCGCATTGTTGTGCTGTTCTGCATGTAATCATGGCAATCGGCTCTCTAAATTCATTATCCAAATGGTAAGCATCTGGACGTCGGATTGTTAGCCAGTTAATCTGGTCGGCATATTCAAATTTCCTGACAGAGGGATGCGATGGCCAGAGATCGGGCGCTCACGCTTGAAGCGCTGAGAGTGATGGACGCGATCGACCGGCGCGGCAGTTTCGCCGCGGCCGCCGACGAATTGGGCCGGGTGCCGTCGGCACTCAGCTACACCATGCAAAAATTGGAAGAAGAATTGGACGTGGTGCTGTTCGACCGTTCGGGCCACCGCACCAAGTTCACCAACGTGGGGCGCATGTTGCTGGAACGCGGGCGGGTGCTGCTGGAAGCGGCCGACAAACTGACCACCGACGCCGAGGCGCTGGCGCGCGGTTGGGAAACTCACCTGACCATCGTCAGCGAAGCGCTGTCGCCGCCGAGCCTGCTGTTCCCGCTGGTGGACAAGCTGGCGCTGAAGGCCAACACCCAGGTGTCGATTTTCACCGAGGTGCTGGCGGGCGCCTGGGAGCGGCTGGAGCAGGGGCGCGCCGACATCGTGATCGCGCCGGACATGCATTTTCGCGCGTCGTCCGAGATCAACACCCGCAAACTGTATAAGGTGATGAGCGTTTATGTCGCCGCGCCGGATCATCCTATCCACCTGGAGCCGGAGCCGCTTTCCGAAGTGACCCGCGTGAAATACCGCGGCATCGCGGTGGCGGATACCGCTCGCGAGCGCCCGGTGTTGACCGTACAGCTGCTGGATAAGCAGCAGCGTCTGACGGTGAGCACCATTGAAGACAAACGTCTGGCGCTGCTGGCCGGGTTGGGGGTGGCGACCATGCCGTATCCGATGGTGGAGAAAGATATCGAGGCCGGGCGGCTGCGCGTGGTGGGGCCGGAATACAGCCGCGAAGCCGATATCATCATGGCCTGGCGGCGCGACAGCATGGGGGAGGCGAAAGCCTGGTTCCTGCGCGAAATTCCGCGCCTGTTCGCGCAGCGTTAAGTCGGTTGGATGACATCCCCTTGCCGGGCGGCAAGGGGATTTTTTTGCCTTAGCCGAAGCGCTGGTCGCGGCCGTGCGGCTCGTCCAGATCCTGCGCCGGCCCGATGGAAATGATGCCGTGCGGGTTGATGGTGGCGTGGCTGCGGTAGTAGTGGTTGCGAATGTGCGGCAGGCTGACCGTCTCGTCGATGCCCGGCATCTGGTAGATGTCGCGCAGGAAGCCGTACAGGTTGAGGTAGTCGCTGATGCGGTGTTTATCGCACTTGAAGTGGGTGACGTACACCGGATCGAAACGCACCAGCGTGGTCCACAGACGCAGGTCGGCTTCGGTCAGCCGATCGCCGGTCAGGTAGCGATGCTGCCCCAGGATCTGCTCCAGGCGCTCCAGCGCGTTGAATACCCCGTTGACCGCTTCGTCATAGGCTTCCTGGCTGGTGGCAAAACCGGCTTTGTACACGCCGTTGTTCACTTGATCGTAAATCCAACCGTTCAGCTCATCGATCTTGCCGCGCAGCGCGGTCGGGTAGTAGTCACCTGCCCGAGCGCCGACGCCGTCAAATGCGCTGTTGAACATGCGGATGATGTCGGCGGATTCGTTGCTGACGATGGTTTGCCGCTGTTTATCCCACAGCACCGGCACGGTCACGCGTCCGCTGTAGTGCGGATCGGCCCGCAGGTAGATCTGGTACAGGAAGTCGGCGTGATACAGCGGATCGCCGGTGGTTTCCGGAAAATCCTGGCCGAAGGTCCAGCCGTTTTCCAGCATCAGCGGGTGCACCACCGAGACCGGAATGATCTGCTCCAGCCCTTTCAATTTGCGCATCAGCAGCGTGCGGTGCGCCCAGGGGCAGGCGAGAGAAACATAAAGGTGATAACGGCCCGCTTCGGCCTGGAAGCCGCCCACGCCGTGTTCGCCCGGCTGACCGTCGGCGGTCACCCAATTGCGAAACTGAGCGGTTGAACGTTTGAAACGGCCGCCGGTAGATTTGGTGTCATACCAGATGTCTTGCCAAACGCCATCGACGAGTTGTCCCATGGGAATCTCCTTGGTGTCCGAGTTAAAAAACGACAGAGCCCGGCATGCCGGGCCCTGAATGACAGTTTAGATTACCATTTCTTGTTCAGAAGACGGTCGATGCTGAAGCCGCCCGGGCCTGCGACCGCCAACACGATGAAGCCGCCGGCAATGGTCAGGTTTTTCATGAACATCAGCTGGTTTACGCCTTCCGCAAAGTCAGTGTGGAACAGCAGCGCGGTCAGGATGGTGAAACCGGCAGTGAACAGCGCCACGGTGCGGGTCAGGAAACCGAACAGGATCGCCAGACCGCCGCCAAATTCCAGCAGGATGGTCAGCGGCAGCAAGAAGCCAGGCACGCCCATCGATTGCATGTACTGTTGGGTACCGGCATATGCGTCACCCATTTTGCCGTAGCCTGCCACGATAAACAGGATTGGCATCAGAATACGAGCAACCAACAAACCTGTATCTTCTAATTTTTTCATCATCTACTCCAAAGTGTTTTTGTGCGCCTGTTCGGCGGTAGTCATATCAACGGGCGGCGTAGCGGGTCTCTGACCCTGTCCGCTCCGTATCGTATTGATGGAGTGAATGTTAAGCGGGAAGTGCTCAGGTTGTTAGCAAGTAAAACTGTCGTAATTTTTCAAAAAATCTGAATCTTTAGCGTGCTAATAAAATGCCGCCGATCAGCAGGTTGCCCGGCCCCGGGGTTGGACGCGTTGTATCAAGGGAGAAAATGCGGGCAGAGCAACAGGAGGTTTGAAGGAAAGACTAAGCGGCTTACTTGGCGGGAAACGTCTTTTTAAACAGACGGATAGCGCTCCATGCGCCGAAAGCGCGACGCGACCAGCGGATCATCTTGCTGGGATGGCGGATGCCGTACAGCGCCATGACGCTGGAACCGAGCACCAGATAGCGGCGCAGGCCAAACACCGTTTGCCAGCCGCGGTCGATGCGTTCGGTCTTTTCCAGCCACAGAGACTTGTGTTCGGCCAGATCCAGACGCTGTTGCTGGATCTGCCGAATCAGCCTCTCTTTTTTCCATTCCAGATAGCGGCGGCGGCTCATGGCTCGCGCTCCAGCTCGGCGCGATCGAGTTCCAACTGCTTGCGCGTGGCGCCGAGCAGCGTGGTGCGACGGGCCTTGACCAGCGTCCAGATGGTGCCGACCACGGCGAGGAACAGCAGCACGCCGGTTGTCGCGCCCAGCGCCACCAGCCGGTAGACCGGATCGATGGCCCAGAAGATCAGGATCAGCAGGCTCATCAAACCGAAGGCGGTGAACAGCAGCGTCATGCCGGCCATGATCAGCAGCTGAATGAGGTTGGCTTTCTCCTCTTCCAGCTCGACCACTGCCAGGCGGACGCGGGTTTCCACCATGCCGACCAGGATCGTGATGATGCGCTGACCGATATCCAGGACCCCTTTAGCGGGGCCCTGCGCGCGCACTTGCGGTTGTTCAGCCATGATTAACGACGCGCGAGCAGCACGCCCAACACGACGCCGACCGCCGCGCCGATACCGATGCCGGTCCACGGGTTGTCGCGCACGTAGTCGTCGGCCTGGCCGGCGATCTGCTTGGTTTGCGAAGCCAGCTTGTCACCGGCGTCGCTCAGGCGAGCGCGGGTCTCTTTCAGCGCGCCTTCCGCTTTCGAGCGCAGCTTCTCCAGCTCGGCTTTCGGCTTGTCGGTGGAGGAGTTCAGCACTTCCTCCAGCGTATCGGCTAAGGACTTCAGTTCAGCGCGTAAGTTTTCTGCATTTGAATCATGTGCCATGTGATTATTCCTTAACGTTTATTTCGACAGACTTTTAACATAGCGGATTTTTTCGCCGGAGCAAAGGGGTGATGGCCAGCAGATAACACCAGACATCAATTTCATATGCTTAAGAAATCCCGTGTGATGGGGCTCTCATCGATAAATCCGCTGGTGTGAAAAAATTATTCCGCCTGGGCGCGTTTCAACTCAGCTTGCGCTTCCGCCAGCTTTTGCTGCTTCTTGGCGACCTTGTCCAGCTTGCCGGTTTGCTGCGTTTCTTTCAGTTCCTGCCGGCGCTCGTCGACCTTGCGCTGTTTCTCTGCGATGTTTTTTTGGCGTTCGGCTTGCAGGCCGGCTTCGGTGCAGTGAGTCTGCACTTCGCTCAGCGCTTTTTTTAGCCCGTCCACGCGGTGGGTGTTACCGTGCTGGGTGGCGTAGTCGATTTGCTGTTGGATGTTTTGCGCTTTGGCGGCACAACCGCCCTCAGCGGCCGCAGCGAGGGCCGGCAGCGTGCAGAGAGGCAACAGCAGTAACAGGGAGTGGCGTAATTTCATCTTTCAGTTCCTTTTCATGGGTACCTGCACAGGCACCCGCTTTCCTGGCTGCCGAAGGCGGCAGCGCGAGAGGAGGGCGTTCATCGCCGGCTGAAGTTATCCTTCAGCATAGTCATGAAACCGGCGTGCCCCCAAAGAATCAGCCGTGACTCAGTGCTGACTGATTAATTCTTGAGCTAATCGGTGCGAATGAAAATGAAGATAATGGCAGTGAAAGGAAACCCCTTCATCTGAAGGGGGATTATCCCAGATTGAGTGGGGAACGCGCAAATTCGCGCACCCAATGCGATGGCACGGGGGATTCGCTCAACGCGATGTGGTAACCGGGCGGTAGGATGGTTTGCAGCGCTTCGCGCGCCAGCAACTGCTGCTCCGGCGAATCCAGACGGATGACCAGGCCATCACCTTCCGGCGTGATGCTTTTGATGCGGATGCCGCGCTCATCCAGGCGCTGGTAGACGTAAAAGCCGTCGGGCAGCGACAGCCCTTGCTGGCTGGCGCGAATGCGCAGCTCGCTCTCGGTGCGCACCATACAGGGCACCAGCAGCGTCGCCAACGCCAGTAGGGCGATCGCGATCATCAAGACGTATTGCCAGCGCGGGCGCTTTGCTGTCACGCCCCTTTCCCCGGGTTCTGGCCGCTGGCGCGTTTCTTGCGCCACAGCACGATCAGCGAGCCGACCAGCCCAACCACCAGCAACACCAGCGGCAACATCATCAGGCAGAACATCAGCTGATCTTCATACTTGCGGAACACCGGGGTTTTCCCGAGGGCGAAGCCCAGCGTCGTCAGGATCAAAACCCACAGCAGGCCGCTCATCCAGTTGAAGAACTGGAAGCGCGCGTTGTTCAGGCCGGACAGGCCAGCGATGGTTGGCAGCAGGGTGCGCACGAAGGCCAGGAAGCGGCCGACCAGCAGGGCGGAAAGGCCGTGGCGGTGGAACAGGTTATGCGCACGCTGATGGTAGTGGGCCGGCAGATGCGAAAGCCAGCCTTGCACCGTTCGCGTATTGCCGAGCCACCGGCCCTGTATATAGCTGACCCAGCAGCCCAGGCTGGCGGCGACGGTCAGGATAACGATGGTCAATGGGAAGCCCATGGTGCCTTTGGCGATCAGCACGCCGACCAGGATCAGCAGGCTGTCGCCCGGCAGGAAAGCGGCCGGCAGCAGCCCGTTTTCCAAAAACAGGATCATGAACAGCAGGATGTAGAGGGTCCACACCAGCGAAGGGTTCGCCAGCGTCTCAAAATCCTGCTGCCATAAGGCATGTATCAGTTCTTTAATGATATCCATCCGGTGTTCCTAAAACGTCATTGTTTATTTTTATCTCAGCGGTGGAACGGGCGTGGGCTGAAAACGCGCGGCGATCCTGAATGCTGATAACGATGAAACGGCGTTGCTTTAAGGTTTCTAAGCGGTGCGACACCGGTCATAGGTGGTAAGTCAGCGTGCCACGGTACTGCATGTTACTTTCTTTCCAGCCGGCCTGCCGACTCTGTTGCCTGGAGGCGTCCAGCATCCCGTCGACCTGGGCAAGCCGGTTGGGAGCCGGCGTGTCCTGGCGGGGGAAGCGAATTCGGTAGCCCGGCTCTGCGGCCAGGGTATAGACCGGCACCGGCAGGGAGGAGGCGAGCAGCGAGCCGGAGAAAGAGTGCGCTCTGGGCAGCAGCAGCGGCAACTTGCCGGGAGCTTTGCGGCGCGCTTCGGCCGGCGCCCGATACACCTGATCATAGGGGGAAAGCGCCGGCTCCGCCAACAGCGGCAGGCTGCTCAGCGCGCTGGGGGTGGGCTTGGGTGACGCCACGCATAGCTGTGGGCCGGAGACCGAACCGGTCCAGCAGAAAACAGCAATCAGCATGGCAAACAACCAGCGCATTTATTCGCGTCCCGCCCCCGCAGCAATGGGTAAAAAAGTGGGCTAACTCTACCAAAATAGCACGATTGGCAACAGGGAAATCTACGTTGCCGACGGTGAAATAGTACACGGCAAACGGCGGTTCCGGCATCGATTCAGCGGATTTTACATTACCTGACATAAGCCGACGGTTTTTGACCGCCGTGGCTATTTCGGCTCGTGGCTCACGCCATCCAGATGCACCACCGGATTCTCGGCGAACAGGTAGCGATCGGCGTTGTATTCGAAGTCGTCGCTGGTGGCGTTGAACAGCATCTGCTTGGTGTTTTCCAGGTGCTGCCACATCGCCAGTTTGGCGGCGTAAGGATCTTTGCGCATCAGCGCCTTGAGGATCTGATCGTGATCGTCGCACCAGCTGGCGATCGAACGTTCGTCGATATGCTCGTGCAGTTTCTTCCAGTAAGGGTTGTTGACCCGCTGCACCCACATTTTTTCCACGATGGTGGCCATGGCGGTGTTCTGGGTGGCCAGCGCCACCTGCACGTGGAACTTCAGATCCCACTGCGAGTCGCGGAAACGATCCTCTTTGCGGGCATGCTCCTGGATCTCCATCAGTTGCACGATATCCTGCTTGGTCACCTGGGTGGCGGCAAATTCGGCGATGTTGCTTTCTATCAGTTGGCGCGCCTGCAGCAGCTCAAACGGGCCGGCGGTGGCGAACTCGATGCTGTCGCCCGGCACCACCAGGTGTTTTTGCTGGTTGGACACCACGTGGATCCCGGATCCCTTGCGCACGTCCACATAGCCTTCGACTTCCAGCATGATGATCGCCTCGCGCACCACGGTGCGGCTGACATTCATCTCTTCGGCGATGTATCGCTCGGCCGGCAGCTTGTCGCCTACCGGATAACGGCCGCTTTCGATGCGTTGCTTCAGCTCGGCGGCCAGTTGCTGATACAGGCGTCTGGTTTCAGTGAATTCCATAGTGAATGCTCTATACGGTGCGGTGGGAAGGGGCGCGTGGCCATCGGATTTGTTATACCACTTATTCGGCACCGCTGCCAGAGGAGCAAGGGGCCCGGCGCAGCGGCCGGGCGGGGGATCAGCTGCGCGCCGGGGTGGGCTGCAGCGCGGCGGGTTGCGGTTCGGCGGCCGGGCGGTTTTGCAACACCGTCCAGATGACGATGGCGCCGAGAATGTCGAAGACCGACAGCGCGGCGAACAGCGGGCTGAAGCCGAGGGTGTCCGCCAGGGCGCCGACCACCAGGGCGAACAGCGTGCTGGCGGTCCAGGCCGCCATGCCGGTCAGCCCGTTGGCGGTCGCCACCTCATTGCGGCCGAACACGTCGGAAGAGAGGGTGATCAACGCGCCGGACAGCGCCTGATGGGCGAAGCCCCCGACGCACAGCAGCGCGATAGCCGCGTAAGGGCTGGTGAACAGGCCGATCATGCCGGGGCCGATCATCAACACCGCCCCCATCGTCACCACCAGCTTGCGTGAGACGATCAGGTTGACCTTGAAATACTTCTGGAACAGCGGTGGCAGATAACCGCCGACGATGCAGCCGAGATCGGCAAACAGCATCGGCATCCAGGCGAACATGGCGATCTCTTTCAGGTTAAAGCCGTAGGCCTTGAACATGAACAGCGGGATCCAGGCGTTGAAGGTGCCCCACGCCGGCTCCGCGAGAAAGCGCGGCAACGCGATGCCCCAGAACTGGCGATTGCGCACGATCTGCCAGGCGGACATCTTTTTGGCGTTAGAGGTCTGGTGCTGCGCTTCCTGGCCTTCGAGGATGTAACGGCGTTCTTCCTGGCTCAGTTTCTTCTGATCTTTCGGGTGTTTGTAGAACAGCAGCCAGCAGATGGCCCAGATCAGGCTCAGCACGCCGGTGATAATGAACGCCATCTCCCAGCTGTGCGCGACGATGGCCCATACCACCAGCGGCGGGGCGATCATGCCGCCGATCGACGAGCCCACGTTGAAATAGCCGACGGCGATCGAACGCTCTTTGGCCGGAAACCATTCGCTGCTGGCCTTCAGCCCGGCGGGGATCATTGCCGCTTCCGCCATGCCGACCGCGCCGCGCGCCAACGCCAGCCCGCCCCAACTGTTGGCCAGTGCGGTGCCCATGCAGAACAGCGCCCACAGAATGGCGAACATGGCGTAGCCGACCTTGGTGCCCAGCACGTCCAGCACGTAGCCCGCCACCGGTTGCATCAAGGTGTAGCACGCGGAGTAGGCGGCGACGATATAGGAATACTGTTGGGTGGTGATGTGCAGCGTATCTTCCAGCGTCGGCGCCGCCACGGCAATGGCGTTGCGGGTCAGGTAACCCAGCACGGTGCCGATGGTCACCAGTCCGATCATGTACCAGCGTAACCCTTTAATTTTACGCATCCGAAGTGTCTCCCCGTTTGAAGGTGTGGCCGTCGATGCGGCTGGCGAGACAATAACCTGTCATACAGGTTTAAAAGTTGAGTGATATCACAAAAGGAATTATTCGCCTGAGCAATACTGTGGTCGGTGAAATAGGGCATTTTTGCCGGTAAATTGAGCGAAAAAGGGCGTAGAGAGAGGATGAACGGCAGACCTCGGGAAAAATCTGCTGGACGTTAGTGAAAATTGGTGTGATAACTTTTGTGATTCGAACCCCGTGCCGCACGGCAAGTAAGGAGCCCGAGATGGCGACGTTTTTGAGCGAAGATTTCCTGCTGGACAGCGAATTTGCCCGGCGCTTGTATCACGACTACGCGGCGCAGCAGCCGATTTTTGATTATCACTGTCATTTGCCGCCGCAGCAGATCGCGGAGAATACCCGCTTCAGCAACCTGTACGATATCTGGCTGCGGGGCGATCACTACAAATGGCGGGCGATGCGCACCAACGGTGTGGCGGAGCGGTTGTGCACCGGCGATGCGGGCGATCGCGAGAAATTCGACGCCTGGGCCGCCACGGTGCCGCACACCATCGGCAACCCGCTCTATCACTGGACGCATCTGGAGCTGCGCCGGCCGTTCGGCATCACGGATACGCTGTTGTCGCCGGCCACGGCGGATGAAATCTGGCAGCGCGGCAATGCGCTGCTGGCGCAGGATGCGTTTCGCGCACGTGGCATCATGCAGCAGATGAATGTGAAAATGGTCGGCACCACCGACGATCCGATCGACGATCTGCGCCATCATCGGGCGATCGCCGACGATCATAGCTTCGATATCAAGGTGCTGCCGAGCTGGCGGCCGGACAAAGCTTTCACCATCGATGCGCCCGGCTTCAACGACTATCTGCGGCAGCTGGAGGCGGCGGCGGACACCGCCATCGGCCGCTTCAGCGCGCTGTGCGACGCCCTGTACAAGCGCATGGATCACTTCGCCACTCACGGTTGCAAAGTGGCCGATCATGCGCTGGACGTGGTGGTGTTCGGCGAGGCCGATGAAGCGGCGCTGGATGCGATCCTGCTGCGCCGCCTGAACGGCGAGCTGCCGACGCCGGAACAGAGCGCCCAGTTCAAAAGCTCTGTGCTGCTGTTTTTGGCTGGCGAATACCGGCGCCGAGGCTGGGTGCAGCAGTATCACATCGGCGCGCTGCGTAATAACAACAGCCGCATGTTGGCCGCCGTCGGGCCGGATATCGGCTTCGACTCGATCAACGACCGGCCGCTGGCGGAACCGCTGTCGCGGCTGCTGGATGCTCAGGCGCGGCAGGGCGGTCTGCCAAAAACCATTCTCTATTGCCTCAATCCGCGCGATAACGAAGTGATCGGCACCATGATCGGCAATTTTCAGGGCGAAGGCACGCCGGGCAAGATGCAGTTCGGCTCCGGTTGGTGGTTCAACGATCAGAAGGACGGCATGCAGCGCCAAATGACGCAGCTGGCCCAGCTCGGGTTGCTGAGCCGCTTCGTCGGCATGCTGACCGACAGTCGCAGCTTCCTGTCGTATACGCGGCATGAATACTTCCGCCGCATCCTTTGCCAGATGATCGGCCGCTGGGTGGCGGACGGCGAAGCGCCGGCGGATATCGCGCTGCTGGGCGAGATGGTGAAAAACATCTGCTTCGACAACGCCAAAAACTATTTCGCCATCGAACTGGCGTAGCCGTTATCCGGGACTGGTTTATGCAAAGTACGATAAAGATTCACGAGCAGGATAACGTGGCGGTGGCGCTGCGCGATCTGGCCGCCGGAGAAATGCTTGAGTTGGGCGGGGAGCGTATTCAGCTGGCGCAGCCGGTGGCGCGCGGGCACAAGTTTGCGCTCGGCCCGATCGCCGAGGGCGAAGACATCATCAAATACGGCCAGCCGATCGGCCATGCGCTCGCGGCCATTGCGCCTGGGGAGCACATTCATTCGCAAAACGCCAAAACCAACCTGAGCGATCTGGACAGCTACCGTTACCAGCCGCAGTTCCCGGCGTTGCCGCCGCAGGCGGCGGATCGCGAGGTGCAGCTGTACCGCCGGGCCGGCGGCGACGTGGGGATCCGCAACGAGCTGTGGATCGTGCCGACCGTCGGCTGCGTCAACGGCATCGCCCGCCAGATCCAGCAGCGCTTTTTGCAGCAAACGCAGGCGGAGGGGATCGACGGCGTGCATCTGTTCAGCCATCCGTTCGGCTGCTCGCAGCTGGGGCAGGATCATGCCAACACCCGCATCATGCTGCAGAACATGGCGCGCCATCCCAATGCCGGCGCGGTGCTGGTGATCGGGTTGGGGTGCGAGAACAATCAGGTAGATGCTTTTCGCGCCACGCTGGGGATGGCGGACGAGCGGCGGCTGCGCTTTATGGTGTGCCAACAACAGGACGACGAGGTGGAAGCCGGGCTGGCGCTGTTGCACGAGCTGTACCGGGAGATGCGCTACGATCGCCGCGAGCCGGGCCGCCTGAGCGAGTTGAAGTTCGGCCTGGAGTGCGGCGGTTCGGACGGATTGTCGGGTGTCACCGCCAACCCGCTGCTGGGGCGGTTCTCCGACTATGTGATAGCCAACGGCGGCACCACGGTGCTGACCGAAGTGCCGGAGATGTTCGGTGCCGAGCGCATTCTGATGAGCCGCTGCCGCGATGGGGAGACCTTCGAAAAAACCGTCGATATGATCAACGATTTCAAACGCTATTTCATCGCCCATCAACAGCCAATTTATGAGAATCCGTCGCCGGGCAACAAGGCCGGCGGCATCACTACGCTGGAGGAGAAATCGCTCGGCTGCACCCAAAAAGCGGGGCTAAGCCAGGTGGTAGACGTGCTGAAATACGGCGAGCGGCTGCGTGTGCCGGGGCTGAATTTGCTCAGCGCGCCGGGCAACGATGCGGTGGCGACCAGCGCGCTGGCCGGCGCCGGCTGCCATATGGTGCTGTTCAGCACCGGGCGCGGCACGCCGTACGGCGGCTTTGTGCCGACGGTGAAGCTGGCCACCAACAGCGAGCTGGCGGCGAAGAAACCGCACTGGATCGATTTCGACGCCGGCGGCCTGGTTCACGGCGTGGCGATGGAGACCTTGCTCGGCTGCTTCGTCGATCTGATCGTCGAGATCGCCAACGGCCGCCCGGCGCGCAATGAAGCCAACGATTTCCGCGAGCTGGCGATCTTTAAAAGCGGGGTGACGCTCTAAAGCTGACAAAAAAGGCGCTCGAGGGAGCGCCTTTTTATGAAGCAACGCGCGATTAACGCACCTTCAGCGGGTCTTCGTTCGCCAGCCGTTGATCTTCCGCCTGGCAGGCGGCGGCGGTGAACAGCACGTCGGTGGAGGAGTTGAGGGCGGTTTCCGCCGAATCCTGCAGCACGCCGATAATAAAGCCGACCGCCACCACCTGCATCGCCACGTCGTTCGGAATGCCGAACATGTTGCACGCCAGCGGGATCAGCAACAGCGAGCCGCCGGCCACGCCGGAGGCGCCACAGGCGCACAGGGCGGCCACCACGCTCAGCAGCAGAGCGGTCGGGACGTCCACCGCGATGCCCAGCGTGTTCACCGCCGCCAGCGTCAGCACGGTGATGGTGATCGCCGCGCCAGCCATGTTGATGGTGGCGCCCAGCGGGATGGAAACCGAGTAGGTGTCCTCATTCAGATTCAGCTTTTTGCACAGCTCCATGTTCACCGGGATGTTGGCGGCGGAGCTGCGGGTGAAGAAGGCTGTCACGCCGCTCTCGCGCAGGCAGGCGAACACCAGCGGATACGGATTGCGGCGGATTTTCCAGTAAACGATCAGCGGGTTGAGCACCAGCGCCACCAGCAGCATGCAGCCGAGCAGCACCATCAGCAGCTGGGCGTAGCCCCACAGCACGCCGAAGCCGGTTTCCGCCAGCGTGGAAGCCACCAGGCCGAAGATGCCGAGCGGCGCACAGCGGATCACCGCGCGCACCACCAGCGTAACCGCATGGGACATGTCGTTGATCAGCCCCTTGGTGGTGTCGGAAGCGTGGCGCAGCGCCAGCCCCAGCCCGACGGCCCACGCCAGAATGCCAATGTAGTTGGCGTTAATCAGCGCATGGAACGGGTTGGCCACTACGCTCAGCAGCAGGCCTTTCATCACGTCCACGATGCCGCCTGGCGGGGTAATGTCCGTCGCGCCGGTGGTCAGCGCCAGCGTAGAAGGGAAGATAAAGCTGACGACGACCGCCACCAGCGCGGCGGCAAAGGTGCCCAGCAGGTAGAGGAACAGGATCGGGCGAATGTTGGTCTTCTGCCCCTGTTTATGGTTGGCGATCGAGGCCATCACCAGAATCAGCACCAGCACCGGCGCCACCGCTTTCAGCGCGCCGACGAACAGGGAACCGAGCAGGCCGACGGCCGCAGCGGCCGCCGGCGAAACCAGCGCCACCAGAATGCCGGCCACCAGGCCGACCATGATTTGTTTGACCAGGCTACCCTGCGTGATCCTTTGTAATAGTTTTTGCATAGTGCTTTCTTCCTGATGTTATCTGGCCGCCACGGCGGGAACGACGTCGGGCAGCTTTATATGATTCTGTAACTAAGTGTGTTTGCCGAATTAGTATTCAGCAATCGAATGAGGTTGGAAAGAGGCGAGGGTGAAATTCTGAGCGCGGATCAACACTTGATAACATACTGGTTACATTTGTGTGATCGCAATAACGTTTGGCGTTTTGGGGGAATTGCCAAACAATCGCGGGGCGACTAGCGCCCCGGATAACAGATTATGGTTATTTCTTCGCCAGGCGATCGTTGCGGCGATTGACCCAGGCGTTGATCAGCAAAGTGAGCGTCAGGATGCCCGCCACCACGCCGAGCGAGATGCCGATCGGGATGTGGAAGAAGTCGATAATCAGCATCTTGATACCGATAAACACCAGGATCACCGACAGGCCGTATTTCAGCATCGAGAAACGTTCCGCCACGTTGGCCAGCAGGAAGTACATGGCGCGCAGGCCCATGATGGCGAACAGGTTAGAGGTCAGCACGATGAACGGGTCGGTGGTCACGGCGAAAATCGCCGGAATGCTGTCCACCGCGAAAATCACGTCGCTCAGTTCCACCAGGATCAGCACCAGCACCAGCGGGGTGGCGAAC
The DNA here is from genome assembly GCF_030053255.1 of Serratia sp. PF-27. NCBI lineage: Bacteria > Pseudomonadati > Pseudomonadota > Gammaproteobacteria > Enterobacterales > Yersiniaceae > Serratia > Serratia sp. PF-27. The sequence continues at coordinate 226,943 of NZ_JASGBT010000022.1, forward strand.
AGGATGCCGTTGCGGCGCACGAAGAAACGCTCGCCTTCCAGGCTGTCGGTCATGCGCAGGCGGCTGCGCAGCCATTTCACCAGCGGCTTGTCGCCGATCGCCGAATCATCTTCCTTCGCCAGCGCCATCTTGATACCGGTGAACAGCAGGAAAGCGCCGAACAGATACAGCAGCCACTGGAACTGGCTGACCAGCCAGCTGCCGGCGAAGATCATGATGGTGCGTAGCACGATCGCGCCCAGCACGCCGTAGATCAGCACCCGCCGTTGCAGGTTGGCCGGCACGGCGAAGTAGCTGAACAGCATCAGCCAGACGAACACGTTATCCACCGCCAGCGCTTTTTCGATCAGGTAGCCGGTCAGGAAGGCCAGCGCCTGGGTATCGGCTACGGCGCGCCCGGCGGTTTCATTCAGGTAGTACCAGAAACCGAAATTGAACAGCAGAGAGAGGCTGACCCACACCAGCGACCAGCTGGCGGCCTGCTTCAGGGTCATGGTGTGCGCGCCTTTACGGCCCTGCAACAGGAGATCGATTGCGAGCATCACGACTATGACGGCGGCGAAGCTGCCCCATAACCACGGTGTGCCAACGGAATTCATCATCAGAGGTATCCTTCAAAAACAAAAACGGCCAACGTCGGAAGACGCCAGCCGCTCTGTGAACGCTGCAAGCAAACCTCGCCTTCCGGCAAGGTCTCACTTACAACGTTGATGAAGGTGATTACACCTTTGACATCAGGTTGCCCGGTAACCGGATGCTTGCGCATCGTAATGACGATTGACCGGCAATGAAGTTACTCCCCTTTGCAGAGCAGAAAGTAATGCAAAATGTGTCGGCGGTCAACGTGAATCGCGTTAGCCGGCCATCGCTTTTTGCGCGCCGAGGCTGACGACGAATCCCTGCAGCAGCAGGCGGCTGAACGGCGTGTCGCTAACCTGTTGTTGTTGCTGCTGATAGCGGGCCTGCTGCTCGGGATGCAGCTCGCCGAGCCACTGCAGATACTGGCTCATCACCGCGCCGTTGAATTCCGGGTGGAACTGGGTGGTCAGGGCATGATCGCCATAGCGCAGGATCTGGTGCGCATCCTGCTGCGAACGCGCCAGCGTCTGCGCGCCGGCGGGCGGCGTCAGCACGCTCTGCGAGTGGATCAGGTTGGCTTTGAAGCGCGGCGGCAGCAGGGTGAGCCGCCGGTCTTCGGCCGCGGCGGGCAGCAGTTCGATCTCCAGCGTGCCGACCTCCATGCCCTGCGGGTGGTAACCCACTTCGCCGCCGAGCGCGTAGGCCAACAGCTGGTGGCCGTAGCAGACGCCGAACAGCGGCAGTTTGATCGCCATCGCCTGGCGCAGCCATTCGGCGGCCTCCTCGCTCCACGGCAGCCGTTCGGTCACCATCGCCGGCGAGCCGGTGATGACCACGCCGCAATAGGCGGCCGGCGGCAACGGCCGCTCGCCGGCGGGCAGATGCACGATGTGCGCGCGTTCGGCGTCGATGTTGCCCTGTTGCAGAAACATGCCTTCAAAGTTGGCCAATTCCTGACGAATGGCCTGCGGCGCGTCGCCGGTTTGCATCACGAGCAGCGGTTTCATCTCATTCTCCGTCGGCGGGGAAAACGACGCCGGTCTGGCTGCGGATGTCGGTCAGCAGGCGGGCGACGATCAGCGAATTCTCCAGCCCTGGATGTTCCACCTGACGCTTCTCAACCAACTCGGCGAAGGCCAGCGCCTCATACAGCATGGTGTTGATGTGCTGCGGCTGGCTCAGATCCTGGCGGTTGCCGCCGCGCGGCGTCAGCGCCACGCCCTGGCACTCGGAAATCTTGTCGATAATCAGCGTGCCTTCCTCCCCCTGGATCTCGCTGGGGATCGCCGAGTCGCTGACCTTGGAATGGGAAAGCGTGACGTCGAAATCGCCGTAGTTCAGGCAGACGGTGCCGTGGGCGTCCACGCCGGTATCGAGCAGCGTGGCGCTGGCGAGCACCGACTGCGGCGCGCCGAACAGCGCCACCGCGCTGGCCAGGCAGTAGTAGCCGATGTCCATGATGGAGCCGTTGGAGAACTGTGGATTAAACGTGTTGGGGTTCTCGCCGGCCAGGTAGCGCGGGTAGCGCGAAGAGTATTGGCAGTAGTTGATGAAGGCTTTGCGCAGCCGGCCGATTTTCGGCAATGCCTGTTGCAGCGCCAGAAAATTCGGCAGATAGGCGCTTTTGAACGCCTCGAACAGCACCACCTGATTTTCCCGCGCGCAGGCTACCAGCTGTTCCGCTTCGCGCTGGTTGGAGGCCAGCGGTTTTTCGCAGATCACGTGCTTTTTATGGCGCAGGAACAGCAGCGATTGCGGGCAGTGCAGGGAATTGGGGCTGGCGATATACACCGCGTCTATGGCGTCGGACTGGGCCATCGCCTCGAGAGAGTCGAAAAACTGCGTGACCTGATAGTTGGCGCCAAACGCCTGCGCCTGTTCCAGCGAGCGTGAATACACGGCGCTCAGCTTGAGTTTGCCGCTTTCATGGGCGGCATCGATAAAACGTTCCGTAATCCAGTTGGTGCCGACGACGGCAAAGCGAATCATGGCGAGCTCCGGTCCAGGCTTAAAACCGCAGATTATCACGCCCTCACGCGCTATGCATACAGCTCGCCGAACAGCGAAAGGTGCGTCAGATACAGCCGGGTATCGAACTCCAACTGGTGGTAATCCGGCTCCATATGGCAGCACAGGCTGTAGAATGCCTTGTTGTGATCTTTCTCTTTCAGGTGCGCCAGCTCATGCACCACGATCATACGCAGGAAGGGCTCGGGCGCGACCTTGAACACCGTCGCCACGCGGATTTCCGCCTTGGCCTTCAGCTTGCCGCCCTGCACGCGCGAGATAGCGGTATGCAGGCCGAGCGCGTGCTTCATGACGTGGATCTTGCTGTCGTAGGCCACCTTGCTCAGCGGTTGGGCGTTGCGCAGGTACTGGTTTTTCAGATCGACGGTAAACTGATACAGCGATTTGTCGGTCGTGCAGTCGTGCACCTGCGGATAGCGCTGCAGCAGCACGTCCCCCAGCCGATTCTGATGGATCAGTTGCTGCACCTGGCTTTGCAGATGCGTTGGGTAGCCTTGCAGGTAGGTCAATTCAGACATTCTTGTTCCGTATCAACGGCCATTCAGCCGGTCATTCTATGCTGTTTTTTCGCTCAAATCCTGACATACGCAATTTATCCGAAAAAACATTTTACTGACGGGCGTTTTTAGGGGATAAACAGCCCAAATTTTATCAGTCAGGAGGGGCAATGAGCCAACTCGATCTGGGAACACAGCAACTTGAGCTGGAGCGTTATCCCCAACAGGAAGAATCCACCCAACTGCAGGCGTGGGAAGCAGCGGACGAATATCTGCTGCAACAGCTTGAAAACGTAGATATCGGCGGCCGTCCGGTGCTGATTTTCAACGATAACTTCGGCACCCTGGCCTGTGCGCTGCACGCGCATCGTCCTTACAGCGTCAGCGACTCGTACATGAGCCAGCTGGCGACGCGCCACAACCTGAAGCTCAACGGTCTGGATCCCGAGCAGGTCACGCTGTTGGACAGCCTGGCCGAGCTGCCGGCGGCGCCGGCGGTGGTGCTGATTCGCGTGCCGAAAGCGCTGGCGTTGCTGGAACAGCAGCTGCGCGCGCTGCGCCACGTCGTGACCGAAGACACGCTGATCGTCGCCGGCGCCAAGGCGCGCGACGTGCATACCTCGACGATGCAGCTGTTTGAAAAGGTGCTGGGCCCGACGCGCACCAGCCTGGCGTGGAAGAAGGCGCGCCTGATCTTCTGTCAGGCGGCGGACATCGTCCCGCCGGCGGCAGCGGAAACCACCAACTGGACGCTGGACGGCACCGATTGGCTGATCCACAACCACGCCAACGTCTTCTCGCGTGGCAGCCTGGATATCGGCGCGCGCCTGTTCCTGGATCATCTGCCGCGTGGCCTGAACGGCCATATCATCGATCTGGGCTGCGGCAACGGCGTGATTGGCCTGGCGGCGCTGGCGCAAAACCCGGAAGCGCAGATGACCTTCGTCGATGAATCTTACATGGCGGTGGCTTCCAGCGAGCTGAATGTGGAGCACAACCTGCCGCAAGAGCTGGATCGCTGTCAGTTTGAGGTGAACAACGCGCTGGCGGGCATCGAGCGCGAAAGCGTGCAGGCGGTGCTGTGTAACCCGCCGTTCCACCAGCAGCACGCCATTACCGATCACACCGCCTGGCAGATGTTCTGCGACGCCAAGCGCTGCCTGCAGGTGGGCGGCGAATTGCGCATCGTCGGCAACCGTCACCTCGACTATCACCAGAAGCTCAAGCGTCTGTTCGGCAACTGCACGCTGGTGGCCTCGAACAAGAAGTTCGTGATCCTGAAAGCGGTGAAATCCGGCGCGCGTCGCTGAGTGAATAACAAGGGGCGCCGGGCGCCCTTTTTTTTTACAGCGCCATCGCCAGCCGCGTGCCCTGATCGATCGCACGGCGGGCGTCCAGCTCGGCAGCCACGTCGGCGCCGCCGATCAGGTGCACGATTTTCCCCATCGCCAGCAGCGGCTGCTGCAGCTCGCGGCGCGGTTCCTGCCCGGCGCAGACGATCACCGTGTCCACCGGCAGGCAACTTTCCTGCTCGGCGCGGGTGATGTGCAGCCCTTCATCGTCGATCAGCCGATAGCTGACGCTATTGAGCATCTTCACGCCGCGCATCGCCAGGCTGGCGCGGTGGATCCAACCGGTGGTTTTCCCCAGGCCTTCGCCTACCTTGCTGGTTTTACGTTGCAACAGGTAGATCTGCCGCGCGGCGCGTGGCGCCTGAGGGCCTTGCGCTGCAAGCCCGCCGCGTTGCTCAAGGCGACCATCGATGCCCCATTCGCGGTTGAATTCCGTCTGATCCAGGCTGCTGGACATGCCGTGCTGGCTAAGGTACTCGGCGGTGTCGAAGCCGATGCCGCCGGCGCCGATGATCGCCACCCGCTGGCCGACCGGTTTTTTATCGCGCAGCACGTCCAGATAGCTCAGCACCTTGGCGTGCCCGATGCCGGGGATGTCCGGGGTGCGCGGCACGATGCCGCAGGCGAGGATCACTTCGTCGAATTCGCTTAAATCCGCCGCCTCGACCTTGACGCCCAACCTGACCGTCACTTCGCGCAGCGCCAACTGGCGGCGGAAGTAACGCAGGGTTTCATGGAATTCTTCCTTGCCGGGGATTTGTTTGGCGATGTTGAACTGGCCGCCGATCTGCTCGGCGGCGTCGAACAGCGTCACCTGATGGCCACGGCTGGCGGCGGTGGTGGCAAACGCCAGCCCGGCGGGGCCGGCGCCGATCACCGCCAGCTTTTTCGGTTTCTCCGCCATCGTCAGCGGCATTTCGGTTTCGCGGCAGGCGCGCGGGTTGACCAGGCAGGAGGTCAGCTTGCCTTCAAATATCTGGTCGAGGCAGGCCTGGTTGCAGCCGATGCAGGTATTGATCTCGTCGGCGCGCCCCTCGGCGGCTTTCTGCACAAAGGCGGCGTCGGCAAGGAACGGGCGCGCCATCGACACCATGTCGGCACAGCCGTCCGCCAGCACCTGCTCGGCCACCGCCGGATCGTTGATGCGGTTGGTGGTGATCAGCGGGATGCTGACCTTGCCCATCAGCTTGCGGGTTACCCAGCTGAATCCGGCGCGCGGCACCATGGTGGCGATGGTCGGGATGCGCGCTTCGTGCCAGCCGATGCCGGTATTGATGATCGTGGCGCCCGCCTGTTCGACCGCCAGCGCCAGCTGTTCGATCTCCTGCCAGCTGGAGCCGTCCTCCACCAGATCGAGCATCGACAGCCGGTAGATCAGAATGAATGCCGGGCCCACGGCCTGGCGCACCGCCCTGACGGTCTCGACGGCGAACCGCATGCGGTTGGTGAAGCTGCCGCCCCATTGGTCGTCGCGTTGGTTGGTGCGCGTCGTCAAGAATTGGTTGATCAGATAGCCCTCGGATCCCATCACCTCAACGCCGTCATAGCCGGCCTGCTGCGCCAGCGCCGCGCAGCGGGCGAAGTCGGCGATAGTCTGCTCGATCTCCGCTGCGCTGAGCGCGCTCGGCGTAAACGGGTTGATCGGCGCCTGCAGCGCGGAAGGGGCCACCAGCTTAGGTTGATAGCTGTAACGGCCGGTGTGCAGGATCTGCAGCGCAATTTTGCCGCCCGCCCGGTGGACGGCTTCAGTCACCGGGCGGTGGTGAGGCAATTGCTCCTCGCTGTTGAGGATCGAACCGCCGCGAAACACCACGCCCTGTTCGTTCGGGGCAATGCCGCCGGTGACGATCAGCGCCACGCCGGCGGCGGCGCGCTCGGCATAGAACGCGGCCAGGCGCTGCGGGCCGTCGGGCAGCTCTTCCAGGCCGGTATGCATCGATCCCATCAGCACCCGATTTTTCAGGGTGGTGAAGCCGAGATCCAGCGGCGCCAGCAGGTGAGGGTAATTGCTCATTGCACTCTCCATCGGGTGAAATCGGGGCCCGTTGTTATAATTATGTGAACACAAGTGGTCGGATGAGATAAATCTAGCCGTTGTCATGCCGCTTGGGAATCTGCGTTGCGCCGAATGTGATAGACGTCATGAATCTCAGACTCTGTTTGCATAACGAACAAAAGATCGGTTAACCTTTGCGCGTTGTAAATTCCTTCTCTCTGCGGAGCCACTACCGAAAATGAACACCCACACCTGTTGATATCTGGTCCCACGCTGTGCGCTCTTGCGCCCTGTGGGGATGTTTTGATCTCATTCAGGAGTGCTTATGGCTCATTTTGCGCAGTCCCCTTATTTCGTTTTACATCAACTGACCTGCCAATTTGCTGACGGCGAAACGCTGTTCGGCCCGCTGGATCTCGCTTTCGATCGGCAGCGCTGTGGCCTGGTGGGGCGCAACGGCGTCGGCAAAACCCAGCTGCTGCGCCTGATCGCCGGGTTGGATCGGCCGGGTAACGGTTACGTCGAATCCCATGCCGCATTGGCTTACGTTGCGCAGCAGCCGGAGATCGCCGCGGACACCACGCTGGCCCAGCTGTTGGGCTATGGCGAGGTGTTTGCCGCGCTGGCGCGTCTCGAGCAGGGGCAGCCGCTGGCGGACGATATCGATCGTCTGGAAGGGCGCTGGGATCTCAACGATCGTCTGCAAAACGCCTTTGTCGCCGCCGGGCTGCCGGCCTTCGATCCGTTGCGATCCGCAAGCTCTCTGAGCGGCGGCGAGCGGATGCGCGCGGCGCTGTGCGGGGCGTTGCTGGGCGAAGCGGATTTTCTGCTGCTGGACGAACCGACCAACCACCTCGACAGCGTCGGGCGTGCCTGGCTGTATCAGCAGCTGGATCAGTGGCGCGGCGGGCTGCTGATCGCCAGCCATGACCGGCAGCTGCTGGCGCGCATGGCGCGCATTGTCGAACTGACACCCGGTGCGCTGCGCAGCTACGGCGGCAACTACGATGACTACCGGCGCCAGCGCGACACGGAACAGCAGGCGGCGCGCGCCGATCTGGAGCATGCGCGCGAGGAGCGTCGCCGCACCCGCGCTCGCCAGCAGAAAGAGCACGACATGAGCCAGCGGCGCTCGGCGCAAACGCTGCGCGTCGTCGATACGCTGAATATCGCCTCTTTTGAGCGGGTGGCCTACAAGTCGGCGGCGAAGGAGAGCCTCGGTACGCTGCGCAAACAGCATCAGGATCAGCGCGACAGCCTCGATGCGGCGGTGCGCGAAGCCTATCAGCGGGTGGAAGAGGAACAGCCGGTGTTGCTGGCACTGCCCGGCAGCGAAGTGAGCGCGAACAAGCAGGTGCTGGTGCTCGAGCGGCTGCAGCTGCCGTTCGTCAGCGCGCCGCCGCTCGATCTGCGTATCGACGGCCCGATGCGCGTGGCGTTGACCGGCCCCAACGGCTGTGGCAAGTCCACCTTACTGAAGACCGTTCTCGGTCAGCTGACGGCGCTTTCCGGCCATTGTCATTGCCCGCTGTCGACGGCCTACCTCGATCAAACCCTGTCGCAGCTCGACCCGAATCTGTCGGTGATGGAGCATCTGGGGCTGCAGGATTCACCGTTGGCGGAAGGCGCGTTGCGCACCCGGTTGGCGCAGTTGCAGCTTGGCGCGGATCGCATCGCGCTGCCGCTGGGCTCGCTGAGCGGCGGCGAACGGCTCAAGGCGGCGTTGGCCTGCGCGCTGTGGCGGCGACAACCGGCGCAGCTGCTGTTGCTCGACGAGCCGACCAACCACCTGGATCTGGCGTCGTCGCTGGCGATCGAAACTGCGCTGGCGGATTTCCCCGGCGCGATGCTGGTGGTGTCGCACGACGAAGACTTCCTGCAGGCGCTGCGGCCGACACACCGTCTGCAGCGACAGATGGACGGCTGGCGGCTTCAGGCCTGGTAACGCGCGAAGGCGGCCCTAGGGGGCCGCCTTTTTCACCTCGGGCGTGTTGATGCACGCCAGCAGCTGGGTGAAGGCCGCGGCCATCTGCTCTTCCGGTACGCAGGCAAATCCCATCAGCAGGCCGCGCCGGCGGTTGGGCAGCATGTAGTAGCGCGACAGCGGCCGCACCAGCACCCCCTGCGCGCCGGCGGCGGCGGCGATCGCCACGTCGTCGGCCTCGTCCGGCAGGTTGAGGATCAGGTGCAATCCGGCGTTGCTGTTGAATTCGCTGAGCGCCTGTTTGCCGAGATGCTGTTCGATCAATCCGGTCAGGAAGGCGCGCCGCCGGGCGTACAGCAACCGCATGCGGCGGATATGCGCGGTGTAGTGCCCCTCTTGAATAAACTCCGCCAGCGCGCTCTGGATCAGCAGGTGCCCGCCGCGGTACAGCTCGGCGTGGGCGGTTTTCAACGCTTGCACCAGCGGCGGCGGCAACACCACATAGCCGAGGCGCAGCGCCGGGTAAAGCGTCTTGCTGAAGGTGCCGATGTAAATCACCGGCGCGTCGGCCTCCAGCCCTTGCAGCGCCGGGATCGGTTGGCCGGAAAAGCGGAATTCGCTGTCGTAGTCGTCCTCGACGATCCAACCGCCGGCGTTGCGCGCCAGCGCCAGCAGCCGTTGGCGGCGCGCCAGGCTCATCACCGAGCCGAGCGGATACTGGTGCGACGGGGTGACGAAAATCAGGCGGGGTGGCGTCGTTGGCTGCTCCGGCGGCACCAGCCCGGCCTCGTCCACCGCCAGCGGGCAGATGTTCAACGCATTGATGCGCAGGATATTGCGGATCCCCCAATAGCCCGGTTCTTCGATCCAGGCGTCATCCCCCGGATTGCACAACATGCGCGTCACCAGATCGATCGCCTGATGGATGCCTTCAGTGATCAGGATCTGTTCCGGCGAGCAGCGCACCGAGCGCGCCACCCGTAAATACTCCACCAACGCATGCTGCAGCTCCGGGCTGCCGCCCTGATTGCTGTAGGTCAGCCGCTGCGGCGCCGGGCGGCGGCTGAGGCGCGCCTGGATCTTGCTGAACAGCTGATGGGGAAAGGCGTTGACGTCGGGGACGCCGGGAATGAATGCCCCCCACTGTTTGGGGCTGGCGCTGGCGTGGTGCAGCAGCGTGGCGCCGCGCTCCGACAGTTCGACGCGCCGCGGTTGCCCGCTGCCGTCCGCCGGAGCGCCGCCGGTGGAGAGGCAGCTGTCCGGCACCGTGTCGGCGACGAAGGTGCCGCTGCCGGCGCGCGCCGACACGTAGCCTTCCGCCAGCAGTTGTTCATAAACGGTTAATACGGTGTTGCGGGACAGGCTGAGCTCCTGCGCCAGATCGCGCGAGGCGGGCAGGCGGCTGGAGGGCGGCAGGCTGCCGTCGAGAATGCTGGTGCGGATCGCGTTGTAAAGCCGCTTGTGCAGCTTGTCATCGGGCTGTTCGCCGAGGCGCTGCAGCAACAGATCACCACTCAATGAGCGCAATTGGATCCCTCAATTATTCGTAACTGGCACTCGATTATAGGGCCACATCCTGTGTAAATAAACGGCATTGTTTCACGAATGTGAACGAAACGTGTAACTGGCACCGACCGGAGAGAACAGCATGAAAAACGCAGAATTGAACCAACGCCGTCAGGACGCCACCCCGCGCGGAGTGGGCGTGATGTGTGGTTTTTACGCCGAGCGCGCAGAGAACGCCACGCTGTGGGATGTGGAAGGCAAAGAAGTGATCGACTTCGCCTCGGGGATCGCCGTGCTGAACACCGGCCATCGCCACCCGAAGGTGATCGCCGCGATTGAAAAGCAGTTGCAGGCTTTCACCCACACCGCCTATCAGATCGTTCCTTACGAAAGCTATGTTTCGTTGGCGGAGCGCATCAACCAGCGCGCGCCGATCGTCGGCCCGTGTAAAACCGCCTTCTTCACCACCGGCGCGGAAGCGGTGGAAAACGCGGTGAAGATCGCCCGCGCTTACACCGGCCGTCCGGGCTTGATCACCTTCGGCGGCGGCTTCCACGGCCGTACCTATATGACCATGGCGCTGACCGGCAAAGTGGCGCCTTACAAACTGGGCTTTGGCCCATTCCCCGGCTCGGTGTTCCACGGCCAGTACCCGAACGCGCTGTACGGCGTGACCACCGAAGACGCGATGAACAGCCTGGATCGCCTGTTTAAAGCGGATATCGATCCCAAGCAGGTGGCGGCGATCGTGCTGGAGCCGGTGCAGGGCGAGGGCGGCTTCAACGTGGCGCCGGCCGAGTTCATGCAGGCGCTGCGTGCGCTGTGTGACCAGCACGGCATTCTGCTGATCGCCGACGAGGTGCAGACCGGCTTCGCCCGTACCGGCAAGCTGTTCGCCATGGAGCACTACAGCGTTAAGCCCGATTTGATCACCATGGCGAAAAGCCTGGCGGGCGGCATGCCACTGTCGGCGGTGGCGGGCCGCGCCGAGGTGATGGACGCGCCGGCGCCGGGCGGGCTGGGCGGCACCTACGCCGGTAACCCGCTGGCGGTGGCCGCCGCGCACGCGGTGCTGGACGTGATCGACGAAGAGCAGCTGTGCCAGCGCGCCCAGCGCTTGGGGCAGCACCTGGTGGAAGTGCTCCAGCAGGCGCGCAAAACCAGCCCGGCGATCGCCGATGTGCGCGCGCAGGGATCGATGGTGGCGGTGGAGTTCAACGATCCATCTACCGGCAAGCCTTCGGCGGAGATCACCCGTCAGGTGCAGCAGAAGGCGATGGCGGAAGGGCTGCTGCTGCTGAGCTGCGGCGTGAACGGCAACGTGATCCGCTTCCTCTACCCGCTGACCATCCCGGACGATCAGTTCACCAAGGCGATGGGCATTCTGTCCCGCGCGCTGGCCCACTAAGGAGCTATCGGCATGAAATTGAATAATCCCGAGCTGTTGCGCAGCCAGTGTCTGATCAACGGCGAATGGTGCGATGCCCTGAGTGGCAAACGCGAAGCGGTGATCAACCCGGCCACCGGCGCCGAACTGGCCAGCATTCCGCTGGTCAGCGAAGAGGAAACCCAGCAGGCGATCGCGGCGGCGCAGCGGGCGCAAAATGACTGGAAACAGCTGACCGCCAAGCAGCGTTCTGCGCTGCTGTTGGCCTGGGCCGACAAGGTGTTGGCCGCGCAGGAAGATCTGGCGCAGCTGATGACCGCCGAGCAGGGCAAATCGCTGGCGGAAGCGCGCGGCGAAGTGGCGTACGCCGCGTCGTTCATCACCTGGTTCGCCGAAGAGGCCAAGCGGGTGGACGGCGCGGTATTGCAGGCGCCGCAGGCTTCGCAGCGCCTGGTGGTGGTGAAGCAGCCGATCGGCGTGTGCGCGGCCATCACCCCGTGGAATTTCCCGGCGGCGATGATCACCCGCAAGGTGGCGCCAGCGCTGGCGGCCGGTTGCGCCATCATCGTCAAACCGGCCGAGCAAACGCCGCTGACCGCGCTGGCGCTGGCCAAGCTGGCACAGGACGCCGGCATTCCCGCCGGCGTGTTGCAGGTGGTGACCGGCGAAGCGGCGCAGGTGGGCAAAGTGCTGTGCGACAGCCCGGTGGTGCGCAAGCTGAGCTTTACCGGTTCGACCGAGGTCGGCCGCATCCTGATGGCGCAGTGCGCGCCGAGCATCAAGAAACTGTCGCTGGAGCTGGGCGGCAATGCGCCGGTCATCGTGTTTGACGACGCCAATCTGGACGCGGCGGTAGCGGGCATCATGGCCTCCAAGTTCCGCAACAGCGGCCAGACCTGCGTGTGCGCCAACCGCATATACGTGCAGGACGGCATCTACGAGCGGCTGGCGGAGAAGCTGGTGGCGGCGGTCGAGCAGTTGAAAGTGGGTGACGGCAGCCACGAAGGCACCACCCAGGGGCCGCTGATCGACAGCGATGCGGTGGCGAAGGTGCAGAGCCATATCGACGACGCGCTGATCAAAGGGGCACAGATCGCCACCGGCGGCCAGCCGCACGCGCTCGGCGGCACTTTCTTCCAGCCGACGGTGGTGACCGGCGTGACGCAGAAGATGCGCTTCGCCAAAGAAGAAACCTTCGGGCCGGTGGCGCCGCTGTTCCGCTTCCATGACGAGGCGGAAGCCATCGCCATGGCCAACGACACCGAATTCGGCCTGGCCGCCTACCTGTTCACGCAGAACGCCGCACGCCAATGGCGTGTGCCGGAGGCGCTGGAGTACGGCATGGTCGGCATCAACACCGGGCTGATTTCCAACGAAGTGGCGCCGTTCGGCGGCGTGAAACAGTCAGGGCTCGGGCGTGAAGGATCGCGCTACGGGATAGAAGAATATCTGGAGCTGAAATACCTGTGTATCGATGTGAGCTGTTGAGCGTCAGGACGTTAACCCATCCCGGCGGCCAGCGTCGCCGGGCGATAAAGGATGATGCATGTCTGATAATATCTCTGTTTCTCCGGCGCTTGCCGCCGGGGTGCGAGCACCTGCACCCGCCAAATCGTTAAGTTTCCTCGAAGGGGTGGCGATGATCGTCGGCACCAACATCGGCGCCGGGGTGCTCTCCATCGCCTACGCCTCCAGCAAGGCCGGCTTTCTGCCGCTGCTGTTCTGGCTGGTGCTGGTGGGAAGCCTGACCACCATCACCATGCTGTACGTTGCCGAATCCACGCTGCGCACCCGCGCGCATCTGCAGCTGAGCGGGCTGGCGAAGCGCTACGTCGGCGGCCTGGGCGCCTGGCTGATGTTCGCTTCGGTGTGCGTCAACAGCGTTGGGGCGCTCACCGCCTATATGACCGGCAGCGGCAAGCTGCTGCAATCGCTGTTCGGCATCTCGCCGGCGCTGGGCAGCCTGCTGTTCTTCGTGCCCGCCGCCGGCGTGCTGTACCTGGGGTTGAAAGCGATCGGCCGCGGCGAGAAGTTCATCAGCATCGGCATGGTGGTGATGTTGACCGCGCTGGTGGCGGCAACGCTGCTGAAAGACACCACGCAGATGCGCAACCTGCTGGACGGCGACTGGCGCTATATGGTGCCGGTGTTCAACGTGGTGGTGTTCTGCTTCTCGGCGCAGTACATCGTGCCGGAGATGGCGCGCGGCTTTGCCGACAAGCCCGAGCAACTGCCGAAGGCGATCATCGTCGGCATGGTGGTGACCTTCATTTTGCTGGCGGCGGTGCCGATGTCGGTGATCGCGCTCAGCGGGCTGGATGACATCTCCGACGTGGCCACCATCTCCTGGGGCCAGGCGCTGGGGCAGTGGGCGTTCTTCTCCGCCAACATCTTCGCGCTGTGTGCGATGCTGACCTCGTACTGGGGATTGGGCGGCAGCTTCCTGACCAATATTTTCGACAAGTTTCGGCTGGGCAACGACGAGCTGCCGCTGCGCCGCTTCGGCGTGCTGCTGTTGGTGGTGGTGCCGCCGTTCGTGCTGGCCTACAGCGGGCTGGTGTCGTTCGTCAACGCGCTCTACTTCGCCGGGGTGTTCAGCGGGGTGATCCTGTCGATCATGCCGATGCTGATCCTGCGCGGCGCGCGCAAGCATGGCGACCAGACCCCGCGCTGGCAGTGCAACTGGATCACGCACCCGTTGCTGCAGGTCAGCATTGTGTTGCTGTACCTGGCCAGCGCGGTGTACGCCATCGCTTCATTGTTAGGCTATCTGCCCTCTGGATGGTGATTTGCCTTCCCTCAAGCAGTGATGTTGTTTCTCGGCATTGAGAACGGCGGCGTCGTGGCCGCCGATTTTTTTCTCAGGCGCGCCGTTTTTCCGACAATGCCAGCCACGCCTGCACCGACGGGCGCTGCCACTGCTTGTGCACATAGTGGCGCACGCGCTCCGGCACCGGATCGCCGTGCATCACCAGCCGGTTGAGCATCAGCGCCAGATCGGTGTCGGCGATGCACCACTCCCTGAACAGATTATCCTGCCCGTGGCTCAGCAGCTTTTCCACGGCGGCGATCAGCTTGCGCGCGGCCTCTTGCGCGGCTTCGGACAGCGGCGGGAATTTGCCGTTGTTGAACACCACCTCGGTCGAACGCTCGGCGCGGATCGGCAGCAGATCGCTGCGCAGCCAGGCCTGGATCTCGCGCGCTTTGGCACGCAGCTTCACGTCGCGCGGGTACACGGCGTGGGCCGGGTGGATGTCTTCCAGGTATTCGGCGATCGCCGAAGACTCCGAGAGCTGGAACTCGCCGATCGCCAGCGTCGGCACCCGGCGGGTGAGCGACAGCGCCGCGTAGGCCGCCTCTTTGTTCTCTTCTTTCGCCAGATTCACCGGCTTCACGGTGAACGGAATGCCTTTTTCCGTCAGCACGACAAAGGCGGACATGGCGTACGGGCTGAAAAATTCACTGTCGGTATAAAGTTCGGTGATCGGTTGAGACATCGGCGGTTCCTCGGGGTTAAGGGGGGAACATTCATCATTGTCGAGGGGAGGCTAAAAATCAATCTGTTAGCCTAAAAGTTCTTGAGCGGCGCGGTTTACGGCGCCGTGAGTTCCTTCAGGGTGATGTGATATATTTGTTGCCAACAAGTGAATTGAGCCGTATTGGGTAACATGAAGACGCAGTGGATAGAACGAGTAAAAGTGGGATGCGCGCGCCTGTGGCCGCACCCGCTGGCGGTGGGCAAGCGAGAGATGCTGATTTCCAGCGTCGGCGCCGGTTTGGGGCTGATGCTCGCCGGTTGGATCAGCCACTTCATTTTGGGTGAGGTGAACCTGTGGTTTATCGCGCCGATGGGCGCTTCGGCGGTGTTGCTGTTCGGCGTGCCCAACAGCCCGCTGGCGCAGCCCTGGTCGATCGTCGGCGGCAATGCGGTGGCGGCGACGGTGGGCGTCAGCGCCGGTCTGCTGATCCCCGATCCGGGCCTGGCCTGCGGCGTCGCGGCGGCGCTGGCCATCGGCCTGATGTTCAAGCTGCGTTGCCTGCATCCACCCGGCGGCGCGGTGGCGCTGACCGCCATCCTCGGCGGCCCCGGCATTCACCAGATGGGCTACCACTTCGTACTGTACCCGGTGCTGCTGAACTCGGTGCTGCTGGCGGCGCTGGCCATTCTGTTCAATAACCTGGCTGGGCGACGCTACCCGCACGCGCTGGCGCCGGCGGAGGCCAAACCGGCCAATTTGCCGATCGATGCCGTTTCCATCACCCGCGCCGATCTGCACGAGGCGCTGATGGAGGGGGATCTGTTCGATATCGACGAGGACGATCTGCAGGAGATCCTGCTGCGCGCCGAGCAGTTGGCGCATCAGCGGCAAAGCAAGATCGCCTGATCAGCCCAGCGTTTTGCGGTAAAACACCACCCGTTCCGTTTCGGCAAAGCCCAGCGCCGTATGCAGGCGCTGGGAGTCCAGATTGGCGATGTCGGTATCCGACGCCAGCTCGCTGCACTCCTGTTGCTTGGCCCACTCCTGCACCTGCGCGATCAGACGCGCCGCCCAGCCCTGGCGGCGGGCGCGCTCGACGGTAAAAATCCCTTCCAAAAACGCCACCGGCGACGATTCGCAGCCGTTGACGTAATCGTAGCGGAGTGCGACCTCGGCAAAGCCAACGAAAGCGCCGTCCAGCCCCCGCGCCATAAATGCGGTGTGGTGCGGCGAAGCCAATATCTCGCGCATCTCCGCGCGGTGCTCTTCCAACGGACAAGTGGGCCACAGCGCCGAGCGCAGCGCCAGCCAGGCGTCGAGGTTGTCGTGGTCGCAGTTGACGATCATGCGGGGTCCTTATGAGTCGGAATAAATCAGGTATGCCGAGAGGGAAGTGTGGCACGGCGGCGGGAAACAAAAAAGCCATCCCGGACAGGATGGCTTGTAAGGCTGTGAAAACAGCTAAAATTTGGTGGCCCCTGTTGGGTTTGAACCAACGACCAAGCGATTATGAGTCGCCTGCTCTAACCACTGAGCTAAGGGGCCAAGCCGCGAGATTATAGGGAATCCTTAAGCGGCGGTCTACTGTTACCCGCCCGTATGTTGCTTTTCTGCACAGTTCTAGCCTGTTGTAATTGCTGGCGGATTTTGCGATAACCGCAGTAAATCCCTGCAATGGACTCACGACACTCATGGAACTTCTGGCGCCTAACCTGCGGGTGGTGTTTTGCGGCATCAACCCCGGCCTTTCTTCCGCCCATCAGGGCTACCCTTTCGCCAACGGCAGCAACCGCTTCTGGAAGGTGATCCATCAGGCCGGCTTTACCGAGCGCCAGCTGGCGCCGGAGCAGTGGCAGCAGCTGAAGGATAACGGCTGCGGCATTACCGCGCTGGTGGCGCGCCCGACGGTGGCGGCCAGCGAGCTGTCGCGCGACGAGCTGCGCAGCGGCGGCGAGGCGCTGCAAGAGAAAATCCTGCGCTATCAGCCGCGCGCGCTGGCGATTTTGGGCAAGCAGGCGTTCACCACCGCCTTCGGGGTGAAAAACGCGCCCTGGGGCAAGCAGGCGCTGATGCTGGGGGAAACTGAGGTGTGGGTATTGCCTAACCCCAGCGGATTGAACCGCGCCACGCTGGAGCAGCTTACCGCCAGCTATCGCGAGCTGTTCCTGGCGTTGCAATGATGCGGCGGGGCATATTCAGGGCATAAAAAAACCCCGGCAAGCCGGGGTTTTTGCTTTTGGTGCGGCAGCCGGACTTAATCGTCCAGGAAGCTGCGCAGCACTTCGGAACGGCTCGGGTGACGCAGCTTGCGCAGCGCCTTGGCTTCGATCTGACGAATACGCTCACGGGTAACGTCAAACTGCTTGCCTACCTCTTCCAGCGTGTGGTCGGTGTTCATGTCGATACCGAAACGCATGCGCAGCACTTTCGCTTCGCGCGCGGTCAGGCCGGCCAGCACATCGTGGGTAGCGGAACGCAGGCTCTCTGAGGTCGCGGAATCCAGCGGCAGCTCGAGGGTGGTATCCTCGATGAAGTCGCCCAGATGCGAATCTTCGTCGTCGCCGATCGGCGTTTCCATCGAGATTGGCTCTTTGGCGATCTTCAGCACCTTGCGGATCTTGTCTTCCGGCATCAGCATGCGCTCGGCCAGCTCTTCCGGCGTCGGCTCGCGGCCCATCTCTTGCAGCATCTGGCGCGAAATACGGTTGAGCTTGTTGATGGTCTCAATCATATGCACCGGAATACGGATGGTGCGCGCCTGATCGGCGATGGAGCGGGTGATAGCCTGACGGATCCACCAGGTGGCGTACGTCGAGAACTTGTAGCCGCGGCGATATTCGAACTTGTCTACCGCTTTCATCAGGCCGATGTTGCCTTCCTGGATCAGATCCAGGAACTGCAGGCCGCGGTTGGTGTATTTCTTGGCGATGGAAATAACCAGACGCAGGTTGGCCTCAACCATCTCTTTCTTCGCGCGGCGGGCTTTCGCTTCACCGATCGACATGCGACGGTTGATGTCTTTGACCTGCTCGATGGTCAGGCCGGTTTCTTCTTCGATCTGACGCAGTTTCTGCAGGCTGCGCTGCACGTCTTCGGCAACGTCTTTCAGCTTTTCCGACCATGGCTTGGCCATCGCCACTGCTGCTTCGAACCAGGAATCGCTGGTTTCGTTGCCGGCGAACAGGGTGACGAAGTTTTTCTTCGGCATTTTGCACTGTTCAACGCACAGCTTCATGATGATGCGTTCCTGGGTGCGAACGCGGTCCATCATAGTGCGCATGCTGTTGACCAGGAAGTCGAACTGTTTCGGCACCAGGCGGAACTGCTTGAACACTTCAGACAGCTTCAGGATCTCGTCCGCTGCGCTGGCGTGGCTGCGGCCGTTCTTCTTGATCACCAGACGTGTCGCTTCATACTGATCGCGCAGCTCGGCGAACTTCTGACGCGCCAGCTCCGGATCGATGCTGTTGTCGTCTTCGGTGTCGTCGTCTTCGGCGTCCTCATCTTCTTCGTCGTCGTCTTGCTCTTCGCTCGACAGTTCAGAACCGATGTGGGTCGCGGTTGGGGCGATGTCCTCTTCCGCGTTAGGATCGACGAAGCCGGTGATCAGATCGGACAGGCGCGCTTCGCCCGCTTCGACGCGATCGTACTGCTCAAGCAGGTAGGTGATGGCTTCCGGGTATTCGGCAACCGAGCACTGCACCTGGTTGATGCCGTCTTCGATGCGCTTGGCGATGTCGATTTCGCCTTCGCGCGTCAGCAGTTCGACGGTACCCATTTCGCGCATGTACATGCGCACCGGGTCGGTGGTGCGGCCGATTTCGGATTCCACGCTGGACAGAACCTGTGCGGCGGCTTCTTCCGCATCTTCGTCCGTGCTGTTCGAGTTTTCGGCGAGCAGCAGGTCATCGGCGTCCGGTGCTTCTTCCATCACCTGGATGCCCATGTCGTTAATCATCTGGATGATGTCTTCGATCTGATCGGAGTCGACGATATCTTCCGGCAGATGGTCATTGACCTCAGCATAGGTCAGATAGCCTTGCTCCTTACCACGGGTGACAAGTAGCTTCAGCTGTGACTGCGGGTTTTGCTCCATAAGACGGTATCCACACTTCAGAGTATTTAGGTTGGTGTCGGTCGGCGAAACCGCCAACAATAGCATTTGGGGCGTTTTCGTTATCGCCGCGGCCCACTATGGCGGCACTGTGCAGGGCTCTGCCCTCGCAATTATCGGCACTTAAGCCGTTTGGTATTCAGTTTTTCTTCGCTAAAACCTGGTTGAGAGAACGGACTTCCTCACGTTCCTCCGGGCTCAGGCCGCGCGTTCTGGCCTGGGCGATCAGCGTTTCCAGCCGTTGCTCGAGCACCGAGTCGTACAGGCTGGCCAACGTATCCAAAAAGGTCTGTTCGACCATGTCCTCAACGATCATATGGTTCCATGTCGCTAAGGTTTCAAGCTGCTGGCTGAATTTGTTGTCGCGATACAGCTCCAGCAATTGCCCGGTTGTCAGGCCCGGCTGCGCCAAACAGGTCTGCACCAGTTCGACGAACAGCGGCAATCCCGCCTGTTTGGTCTGCTCCAACCCTTCCAGCGAAGGGATAAGTGTAGCCAACTGCGGATTTTGCACCAGTAACCCTATCAGTATACGCATGGTTGTGCGTTTTAGCTGGGGCGCCTGATAAGGATTCGCATTTTCCGCCTGCTTGGGCATCAGCTTGTCGAGCTGGCTGTCGTCCAGCAGCCCCAGCTTGTTGCCGAGCTCCTGACGCAGGTACAAGCGCAACGTTTCGCCCGGCACCTGAGTAATCAGCGGCAGCGCCAGCGTGCTCAGCTTGGCGCGCCCGTCCGGGCTGCTCAAATCCACCTGCGGCAGCAGGCTTTCGAACAGGAACGTGGACAGCGGCTGCGCCTGCTCCATTCGCTGTTCGAAGGCTTCTTTACCTTCTTTGCGCACCAAGGTGTCCGGGTCTTCACCGTCGGGCAAAAACATGAACCGCAGCTGGCGCCCGTCGTTCAGGTACGGCAGCGCGGTTTCCAGCGCCCGCCAGGCCGCTTCGCGGCCGGCGCGGTCGCCGTCGTAGCAGCAAACGACGTTGTCGGTAGCGCGGAACAGCAGCTGAATGTGTTCAGCCGTCGTCGAGGTCCCGAGCGAGGCGACGGCATAATCGATGCCGAATTGCGCCAACGCCACCACGTCCATATACCCTTCCACCACCAGCAGCCGCTGGAGGGTAGGGTGGTTCTGCTGTGCTTCATACAGGCCGTACAGCTGGCGGCCCTTATGGAAAACTTCGGTTTCCGGCGAGTTCAGGTACTTCGGCATACCGTCGCCCAGCACGCGGCCGCCGAAGGCGATCACGCGCCCGCGCTTGTCGCGGATGGGGAACATCACCCGTTCGCGGAAACGGTCGTACGAACGCCCCTGATCGTTAGTCACCAGCATGCCGGCATCGTTCAATGCGCGGCGCGAGTCGGCATCGCGGCCGAAACGCTTCAGGGCGTTGTCCCATCCCGCCGGCGCGAAGCCGATGGCGAAATGGCGAATAACGTCGTCACTTAATCCGCGCTGCTGCAAATAGCTGCGCGCCGGTGCCCCGGAGGACTGCTGCAGTGACTGTTGATAGAACGCGCTGAGCTGCTCCATCAGTTGGTACAGGCTCTGGCGCTGATGGCGTTCGATCTGGGTCGGCCCGGTGCCCGCTTCGTAAGGCACTTCCAGCCCGTGCATGGTCGCCAGCTCTTCGATGGTTTCGACAAACTCGAGTCGGTCGTAATTCATCAAAAAGTCGACGGCGTTGCCGTGCGCACCACACCCAAAACAGTGATAAAACTGCTTTTCGCCATTAACGGTAAAGGAAGGCGTCTTTTCGTGGTGGAACGGACAGCACGCGTGGTAGTTCTTGCCTTGCTTCTTGAGCTTCACGCGGGCGTCGATCAAATCGACGATGTCGGTGCGAGCCAGCAAGTCATTGATAAATACGCGCGGAATTCGTCCAGCCATAAGCCCTTACTTCATTAGCCTATAAACGAGAACAAGCCGCGCATTCCTTTCGGAAAGCACGGCCTTCGTATGCAACTACTCGGTCTGCGCGATTTTGAAAATCAGAAATTCACGCGGTGGGGTTGCCCCCGAAGAATTAATACAGACGAGTGCGGCGTGCGTTTTCGCGAGCCAGTTTCTTCGCGTGACGTTTCACAGCAGAAGCTTTAGCGCGTTTACGTTCGGTAGTTGGTTTTTCATAAAACTCACGACGACGAACTTCAGCTAAAACACCCGCTTTTTCGCAAGAGCGTTTGAAACGACGCAGAGCAACGTCAAATGGCTCGTTTTCACGTACTTTAATTACCGGCATGTGCCTCTCACCTCAATAAAATTCGGTTTGCTGCTGGCCAAGCGCCAGCCTTTTCAAAATGGTGCGGAATTTTACTCCAATGGATGCTGCTTTGTAAAGCATCACAGCAAATTGAAACCCGCGTCGCTCTGCCGCAACGTGCGCAATTTTGCACCGGGCGCTGATTATAGACTAATCAGAAAAAAATGCTCGTGTTTAATCGCTCGGGCATTTTCTGGATGAATCATCGACATAGGCGCAAGCCGGTGACAAGATGCGCCGCATCGGCGGTAAATGCGGCGGAATGTGGTAGACTGGCGGCCGCACGTGAATGATGGGAAATGTAATGCGAGTACTGGGTATAGAAACGTCCTGCGATGAAACCGGAATTGCAGTGTATGACGATCAAACCGGTTTGTTGGCCAACCAATTATACAGCCAGGTGAAGCTGCACGCCGACTACGGCGGCGTGGTGCCGGAACTGGCCTCCCGCGATCACGTGCGCAAAACCGTGCCGCTGATTCAGGCGGCGCTGAAAGAGGCCAACCTGACTCCGGCCGATATCGACGGCGTGGCTTATACCGCCGGGCCGGGCCTGGTAGGCGCGCTGCTGGTCGGCGCTACCGTCGGGCGTGCGCTGGCGTTCGCCTGGAACGTGCCGGCGGTGCCGGTACACCACATGGAAGGCCACTTGCTGGCGCCGATGCTGGAAGATAACCCGCCGGCGTTCCCGTTCGTCGCGCTGCTGGTCTCCGGTGGCCACACTCAGCTGATCAGCGTCACCGGCATCGGTGAGTATGCACTGCTGGGCGAGTCGATCGACGATGCCGCCGGCGAAGCGTTCGACAAAACCGCCAAGCTGCTCGGCCTGGATTATCCCGGCGGGCCGATGCTGTCGAAGATGGCGCAGCAGGGCACGGCGGGGCGTTTCACCTTCCCGCGGCCGATGACCGATCGTCCGGGGCTGGACTTCAGCTTCTCCGGGCTGAAAACCTTCGCCGCCAACACCATTCGCTCCAACGGCAACGACGATCAGACGCGTGCCGACATCGCCCGCGCCTTCGAGGATGCGGTGGTGGATACGCTGGCGATCAAATGCAAACGTGCCCTCGAGCAAACCGGCTTCAAACGCCTGGTGATGGCCGGCGGCGTGAGCGCCAACCGCACATTGCGTGCCAAGCTGGCGGAGATGATGCATAAACGCGGCGGGGAAGTGTTCTATGCCCGCCCGGAATTTTGCACCGACAACGGCGCGATGATCGCCTATGCCGGCATGGTGCGGCTGAAGAGCGGCGCCAACCCGGAGCTGAGCGTTTCGGTGCGGCCGCGCTGGCCGCTGGCGGAACTACCTGCGGTATAAAGCAAAGGGCCGGATAATCCGGCCCTTCTGTTATTCGTCTTTCGGCTGGTCGCCGTTATCCTCATCCGCGTCGTTTTTCTTCTTGCGGAACTTGCCCCAAATCTTGCCTTCCTGGCCGCGCCACAGGCGCTGGATATTGTCGTGATGCCGCATCAGGATCAGGCAGGAGAGCATCGCTACCGGGAAGGTGAACTGCGGTTTGAACCACCAGACGTAGAACGGGGCGATAAGCGCGCTGACGATGGCGCCGAGCGAAGAGTAGCCGCTGAGCAGCACCGTCAGCAGCCAGGTGCCGGTCATCAGGCCGGTCAGATCCCAGCCGATAGGCGCGATGGCGCCAAACGCCGTCGCCACGCCTTTACCGCCGCGGAAGTGGAAGAACACCGGGTAGATGTGCCCCAGACAGGCGGCGATCGCCGTCAGGCCTAGGTACAGCGGCGGCACATCGAGTTTGTAGGCCAGCCAGACCGGCAACATCCCTTTCAGAATATCGAACACCAGCACCGCCGCCGCCGCCAGCCGGCCGCCGATGCGCAGGACGTTGGTCGCCCCGGGATTTCCTGAGCCATGCTCACGCGGGTCCGGCAGCCTGGCGATCCGGCAAACCAGGATCGCGCTCGAAATCGAGCCGCACAGATACGCGAAGATAATCATGCCAAGCGCGGTAGCACTCATAACGCGGTTCCGTTTAATAATGGTCGTTTTACTCGCAACATCTATGGATAATACGCACATTCCGCTGGAAGTGGTATCCGGCAAGGCCAAAAACAGAGAATGACGTGATGGATATCGTATTTATTGAAGAGCTTACCGTAATTACCACCATTGGCGTTTATGAGTGGGAACAGGGCATTCGTCAGAAGCTGGTGTTCGATATCGAAATGGGCTGGGATAACCGGCCGGCCGCCGCCAGCGACGACGTAACTGACTGTCTGAGCTATGCCGACGTCAGCGATGCCGTGATCCAACACGTGGAGTCGAACCGCTTCGCCCTGGTGGAACGCGTGGCGGAGGAAATATCTGAAATTTTGCTTCAGCGCTTCAATTCCCCGTGGGTCCGTATTAAGGTCAGCAAACCGGGCGCTGTAGCACATGCCAATCGGGTCGGCGTGATCATTGAGCGCGGCACTCGTCCCGCATGATTTTATGTCATCTGCTTGCAACGAAAGACCGTTAAGCTGGTCTTAATCCTGAGAATTGTTTTAGCGGCATTGTCTTTAAGCATTGCCGCTTTTTTATGTGATAGCCGTTATTTTATAGGGTGAGCGAAGCACATGGCTGACATGCATTCACTGTTTATTGCGTTTGTTCTTGGGGTTGTCGAGGGGTTAACCGAATTTCTGCCGGTGTCTTCCACCGGGCATATGATTATCGTTGGCGAGTGGCTGGGCTTTACCGGCGACAAAGCCAAAACCTTTGAAGTCATCATCCAGCTGGGGTCGATCCTGGCCGTCGTCGTGATGTTCTGGCGCAGGTTGTTCGGCCTGATCGGCATCCATTTCGGCGGCAAGCCGGTGGAGCACGAGGGTAAAACCAGCGGTCAGCTGAAGCTGGGGCACATCCTGCTGGCGATGATCCCGGCGGTGGTGCTGGGCCTGGCCTTCCATGATTTCATCAAGTCGCTGTTCGCGCCGAAAAACGTGATGTATGCGTTGGTGGTCGGCGGTCTGCTGCTGCTGGCGGCGGAATGGCTGAAGCCGAAGAAACCGAGCGCGGAAGGGCTGGATGACATCACCTACCGCCAGGCGTTCATGATCGGCTGCTTCCAGTGCCTGGCGCTGTGGCCGGGCTTCTCCCGTTCGGGTTCTACTATCGCCGGCGGTATGCTGGTGGGCGTGAACCGCTATGCGGCGTCCGAGTTCTCCTTCATTTTGGCGGTGCCGATGATGATTGGTGCCAGCGGCCTGGATCTGTACAAGAGCCTGCACTTCCTGACCTGGGGCGATCTGCCGATGTTTGCCGTCGGCTTCGTTACTGCCTTCGTGGTGGCGCTGATTGCGATCAAGACCTTCCTGTCGCTGATCAAACGCATCTCGTTCGTGCCGTTCGCCATCTACCGCTTTATCGTGGCGGCCGTGGTTTACATGGTGTTCCTGTAAGCCCGATACCAAGAAAAAACCCCGCTCTGCGGGGTTTTTTTATGCCTGATCGTTGATAATCGTTTGGGTGAGCTTCCACTCGGCCAGCGCCTGCTGGCGGCGGCGTTTGAGCTCGTCGCGGATCGCGGTGCCCTGCAGCCCGCTGGCTACCACCTCTTTAATCGATACCGCGCTCGCCACCTGATACGCCTGGCGCAGATAGTCGCCCTGCGGATAGGGATTCTTCTCAAAGCCGGTGCGTCCGCGCGCGTCCGCTTCGCTGGTCAGGATCATCTGCTCCAGCCTCTGGGGCTTGCGCCAGACGTCGATGGCGTCGAACAACTTCAATAGGGTCTCCGGCCGCAGCTTGTTCACGGTGTGGATCAAATCATGGTACTCGGCCACCAGCTTGCTCAAATCCCGTACCGGGTTGGGCACCCGCAATCGCTGGCACAGCGCCTCGACCAGCCGTACGCCCGCCGGGCCGTGGCCGTGGTGATGCGGCCAGAACTCTTTTGGCGTCAATCCCTTGCCGAGGTCATGGCACAGGGTGGCGAAGCGCACGTCCACCTCCGGCGTGAGGCGGGCGGCGATCGCCAGCGCCATCAGCGTGTGCACGCCGGTGTCGATCTCCGGGTGCCACTTGGCGGGGGCCGGCACGCCGAACAGCGCGTCGATTTCCGGGAACAGCACCGCCAGCGCATCGCAGTCGCGCAGCACCTGAAAATAGACCTGCGGGCTCTGGCTTTGCAGCGCCTTTTCAGTTTCTTTCCAGACGCGTTCGGCGGTCAGCGCGGCCAGTTCACCGCTGTGCGCCATCCGGCGCATCAGGGCGAGCGTTTCGTCGGCGATGCGAAAACCCAGGTGGGCGAAGCGGGCATTGAAACGCGCCACGCGCAGTACTCGCAGCGGATCTTCGCCGAACGCGTCGGAAACGTGGCGCAGCACGCGCGCCTGCAGATCGGCCACGCCGCCGTAAGGGTCAATCAGCTCCCCTTCGGCGGAACGGGCGATGGCGTTGATGGTCAGATCGCGCCGCAGCAGATCTTCCTCCAGCGTGACGTCCGGCGCGGCATAGCAGGTAAAACCGGTGTACCCTTGGCCGGATTTGCGCTCGGTGCGCGCCAGCGCGTATTCCTCATGAGAATCGGGGTTGAGGAACACCGGGAAATCTTTGCCGACCTGTTGGTAACCCAATGCCAGCAGCTCTGCGGGCGTGGCGCCCACCACCACCCAATCATGATCGACCACCGGAATATTGAGCAGGCTGTCGCGAACGGCGCCGCCGACCAGATAAATCTGCACTGTTGACTCCTGAATATCGTGTAAGGCCCTGTCTATCAGATTACATGAATTGGCCGCGGGATGTCGGCGCCAATGAAAAAGGCGCCCGCAGGCGCCCATACTCAAACTGAACGATACTGAAATCAGTTCATCCAGCGATTGTTGTTCTTGCGACGCGGGATCAGGTGCGGCAACAGCAGGCCCAACAGCAAACCGACGCCGGCAACGCCGCCGCCGTACATGAACCACTGCAGGATAATGGTGCGCTGTTTGTCGTCGAGCTGCAGGTTAACGGCGTTGACCTTCTTCTGCGCCACCACCAGCTGGTTTTTCAGATCCTGGTTTTCCTTCTGCAGGCTGCTGATGGTGCTGTCGCTGCCCGCGACTTTTTCCTGCATTTCCGAGGTGCGCTGGTTCCAGGTGTTATCGATGTTGGCCAGTTTGTCGGTCAGGGTTTTCACCTGCTGTTCCAGCTCGGGCACGCGGGTGCGCAGGCTTGGCGTCTGGCTGAGCTGATCGAGCGGGATCCAGGTGGTGCGGCCTTTGGGATCGCGGATCTGGCCGTAATTGGTGCTGTCGTTGACGCTCAGCAGGGTCACTTCTTCACCGGCGTTCAGAGTGCCGACAATACGGTACTGATTACCTGGGCCGCTATGGACATAAGTGCTTAACTCATCGGAGATATAGCGTTTATCTTCGGCATGTGCGGCCCAAGTGATGCTGAAGCTCAGCGCGGCAAGGAAAATCAGGCGTAATTTCTGCATTAGTTCATCGTTTCTGGGTGAATTTATGGAACGATAGTAGAGGGTTCAGTCTGACGACGCAACGCCAAAACCGGAATGAGAACTATCTTACTGTGGCTGATTCTGTGAGTTGCGCAGCGTTTTATAACGTAACAGGTTTTTTCTACAGTTAGCAGGGTTAAGGCGCCGGGAATCGCGGTAAGATAACGGCAACTGTGCGTCAGTGGGCAGCATACGGCGGGCCGAGCGCGCCGCGCTGAAACCGACGTGAATGCGTAACTTATTGGTGTTAAAGAATTATGACCGTTGAAATTGAACTGAAATTCATCGCCGCGCCGCAAGCGGTGGCCGCACTGCCACACTGGCTCGCCGCCTGGCCGCATCAGCATTCCGCGCCGCAAAAACTGACCAACATTTACTTCGAAACGGCCGACAACTTCCTGCGCCGTCACGACATGGGGCTGCGCATTCGCGGTTTCGACGATCGCTATGAGATGACCATCAAAACCGCAGGTAAAGTGGTGGCCGGCCTGCACCAGCGCCCGGAATACAATGTCGCCATCGCCGAACCGCAGCTGGCGCTGGCGCAGTTTCCTGCCGACATCTGGCCGCAGGATTGCGATATCGCGGCGCTGCAGCAGGCGTTGCAACCGCTGTTCCGTACCGATTTTGTGCGTGAGAAGTGGGTGGTTACTTACGGCCAAAGTGAGATAGAGATTGGCCTGGATCAGGGTGAGGTGCGCGCCGGTGAGCTCAGCGAAGCCCTGAGCGAGATAGAACTGGAGTTGCTGAAAGGCAACACCGCCGATCTGCTGGCATTGGCCGGTGAGCTGGCGGCGCACGATGGGCTGCGTCAGGGCAGCCTGAGCAAGGCGGCGCGTGGTTACCACCTGGCGCAGGGCAATCCGCCGCGCGAGGTGCGCTCGCTGCAGGTGCTGAAGCCGGCGGCGAAGGCGACCGTGGAGCAGGGGATGATCGCCTCCTTCGAACTGGCGCTGAACCACTGGCAGTACCATGAAGAGCTGTGGCTGCGCGGCGACGCGCAGGCGCGCGGGGCGGTCATCGAAGCGGTCGGCACGATCCGCCAGGCGCTGGTGATCTTCGGCGGCCTGGTGCCGCGCAAGGCCAGCGCCGATCTGCGCGCCCGTCTGAGCGAACTCGAACCATTGTTGGCGGATAAAGCCGCGCAACCAGAGACCCTGTGCTACAGCACAGCTTACCTGCAATGTAAGTTGGCGCTCACATCATGGCTGGTGAGCGGCGCCTGGAGGCCGTTTATCGATGCCAAAGGGCAGACCAAGCTGGACGGTTCTTTCAAACGCTTTAGCGACATCATGCTGGGGCGCAGCGGCGCGGAGCTGAAAGAAGCCTTCAGCCGTACCCTGAACGAAGATGAATATCAGGAACAATTGCCGCGCCTGACGCGTCAGATTTCGGCGCTGATCCTGCTGTCGGGCGCTTACCCCGACGAGCAGACCGGGCCTTATATCGACGCCTGGCGCGAGTTGCAGGCGGCGCTGAGCGAGCGCCGCCAGGGCTGGTATGAAGCCAGCCGCAAACAGGCCTTATCGCATGCGCCATTCTGGTTAAACGGCGCGCTTCGTTAATCCAGTCGGCCCGCCAGCCGTGGGCCGCAGAACGGGTCATACACTATGTCGCCACTTTCAGCCGCGTTACAGGCTCAGGCACAGCAGGTTGTGCAGCGTTTTCAGGAAGTTCACGGCGCGGACAGCGCCTTTAGCGAGCAGGAGCAGTGGGTGCTGGCGTCGAGCGACTTCGTCAGCGACGCGCTGCTCGCCCAGCCGGCCTGGCTCGCGACGCTGCGCGAGCAGCCGCCGGCGCCCGGCGAGTGGCAACACTATGCCGCCTGGCTGCAGGACGAGCTGGAAGAGGTGCGTGATGAAGCGCAGCTGATGCGCACGCTGCGCCTGTTTCGCCGCGAGACGCTGGTGCGTATCGCCTGGGCGCAGGCGCAGGGGCTGTGTTCGACCGAAGAAACGCTGCTGCAGCTGAGCGGGCTGGCGGAGACGCTGATCGTCAGCGCCCGCGACTGGCTGTACCAAACCTGCTGCCGCGAGTGGGGCACGCCGTGCAACGCCGCCGGCGAACCGCAGCCGCTGCTGATCCTCGGCATGGGCAAGCTGGGCGGCGGCGAACTGAACTTCTCGTCGGATATCGATCTGATCTTCGCCTACCCGGAAAACGGCCAGACCCAGGGTGGAAGGCGCGAGTTGGACAATGCCCAGTTCTTCACCCGCCTCGGCCAGCGGCTGATCAAGGCGCTGGATCAACAGACCATCGACGGCTTCGTCTATCGCGTCGACATGCGGCTGCGGCCGTTCGGCGACAGCGGCCCGTTGGTGATGAGCTTCGCGGCGCTGGAAGATTATTATCAGGAGCAGGGGCGCGACTGGGAGCGCTATGCGATGGTGAAGGCGCGCCTGATGGGCGGGGCGGAAGACGCCTACAGCCAGGAGCTGCGCAAAACCCTGCGGCCGTTCGTGTTCCGCCGCTACATCGATTTCAGCGTCATCCAGTCGCTGCGCAACATGAAGGGCATGATCGCCCGTGAAGTACGGCGGCGCGGTCTGAAGGACAACATCAAGCTGGGCGCCGGCGGCATTCGCGAAATCGAATTCATCACCCAGGTATTCCAGCTGATCCGCGGCGGCCGCGAGCCGGCGCTGCAGGGGCGTTCGCTGCTGCCGACGCTGCAGGCGGTGGGTGAGCTGGGGCTGCTGGAGGCCGAGCAGGTGCGGGCGCTGAGCGCCGCCTACCTGTTCCTGCGGCGGTTGGAGAACTTGCTGCAGGCGATCGGCGATCAGCAAACCCAGACGCTGCCGCAGGAGGCACTCGATCAGGCGCGGTTGGCCTACGGCATGGGATTGGCGGATTGGCCGGCGCTGATGGCGGCGCTGGACGCGCACATGCAGGCGGTGCGCGCGGTGTTCGACGACCTGATCGGCGACGATAGCCCGGATGTCGGCGAAGATCCCGATTACCAGCACTACCACAGCCTGTGGCAGGACGCGCTGGAGGAGAACGAGCTGGCGCCGCTGACGCCGCACCTCGATGAAGAGGGGCGCCGACAGATGCTGCGCACCATCGCCGATTTCCGCCACGACGTCGACAAGCGCACCATCGGCCCGCGCGGCCGCGACGTGCTCGATCAGCTGATGCCGCGCCTGCTGGCGGAGGTGTGCCCGCGCCAGGACGCGCCGACCGCGCTGGTGCGGCTGGCGCAGCTGCTGCTCAGCATCGTCACCCGCACCACCTACCTCGAGCTGCTGGTGGAGTATCACGCGGCGCTCAGCCATCTGATCCGCCTGTGCGCCGCGTCGCCGATGGTCGCCAACCAGCTGTCGCGTTACCCGCTGTTGCTGGACGAGCTGCTGGATCCGGCCACGCTGTATCAGCCGGTAGCGCTGGACGCCTACCGCAGCGAGCTGCGCCAGTATCTGCTGCGGGTGCCGGAAGACGACGAAGAGCAAAAGCTGGAGGCGCTGCGTCAGTTCAAACAGGCGCAGCAGCTGCGCATCGCCGCGGCGGATATCGCCGGCGCGCTGCCGGTGATGAAAGTCAGCGATCACCTGACTTATCTGGCGGAGGCGATCATCGACGCGGTGGTGCAACAGGCCTGGAGCGACATGGTGGCGCGCTACGGCCAGCCGACCCATCTGCAGGAACGCGAAGGGCGCGGCTTTGCGGTGATCGGCTACGGCAAACTGGGCGGCTGGGAGCTGGGTTACAGTTCCGACCTCGATCTGGTGTTCCTGTTGGATTGCCCGCCGGAAGTGATGACCGACGGCGATCGCTGCATCGACGGCCGTCAGTTCTACCTGCGGCTGGCGCAACGGGTGATGCATCTGTTCAGCACTCGCACCTCCTCCGGCATTCTGTATGAGGTGGACGCGCGCCTGCGGCCTTCCGGCGCGGCGGGGATGCTGGTCAGCACCGTCGAGGCGTTCGCCGACTACCAGCAAAACGAAGCCTGGACCTGGGAGCATCAGGCCCTGGTGCGCGCGCGCATCGTGCACGGCGACCCGGCGCTGCATCAGCAGTTCGACGCAATCCGGCGCGAGATCCTGTGCAAAACGCGCGATGTGGAGACCCTGAAGCGCGAAGTCCGCGAGATGCGCGAAAAGATGCGCAACCATCTCGGCAGCAAGCAGCGCGATCTGTTTGATATCAAAACCGATGAGGGCGGCATAACCGACATCGAATTTATCGCCCAATATCTGGTCTTACGCTATGCGCCGGGTGAACCGCGCCTGACGCGTTGGTCGGACAACGTGCGCATCTTCGAGCTGATGGCCAATTACGACATCATGCCGGAAGAGGAAGCGCGCACGCTGACCCAGGCCTATGTCACCATGCGCGACGAGATCCACCACCTGGCGCTGCAGGAGCATTCCGGCAAGGTCGGCAGCGGGCTGTTTGCCGCCGAGCGCGAACAGGTACGCGCCAGCTGGGCCAAATGGCTGGATTAATACCTTTTTGCGGGTATTCCGGCGGTCTGTGGTAATATCTGCGCCACTAAAATTTTGTTCTTTTTTGGAGTTATCGGATGAAAGTTACGCTGCCTGATTTTCGCCGCGCCGGTGTGCTGGTGGTCGGTGACGTCATGTTGGATCGCTATTGGTATGGGCCGACCAGCCGCATTTCACCGGAAGCCCCGGTGCCGGTGGTCAAGGTCGATACCATCGAAGAGCGTCCCGGCGGCGCGGCTAACGTGGCGATGAACATCGCTTCGCTGGGCGCCACTTCCCGTCTGGTGGGCCTGACCGGCATCGACGATGCGGCGCGGGCGCTGAGCGCCAAGCTGAATGAAGTCAACGTGCGCTGCGACTTCGTCTCGGTGCCGACCCATCCGACCATCACCAAGCTGCGCGTGCTGTCCCGCAACCAGCAACTGATCCGTCTCGACTTCGAAGAAGGCTTCTCCAACGTTGATCCACAGCCGATGCTGGAGCGTATTCAGCAGGCGCTGCCGCAGATCGGCGCGCTGGTGCTGTCCGATTACGCCAAGGGCGCGCTCAGCCAGGTGCAGGGCATGATCCAACTGGCGCGCGCCGCCAAGGTGCCGGTGCTGATCGATCCGAAAGGGTCCGATTTCGAGCGCTATCGCGGCGCGACGCTGCTGACGCCGAACCTGTCCGAGTTCGAAGCGGTGGTGGGCCACTGCAAGGATGAAGCGGAATTGGTGGAACGCGGCATGAAGCTGGTGGCGGATTTCGAGCTGTCGGCGCTGCTGGTTACCCGTTCAGAACACGGCATGACGCTGTTGCAGCCGGGCGTTGAACCGCTGCACTTGCCGACCCAGGCGCAGGAAGTGTTTGATGTGACCGGCGCCGGCGACACCGTGATCGGCGTGCTGGCCGCCTCGCTGGCCGCCGGTAACTCGCTGGAAGAGTCCTGTTTCCTGGCCAACGCTGCCGCCGGCGTGGTGGTGGGCAAGCTCGGTACCTCCACCGTGTCGCCGATCGAGCTGGAAAACGCGGTGCGCGGCCGCGCCGAGACCGGTTTTGGCGTGATGACCGAAGCGCAGTTGAAGCATGCCGTCGCGCAGGCGCGTCAGCGCGGCGAAAAAGTGGTGATGACCAACGGCATCTTCGACATTTTGCATGCCGGCCACGTCTCTTATCTGGCCAACGCCCGCAAGCTGGGCGATCGCCTGATCGTGGCGGTGAACAGCGATGCGTCGACCAAGCGCCTGAAAGGGGAAACACGCCCGGTCAACGCGCTGGAGAACCGCATGATTGTACTGGGCGCGCTGGAAGCGGTGGATTGGGTGGTGCCGTTCGAAGAGGACACGCCGCAGCGCTTGATCGCCGACATTCTGCCGGATCTGCTGGTGAAAGGCGGCGATTACAAACCGGAAGAGATTGCCGGCAGTGCGGAAGTGTGGGCCAACGGCGGCGATGTCAAAGTGTTGAACTTTGAAGACGGCCTGTCGACCACCAACATCATCAAAGCGATTAAAGACGGGCGCGGCTAACGCCGGGTAATCTAAAGAACAAGGGCGCGCGGTTCATACAGGTGCGCGCCCTTCGCGGGAATTATTCGTCTTCCTGCTTGGCTGCCGGCGCCGTGCTCAGTTTGCTTTCCAGCTCGGCCATGCGCTGTTCCAACAGCGCCAGCTTCTCGCGGGTGCGCAACAGCACCTGAGTCTGCACGTCGAACTCTTCGCGGTTAACCAAATCCAGGCGGGTCAACTGCGATTGCAGGACCTGACGGATTTTTTTCTCAACGTCTTCCCCGAATTCACGAACGCCTTTAGGCATGGACTCATGAACCTGGCGTGCGATTTGTTCGATTTTTTTCGGGTCAATCATGGCGTATCCCTTTCAGAGTTTAATAGCTGCCGCTTAGTGTAATGCGAGTTGCCCGCCGGATAAACACCATTAAGCGCATTCGCCGCGCGTGGCCGAATTGTGCTTTTGCCAATTGCCCTGTCTATCCATTAGCGTTATAGTCATCTTGCTTATTCTCAGGGCGGGGTGAAAGTCCCCACCGGCGGTAAATCACCTTCTACGGTGAAAGCCCGCGAGCGCTCAGCCAGCCTGTAAAGGCCGGTTAGAGGTCAGCAGATCCGGTGTAATTCCGGGGCCGACGGTTATAGTCCGGATGGGAGAGAGTAACGGTATCTGCCGGGCATGCGCCCGCTTGCGTTATTTTTTTAGCTATTGCTAGCTACTCCTCAAGATCGCCCTGGTTCTGGTAATCCATAATTTTTAATGAGGTTTTTTACCATGAATCAGACGCTACTTTCAGACTTCGGCACGCCGACAGAACGCGTTGAACGCGCGATTGACGCACTGCGCAACGGGCGCGGCGTAATGGTGCTCGATGATGAAAATCGTGAAAACGAAGGTGATATGATCTTCGCCGCGGAAACCATGACCGTTGAGCAGATGGCGCTGACCATTCGCCACGGCAGCGGTATCGTGTGCCTGTGCATCACCGAAGAACGCCGTCAGCAGCTTGAACTGCCGATGATGGTGACCAACAACTCCAGCCAGTTCCAGACCGCCTTTACCGTGACCATCGAAGCGGCGCAGGGCGTGACCACCGGGGTTTCCGCTTCCGATCGCCTGACCACCATCCGCGCGGCGGTGGCAGACAGCGCCAAGCCGAGCGACCTGAACCGTCCGGGCCACGTGTTCCCGCTGCGTGCGCAGCCGGGCGGCGTGCTGAGCCGTCGCGGCCACACCGAAGCGACCATCGATCTGGTCTCCATGGCCGGTTTCAAACCTGCCGGCGTACTGTGTGAACTGACCAATGACGACGGCAGCATGGCGCATGCGCCGGAAGTGATTACCTTCGCCAAACAGCACGACATGGTGGTGCTGACCATCGAAGATCTGGTGGCCTACCGCCAGGCGCACGAGAAAAAAGCCAGCTGATAGCCGGCCGCTTTCAACGATAAAAAAGCCGCGTTACGCGGCTTTTTTTGTGGCTACCGCTCTGACAGGCGTTCGCCGATGCGGCTGGCGTAATTCATCACGTGGAAGGTGTAGTTCTCCTCAACCGTACCCTGGAACAGATGCGCCCAGGGGCCGATGGCGTAGATGCCGAGATCTTCCCCGCCGTGCGTCTCGCTTTTTAGCGGCACCAGCGCCGGCTGAATAAAGTCGGGCGCGGTGGTTTGCTCCATGGTCAATGCCGGGCGCTCGGCCAGCGGGATTGTGCCGCCGGGACCGTTGGCGAAACCGAGGGTGGTGTAGGGCTTGCCGTCGCTGCCCAGCCGAGGTTTACCGTCGACGCCGACGGAAATGCCGAGGATAGGATTGCCGCGCTTGGCATAGCCGGCGATGGTCAGCGTGTGGCTGTGATCGCCGGTCACGATCACCAGCGTTTCGTCCAGGTTGACCTTGCCGACGATGGTTTTCACCGCCTCGTTCAGGGCGACCGCGTCGCTCAGCGTGCGGTAGGCGTTGCCGTTATGGCTGCCGTGATCGACGCGCCCGCCTTCTACCAGCAACAGATAGCCTTCGGGATTCCTGGCCAGAATATCGATGGCCTTGCCGGTCATCTCTGCCAGTGAAGGTTCTCCCGCCGCGTCTTGCCGTCGATCGTGCTCGAAGTTCATGTGTGATGGCTCGAACAGGGCTAACAGGTGGTCGACCTTACCCGGCTCGATTTTATCGAACTGTGCCTGATTCCATACGTATTGCCCACGCTCGCCGTAGCGCTGCAGC
The DNA here is from genome assembly GCF_030053255.1 of Serratia sp. PF-27. NCBI lineage: Bacteria > Pseudomonadati > Pseudomonadota > Gammaproteobacteria > Enterobacterales > Yersiniaceae > Serratia > Serratia sp. PF-27. The sequence continues at coordinate 261,690 of NZ_JASGBT010000022.1, forward strand.
CAGGCCTGCGTCAGGTCGCGGCCATCCTTTCTGGCGCCTGTTTTGGCGGGATATTCCGGATCGCTCACGCTGTCGGGCAGGAAGTTGGCGCGCCCACCGCCCATCGCCACGTTCAGCCCGTTGCCGTACTTCATTTCCACCAGCTGGCGCGCGATGTCGCGGCAGCCTGCGGCCAGAGCATCTGCCGGCATTTTGGCGTCAGATTCCCAGTCGCGGTTGGCGATATGGGCATAGGTGGCGCCCGGCGTGGCGTGGGTGATGGTCGCGGTCGTCACGGCGCCGGTGGCCATGCCGAGCGTTGCGGCCATCTCCCACAGCGTGGTGACGGCCTTGGTTTGCTGGTCATCGCAATTGTTGAGGGTGGCCGTATGGTTGAGGCCCATCAGATCGTTGATGGTTTTGACGCCGGTGGTCATTGCCACCGCGCTGGGCGCGGAGTCGGTGATTTGGGCGTCGGCGGAATAGGTTTTGGCCGCCGCCAGATAGGGGAAGGCCTCCCAGGCCAGCACGTTGGACTCACCGTCCACGCCGCGCTGCTGCCCTTCAAAAATGCGGGCGGCGGTCACGGTGGAAAATCCCATGCCGTCGCCGACCACCAGAATGACGTTTTTGGCACGGTTGGTGTTTGGCGTCTGCTTCAGCCGCTGTTGCAGCTGGGCTTGCGCCTGAAGGAAGTAAGGGTCTTCGCGCTGCGTCAGCGGCGCGTTGTCCACCGCGTCGGCGGCGACTGCCCCCGTGGCGAACAAGGTCATGGAAAGCGCCAGGCGGGTTGCCAGTGTGAGTCTGAACATGAATTCCTCCTTGGTGAGACGTGATTCCCGTAGCGCCGACGGGCTGCCAACACCCTGTCGACTGAAAGAGGAGTGTATCGACTGTGTTAACAAAAAATACATAAATTGTTCACAAATTAGATCTGTGTGGCAGTAATGCCATGGTATTCACAGAATTTATTAATTAATTGAAAAGTATGTATTTTTTAACTTTCTGTTGGCCGGTGCATTTTTGTGCTTTTTAATTCAAATTTATTGAATATCATCATCACGGTTATCCGGCTGTGTTGCTGCGGCAAAGCGCGTAATGTAACGCCATAGCACAATTTGAACTAAGGATCCCCCTATGAACACCTCTCGTATGCCTGCACTGTTTCTTGGCCACGGTAGCCCGATGAACGTGCTGGAAGACAACCGTTACACCCGGGCATGGCGTGCGTTGGGTGAGTCATTGCCGCGTCCGAAGGCGATCGTGGCGGTTTCTGCGCATTGGTACACCCGCGGCACTGCGGTCACCGCGATGGAAAAACCCAAAACCATTCACGACTTCGGCGGGTTCCCGCAGGCGCTGTTTGATACCCGTTATCCGGCGCCGGGCTCTCCCGCGCTGGCCACGCAGCTGCAGCACATTCTGGCGCCGGTGCCGGTGACGGCCGATCTCGGTGAGTGGGGGTTGGATCACGGTACTTGGGGCGTATTGATCAAGATGTATCCCAATGCCGATATCCCGGTGGTGCAGCTCAGCGTCGACGGCACGCAGCCGGCAGCCTATCACTATGAGCTGGGCCGTAAACTGGCGGCGCTGCGCGATGAGGGGGTGATGATCGTCGCCAGCGGCAACGTGGTACACAACCTGCGCATGGTGAAATGGCAGGGCGATACCAGCGCCTACCCGTGGGCGGAATCGTTCAATAACTTTGTCCGGGATAACCTGCGCTATCGGGGCGACAACCACCCGCTGGTGGATTTCATGCGCCATGAGGGCGCGGCGTTGTCGAATCCGACGCCGGAACACTATCTGCCATTGCTGTACGTGCTTGGCGGCTGGGATGGAAAAGAGGCCATCAGCGTGCCGATCGACGGTATCGAAATGGGGGCGCTGAGCATGCTGTCGGTGCAGGTGGGGTAAAGAAAAAACGCCGGTCAGAGACTGGCGTTTTTGTCTTCAGCGGGGCGATCAGCCGAGGATGGTGTGCGGATAGAAGCGCGACAGATCCTGCGTGATCAGTTCGCGATCTTCGCGCAGGCCGATGCCGCAGGGTTGATCGTTCACCAGCCAGCTGCCGATCAGCGTGTAGCTGTCTTCGAACTTCGGCAGCGGATGGAACTGCTGCACGATCATGCCTTCTTCACCGTACGGCCCATCGACGCGCGCCACTTCCTGACCGTTTTCGACGATCTGGATATTGGCGCCTTCGCGTGAGAACAGCGGCTTGGTGACGTAATGATCCATCGGCGGATGATCGTCTTGCGCGAAATAAGCCGGCAACAGATTCGGGTGGTTCGGGAACATTTCCCACAGCAGCGGCAGCAGCGCCTTGTTGGAGATGATGCTCTTCCAGGCCGGCTCCAGCCAGCGCACGCCGGCGTCTTCGAGCTTGGTGGAGAACATCTCGCGCAGCATGAATTCCCACGGGTAGAGCTTGAACAGGTTGCCGATCACCTGATCCTGCAGATCGGTAAACTGGCCTTTCTCGCCGAGGCCAATCTCTTCCATGAACAGGAACTCGGTCGGCAGACCGGCTTCCTGCGCGCAGTCCTGCAGATATTGCACCGTGCCGCGATCTTCTTCGCTGTCCTGGCAGCAGGCCAGGTGCAACAGGCCGAAGCCGTGATGCGCTTTCAGCTCGGCGAAACGCTCGATCAGCTTCTCCTGCAGGCTGTTGTACTGATCCGATTCCGGATCCAGCTTGCCGGCGTTGATCTGGTCTTCCAGCCACAGCCACTGGAAGAAGGCCGCCTCATACAGCGAGGTTGGCGTATCGGCGTTGTTCTCCAGCAGCTTCGGCGGGTTGACGCCGTCGTAGGCCAGATCGAGACGCGAATACAGCGACGGCTGGTTGGTGCGCCAGGAACTGCGCACGAACTCCCAGGTGTGTTTCGGAATGCAGAACTTGGCCATCAGCTCATCGCTGCCGACCACCTTTTCCACCACCTGCAGGCACATCTGGTGCAGCTCGGCGGTGGCGTTTTCGATCTCTTCAATCTGCGCCAGCGTGAACTGGTAATAGGCGTCTTCACACCAGTACGGCTCGCCGTACATGGTGTGGAAACGGAAACCGAACTCGGTCGCTTTTTCACGCCAGTCCGGGCGCTCGGTAATAGCAATACGTTTCATGCATCAACCGCCCATGCTGCGAGAGCCGGAGTTGGAAGTGGCGCTGCTGCGCTGCATGCTGGTCTGCTTGGCCACGGTCTCGCCGAAACCACCGCGGGTCACGGTGTTGGTGACCGCAGGCTTTGGCGCCATGGCGGTTTTCGGCACCGTCATGGTGCGGCCGCCGGCGGTGGCCGGGCCGTAGCTCTTGCCGCTGGCGTCGACAAACTTGCCGTTCGCCGGGCTGGCGGCGTTCTTGGAAGTGAACAGTGGCTGCTGCGCGAAGCCGGAACCGCCCATCAGGCGGCCCATCATGTAGCCCGCCATCAGCGGCATCCAGAAGCTGCCGCTGCTTTGCGATTCCGCCGCCATGCCGGCCTGTGCCGGCGCTTGGGTGCACTGCGCTTCGCCGAACTCGGCGACGCAGTCTTCGCGGGTGGCGTATTTCGGCGCGGTTTTCGCCGCTTCTTGCAGGGCGTTGTTGTAGGAGGTGGTGCACTGCTCGCTCATTGAAGGATTAGCGCGCGAACAGTCATCGGCATTCTGATACAGGGAGACCGTTTCATCGCTCTTCTCGCAGCCGGCCAGCATAAAGACGGCGCTGATCGCCAAGGCCACGGGCGCGACACGGTAGCTGCGCCAGGATTTGCGGAACGTCTCTTGGTTGATGTTTTTTGTCCGTTTCATCGTTATCAATCCCATCATGCGGGCTGTTTTCGCCCTTTCCCAGTAGTGGCGCTAAGGATAGGGGAAACATGGTCAAAATTAAAGCTGAAACGCCCGTAGAATCCACTCTTTACGCAGTTATACGTTGGGGTGTGCGCCAGTTCGCTTTCGCGGCGAAAAAACGCGCGTTGGCGTTTCATCATGAAACGTTATCGCTATGATGATGTTCCATAATGGAACAAAAATCGCGAAGCTCGCCAGGCGGATGGCAGGCGCTCATAGTCGAAGCACAACAACAAGCCGACGGCGAAGTCGGCGCGTCATCACCTGATATCTGAACGTTACCATCGCCAACTCCCTACAAGGATCCGGTTATGTTGAGAATCATCCAGTCACCAGGTAAATACATTCAGGGCGCCAATGCGCTAGCCGTCGTCGGCGAATACGCCAAATCCCTCGCCGATCATTACCTGGTGATCGCCGACGACTTCGTGATGCAGCTGGCGGGCGACACCCTAATGGGCAGCCTGCAGCAGCACGGCGTGAAACATCACGCGGCCCGCTTCAACGGCGAGTGCTGCCGCAAAGAGATAGACCGGCTCGGCCGCGAGCTGCAGGCCCACGGTTGCCGCGGAGTGATCGGCGTCGGCGGTGGTAAGACGCTCGACACCGCCAAGGCCGTCGCCCACTACCAACAGCTGCCGGTGGTGCTCATTCCCACCATTGCTTCCACCGATGCGCCGACCAGCGCGCTGTCGGTTCTCTACACCGAACAGGGCGAATTCGCCGAATACCTGATCTACCCGCGCAACCCAGATATGGTGGTGATGGACAGTTCCATCATCGCCAACGCGCCGGTGCGCCTGTTGGTCGCCGGCATGGGCGACGCGCTTTCCACCTATTTCGAGGCGCAGGCCTGCTTCGACGCTCAGGCCACCAGCATGGCCGGCGGCAAATCGACGCTGGCGGCGCTCAGTCTGGCGCGGCTGTGCTATGACACGCTGCTGGCCGAAGGGGTGAAGGCCAAGCTGGCGGTCGAGGCCGGCGTGGTAACGGAAGCGGTGGAGCGCATTATTGAGGCCAATACGTATTTGAGCGGCATCGGCTTCGAGAGTAGCGGGCTGGCGGCGGCGCACGCCATTCACAACGGTTTCACCGTGCTGGAAGAGTGCCACCACCTGTATCACGGCGAAAAAGTGGCGTTCGGCACCTTGGCGCAGCTGGTATTGCAGAACAGCCCGATGGCGCAGATTGAAACCGTGTTGGCGTTTTGCCATGACATCGGCCTGCCGATCACGCTGGCGCAGATGGGCGTCACCGGCGACGCGACGGCGAAGATGATGGCGGTGGCCGAGGCCAGTTGCGCCGCCGGCGAAACCATTCACAACATGCCGTTCAAGGTCACCCCTGCGGGCGTGCAGGCGGCGATCCTGACGGCGGACAGGCTGGGCGCCGCCTGGCTGCAGCGTCATTGATACCGTTGGGGCGCGGTGCGCCGCGCCCCTGGGCTTACAGAGGAAATCATCGTGAAAAAACTGATTAATCAGGTCGAGTCGGTGTTGGAAGAGCAGTTGCAGGGGCTGGCGGAGGCCCATCCCGAGTTGCTGGTGCACGCGGATCCGGTGTTCGTGACCCGCGCCGACGCGCCGGTGGCGGGCAAGGTGGCGATCCTGTCCGGCGGCGGTAGCGGCCACGAGCCGATGCACTGCGGTTTCGTCGGCGAAGGGATGCTCGACGGCGCCTGTCCGGGCGAGATTTTCACCTCGCCGACGCCGGATAAAATGTACGAGTGCGGTCAGGCGATCGACGGCGGCGCCGGCGTGTTGCTGCTGATTAAGAACTACACCGGCGACGTGCTCAACTTCGAAACCGCCACCGAACTGCTGCACGACAGCGGCGTCGCGGTGGCGACGGTGCTGGTGGATGACGACGTGGCGGTCAAAGACAGCCTGTTCACTGCTGGGCGACGCGGGGTGGCCAACACCGTGCTGATGGAGAAACTGCTGGGCGCCGCCGCAGCGCGCGGCGACGATCTGGACAGCGTGGTGACGCTGGGGCATCGCATCAACAACCACGGGCATTCGATTGGCATTGCGCTGGGTGCCTGTACCGTCCCCGCCGCCGGCAAACCGTCGTTCACCCTGGCGGAGAACGAGATGGAGTTCGGCGTCGGCATTCACGGCGAGCCGGGCATTGCGCGCCGCACGTTCACCACGCTCAACGCGGCGGTGGACGACATGTTCCATACGTTGATCGACCACGGCCACTATCAGCGCACGATCCGCGTCTGGGATCGTCAGCAGGGCGAGTGGCGCGACGAGATGCAGACCAAGCAGCCGCTGACGCGCGGCGATCGGGTGATCGCGTTGGTCAATAACCTGGGTGCCACGCCGCTGTCCGAGCTGTATGGCGTCTACCATCGATTGGCGGAGCGTTGCGCCGAGGCGGGCATCATTATCGAACGCAACCTGGTGGGTTCTTATTGCACCTCGCTTGATATGCAGGGTGTGTCCATCACGTTGTTGAACGTGGACGACGAGCTGTTGTCCTTGTGGGATGCGCCGGTGAAAACGCCTGCGCTGCGTTGGGGTTGCTGAGGAGGAATTATGGCGTTGACCAAACAACAGGTCGTCGATTGGCTGATGCGTTGCGGCGAAGTATTCAGCCGGGAGCGCGATTTTCTCACCCAACTGGACACCGAGATCGGCGATGCCGACCACGGTCTGAACATGAATCGCGGTTTCAATAAGGTGGTAGAAAAGCTGCCGTCGGTGGCGGACAAGGATATCGGCTTTATCCTGAAAAACACGGGTATGACGCTGCTGTCGAGCGTGGGCGGCGCCAGCGGTCCGCTGTTCGGCACCTTCTTCATCCGCGCGGCGCAGGCGGCGAACGCCAAGCAAAGCCTGGATCTGGTGGAGCTGCATCAGGTGATGCAGGAAGGGGTGGAAGGCGTGGTGATGCGCGGTAAGGCGGAGCCGGGCGACAAGACCATGTGCGACGTCTGGTGGCCGGTGGTGGAAAGCCTCGGCCAGGCCGCGCAGCAGAACCTGAGCGTGGCGGAGGCGCTGCAGCGCGCCGCCGACAGCGCCGAGCGGGCGGTGGAGAGCACCATTACCATGCAGGCGCGTAAAGGGCGGGCCAGTTACCTGGGCGAGCGTAGCATCGGCCACCAGGATCCCGGCGCCACTTCGGTGATGTTGATGATGAAAACGCTGGCCGAGGTCGCCGGCAGTTAGCAGGAGGCGAGATGATTAATATCGTGGTGGTTTCGCACAGCGCGTTGCTGGCGCGCGGCGTTGAGCAGTTGGCGCGGCAGATGATGCGCGGCGACGGCTGCAAACTGGCGCTGGCGGCGGGCGTGGATGACGAGCAGCACCCGATCGGTACCGACGCGGTCAAAGTGATGGAGGCGATCGAAGCGGTCGCCGACGGCGACGGCGTTCTGGTGCTGATGGATCTGGGCAGCGCGCTGCTCAGTGCCGAAACCGCGCTCGATCTGCTGGACCCGGACCTGGCCGCCAAAGCGCGGCTGTGCGCGGCGCCGCTGGTTGAAGGCACCTTGGCGGCGGTGGTGGCCGCCAACTCCGGTGCTTCGCTGGAACAGGTGGTGGCGGAGGCGCAGGGGGCGCTGCAGGCCAAGCAGGCACAGCTGGGTGAGGCTTCACCGACGGCGAAAAGCGTGGCCTTGCCGCTGGCGCAGGGCAAAAGCGTAACCTGGACGGTGCAGAACCCGCACGGGCTGCATGCGCGCCCGGCGGCGCGGCTGGTCGAGACGCTGGCGCCGTTCAAGGCCGAGCTGGTGCTGGAGAAGCAGGGGCAGTGCGTCGATCCGCGCAGCCTCAATCAGCTGGCGCTGCTGCAGGTTCGTCACGGCGACACCGTTCGCCTGATTGCCGACGGTGCGCAGGCGGACGAGGCGCTGGCGGCGTTCAAAGCGCTGGCGGAACAACATTTCGGCGAGACGGTCTCCGAGCGGCAGCAGCCTTCGCTGCACGGTATCCCGGTGGCGGAAAGCGTCACCAGCGGACCCGTGTTCCAGGCCCACAGCTTCTGGCCGCCAACCGTCGATCGACGGATTGGTGCGGACGAGGTGTTGGGCGAACAGCAACGCCTGCGGGAGGCACTACAGCACACGCTGAGCGATCTGAACCGGCTGGCGGAGCGTACCGGCACGCTGATCGGCAAGCCGCAGGCGGCGATCTTCGGCGCCCACAGCATGCTGCTGGACGATCCGGATCTGCAGCAGGCGGCTTACACCCGCATCGCGCAGCAGCTGTGCTGCGCCGAGCAGGCCTGGCGGCAGGTGCTGGGGGCGATCGCCGAAGAGTACCGTGAGCTGGATGACGACTACATGCGGGCGCGCGAATTGGACGTGCGCGACATGCTGCGCCGCACGCTGTGCCATCTGCAGGGGCTACCGCTGCCGGCCATGGCGCTCGCAGAACCGTCAATCTTGGTGATGGACGAGCTGATGCCCTCGGAGGTGGTGATGCTCGACAGGCGGCTGGTGCTCGGCATCTGCCTGAGCGGCGGCAATGCCCTGTCGCACAGCGCCATTCTGGCGAAGGCGATGGGCATTCCGATGGTGGTCGGCATGCAGGATTGCCTGAGCAAAACCCGCAGCGGGCAGAAGGCGATGCTGGACGCCGCGCGCGGGGTATTGCAGCTCAGCCACTAGGCACGCAGCTTGAACTGGCGGATGTCGATCCCGTGCTGTTTGATCTTCCGCCACAGCGTGGTGCGGCCGATGCCCAGCAGCTGCGCCATCTCCGTCACCTGGCCACGGCTGACGGTCGCCGCGCGCAGGATCGCCTGGCGTTCCATGTCCGTCAGCGTCAACAGCGGTGCGCCGGGCTGCGGATCGCTTTCCAGCAGCGACGGCTGGCCGAGCAGGTGCGCCGGCAGATCCGCCAACTGGATGTGGTGGCCGTGGCAAATCATTGCCGCGCGCTCCACCACCCCTTTCAGTTCCAAATCGTTGCCCGGCCACAGATAAAGCGCCAACTGGGCCATCACCTCGTCATCGACCCGGAAGCGACACTGAAAATGCAGCTCCAGCGTGCGCAAATGGTGTTTGACCAGCAGCGGAATATCGCTCAGCCGCTGGCGCAGAGGCGGGATCAGGATTTCGAACGCCTGCAGGCTGTAAAATAGCTGGCGGCGGAAACGGTTTTGCTGCACCAGCAGCGGCAGATCGGCGGCGCTGCCGGCGATCACACGCACATCGACCGGGATCACCCGGCTGGAATTGAGGCGGATCACCACGCCGGTTTTCAACACCTGCAGTAGCGCCGACTGCATCTCCGCCGGCAGGTATTCGATCTGTTCGAGGTACAGCGTGCCGCCGTTGGCCAATTCGAATTTACTGAGCTGGCCCGCCTCTTCTTCGCTGGCGTCGCTGCCCAACAGTTCACGCAGCCCCTGCGCCTGCGTCAGCAGCTGGCAGTTGAGGGCGATATACGGCCCGGCGGCGCGTTCGCCGGCGTTGTGGATAGCCTGGCTGAGCAGCTCTTTGCCAACGCCTTCTTCCCCGCGCAACAGGATCGGATGCTGGCCTTTGGCCGCCTGCTGCCCGTAACGGATCAGTCGCCGCATTTCCAGCGAGGTGGAGGGCATCTGTTCGAAGCTGTGGCTGACGCGCCCCAGCTGGCTGCTGACATACTGGCGCAGCCGTTCGAGCGGGTGCAGCAGGGCGATGAAACTGCAGCGATCGCCGTCGAAAATCGGCTTGAGCGTCAGCAAGGCGGCGATAAATTGTCGCTGACTTTCGAAGGTGACTTCGACGTGTTGCAGCGGTTGGCGATCGGCGATGGCGCGCTTGAGCAGCACGGGCAGCGTCAACAGCTGCGTCAGCGGCTTGCCCTGGCTCTGCTGTTCGTCCAGCTTCAGCAGGCCGGCGGCGCGCTGGTTGATGTATTGCAGGTAGCCGCGGTGATCCCAGGCCATGACGCCGTCGTCCACGCCGTCCAGCAGGCCGTAAAGCTGATTCAGATGGCGGTTGGATTCCGCCAGCAGGCCGTCGGCGTTCAGCGAGTTACCGATTTCGCGGGCGATGGCCAGCGTCAGCGACAGATCGCCGGCGGCGCAATCGGGCAGCAGGCAACCCAGGGCGATCGAGCCGCGTTGGCGGCCGCTGTTGTCGTAGACCGGCGTGGCGCAGAACGACCAGCCGTGCAGCGCCTGGCGCACATGCTCTTCACCGCTCACCCGTACCGGGTGGCCTTCCGCCGCCGCCAGCGCCGGTGCATTGGTGCCGATCTGTCCCTCGGCCCAGTAAGCGCCGGGGGCGAATCCCAGTTGCTGCAAATGCTCCCAGGTTTGGGCGTCGCCGCAATGCCACAGCGTGCAGCCGCTCTCGTCGAGGATCAGCAACAGACAACGTCGCGGCTCCATGTATTCGCAGGCGTCTTCCAGCGCCGCCTGGCCAAGCGTCAGCAGATCGTTCTTGCGGCGGCAAATCGATTCGAAGGTGGCGCCCTGAGCGCGGTGCGGTGCCTGCCAAACGTCTGGCTGCATCAGGCTGCGGCAGCGTAGCCAGGAGGCGTAAACGGCTTGTGTCGGGCGCAGCGGCGGCGGCAGTTCACCGTCGTTAATCAGCCGCTGCCAGCGTGAATCGTTGTCCATCGAACCTCATCCAGGCTGCGAAAACGAGAGTGAAGATGATACCACCTGGTGTAGCGGCGGCTGTGAGGCGGTGGGCAGAAGCGGGGAAATCGGGGCAAAAAAAAAACGGGGCGCGGCGCAGGCCGGACCCCGTGTTTATCAACGTGCGCGTATCAGTTACGGAATGGGTTGCCGCTGTTGCGAGCCGGTTGGCTGGTGGTAACGGCCGGCGCGGATACGCGAGTGGCCGCCGGTGCCGGCGCCGCGGTTTGTTGCATCGGCGCATTGTCCTGATAACCGTCCGCATAGGCGTCCTGCGCGCGGTTTTGCGGTGCGACGGCGTCAGGCGCGGTCGACACCGGTTTGCCCAACGCGCCATTCAGCAGCAGCAGATCGTTCTGGTTCAGCGTGCCGAGCGCCGACTTGATGTTCAGCTGGTTGATCAGATAGGTATAACGCGCGTCGGACAGTTGACGTTTGGCGTTATACAGGGTGGTGGTGGCGTCCAGCACATCGACGATGGTGCGGGTACCGACCTGATAACCGGCTTCCATCGCGTCCAGGGAGCTCTGCGCGGAGATCACCGCCTGTTTGTAGGCGTTGATGCTGCTGATCGAGGCGTTAACGTTGTTGAACGACGAACGCACGGTCTGCACCACGCTGCGGTGGGAGCTTTCCAACTGCTCACTGGCGCCGACGAAGCCGTACTGCGCTTGTTTGACCTGCGAGTTGGTCGCGCCGCCGCTGTATAGCGGCAGGTTGAAGCTGATGCCGACCTTATTTTGGCCCGCATCGGAGTCGCTGTAGCGTGCGGCATTCGCGCCGCCGGTGTTGGAGCCATTGTATTTGGTATTGCTGATGCCGGTCGACGCGCTGACGTCAATCGTCGGCATATAGCCAGTTTGGGCTGCGCGGATTTGCTCACGCGCCAGATCCTGGCTCAGACGGGCGGACAGCAGGCTCAGGTTGCGCGCTTCCGCTTCTTTCAGCAGGTTGTTCACCGCTTCCGGGCGCTGGGTACTGAAGCGATCGGTATTCAACGAGGCCAGCTCCGGGTAGAAGGCCCCGGTCACCTGGCGCAGCGTTTCCAGCGCGTTATCCAGATCGTTGCGAGCGGAGACTTCGGCCGCCAGCACGGTATCATAGTTCGAACGGGCGTTCTGCACATCGGTGATCGCCACCAGGCCCACGTTGAAGCGTTGGGTGGTTTGATCCAGCGTGCGGTAGACCGCGTCTTTCTGCGCCTGGGTATAGGACAGCGTGTCGATCGCTTTCAGCACGTTGAAGTAAGCGGTGGCGGTGTTGAGAATCAGCGACTGCTCTGCGGTCTGGAAGGTGACGTCGGAGATGCCGGCGGTCTTTTCCTGCAGCGTCAGCTGGCGCCATTTCGACATGTCGAAGAGGGTTTGCGTCAATGCCAGCGAACCGCTGGTCACGTTGCTGTTAACGCCATTGCTGTCACGATAACCGTTGGTGTAATCGTAACCTGCGGTTAAACCGAGCTGCGGCAACAGCGGGCTGCGCGCTTCATTGATCTTTTCGAATGCGGCGTCGCGGTCAGCAGCACTTTTGCGCAGATCCGGGTTACTTTCCCTGGCCTGTTTGTAGACCTGCAGCAGGTTCTCTGCCTGGCTCATTGCACTGAAGCCGCCCAGGCTCAGTCCGATAAGAAGGGGGAGCAGTTTCTTCATTTGCATTCCTTGTTGTGCAGCAATATTGCTATGTTAGCGCTGACGATAGACGAAATAGTTGCCGATTCTAGCAGAGTCTGCGGTACGCATCAGGTGGCTGAATGTGCCATCTCACGTAACTTTTACCTTTCAGACCGCCCATTTACCTTGGCGTACTGCCCCGGTCGACTGCAGCTGATATTATGGCTGACAATCCGGATTGTTTCCCGCTATTACCTGCGAGCGCACAAACGTGCCGCATCCGGCGGCGAGAAACAGCCTAACATAAAGCCGCGGCGGAGAGTCCCGCTGTTTCTGTCATCAAAACCGTTTATTTTATCGGCATACTCAAGCAGGAGAATTCGCGCATGAACCGTTCGCAGCCGTCGCCCGTTACTTTCGATAAAAAAGATGTAGAAATTATTGCACGCGAGACGCTGTACCGTGGTTTTTTTTCACTCAATTTATACCGGTTTCGCCATCGGTTGTTCAATGGCGAAATGAGCCCTGAAATCACGCGTGAAATTTTCGAGCGCGGCCATGCGGCGGTGCTGCTGCCCTATGATCCGGTGCGCGATGAAGTGGTGCTGATTGAACAACTGCGCATCGCCGCGGTCGATACCCGTAATTCGCCCTGGCTGCTGGAAATGGTGGCGGGTATGATCGAAACCGGCGAAAGCGTCGAAGACGTGTGCCGCCGCGAAGCGCAGGAAGAGGCCGGCGTGGTGGTCGGGCGCTGTAAGCCGGTGCTGAGCTACCTGGCCAGCCCCGGCGGTACCAGCGAACGTTTGTCGATCATGGTCGGCGAAGTGGACGCCCGCACCGCCGAGGGCATCCACGGTCTGGCGGAAGAGCATGAAGATATCCGCGTCCACGTGGTCAGCCGCGAGCAGGCTTACCGCTGGGTAGAGGAGGGCGCGATCGATAACGCCGCATCAGTGATTGCATTGCAATGGCTGGCGTTGCACCATGAATCGTTGAGAAAAGAGTGGGCCAACTAATGAAACAGCGCTATACCCCTGATTTCCCCGAAATGATGAGATTGTGCGAAACCAACTTCGCGCAATTGCGCCGCTTGCTGCCGCGCAACGATGAAGCGGGCGAAACGGTGACTTATCAGGTGAACGGCGCCGGCTATCGTTTGACCATCGTTGAGTCCACGCGTTACACGTCGCTGGTGGAGATCGAGCAGATCTTTCCGGCGGTCAGCTACTGGAGCCTGCCCGCGATGACGGTGCGGTTGTACCATGACGCCATGGTTGCGGAAGTGTGTTCCAGTCAGCAGATCTACCGCTTTAAAGCGCGTTATGATTATCCTAATAAAAAGTTGCATCAACGCGACGAAAAGCATCAAATTAACCAGTTTCTTGCTGATTGGCTGCGCTACTGTTTGGCGCATGGAGCGATGGCGGTTCCGGTTTGTTAGACAGACTGAAATAACAAAGGACACCATTTGGAAAGCCTGTTTAAACTGCCCGTGGCGAGTGGGGCCGCGGTCAGGATTCTACAAATAACAGATACCCACCTTTTTGCCGGCGAACACGAGACGTTGCTCGGCATCAATACCTATCGCAGCTATCACGCGGTGCTGGACGCCATCCAGGCGCAGCGCCGCGACGTTGATTTGATCGTCGCCACGGGAGATTTGGCGCAGGATCATTCGCAAGAGGCGTACCGCCACTTCGCCGCCGGCATCGCGCAATTGCCGGCCCCCTGCGTGTGGCTGCCGGGTAACCACGATTTCCAACCGGCGATGGTCGACGCGTTGGCCGCCGCCGGCATTGCCCCTTCCAAACAGGTGTTGCTGGGCGACGACTGGCAGGTGCTGATGCTGGACAGCCAGGTGTTCGGCGTGCCGCACGGCGAATTGAGCGAGTATCAGCTCGAGTGGATGGAGCGCTGCCTGCAGGCTCACCCCGAGCGCTATACGCTGTTGCTGCTGCACCATCATCCGCTGCCGTCCGGTTGCACCTGGCTCGATCAGCACAGCCTGCGCAACCCGCATATGCTGGGCGCGATCCTGCTGCGTTATCCGAAAGTGAATACCGTAGTGTGCGGGCACATTCATCAGGATCTGGATCTGGAATGGCAGGGCCGGCGCCTGTTGGCGACGCCGTCCACCTGCGTGCAATTCAAGCCGCACTGCACTAACTTTACCATCGACGACGTCTCCCCCGGCTGGCGTTACCTCGATCTGCTGCCGGACGGCCGCGTCGAGACGCAGGTGTTCCGCCTGGAAAACGACGATTTCCGCCCCGATATGGACTCGGATGGATACTGATGCCTTCGACGCTGCTCTACCTGCACGGTTTCAATAGTTCGCCGCAGTCGGCCAAGGCGGTGGCCTTCAAGGCCTGGCTGGCCGAGCACCATCCCGACATCGAGATGCTGGTGCCGCAGCTGCCGGCCTTTCCGGCGGAGGCCGCCGAGATGCTGGAAAATATGGTGCTGGAACGCGCCGGGCAAACGCTCGGGCTGGTCGGCTCATCGCTGGGCGGCTATTATGCCACCTGGCTGTCGCAGTGTTTTTCCCTGCCGGCGGTGGTGGTCAACCCGGCGGTCAAGCCGTTTGAGCTACTGGTGGACTATCTCGGCGCCAACGAGAACCCCTACACCGGCCAGCAATATGTGTTAGAGTCTCGGCACGTTTACGATCTGAAAGTGATGCAGATCGATCCCTTGGAGTCGCCGGATTTAATCTGGCTGCTGCAGCAAACGGGCGATGAAATTCTCGATTACGGCCAGGCAGTGGCGTATTACACCGCGTGTCGGCAAACGGTGGAGTCGGGTGGAAACCACGCCTTCGTCGGTTTCGAGCACTACTTCCCCCAGATTGTGGATTTTTTAGGGCTAAACGCGGTCTGACGGACCGTTCCGGCACCTCCCTTTAACCACGAAAAAATAATCAACGATGACTCAATCCAGCTATAACGCTGATGCCATTGAAGTACTCAGCGGTCTAGAACCAGTGCGCCGTCGTCCCGGCATGTATACCGACACGACGCGCCCAAACCACCTCGGCCAAGAGGTGATCGATAACAGCGTCGACGAAGCGTTGGCTGGTCACGCCAAACGTATCGACGTGATCCTGCACGCCGATCAGTCGCTGGAAGTGATCGACGACGGCCGCGGCATGCCGGTGGACATCCACCCGGAAGAGGGCGTGCCGGCGGTTGAGTTGATCCTGTGCCGGCTGCACGCCGGCGGTAAATTCTCGAATAAAAACTACCAGTTCTCCGGCGGCCTGCACGGCGTTGGGATCTCGGTGGTCAACGCCCTGTCGAAGCGGGTGGAAGTCAACGTGCGCCGCGACGGCAACGTCTACGGCATCGCCTTCGAAAACGGTGACAAAGTGCAAGACCTGACGGTGACTGGCACCTGCGGCAAACGCAACACCGGCACCAGCGTGCACTTCTGGCCGGACGAACAGTTCTTCGACAGCCCGCGTTTCTCGGTATCGCGCCTGACTCACCTGCTGAAAGCCAAAGCGGTGCTGTGCCCCGGCGTCGAGATCTATTTCATCGACAAGGTGAACAACACCGAGCAGCGTTGGTGCTACCAGGACGGCCTGACCGACTACCTGATGGAAGCGGTTAATGGCCTGATCACCTTGCCGGAAGCGCCGTTCGTCGGCAATTTCGCCGGTGACACCGAAGCGGTCGACTGGGCGCTGCTGTGGCTGCCGGAAGGCGGTGAGCTGCTGACCGAAAGCTACGTCAACCTGATCCCGACCATGCAGGGCGGCACCCACGTCAACGGCCTGCGTCAGGGGCTGTTGGACGCGATGCGCGAGTTCTGCGAATTCCGCAACATCCTGCCGCGCGGCGTGAAGCTGTCGGCGGAGGATATCTGGGATCGCTGCGCCTACGTGTTGTCGGTGAAGATGCAGGATCCGCAGTTCGCCGGGCAGACCAAAGAACGTCTCTCTTCGCGTCAGTGCGCGGCCTTCGTTTCCGGCGTGGTGAAAGACGCCTTCAGCCTGTGGCTGAACCAGAACGTTCAGGCGGCGGAACAGCTGGCCGAGCTGGCGATTTCCAGCGCCCAGCGCCGTCTGCGCGCCGCCAAGAAAGTGGTGCGCAAGAAGCTGACCAGCGGGCCGGCGCTGCCGGGCAAGCTGGCGGACTGTACCTCGCAGGATCTGGCCATGACCGAACTGTTCCTGGTGGAAGGGGACTCGGCGGGCGGATCGGCCAAGCAGGCGCGCGATCGCGAATATCAGGCGATCATGCCGCTGAAGGGCAAGATCCTGAATACCTGGGAAGTCTCCTCGGATGAAGTGCTGGCCTCGCAGGAAGTGCACGACATTTCCGTGGCGATCGGCATCGATCCGGACAGCGAAGATCTCAGCCAGCTGCGCTACGGCAAAATCTGCATCCTGGCGGATGCGGACTCCGACGGCCTGCATATCGCCACGCTGCTGTGCGCGCTGTTCGTGCGCCACTTCCGTTCGCTGGTGAAAGGCGGCCACGTTTATGTCGCCATGCCGCCGCTGTACCGTATCGATCTCGGTAAAGAGGTGTTCTACGCGCTGGATGAAGAAGAGAAAGCCGGCGTGCTGGAACAGCTGAAGCGCAAGAAGGGCAAGCCGAACGTCCAACGCTTTAAAGGGCTGGGTGAGATGAACCCGCTGCAGCTGCGCGAAACCACCCTCGATCCGAATACCCGCCGTCTGGTGCAACTGACGGTGGCAGAGGATGACGTCGATCAGACGCTGGCGGTGATGGACATGCTGTTGGCCAAGAAGCGTTCGGAAGATCGCCGGAACTGGCTGCAAGACAAGGGCGACATGGCCGAATTGGCGGTCTGAGCCTGACCCTGGCCCGGTGAACGCCGGGCCTGCTTTCCCGCAGGGCGTTCATGCGGCGCCCGATAACCAGGGCCGGAATGCATGAAGATCACGCTCGAAGAATTGCTGGCGTTCACCTCGGTGGTCGACAGCGGCTCTATCACCTCCGCCGCCGATCGGCTCGGCCAGACGACCTCCGGCATCAGCCGTGCGCTCAGCCGCCTGGAGAATAAGCTCGATACCACCCTGATGCGCCGCACTACGCGCCGGTTAGAGCTGACCGAAGAAGGGCAGAGCTTCCTGAGCCATGCGCGTACGATCATCAACTCGGTGGAAAATGCCGAAGAACAAATGGCGGTGCGCCGGCAGATGCCGGCCGGGCGACTGCGGATAAACGCGGCTGCGCCTTTTATGGAGCACGTCATCGTGCCGCTGGTAGCGGGGTTCAGGGAACGTTATCCGCAAATTTCGCTCGAGCTGAATACTGACAACCTGGTTATCGATCTACTGGAAAAACGCACGGATATTGCCATTCGCATCGGTGCGTTGCGTGATTCGACCATTCATGCGCGCGCGCTGGGCGCCAGCCGGTTGCGCATCCTCGCCAGCCCGGCTTATCTGCAGCAGCACGGCACGCCGCAGAGCGTGGAGGCGTTGCATCGGCATTGTCTGCTCGGTTTTACCCAGCCGGAATCACTGAACCAGTGGCCGTTGCGCTATCGCCAGGCGCCGCATTTCACCATCACGCCAACGATCTCGGCGTCCAGCGGTGAAACGCTGCGGCAATTGGCGCTGCGGGGCGAGGGGATCGTACAGCTGGCAGACTTTATGACCCGGCGCGATCGGGAAGCCGGCAAGTTGGTGACGTTGCTGGAGCAGGAGACGCTGGACGTGCGCCAGCCAATCAATGCGGTGTATTACCGCAATACGCAATTGGCGGCGCGTATCACCTGTTTTCTGGACTACGTCAGCGCGCACATCGACGCGCAGACGTTATAAGACACGGATTACAGGGCGTTTTCCAGGATGTAGATCTCGGTGTCCAGCACGCTGTCCTTGAGGGTGTCGCGGTGTTTGAGCATGTGCTCAATGGCCAGGTGTTTTTCCAGATGCGCCATGCTTTCCCATTTCTCCAGCATGAACACCGAATCCGGCGACCGCTTCTGCCACGGCGCCTGGGTATTGCTGTCGACCATCGGCGTATATTCGCCGCAGCCGTCTTCCGCCAGTACCAGCGGCACCAGTTTTTCAATGGCTTGCAGTACGGTGGCGCGGTGGCCGGGCTTCACTTTGATTTCTGCGATTACGGTGATCATGCTTACCTCGTTGATGAGTATGTTCTGCGTCAGTTAAGCAAAAATTTTCGCCAGATGCTCGCGATAATGTGCGATGTCCGCTTCGATATCCGGTTGTTTTATCACGTCATTGCAGATAAAGGTCGGTAGCGCCTCCATCCCCAGGAACTGGTTGGCCTTGTGGAAGTGCAGGTAAACGCCGTCGACGCCGACGCCGTGGAAGAACTGATCGGGATCGGTGAAGGCCTCCAGCGGGGCGTTCCAGGTCAGGCTCAGCAGGTATTTTTTGCCCTGGATCAGGCCGCCGGAGCCATATTTTTTGCTTTCGTCAGAACGAGAGCGGCCGTCGTTGGCATACAGGCTACCGTGGCCGGCGGTGAACACTTCATCGATGTATTTTTTCAGGATCCAGGGTTCGCCCATCCACCAGCCCGGCATCTGATAGATGACCGCGTCGGCCCACAGGTATTTCTGTACTTCGGCTTCGATGTCATAGCCGTCGTCGACCACGGTGACCTGCACATCGTGCTGCAGATCGCGCAGGAAGCTTTCCGCCACGTCGCTCAGGGTTTGGTTGAGTTCGCCGTTGGAATGGCCGAATTGTTTTTTAGCGTTGATAATCAGGATATTGCTCATCTTTCGCGGCTCCCGTCAGAGTTAAGATATGGCATGCTTCCCGCCGAAAAGGCGGAAACCATCTCGCTGGTGACGAGTGTAATCGTTAGTCAGGCAAGTAAAAATGCGATCCGGCGCACAACAGTGTTGACTGCCAGTCAATAAAGAAGCCGCCAGGTAGCGAAATTTTGCATAAACCGCATCGCGGAATTGGCCGTCGCCGGCGATCCTTGCGCCAACTGTGACAGCTACCCCGCAGATGGGTTACTATCGCGGGCAGAATCGACAAGCGATGCCTTTTGTCGTCCAAGGGATTGCCAAGCCACGGTCTGAGGATAATTGAGTAATGAGTGATCTGACTCATGACGGTGTAGAGCGTTTACCGCTGCACACATTCACTGAAAACGCCTATCTGAACTATTCCATGTACGTCATCATGGATCGGGCGTTGCCGTACATTGGCGACGGTTTGAAGCCGGTACAACGCCGTATCATCTACGCCATGTCTGAGCTGGGGCTGAACAACAGCGCCAAATTCAAGAAATCCGCCCGTACCGTGGGCGACGTGCTGGGTAAATATCACCCGCACGGTGACAGCGCGTGTTATGAAGCCATGGTGCTGATGGCGCAGCCGTTCTCGTATCGCTATCCGCTGGTGGACGGCCAGGGGAACTGGGGGGCGCCGGACGATCCCAAGTCGTTCGCGGCGATGCGTTATACCGAATCGCGCCTGTCCAAATACGCCGAAGTCTTGCTGGCCGAACTGGGCCAGGGCACGGTCGACTGGATCCCGAACTTTGACGGCACGCTGCAAGAGCCGAAGATGCTGCCGGCGCGTCTGCCAAACATCCTGCTGAACGGCACCACCGGCATCGCGGTCGGCATGGCGACCGACATTCCGCCGCACAACGTGCGTGAAGTCGCCGCCGCGGCGGTGGCGCTGCTCGACAAACCGGGCGCCTCGCTCGATGATCTGCTCGAGTTCGTGCAGGGGCCGGACTTCCCGACCGAAGCCGAGATCATCACTCCGCGCGATGAGATTCGCAAAATTTACCAGAGTGGCCGCGGCTCGGTGCGCATGCGCGCCGTGTGGAAGAAAGAGGATGGCAGCGCGGTGATCACCGCCTTGCCGCATCAGGTTTCCGGCGCCAAGGTGCTGGAGCAGATCGCCAGCCAGATGCGCGCCAAGAAGCTGCCGATGGTCGAGGATCTGCGCGATGAATCCGACCACGAAAACCCGACGCGTCTGGTGATCGTGCCGCGTTCCAACCGCATCGATCTGGAGCAGGTGATGAATCACCTGTTCGCTACCACCGATCTGGAACGCAGCTACCGCATCAACATGAACATGATCGGTCTGGACAACCGCCCGCAGGTGAAAGGGCTGGTGGAGATCCTCACCGAATGGCTGGCCTACCGTCGCGATACGGTGCGCCGCCGCCTGAACTACCGCCTCGAGAAAGTGCTCAAGCGTCTGCATATCCTCGAAGGTTTGCTGGTGGCGTTCCTCAACATCGACGAGGTGATCCACATCATCCGCAGCGAGGATGAGCCGAAGCCGGTGCTGATGCAGCGTTTCGGCATCTCCGATACCCAGGCGGAAGCGATCCTCGAGCTGAAACTGCGTCACCTGGCCAAACTGGAAGAGGTCAAGATCCGCGGTGAGCAGGATGAGTTGGCGAAAGAGCGCGATCAGCTGCAGGCGCTGCTGGCGTCCGAGCGCAAGCTGAATACGCTGATCAAGAAAGAGATCCAGGCCGATGCGCAAACCTATGGCGACGATCGCCGTTCACCGCTGACCGAGCGTGCGGAAGCCAAGGCGATGAGCGAGCATGACTTCGTGCCGTCCGAGCCGGTGACCATTGTGCTGTCGGAAATGGGCTGGGTGCGCAGCGCCAAGGGCCACGATATCGATCCTGCCGGGTTGAGCTACAAGGCCGGCGACAGTTTCCGTGGTGCGGCACGCGGCAAGAGCAACCAGCCGGTGGTGTTCATCGATTCTACCGGGCGCAGCTATGCGCTCGATCCGATGACGCTGCCGTCGGCACGCGGGCAGGGCGAGCCGTTGACCGGCAAGCTGACACCGCCGCCGGGCGCCACCATTGAGCAGGTGCTGATGGCGGCCGACGATCAGAAGCTGCTGATGGCGTCCGACGCCGGTTACGGCTTCGTCTGTACCTTCAACGATCTGGTGGCGCGCAACCGCGCCGGCAAGGTGATGATCACGCTGCCGGACAACGCCAGAGCGCTGCCGCCGATGGAAATTCACGGCGCAGACGATATGCTGCTGTCGATCACCGCCGCCGGGCGCATGCTGATGTTCCCGGTCGCCGATCTGCCGCAGCTGTCGAAGGGCAAGGGCAATAAGATCGTCTCCATTCCGGCGGCGCAGGCCGCAGCCGGTGAAGACAAGCTGGCCTGGCTGTTCGTGCTGCCGCCGCAGGCGTCCGTCACGTTGCACGTTGGCAAACGCAAGCTGACGCTGCGCCCGGAAGATCTGCAGAAGTTCCGCGCGGAGCGCGGCCGCAAGGGTACCCAGCTGCCGCGTGGCCTGCAGCGCATCGATCGCGTCGAAGTGGATGCGCCGGTGCGGGCGTCGGGTGGCGACAGCGAAGAGTAAGCGTTGGCGCTAGCGTTAACGGGCGGTCGCAGCATGCTGTGGCCGCCTTATTTATTTTTGCTGGCGTTTATTTTCCAAATAGTTAACATTTCTGCGCATAAAATTATTGTGCGTACTGCCGCCTGGCAGGAAAATAGCGAGAAATGCGGGCGACATGGGCGTGCTTATCGCCCGGCCGGCAAATAATGAGTAAAGGAATCTGCGCAGCGAAGTAAACTGCGTTGGCAGTGTGCTAATGAGGTTGTTATGTTATTGATTTTGCGTGCCGTTCTCGCCACTCTCTTCTGTATTCTGGTGTGTATTTTCGGTTCTATTTATTGCTTGTTCAGCCCGCGCAACCCCCGCCATGTGGCGACCTTCGGCCATCTTTTCGGCCGCCTGTCGACGCTGTTCGGCATCAAGGTTGAAACCCGCGTGCCGGCCGATGCGGCCAACAACGGCAAGTGCATCTATATCGCCAACCACCAAAATAACTACGACATGGTGACGGCTTCTAATATTGTGCAGCCGCGCACCGTGACCGTCGGTAAAAAAAGTCTGGTATGGATCCCGTTTTTCGGCCCGCTGTATTGGCTGACCGGTAATCTGCTGATAGATCGTGATAATCGCGCCAAGGCGCACGGCACCATCGCCCAGGTGGCGGAGCAGTTCAAGAAGAAAGACATTTCTATCTGGATGTTCCCGGAAGGAACCCGCAGCCGTGGCCGTGGGCTGATGCCGTTTAAAACCGGCGCGTTCCACGCGGCCATCGCCGCCGGCGTGCCGATTGTACCGATCTGTGTATCCACCACCAGCGGTAATATAAATCTTAATCGCTGGAATAACGGGCATGTGATCGTCGAGATGTTGGCGCCGGTGGATACCAGCAAATACGGCAAAGAAAACGTGCGCGAGCTGGCGGCCCATTGCCGCGAGCTGATGGAGGCGAAAATCGCCGAATTGGACGCTGAAGTCGCCCAGCGCAACGCCGCCAAAAAATAAGAGTCTACCGGCTTCAAAGAATAAGGTTTTAATTGGCGTTCAGCGCCGTTAACGCCTGAACGCCTGCTAATCTTGATTGGCGGGCGTTTGGGTTTTGCACACGGTTTAGTTATTGCTTTTCATGGAGAAGATATGTCACTCAGTCGACGTCAGTTTTTACAGGCATCGGGCCTGGCGCTGTGCGCGGGCGCCGTGCCGCTGAGGGCTGAAGCGAGCGGAACGCAGATCCCGTTACCCATTCCTCCGCTGCTGGAGTCTCGCCGCGGTCAGCCGCTGTTCCTGACCTTGCAGCGCGCCCACTGGGCGTTTATGGATAACCGCAAAGCGGCGGTGTGGGGCATCAACGGCATGTACCTGGGGCCGACGGTGCGGGTTTACAGCGGTGACGACGTCAAACTGATTTACAGCAACCGTCTGCAGGAGCCGGTGGCGATGACCATCAGCGGTCTGCAGGTGCCGGGCACCCTGATGGGCGGCGCGCCGCGCATGATGTCGCCCAACGTTGACTGGTCGCCGGTGCTGCCCATCCGTCAGGCGGCGGCTACCTGCTGGTACCACGCCAACACCCCAAACCGTATGGCGCCGCACGTTTACAACGGGTTGGCCGGGCTGTGGCTGGTGGAGGATGCCGTCAGCAAAGCGCTGCCGCTGCCCAACCACTATGGCGTCGACGATTTCCCGTTGATCATTCAAGACAAACGCTTCGATAACTTCGGCACGCCACAATACGACGCGCCGTCGCAGGGCGGCTTCGTCGGCGATACGCTGTTGGTTAACGGCGTGCAAAACCCGTATGTCGACGTATCGCGCGGCTGGGTGCGTTTGCGCCTTCTAAATGCCTCCAACGCGCGGCGTTATACCCTGCAGCTCAGCGACGGGCGGCCGTTCAACGTGATCGCCAGCGATCAGGGCTTCTTGCCTGCGCCGGTCGCGGTGCAACAGCTTTCGCTGGCGCCGGGCGAACGCCGGGAAGTGCTGATCGACATGTCGAAGGGCGAGGAGGTGACCATCACCGCCGGTGAAGCGGCGGGCATCATGGATCGCCTGCGCGGCCTGTTCGAGCCGTCGAGCATTCTGGTGTCCACCCAGGTGCTGACGCTGCGCCCGACCGGCCTGCTGCCGCTGGTGACCGACAACCTGCCGATGCGCCTGCTGGCGGATCAGCTGTTGGACGGCAGCGCCAGCCGCACCCGCGATTTCCGCCTGGGCGACGGCGGCGCCGGCATCAACGGCGCGATTTGGGACATGAACCGCATCGACGTACAGGCACAGCAAGGCACCTGGGAACGTTGGAACATTCATGCGGATACGCCGCAGTCGTTCCATATTCAGGGCGTGCAGTTCCTGATCAAACGCGTCAACGGCGCGCAGCCGATGGCGGAAGATCGCGGCTGGAAGGACACCGTCTGGGTCGATGGCGACGTCGAGCTGTTGGTGTATTTCAACCAACCTACCTCCGAACACTTCCCGTTCCTGTATTACAGCCAGACGCTGGAGATGGCCGATCGCGGCACCGCCGGCCAGCTGATGGTGCAGCCGACAATGTAACCCGCTCTGCGGGCCGCTTAGGGCGCCCGCAGCATCTCCAGGAAGGCCTGCACCACCGGCGTGACGCTGTCTGCGCGGTAAACCGCGTACAGATCCGCCGGCGGCGCCTGTTGCAGCGAGCAAAAGCGTACGCCGGGCCACGGAATGCGGCCGTAGCTGTCCGGCAGCAGCGTAATGCCGCAGCCTTCCGCCACCAGCGCCAGCAGGGTTTGCGGCTCGTTAACCTGATAAGCGACGTCCGGCAAAAATCCCTGCTGCAGGCACAGATTGTGCAGATACAGCCCCAGGCTGGCCTCATGCGGCGGCAGCACGATGAAGCTATCGTTCTGCAGCGCCGCCAGCGGAATGTTTTCCTGCTGCGCCAGCGGATGATCAAGCGGCAGCACCACGGCGATGCTTTCGCTTGCCAACCGTTGGCAGGTCAACCCCGGCAGCGTCTGTTGCTGTGCCTCTCGCCAGACCCCGATGTCGATATGCCGCTTTTGCAGCGCGATGATTTGCTGGCTGGGCGTCAGCTCGTTCAACGACCAGGTGACGCCGGCGCTCCGCTCGCTGAATCGCCGCAGCGCCGCGATCAGCCCGCCCCAGGCCGAGGTGCCGACCATACCGACCACCATATGGCCGCCTTCGCCACGCCCCATCTGTTGCACCTGATGCAGCGCGCTGTCGGCCTGATCCAGCAGTCGCTCGACGTTGCGCAGCAGCGTGCGGCCGGCCGGCGTCAGCGTCATGGAGCGGGTGGTGCGTTTGAACAGCACCACCCCGAGTTGGCTTTCCAGATCCTTGATGTGCTTGCTGAGCGGCGGCTGTGACATATTCAGCCGTCGCGCCGCTTGGGTGAAGTTCATCTCTTCCGCCACCACGCGGAAATAGTGCAGCAGGCGGAAGTTAATCCGGCCGGGATCGGGCAGGGCTTGGGGCGGGTTCATCCGGGGTAACGCCTCCTGTGACGCAGCTCAACTTATAGGTAAATGGAATAAATCGGCCGCCAAGAATGTATTGGTCTCGGCCGCGCCTCGCTCTCTACTATGGGGATTATTATCCCCCGCTGAAAGAGAGAATACGATGTTTAATCAAGAAGATGCTTTTACCTGCGCCGATGTCGTCCGCACCCGTTTGCCGGGCTTCCAGCCGAAAGCGGCCTTGATTCTCGGCTCCGGGCTCGGCGCTTTGGCGGAGGTGATGACCGAAACCGTCACCCTCGACTACGCGGAGCTGCCGGGTTTCCCGGTGAGCGGCGTCGCCGGCCACGCCGGGCAACTGGTCGCCGGCAAGCTGGAGGGAGTGCCGGTATTGTGCATGAAAGGGCGCGGTCATTTCTATGAAGGGCGCGGCATGCAGGTGATGACCACCGCGGTGCGCACCTTCAAACTGCTGGGCTGCGAATTCCTGCTGGCGACCAACGCCGCCGGTTCTCTGCGCCGCTCGGTGGCGCCGGGCAGCCTGGTGGCCATTACCGATCACATCAACTTCATGCCGGAGTCGCCGCTGGTCGGCGCCAACGACGAGCGCTTCGGACCGCGTTTCTTCAGCCTGGCGAACGCCTACGATCGCGATCTGCGCGCCCAATTGGCGGCGGTGGCCGAAAGCGCGGGCATCCCGCTGGCGGAAGGGGTATTCGCCGCCTACACCGGGCCGAATTTCGAAACGCCGGCGGAGATCCGCATGATGCAGACCCTGGGCTGCGACGTGGTGGGCATGTCGATCGTGCCGGAAGTCCTGGCGGCGCGCCACTGCGGTCTCAAGGTGTTGGTGGTGTCCGCGATGACCAACTACGCCGAAGGGTTGTCGGACACGCCGCTCTCCCATGAACAAACGCTCAGCTGCGCGGCGCTGGCGGCGGACGATTTCATGCGCCTTATCCGCGAGCTGTTCAAAACGCTGTAAGACCGCAAGCAAACCGGCGGCGGGCTGCAGGGGGCCTGCTGCACCAATCATCGTTGAAAACATAATAACAAGGTGATGGCGATGGCGATAAAAACACGATTAAAAGTCATGATTTTCCTGCAGTTCTTTATTTGGGGCGCCTGGCTGGTGACGCTGGGCTCCTACATGATCAACACGCTGCATTTCAGCGGTATGCAGGTGGGAATGGTTTACAGCGCCAAGGGTATCGCCGCGCTGATCATGCCGGGGCTGGCGGGCATCATCGCCGATCGATGGATGAAGGCCAACTACCTGTATGCGCTTTGCCACCTGTTCGGGGCGCTGGCGCTGTACTGCGCGGCGCAGGTCGAGCAACCGATGCTGATGTTCTGGGTGATGCTGTTCAACGCCATGGTTTATATGCCGACCATCGCGCTCTCCAACGCCATTTCCTATTTTTGCCTCGAAAAGCACGGCTTTGACACGGTGAGGGACTTTCCGCCGGTGCGGGTGTACGGCACGGTGGGGTTCATTCTGGCGATGTGGCTGGTCGGCTTTAGCCAAATTGAGCTCAGCAATCTGCAGCTGTACCTGGCTTCTGCGGCGTCGCTGCTGCTGTCCGCCTATTCGCTGACGCTGCCGCGCTGCCCGACCAACCGCGCGGCCGAGTCGAAGAGCTGGGTGAGCGTGCTGGGGCTGGATGCGCTGGTGCTGTTTCGCCAGCGGCGCATGGCGCTGTTTTTCCTGTTCGCCATGTTGCTTGGCGCGGCGCTGCAGATAACCAATACCTTCGGCAACCCGTTCCTGCACGATCTGTCGCTCAACCCGCTGTATCAGGACAGCCTCAGCGTCCGGTATCCGGCGGTGCTGCTGTCGCTGTCGCAGATCTCCGAAGTGTTCTTTATCCTCACCATTCCCTTCTTCCTGCGCCGTTACGGCATCAAGCAGGTGATGCTGATCAGCATGGCGGCCTGGACACTGCGTTTCCTGTTTCTGGCTTACGGCACGCCGGTCGGCTTTGGTTTCGTGCTGCTGCTGTTGTCGATGATCGTCTACGGCTGCGCCTTCGACTTCTTTAATATCTCCGGCGCCATCTTCGTTGAGAAAGAGGCCGACCACCGCATCCGCGCCAGTGCGCAGGGGCTGTTCATGACCATGGTCAACGGCCTGGGCGCCTATGTAGGGGCGCTCGCCAGCGGCGAAGTGGTGGACTTCTTCAGCCAAGACGGCGTGAAAGACTGGCAGAGCATCTGGCTGGTGTTTGCGCTGTATACACTGGTACTGGGGATTGTGTTCGCGTTGAGCTTCAACTATCGCCACTCGCCGCAGGAGAGCGCGGCGGCGGCGCACTAAGGCAGAAGGCGCCGAGTGACGGCGCCTTGAAACGTCAGGCCTGCGGGAAGCGTTGTTGCAGGTGATGCCGGTCCGGCGGATTGGCGGCGCCGAGGCTGGCCACCACGCAGGCGGCGACCCGGTTGGCCAGATCGACCGCCCGCGGCAGCGGCCAGCCGGCGGACAGCCCCGCCAGCAAACCGGCGCAGTGGGCATCGCCCGCACCGATGGTATCGACCACGTCCACCGGATAGGCGAGAACGTGCAGCGGCGGTGTGCGGCCGTCGCAGATCCACGCGCCGTCGCGATCCAGGCGGCAGATCAGCGTCAGGTTACGGGCGGCGGCATAGCGTTGCGCGGCCTCCACGGCGTCGCCTGCGCCGCACAGCGCGGCCACTTCGTCGCGGTTGAGCGTCAGCAGGGTGTGGCTGTCGCTGAGCATGGCGAAGAAATCTTCGCTGAGCTGGGCGATGCGCGGGCCGGGATCGATCAGACGCGGTTGGTCGAACGGCATGCGCGTCAGCCACTCGCGCAGCGCTTCGCCGTTTTCGCCCGCCAGCTCGTAGCCGCTGGCGTAGATCAGGGTGTGTTCCGTCAGCGGCAGCGTGGCCAGCTGCGCTTTATTCCATTGGCTTTCGCAACCGGAAACCGTGATGAAGGTGCGTTCGCCGTTCGGCTCCACCAGCGCCAGGCACCAGCCGTTGTCCATCTGGCCGTGGCGCAACAGCACCTCCAGCCCCAGTTCGCCCATGGCGGCTTCGACAGCCGCGCCCCATTCGCCGTTGCCAACCGGCATGCCGTTAATCACCGGCACTTCAAGGCGCGTCAGCGCGCGCGCCACGTTGAACGCGCAACCGCCGATTTGCCGCGCCTGCGGCTGGGCTTCGATATCTTCGCCGCTGGTCGGCAGGCGGGGCAGCGTCATCACCAGATCGCCGACCGCGCCCCCAATCACCAGGACAGGTGTTACAGCTTCCCACTCACTCATTGATGTTCTCTGCGTTGGGTCAGGTACAGACCGTAAGCGATCAGACTCACCGCAAACGACACAAACAGCCCCAGGCTGGAATCGGCAAACAAGCCTTTGGCCAGCGGGCCGTCGATAAAACCAGTTTTAGTGACCAGCAGGCCGCACAGGGCGCCGAGGAACCAGCAAAACAGCGGGGCTTTGCGCACGCCGCGGTTCTGGCCATGCAGGCCGTACAAAGCGTTGCCATCATACCCGTGGCGACGGCGCAGGCACAGGTAATCGAGCAGGAAAATCGCCTCCCAGGCCGCCAGGAACACCCCGCAGAACACCAGGAAGGAGATGAACGGCCCCATAAAGTCGCCGGAGATGAACAGCACATACAGGGCGATGCCCAGCACCACGACCGCGTCGATCGATACCGCCAACCACTGTTTGACCTGCACGCCGATGGTCAGCAGATTAAGGCTGGCGGAATACAGGCTGAGCACCGCGATGGTGACGATGCCGGCGGTGGCGGCTAGCAGATAAGGGATCGCCATCCAGGCGGGCAGCACCGAGCCAATCAGCGCGATGGGGTTGGCGGCGCTGGCCAGATCGGGCAGCTGCACGGAAAGCAGAATACCGGCCAGCAT
Organism: Serratia sp. PF-27; assembly: GCF_030053255.1. Lineage (NCBI taxonomy): Bacteria > Pseudomonadati > Pseudomonadota > Gammaproteobacteria > Enterobacterales > Yersiniaceae > Serratia > Serratia sp. PF-27. Next base: position 290,364 of record NZ_JASGBT010000022.1, read on the forward strand.
CAGCAGCATTAGCGGCAAACAGGCACCGCCCATCACCGCGGCGAAAATGCCTTTGCTCGACGAGCTCGGGCTTTGATAGCGGCTGTAATCGGCGCCGGCGATCGCCCAACTGATGCCGGTGCCGGCGGCGATCACCGATACCGCCGGCAGGAAGCCGGTCAACCAACTGCCGGAAGGCAGCGCCAACACCTGGCTCCACTCGGTGTTGAACAGGATATAGAGCACCACGATCAGCGTCATGGTGCCGAAGATGCGGCTGAACCAGCTTTGCATCCAGACCACGGTATTTTGCCCCAGCAGGCTGACGACGACAGTGAGCCCGCCGAACAGCAGCAGGCTGAGCGCGGTCAGCAGGTGACTGCTCCCCAGTCCGAAGGCCTCGAACAGCGCCGCCAGCGTCAGGGTGCCGGTGATCACGTTGACCGCTTCCCAGCCCATCAGATTGATCCAACTGAACAGGGTGGGCGCCACGTTGCCCTTCAGCCCGAAAATCACTCGCGACAGCGTCAGCGTAGAGGTGCGCCCGCGCTTGCCGGCGAAGCTGGTGAGGCCGACCAGCACGAAGCTGGCGACGCCGACCAGCGCGGCGAGTACCGATTGCAGAAAGGATAAGCCGAAGCCGACGATGATGGCGCCGTACACCACGCCGAGGATGCCGATATTGGCCGCCGACCAGATCCAAAACAGCTCGATGGGCTTGCCGGTCTGCTCCGCGTCCGGCACCCGGTCGATACCGGTGCTTTCTACCTTCCATGCTTCATTGCGATTGATATCGGTCATAGCAAATGATCCCTGTTGCGCAGGGCCGCGAGGGCCGCCGCAGTTGACTGAAAATCGATTCCGTTGGCGCGGTTGAGGCCGGCTATCCCGTTGTTGGGGGACGACGCCGATTCCGCGCAGTGTGTAGCGGCTGAGACCGCCAGGTCTGTCAAAATGAGGGCGGTATCCGCCTTATCGGGTGAGGCACGTCGGCCGCACGGCGCCAATGAGTGTAGCCAAAGAGTGGGTCTGCAGCGGGGGTTGGCGAAGCGGGTACGTTTCTATTTGCCGACATCAGTCCGGTTCGCTCACGCGATAGGATCCTGTGACGCGGCTATGAGCCGTGAGCAAGCTATCCATTAGCTCCGTTGCTTATTATCGGCCGTTTGTGCTGGCAGTATATGCCCGCTGCCGGCCATCAAGGGTATCCTTTAGGGCTGGCAGCGGGTTTTTTATTGTTTTTAAAGTGGGTCCCTGGTGTTGGTGCTATTGATGTATCAACATCAATAAGCACAGATTACGCGCGATCTAGATCCAATGAAAGTCCATTAGGCAAAAATTGTGATGCCACTCTGAAAACATTAGCGATATTTTAGTTAAGGTGAGGGGCTTATCGCTGGACAGGCGATAGGATAAAAATGAAATTCAGACAAATGGCATAAGCAGGAGGGCGGGCGAATGACGGATTTTATGGCCTGGCTGCGTGGCCATCTGGCGCAGGGGGCGGTAGCGCCGCGTTATATTCAGCTGGCGACGGCGATAGAAACTGCAATCAGGCAGCAGGTGTTGGCGGCGGAGGCGTTTTTGCCGCCGGAACGGCAGATGGCGGAAGGCCTGGCGCTGTCGCGCGTCACCGTCAGCAAGGCGATGAAGCTGCTGGAGGAGAAGGGGCTGATTTCGCGGCAGCAGGGCGTTGGTACCCGCGTGGCGATGCACATTGGTTATTCCCTCGATAAGGACAGCGGTTTCACCGCTCAGGCGCTGCGCCACGGCAGCCGCGTCAGCAATCGATGGCTGCTGCGCACCCGGGTCGGCGCGCCGGCCAAGGCCGCGGCGGCGCTGGGGCTGGCGGAGGGAGACGAGGTGATTAAACTGCGGCGGTTGCGCTTGCTGAACGGCAGCCCGGTCTCGCTGGAAACTACCTATATACCGCCGCGCTTCCTGCCAGAACCGGGGCAGCTGGAACATTCGCTGTATGCGCTATGGCAATCGCGCGGCATCGTGCCTGAAGATAAACACTTTCTGTTGAAGGCGGTATCCTGCAGCGACGAGGTTGCCGAACTGCTCAACGTACCGTGCGGCGCGCCGTTGTTGCACATCATCCAGACCAGCCGCAACGCCCGGGGCGAGGCATTGGAGTACAGTGATATCTTGTGCCGCAGCGATGTTTATGAATTCGAGGTGAATGGTTAGCGAAATAACCATGCTCTTTTTGTCACTAGTGCGTATAATCGCCGCCCGGCGATTAATTAACCTGTAAAAAGAGCGGCAGAATGAGCACCACCAGCCTGATCCAACCCGATCGTGAACTGTTTTCCTATAAGCCTTATTGGGCGGAATGTTATGGCACCGCGCCGTTTTTACCGATGTCGCGAGCCGAGATGGATCAACTGGGCTGGGACAGCTGCGACGTGATCATCATCAGCGGCGACGCCTATGTCGACCACCCGAGCTTCGGCATGGCGATCATCGGCCGTATGCTGGAAGCGCAGGGCTTCCGCGTCGGCATCATCGCGCAGCCGGACTGGAGCAACAAAGAAGACTTCATGCGGTTGGGGAAACCGAACCTGTTCTTCGGCATCACCGCCGGCAACATGGACTCGATGATCAACCGCTATACCGCCGATCGCAAACTGCGCCACGACGACGCTTACACCGCCGGCAACGTCGGCGGCAAACGCCCCGATCGCGCCACCCTGGTCTACAGCCAGCGCTGCAAAGAAGCCTATAAAGACGTGCCGATCGTGTTGGGCGGCATCGAAGCCAGTCTGCGCCGCATCGCCCACTACGATTATTGGTCGGATACCGTGCGCCGTTCGGTGCTGGTGGATTCCAAAGCCGACATGCTGATCTACGGAAACGGCGAACGTCCGCTGGTAGAAGTGGCGCACCGTCTGGCCGCCGGCGAGAAGATCGGCGATATCCACGATATTCGCAATACCGCGGTGATGCGCAAAGAAGCGCTGCCGGGCTGGAGCGGCGTGGATTCCACCCGCCTCGACAAGCCGGGCCGCATCGAACCTATCCCGAACCCGTACGGCGAGGATCTGCCGTGCGCCGACGGCGCCAAACCGAAAGAGCCGGAAGCCAAGCCTGTCACGGTGCGCGCCGCCAAGCCGAAGCCGTGGGAGAAGACCTACGTGCTGCTGCCGTCCTTTGAGAAAGTGAAGGGCGACAAGGTGCTGTATGCGCACACCTCGCGCATTTTGCACCATGAAACCAACCCAGGCTGCGCCCGCGCGCTGATGCAGAAACACGGTGACCGCTACGTGTGGATCAACCCGCCGGCGATCCCGCTGACCACGCCGGAGATGGACAGCGTCTTTGCCCTGCCTTATCAGCGTGTGCCGCACCCGTCCTATGGCCAGGATCGCATTCCGGCCTATGACATGATCCGTTTCTCGGTGAACATCATGCGCGGTTGCTACGGCGGCTGTTCGTTCTGTTCGATCACCGAGCATGAAGGGCGCATCATCCAGAGCCGTTCGGAAGATTCGATCGTTCGCGAAATCGAAGAGATCCGCGACAAGGTGCCGGGCTTTACCGGCGTGATCTCCGATCTGGGCGGCCCGACCGCCAACATGTACATGCTGCGCTGCACTAACCCGCGCGCCGAGCAGACCTGCCGCCGCGCCTCGTGCGTGTATCCGGAGATCTGCACTTATATGGACACTAACCACGAGCCGACCATCAAGCTTTACCGCCGCGCGCGTTCGCTGGAGGGCATCAAGAAGATCCTGATCGCCTCTGGGGTACGTTACGATCTGGCGGTGGAAGATCCGCGCTATATCAAGGAACTGGCGACCCACCACGTCGGCGGCTACCTGAAGATCGCGCCGGAGCACACCGAAGAAGGCCCGCTGTCGAAAATGATGAAACCGGGCATGGGCAGCTACGATCGCTTCAAACAGCTGTTTGATCACTATTCGAAGCAGGCGGGCAAAGAGCAGTACCTGATCCCGTACTTCATCTCGTCGCACCCGGGCACCCGCGATGAAGACATGGTGAACCTGGCGCTGTGGCTGAAGAAGAACCGTTTCCGCCTCGATCAGGTGCAGAACTTCTATCCTTCGCCGATGGCCAACTCCACCACCATGTATTACAGCGGCAAAAACCCGCTGAGCAAGGTGGGGTACAAGAGCGAAGACGTGGTGGTGCCGCGCGGCGAGCGCCAGCGTCGCCTGCATAAGGCGCTGCTGCGTTACCACGATCCGGCCAACTGGGCGCTGATCCGCACCGCGCTGGAAGAGATGGGGCTGAAGCACCTGATCGGCAGCCGCCGCGAGTGTCTGGTGCCGGCGCCGAGCATCGACGAGCAGCGCGAGGCGAAACGGCTGCAGCGCCACACCCGGCCGGCGCTGACCAAACATACCGATATTAATCGGCAGCGCACGCCGTCCAACCGGCCGCCGCGCAAGCCGATTCGCAAGGCCAAGCCGTAACGACCACGCCGCGTGCGCAAACAAAAAGGAGAACCCGGGGGTTCTCCTTTTTACTTTAGCTAATTACAACCGTTCGTAAGCGGCTTCCACTTTCATCAAATGGCGCGGCGCCTGCGGTGCGGGATGGTATTTGCGCACGTGCCAGTTAAAGGCTTCTGGCGACAGGTTGTTGATCATCGCGATCGCCTGCTGGCGGTTACTGGAGAAGGTGCGCAGCAGCGCGCCGGTGCCGTTGACGTAGGCGATGATGGTGGCGTAGCGCAGCGTGACGGGATTGGCGATCCCTTTAAGCTGTTGTTTTTGCAAGGTGGCCAGATAGGCGGCGCCGAGATCGATATTGGTGTCGGGATCCCGCAGGTCATCGTCGTCCGGGCAGCCGCGTTTGCCTTTGTAGCGGTAGGCATCGCAGCCGGCGGTATCGGCTTTCAGCTGCATCAGGCCGATCGCATTGGATCTGCTCACTGCGGAAGGGTTGAAGCCGGACTCCACCTGGATCATGGCGGTGATCAGCTTGGCGTCCACGCCGTATTCGCTGGCGGCGTCTTTGATGGCGCTATCGAAGGCGTGGCGATCGTAGCTGACGCGCTGTTTCTTGCCGGCGCAACCCGCCAGCACCAGCATGATGCAAAGCATGCCCAGCCGTGACCCGTGTGAGAAAGAGAATTTCATGGTGCTCCGTGCTTGTCTGTTTTTTTAACGGCGTTAACCGGTGGCCGGAGCCTCCGGCGTCGTCATCATAACGTCAGGCGGCGCAAAGGAGCAATGTGTGGGAAGGAAAAGCCCCCTCCGGCGGGAGAGGGCTTGAGCGTGGGGTTACAGGGTATCCGGATCCGGCCCCAGGCGGTTGCCGACGTCCAGCTTGGCGATCTCGCCCAGTTCGTCCTTATCGAGTTTGAAATCAAATACCTCGAAGTTTTCGCGAATGCGCGACGGCGTGACGGATTTCGGGATCACGATAAGACCGCTGTCCAGGTGCCAGCGCACCACGATTTGCGCCGGGGTTTTCTCGTATTTCTCGGCCAGGGCCTTGATCAGCGGCTGGTCGAATACCCCTTCACCGCCCTGCGCCAGCGGGCTCCAGGATTCGGTGGCGATATGGTGCGTAGCGTTCCAGGCGCGCAGTTGGCGCTGTTGCAGCAGCGGGTGCAGCTCGATCTGGTTGACGACCGGCGCCACGTTGGTTTCATCCAACAGACGCTGCAGGTGCGGCGTATGGAAGTTGCATACGCCGATGCTTTTCACCAGGCCTTGTTCGCGCAGTTTGATCAGCTCGCGCCAGGCGGAGACGTATTGATCCTGCTGTGGGCGCGGCCAGTGGATCAGATACAGATCCACATAGTCCAGCTTGAGCTTTTCCAGACTGGTTTCCAGCGCCGCCAGCGGATCGCCCTGATCGTCGTTCCACAGTTTGGTGGTGATGAACAGGTCGCTGCGCGGCAGCGCGCTGGACTGCAGCGCGGCGCCGACGCCTTCCTCGTTCTTGTAGATCGCGGCGGTGTCGATGGAGCGGTAACCGATCTCCAGTGCTTTGCTGACCGCGTGGGTGGTCTCTTCAATACTCGCCTGCCAAACGCCGAGACCCAACTGCGGCATCAGATTACCATCGTGGAGTTTGATGATGGGTTGTTGCGTTGTCATGCGCATCTCCTTGTGTACGGATTGCGGCGCCTGCGGCACCGAAACGGCTATAGATAAATTCTAGTTGGCAAAATGGGCGGTTGCCGGGTTTGCCAGCCTAATTTCAGCGGTGGCGGGAGGGCGATTCTCTCCCCGCTCTCCCTGCGAATGAGCGGTAAGACGAATGGTGCGAAACGATCGGCGGCGCGCTGAGGCGCCCGACGGCGCCCGGCGATCGGCCAGGCGCCGGATGCGGCGAAAAATGGCTGACGGAGACTAAAGCCTAGCAAAAAATCGCCGTTTTGCGATTAACGCGCCGCTTCATAAATGCGGCGGCTGACGTCCAGGGTGATGTCCTGATGCTCGCCCAGGGCGGTCATGCCGTGCTGATGCAGCTTGTCGAGCAACGCCGGAATGCTGCTGCCGTCGAGCTGATAATCCGCCATGCGGGTCGGTACGCCCATCTGTTCGAAGAAGGCGCGGGTGGCGGCGATGGCGCCGTCGATGCGGCTGTCTTCGCTGCCTTCGCGCAGGTCCCAGATGCGGTCAGCGTACTGCAGCAGTTTTTCGCGCTTCTGCGCTTTCTTCTCGTGCAGCAGCGCCGGTAGCACGATGGCCAGCGTTTGTGCGTGGTCGAGATCGTGCATGGCGGTCAGTTCATGGCCCAGCATGTGGGTCGCCCAGTCCTGCGGCACCCCGGCGCCGATCAGGCCGTTCAGCGCCATGGTAGCGCTCCACATCACGTTGGCGCGCACCGCATAGTTTTCCGGCTCGGCCAGCGCGCGCGGGCCGTCTTCCAGCAGGGTCAGCAGCAGACCTTCGGCGAAGCGATCCTGCACCTTGGCGTCGACCGGGTAGGTCAGATACTGCTCCAGGGTGTGTACGAAGGCGTCGACCACGCCGTTGGCTACCTGGCGCGGCGGCAGCGAGTAGGTCACGACCGGATCCAGCACGGCAAAGCGCGGCTGCACCAGCGGCGAGAAGAAGTGCTGCTTGTCGCCGCTGCTTTTACGGGTGATCACCGCGCCGCTGTTGGATTCGGAACCGGTGGCCGGCAGCGTCAGCACGCAGCCCATCGGCACCGCGTCGGCGATGTGGCTGCCGACGGTCTGCAGAATATGCCAGGCATCGCTGTCGGCCGTATAACGGGCCGCGGCGGCGATGAACTTGGTACCGTCAACCACCGAACCGCCGCCGACCGCCAGCAGGAAATCGATGTTTTCCGCCTTCACCACTTCGACCGCTTTCATCAGCGTTTCATAGGTCGGGTTCGGCTCGATGCCGGAGAACTCCCGCACGTCACGGCCGGCCAGCGCGCTGTACACCTGATCCAGCACGCCGTTTTTCTTCACGCTGCCGCCACCGTAGGTGATCAGGATGCGTGCGTCCGCCGGGATCTGGCCGGCCACGTCGGCAATCTGTTCCTTGCCGAACAGGATTTTGGTTGGGGTATGCAGAATAAAGTTTTGCATGGTTGATTTCTCTCTTTCTGTCAGGCGGGCGCCAACGCGGCGCAAAGGTTGCTGGCCCGTATTGTCAGGAACCTGGCGGCAACGCACAATGCACATTCCTGTCTGGTTCTTGCCTATTTCTACAACTGACTGTAGAAATGGAGAGTTTTAAATTATGATTTATGCCGAATCGTTCTGACTGTAAGAGGGTGTTTCCGTGACTGAAATCGATGCGCTGCGCAGCCGCATGGCGCGCCAGGCGATGGCTATCGCCACCGGCAATGGCTACACGTCCTCACCGGTGCCGCGGGTGAAGATCCTGTATGTCGATCGCCACTGCCCGCGCCAACCGGTGATGTACGAACCGGGGATCGTCATCATCTTTCAGGGGCACAAGGTCGGCTATTGCGGCAACAAGGTGTTCCAATACGATCCGCGCAACTACCTGCTGATGACGGTGCCGCTGCCGTTCGAGTGCGAAACCTTCGCCAGCCCGGAGTTGCCGCTGGTGGGGTTGGCGGTCAATATCGATACCCAAATGCTGCAGGATTTGCTGATCGACATCGGCGACGACGACTACCTGATGCAGCCGCGGGCGGAGAGCAACGGGGTAAATCTGGCCGAGCTGACGGAAGCGCTGCTGTGTGCCACTGAACGCCTGCTGGACGTGATGGCCAAGCCACTCGACGCCCGGGTGCTGGGGCCGCAGATCGTGCGCGAGATCCTCTACTATGTGCTGCGCGGCACCTGCGGTGCGTCGCTGCAGGAGCTGGTTAATCGACATACCCACTTCAGCCAGATCGCCAAGGCGCTGCGGCGCATAGAAAATCAGTATGCCGACAATCTCAACGTCGAGCAGTTGGCCAGCGAGGTCAACATGAGCGTGTCGGCGTTTCACCATAACTTCAAGGCGGTGACCAACACCTCTCCGCTGCAGTACGTGAAATCGTACCGGCTGCATAAGGCGCGCCTGTTGATGGTGCATGACGGTCTGAAGGCCAGCACGGCGGCGATCCGCGTCGGTTACGAGAGCGCGTCGCAGTTCAGTCGTGAATTCAAACGGCTGTTCGGCATGACGCCGAGCGATGAAGTCGCCCGGCTGCGCGATGCCAATCCGCTGCTGCTGGAGGGCTGAGCCGCGTTTACGGGGTCAGAACGATCTTGCCGAACGGCCCGCGATCGAGATGATCCAACGCCTGCGGCAGCTGGTCGAAGCGGTATACCTGATCGATCACCGGCTGCAGGTTGACGGCGTCCACGGCGCGCACCAGATCTTCCAGCGCGCGGCGATGGCCGACGCCGATGCCCTGGATCTGCGCCGATTTCAGCAGCAGCAGGCCGGCGGGCGCGGAAATCTCGGCGCCCGCCAGCACGCCGATCACCGAGATGCGGCCGCCCACCGCCACGGCGCGTACTGAGTTGCCGAGATTCGGGCCGCCGACGGTGTCGATCACATGGTCGATGCCGCGATCCTGCGTCAGCGCATAAACCGCCTCCACCCAATCGCCATTCAGCCGGTTGATGCCGTGACTGGCGCCCAGTGCCCGGGCGCGCGCCAGCTTTTCATCGCTGCCGGAGGTCACGTACACCTCGGCGCCGTGCGCTTTGGCGATCTGCAGCGCGAACAGCGCCACGCCACCGGTGCCTTGCACCAGCACCGTCTCGCCGGCATGCAGTTTGCCTTGCTCTACCAGCGCGAACCAGGCGGTCAGCCCGGCGCACGGCAGGGTGCTGGCCTGCGCGTCGTCCAGCGACGTCGGCGCCGCCACCAGCCAGTCTTCATGCAAAATCACGTATTCCGCCAGTACGCCCTGGTAGAAGCCGCCAAGGGTGTGGTAAGGCACCTGGCGCGCATCGCCGTACGGTTTTTGCCGGCCGTCGAGCCAGCCGGGGCTGAAGGTAGAGATGACCCGGGCGCCGGGTTGGAACCGGCTGACGCCGGGCCCGACGGCGTTGACCTCGCCGGCCATGTCAGAGGCGGGGGTGAACGACTGCGGCAGCGTCAGCCCCATGCCGCTTTCAATCATCATTTTGTCGCGGTAGTTGAGCGCTACCGCCTTCACTTTCACTCTGATTTCGTGTGGCCCCGGCTGCGGAACCGCTTCGGTGGTCAGCTGCAGGTGTTCACGCCCCAGGGTATCCATCGTCCAGCGTTGCATCGTGTCGGTCATGATGTTCTCCAAAGTCAGCGATTAACGACCTGTCGATAATATCGTTGATAGAGGTTCGCCAGTGGCGATAAGATTTACGCAGATTGTTTCTTTCAGGGCGACAAATCATGAGCGATCGATTGAGCGGCATTTCGGTATTCGTCACCGCCGTGGAGGCGGGCAGTTTTGCGTTGGCGGCCAGTCGGTTGCACCTGTCGCGTTCGGCGGTAGGGAAAACCATAGCCCGGCTGGAACAGCGGCTGGGCGTGCGGCTGTTTCATCGCACCACCCGCAGCCAGAGCCTGACCGACGACGGTGCGTTGTTCTATGAGCGCTGCCTGCGGGCGCTGGAGGAGATCCGCAGCGCGGAAACGTTGCTGGAGTCGGGCAAGCGGCAGGTCAGCGGCCGGCTGCGGGTGTCGATGCCGGTGCTGTTTGGCCGCATGTGTATTGCGCCGTTGCTGACCGATCTGACGCGTGAGCACCCTGGCCTGGAGCTGGAGCTGTCATTCAGCGATCGGGTGGTGGATCTGATTGAGGACGGTTTCGATATGGCGATCCGTAACGGCACGCTGGCCAACAGCAGCGGGCTGGTGGCGCGTCGTATCGGCGATCACCGCATGACGCTGTGCGCCTCGCCGGCCTATCTGCAGCGGTGCGGCGAACCGCACAGCATTGAGCAACTGGCTCAGCACGAGGCGGTGACCTATATACGCGCCGGCGCGCGGCGCAGCTGGCGGGTGCTGGACGAGAACGGCAAACCGCAGGACGTGATGCCGAATAACCGGTTGCAGATGGACGATTTGCAGGCGATTGCGGATGCAGCGACGGCGGGTTTCGGCATCGCCTGGCTGCCGTGCTGGCTGGTGCGTGAGCAGCTGTTGAGCGGGGCGCTGGTGCGCTTACTGCGCGATCGGCCCGGCGCCGCCTTTGATGCGCATGCGGTATGGCCACACACGCCCCACCTGCCGCTGAAGGTGCGGCTGGCGGTGGATACGCTGGTGAGCAAGTTGCCCGCCAGTCTGGCGTTGGTTGAGAAGGCGCTGTAGTGCGCCTGGATCAGGAGGAGGAGGCGCGCTTTTTACGCCAGATCACCAGCATGGCGCCCAGCAGGCCGACGAACAGCAGCAACAGCGGCAGCAGCATCAGGCCGGTCATCACCTGGCTTTCGTAGCGTTTCACCAGAGGGATTTGGCTGAACGCGTAGCCGAGGCCGACCAGCGCGCAGACCCAGATCGCCGCACTCAGCCAGTTGAACACCTGGAAGCGCGAACTGTTGAGCCCGGAAATGCCGGCCATGGTCGGCAGCAGCGTGCGCACGAAGCCGAGGAAACGGCCGATCAGCAGCGCCGTCAGCCCGTGGCGATTGAACAGGTTATGAGCGCGCTGGTGATATTGCGCCGGCAATTGCAGCAGCCAGCCTTTCACCAGGCCGGTGTGGCCCAGCCAGCGGCCCTGGATATAGCTCAGCCAACAGCCGAGGCCGGCGGCGGCGGTCAGAATCAACAGGGTGGGGGCAAAGCCCATCACGCCTTTGGCGATCAGCGCACCCGACAGCAGCAGCAGGCTGTCGCCGGGGAGGAAGGAGGCGGGCAGCAGTCCGTTTTCCAAAAACAGGGTGGTGAAAAGCACGGCATAAACCACCCAAATCACGCTAGGATCGGCGAGGGCGATAAAGTCCTGCTGCCAAAGCGCATGAATAATCTCTCGTAATACATCCATTTTATGTCCTGTTGCATGCCGGTTGCGCCCGGGGTCACGTTCTCCAGGATGCGGCGGTTACCGTATCTGACAGTTATCCGGTTAGTGTACCGCTAATAGCTTAAGCCGACATTAAACGAGACGAAGAAAATTACCGGAATCCGCCTTAGCGCACGCCGTTGAGGCGATCGAAACCGGCCGCCAGATCGGCGATCAGGTCTTCGACGTTCTCCAGGCCGATGTGTATGCGCACCAGCGTGCCGGAGAAATCGACCCCGCCCGCCGGACGGATGGCTTCCAGCTCTTCCGGCTGATTGGCCAGGATCAGCGACTCGAAGCCGCCCCAGGAGTAGGCCATGCTGAAGTGGCTGAAGTTGTCCAGGTAAGCGGCCAGCTGTGCATCATCCAGCCGCTCTTTCAGCACAAAGGAGAACAGCCCGTTGCAGCCGCTGAAGTCGCGGCGGTAGAACTCGTGGCCCTTGCAGCTGGGCAGGGCCGGGTGATTGACCGTCGCCACCTCCGGTCGTGCCGCCAGCCAGTTGGCGACTTCGATGCTGCTGCGCTCGTGCTGTTTCAGGCGCACGCTCAGGGTTCGCAGGCCGCGGCTCGCCATGTAGGCGGTGTCGGCATCCACCATCTGCCCCATCAAATAGGAGTATTCGCGCAGCCGATCCCAACAGCGCGCGTTAGCGACGGCGGTGCCGAGCATGTAATCGGAATGGCCGATCAGGTATTTGGTGCCGGCCTGAATGGAAATGTCGATGTCGAAATCCAACGCCTTGAACAGCACGCCTGCCGCCCAGGTATTGTCGATCATGATCACCACCTCCGGCGCCACGGCGCGAATGGCCTGCACCATCGCCGGAATATCCTGCACTTCCAGGGTGATGGAGCCGGGGGATTCCAGGAACACCACGCGGGTATTGGGTTGGATCAGCGTGGCGATGTCGGCGCCGATCAGCGGATCGAAATAGGTGGTGCTGACGTTCATGCGGCCGAGGATGTGGGTGCAGAAATCCTGAGTCGGTTCGTACGCCGAACCGGTGACCAGCAGGTGATCGCCGGCGCCGACGAACGACAGGATCGCATTGGCCACCGCCGCCGCGCCGCAGGGGTACAGCACGCAGCCGGCGCCGCCCTCCAGCTCGACCATCGCATCCTGCAGGGCGAAGTGGGTCAGCGTGCCGCGTCGGCCGTAAAACAGCTCGCCATGGGCGCGTTGCGCAGTGGCGTGCTTTTTGGCGGCGACGGAGTCGAAGACCAAAGAGGAGGCGCGTTGCGTAACGGGATTGACGGAGCCCTGGGTGTAGCGTTTGCCGCGGCCGGCGCCGATCAGCGTGGTTTCGATGTGTTTTGACGTCATGGTACCTGGCTCACCTCTGGTTGCTCTGCACGTGCCCGTTTACGATAGCCCTTACGTTAGCATGAGTTGATATAGCCATCCAGACGTTTTAACTTCTGGATATAGAAACGGCTATAATTGGCTGTCAGCGGCGCATTTCTCGCCTCATCCTTCTGCCGAGCGGCGAGAGAGAAGCCCATTCATCGGTCGAGACGTCGTTCGGCAGGGTGGTCTTGTTGCACCGTTGTGGGAGAAAAGTAACGAAATAACCCCATAAAAGGAGCGTTTGGCGGTGAACGGGCGCGGATTGGCGCTTTGCCGCGGGGCTGGCTAAAATTTTCGCGTTTATTTGGTAAATAATAATGAGAACTACTATCAATCCCCGGTTGGTTTGATATGATCGCACGCTGAATTATTCCTTAATTTTGATCGGTAATGGGTGGAGGCACAGCGTGAAAACGGCTGGCAAGAATTTAAATCAAGGATCGTTCGGCCAGGGCCGGGCGCAGTGGGGCAAGGCCTTTGGCCGCAGCCTGATGGCTTCTATGGTGCTGGTCGTGGGGCTGGCCGGCAGCGCGCAGGCAGCGCCGGCGGCCAATCCGGCCGTTACCGAAAGCGTTGCGCCGACCACCGCGCCGGCACCTGCAGCCGCCGCGCCGGAGAGCATCACGCCGGTGAACCCGGCACCGACGATCCAGCCACCGGAAACCCGCGGCATGGACCTGTCCATTTGGGGCATGTACCAGCACGCCGACGCGGTGGTGAAAGCGGTGATGATCGGCCTGGTGCTGGCGTCTATCGTGACCTGGACCATTCTGTTCGCCAAAGGCAGCGAACTGCTGCGTGCCAAGCGCCGTCTGCGCCGCGAGCAGCTGGCGCTGGCCGAAGCGCGTTCGCTGGATGAGGCTTCCGAGCTGGCGCAAAACTTCTCCCCGGAGAGCGTCAGTGCGGTACTGCTGAACGATGCGCAAAATGAGCTGGAGTTGTCTGCGGAATCCAATGACAACAACGGCATCAAAGAACGTACCGGTTTCCGCCTCGAGCGCCGCGTGGCGGCCTACAGCCGCAACATGGGCCGCGGCAACGGCTTCCTCGCCACCATCGGCGCCATCTCGCCGTTCGTCGGCCTGTTCGGTACCGTCTGGGGCATCATGAACAGCTTTATCGGCATCGCTCACTCGCAGACCACCAACCTGGCGGTCGTGGCGCCGGGTATCGCAGAGGCGCTGCTGGCGACCGCGATGGGCCTGGTAGCGGCAATCCCTGCGGTCGTTATCTACAACATCTTCGCCCGCGTCATCAGCGGCCATCGCGCCCAGGTGGGCGACGTGGCGGCGCAGGTCTTGCTGCTGCAGGGCCGCGATCTGGATCTGGCCGCAACGGCGGAAGCCAAGCGCTCACAACACGCACACCAACTGCGGGCGGGGTGAGTCATGGCGATGCGCTTAAATGAAGATTTGGACGACAGCGGCGAACTGCATGAAATCAACGTGACGCCGTTTATCGACGTCATGTTGGTGCTGTTGATCATCTTTATGGTGGCCGCGCCGCTGGCAACGGTAGATATTCGCGTCGATCTGCCGGCCTCCTCCGCCAAACCGCAGCCGCGGCCGGAAAAACCGGTGTTCCTGTCGGTGAAGGCCGACAAGCAGCTCTACGTCGGCGATCAGCCGGTGAATGCCGATCAGTTGACTTCGGTGCTGGATCAACGCACTCAGGCGAACAAAGAAACCACCATCTTCTTCCAGGCAGACAAGAGCGTGGACTATGAAACGCTGATGAGCGTGATGGACACCCTGCGTAAAGCCGGCTACCTGAAAGTGGGGCTGGTGGGCATGGAAGGCGCCGCCAAGTAGCGGTAGCACAACGATAAAGGGCGCTCAGGCGCCCTTTTTTTATTGATTCAGAAATATCACTCCCCGGCTAACAACGCCCGGGAACCGGCATGGCGCCAGTGGATGCGGCCCGGCAGATAAAGCGCATGCTGTTCCAGCGGCCGCTCGTCGATGAGCGCGGTCACCTGGTCGAAGCTATGCTGCGCCAGCGCCCGGCAGTCTTGCGCGACCGTGTCTATCTTCAGCGTCATGCAATCGAACAGGTAGTGATCGTCGAAGCTGCACAGGTGGATGTCGCTCTCCATCAGCTGATGCTGCGTCAGATAACGCAACACCCCTTCCAGCAGGCCACAGGCGGCGGTAAACAGCGCTTTGGGCGGACGCCCCAGCTGTGCGCACAGCTGAGCGAACATCTCGTAACCTGAGCTGGGGTGATAGTTGCCGTTGATGATCCATTCCGGTTTGCACGTGATGCCGGCGCGCTCCAGGCCAAGCTGGAAGCCGGCGAGGCGATCGCGGGTCGGCGAAATGCGCGGCTGCCCGCCGAGAAAATAGATCTCATCCGGATGTTGGCGCGCGACCTTTTCCACCAGGTCGGCGGTCGCATTAACCGAGTCGGTGATCACCAGCGGCAGTTCGGAGCCGGCGATCAGGCGGTCCATCTGCACCACCGGTAGCCCGGCGTTGATCTTCTGGTATTCTGCATCGTTCAACTGGCTGGAGGCGACGATCAAGCCATCCACCTGCCGCTGTACCAGACTGTTCACCGCCATCATCTCCTGCGCCGGGTTTTCATCGGTGCAGGCGATCAGCAGCTGCAGACCGGCTTCGCGGCACAGCGTTTCCAGCTCGCGCGAAATCACCGCAAAGCCGTAGTTGGTCATCTCCGGCACCACCAGCCCCAGCGTGTGGCTGCGGTTGGAGCGCAAAGAACGAGCGTGGATGCTGGGCTGATAATGGTGTTCGTGCGCCAGCGCCAGAACGCGGTCGCGGGTGTCGTCGGACACCCGATATTCCTTGCTGCGGCCGTTCAGCACCAGGCTGGCGGTCGATTTCGACACCCCGGCCAGCGTGGCGATGTCACTGATGGTAATGCGTTTATTTTTTTTCACTGACGCCATCTGAAGTCATCGGAGGATGCGTCATTCTAGCATGCATGGCGTCAGCGGCCAGTATTCCAACGCCAGCGGCGCGCTTCCGGACAGCCGCAGTTGCGGCTCGCTGGCCGGGAAGTAGCGCGCGCTCATCACCGCCTCGCCGCGGTTGATGAAGATCTCCACGCTGGAACGATCGAACAGCAACTGCAGATGCGTGACCGGGCCGCGCCAGTAACGGTGCTCCGGCTGGCCGTCGGCCAGGGAAGCGCGCGTCAGCTGCAGCCTTTCGCCGTTCCAGTTCAGCGTCATTGCCTCGCCAAACGCGGCGCTGAACGCGCCCTGCGGCGTCAGCTGCAGCTCCGCGGCGCCCAGCGCATAGGCGGGGGCGTCATCGGCGCGGCCTCGCCAGTCTTCTCGCTCGCCGCGCAGCTGTTGCAACTCGCGCGCCGGGCGCTGGTGGAGGCGGCCATGCCGCAGCGACAGCTCGCGTGGGCAGGTCATGGTGTGGATCCAGCCATAACGGCGCGTCGGATGGGCTTCTTCATCTTGCTCGGGCACGCCCATCCAGGCGAACAGCAGGCGGCGGCCATCTTCCGTCAGCGTCGTCTGGGGCGCGTAGAACTCGAAGCCGGCGTCCAGCTCGCGAAATTCGCCGTGGCTGAAGGCCGGCTGCAGGTAATCCAGCTTGCCGAGCAGATAGCCGGCCTGATAACGGTTGAGATAGCGTTCCGGCTGCGGCGCCAGCCCCTGCGGGCAGCAGATCAACACGTCGGCGTCCTCCAGCGAGAACAGGTCTGGGCACTCCCACATGTAGCCGAATTCACCCAGGTCGTGCAGGCCGGAACCGGCGATTTCGCCCAGCGGTTGCCAGCCTCGCAGATCGCTGGAACGAAGCAGCAGCACCTTGCCGCGATCCTGCAAGTCACGCGCGCCGAGCACCATGTACCACGCATTCTGATGACGCCACACTTTGGGATCGCGTACGTGCCCGCTGTAGCCGTCCGGCAGCGGCAGCACCGGCCCGAGCTTGCGGTATTCGCCCCGTTCGCTTTCCTGAGCCAGGCATTGATAGGCAGTGCGTGAGCCGTCGGGGAATTTCACATTGCCGGTGTAGATCAGCGTGATTTTATCTTCCGCCACCACCGCCGAGCCGGAATAACAGCCGTGGCTGTCGTAACAGGCACCTGGTGCCAGGGCGAGCGGCTGATGCGCCCAACGCAGCAAGTCGGTCGACTGCCAGTGTCCCCAGCACTTGTTGCGATGATCGCAGCCCAGCGGATTCCACTGATAGAACAGGTGATAAACGCCGTTGTGCTGGATGAAGCCGTTGGGATCGTTCAGCAGGCCAACGCTGGGCGCCAGATGCCAGGCCGGGCGGTGCGGATCGCGCAGCGCGCGTGGCTGGCCGTTCATGACCGCCTGCATCGCCTGTTTGATTAAGCTGAGTTCTTCCATCATTGCGCGTCCGTTTTATATTTCAACAGGAGGGAGAGTATGAAGGCGGTGCCAAACGCGATCGCCAGGCCGATGATATAGCTGACCAACGAACTGGCCTGCACAATCGCCATGCCAGGGATCGCCGTCAGCCCGACCGCGTTCATACCGACGTGATTGGCCACCACCCAGGCGCCGCCGAGCGCACCGCCCGCCAGCGCTGCCAGGAAGGGTTTCACGAAGCGCAGGTTGATACCAAACAGCGCAGCCTCAGTGATGCCGAGCATGGCGGAAAAGGCGGAAGGCACCGCGATGGCTTTGATTTTGGCGTCGCGGGTTTTGAAATACACCGCCAGGCAGGCGCCGCCCTGAGCGATGTTGGCCATCGACCAGATCGGCAGCAGGAAGTTGACGCCGATAGTGGGGTTGCCGAGCAGCCCGGCCTCTACCGCGTGGAAACTGTGGTGAATACCGGTGATGACGATAGCGGAATAGAGGCCGCCGAACAGCAGCCCGGCGAACCACCCCGCATGGGCAATCAGCGTGCTGAGCACGAAGGAGATGCCGTCACCCAGCGCGCGGCCGGCGGGGCCGATAAACAGCAGGGCGACAAAGCCTGAGATGACCACCGTCAGGAACGGCGTCAGGATCAGATCGAGCGCGTTGGGGATCACCTTGCGCAGCCGTTTCTCCAACAGGCTCATGAACCACACCGTCAGCAGCACCGGGAACACGGTGCCCTGATAGCCGATCATGGCGATGTCCAGACCGAAGAAGTTCATGGTGTGGAACCCTCCCGCGACGCCCCAGGCGTTGGTCAGCGCCGGATGCGTCAAAATGCCGCCGAGCGTGGCGCCCAGGTAGGGATTGCCGCCGAATTCGCGTGCGGCGGTGAAGCCGATCAGAATCGGCAGGATAATGAACGCCGCCGAGCTGAACATATCCAGCATGATGAACAGCGCGCTGTTGGCATCGGCCCAGCCGTAGGTTTTCACCATGCCGAGCAGCCCCATCAACAGGCCGGAAGCGACGATCGCCGGGATGATTGGCACGAAGATGTTCGACAGCAGGCGGGCGATGCGCTGCAGCGGGTTGAGCTTTTTCGCCGCGATATCGGCGGCTTCGGCCTTGCTGGATTCGCTGACGCCCGCTGCCTTGATGAATTCCGCATGCACCTTGTTGACCAGCCCGGTGCCGAAGATTACCTGGATTTGACCGGCGTTGCTGAAGCAGCCTTTGACGCCGTCCAGTTTGCCGATGGCCTCTTTGTCCACCTTGCTGTCGTCCACCAGCACCAGACGCAGGCGCGTGGCGCAGTGGGCGGCGCTGGCGATGTTCTCTTTACCGCCGAGCAGCGGCAACAGCGCGTTGGCGGTTGCGGTAATGTCCATGTTGTCCCCTTGCTAAATAAAAATGCCGCCGCGCAGTTTGCGACGCAGCGTCGTGAATCGATGTCAGAAGAAATACTTGAATCTGGCGCGCATGCCGTAACGTTGATCGTTGTCGCCGTTGGCGATCTTGTTGTCGGCGTTGGCTTCCAGCAGCGACACATAGGCGCCTAAATACAGATTGAAATTCTTCATATTCATAATGTTAGGTATCTGATACGACGCGTGAACGGTATGGATGTCGTAGTTGCCCGGTTCGCTGAGCGGGTTGTGGATATCGGCGGCGATCCCGGCGGTATTGAACTCTTTGATATTGTTATGGGCATAGATATAACCCAGTTCGAAGCGCCGCCACAGCACGTTCACGCCGGCGGTGAAGTCTTGCTCGCCTGAGGCATCCAGATAGGCGGTGCTCAGGTTGGCCACCACGCCGTTATCCGGGTTGGCGGCGCTGTTGTTCCAGCTCATCGTCATGCCGTAACCGTTGCGCTTGGACTGATCGACGAAGCGGCCCTGGCTGTCCTGATACCCGTAGGCGTTATTTACCACGTTGCTTTCCATTGCCGCCGCGATGCTGAAGGCGTCTTTTTTCCAGGCGATCACCGGGCGCAAATAGGCGACGTTTTTCTTATTGTCCAGGGCGTTGCCGTGATAGCGGCTGTCCTGGAACAGCGAAGTGCCGTCCTCCACCAGCGTGTTCAGCTCGAAATAGACATCACCGGCGTATTTGCTCAACATCAGGTTGCCGCCGCTGCTGCTGCGGCCGCGGCCTTCTTTCATCATGTAGATATAGCCGAAGCCGTCGGCGTACAGATCGTTGGCGGTATTGCCGGAGTATTGAATGAAAGTGTCCTGATTCAGCGGGAACATGTCGTAGGCTTCGAAGCGGCCGATTTTGGTTTGCCAGTTCTTTTCATTGCCGAAGAAGAAGGCGGCGTCATCCAGGTTCATTTTGCCGCTCATGTCTGCCAGCGGTTGCACGCTGAAGCCGGAGAAGTTGCCGTCCGGATTGCGGCGGTAGCCGTCCAGCCCGACCAGAATGCGGCCGTTGATATCCCAGCGTTCTTTGTTGCCAGGCTTCCAGTCTTTGTGGTCGCTGCCTTTCAGCGACGTCAGCTGGCCGCTGCGGCTGGCGCCGTCCAGATTGAACTCCACGTCGCCGTACAGTTTCAGATCATTGAATCCATTCAGTTTCAGTGCGCTGATCGGGGCAATTGGCGTTTGCGGCGCGGCGGTATGCTGCGCAATCTGCGCAATCTGCGCGGTTTGCCGTTCCGTGTTGGCGGTGCGCTGCTCCAGCTGTTGCGCCCGGCGTTCCGCCGCCGTCGCGCGGGTTTCAGCCTGTGCGGCGCGCCGTTCCGCCTGCGCCAGGCGCTGTTCCAGCGCGTTGAGGCGCGCCTCGATGCTGCCGCTGCCCGAGGCCGCTGCATTGGAAGCAGAGAGGAAAAGCCCTGTTGTTATCGCCAAATAGCTGAGTTTTTTCATCATCGTCTATCATCCGGGTAAGGGTTGTTATTATTTTTTGCTAAATTGCTAAACCGGTTTTTCAAGGCGAAAGATAACGATCAAGAAGCGGGCTGGCAATCAAGTTTGCTAACCCGATTCAGCTATTGTGATCGAGTGCGCAAATCGTGGGGAGTAAAAGACCACGGCGCCCAGGGGATCGCCGTGGATGCAGGGGATCAGCGCAGAAAAGCGGTGAGCTCTTCGGCGCGGGGCAGGGCGGTCATGGCGCCTTTGGCGGTGGTGGCCAGTGCGCCGCAGGCCTGAGCCTGGGCGATAACCGCCGGCCACTGCGTTTCCTGCGGCAATTCGTGAAGGCGTGCCAGCGCCGCTAACAGACCGGCGACAAACGCGTCGCCGGCGCCGGTGGTATCGACCGGCACGATCGACGGCGCGCGGAAATGGCGCAGGCGATGCCCATCGTGTACGCAGACGCCGTCGCCGCCCAGCGTCACCAGCAGCAGGCGTGTCGGGTAGGTTTGCATCATCCAGCGGATGCCGTTCTCTACATCGTCAAGGTGGCTGATGAAAGCCAGCTCTTCGCGCGACAGTTTCACCACGTCCGCCAGCAACAGCGCCTTTTGCAGGCAGGGGCGCAGCGCTTCCGGCTGGCGCCAGACCTCTTCGCGGATGTTGGGATCGAAACTGACCCGGCCACCGGCCGCCCGAATGCGTTCCATCGCCGCAAAGGCCGCGCTGCGGCTGGGTTCTTGTGAAAGCGCGATGGAGCAGAGGTGCAGCCATTCGCCCCGTTGGAAAGCCGGCAGATCGTCGGGCTGCAAAAACAGATCGGCGCTGGGCTGCACCATAAACGTGAATGAGCGCTCACCCTGCAGATCGAGATCCACCACCACCGTGGAAGTGTGGTGGTCGGGATCCGGTCTCATATGACCGATATCCACCCCTTCATCGCTCAGTACCTGCTGCAGAAAGGCGCCGAAGCCGTCTTGCCCCACACGCCCGATAAAAGCGCTGTCGCCACCGAGCCGGGCGATACCCACCGCCACATTCGCCGGCGCGCCGCCGGGGCATTTGAGATAACCGTTGGCATTTTCCGGCACCAGGTCGATCACGGCGTCGCCCAGTACCCATACGCGATTCATCATGCTTAATCCCTATTTTTGTCGTTGTCAGATGGTTAGCTAAAATAGAAGAACCGATTTAGCAAGGCAATGAAATAATCCTCAGAGCCGCTTGGGCAGTGAGGAAGATCAATCTTTCTACTGGGCTTGGGGGGAGGGAATCTGCCCCGCGAACCAGCGCGGGGCGAGATAGCAGAGCGTTTAGCCCAGCTTCGGATAGACGCCGGGACCGATTGGCAAGCCTAGCGCATACCAGACCAGCAGCAGCAAAATCCACACGCTGAAGAACACCAAAGGATAGGGCAGGATCAGCACGTAATAGGTGCCGAGCTGCGCGTCTTTGCGGTAGCGCTGCAGGAAGCCGAGGAACAGCGGCAGGAACGGCGACATCGGCGCCAGCGGCAGCACCGCAGAGTCGGCGATGCGAAAGATCATCTGGGCGAACGCCGGGTGGAAACCGAGCAGCATAAACATCGGCACGAAGATCGGCGCTAAAATTGACCAGATCGCCGAGCCGCTGGCGATGAACATGCACAGGAAGGCGGAGAGGAACATCAGGCCGAGAAATGCCGGTGCGCCACTCATGCCGGCGGCTTCCAGCATATCGGTCAGGCCGACGGCCATAAACTTGCCCATGTTGCTCCAGTTAAAGAACGCCACGAACTGCGACAGCGGAAATACCATCACGATAAAACCCGCCATGCTTTTCATCGGATCGAGCAAGTGATGGGGAATATCGTCCGGCCGACGGATCTGTTTGGTGACTACGCCATAGGTAATGGCGACGGTGAAGAAAAACAGGATGATGATCGGCACGATACCCTTGATGAACGGGGAAGGGATCACCGAACCGGTGTTTGGGTCACGCAGCGGCGCGGCCTCCGGCACCACCAGAGCGGCGATGATGGCGATAAACACCAGCGCGGCGATACCGCTCATCATCAGCCCCCGGTTTTGCAGCGGGGTCAGCGCTGCGATTTTGTCTTCGGCGCTGCCTTGCCACTTCGGCAGACGGGGCTCGATAAATTTGTCGGTGAGCAGCGCGCCTGCGATGGTCAGCACGACCACTGAGGTGGCCATAAAGTACCAGTTGTCGATCACGCTGACGTGAACCGCGCCATCCACCGCTTTGGTGGCTTCGGTACTGATACCGGAAAGCAATACGTCGGTGGTGACGATCAACAGGTTGGCGGTAAAGCCGGAGGCGACGCCGGCGATCGCCGCCAGCAGTCCGGCTATTGGGTGGCGGCCCACCGCCACGAACATCAGTGCGCCAAGGGGCGGCATCACCACCAGCGCGGCGTCCGACGATATATGACTGAAGAAGGCGATAAACAGCACCATATAACTGGCGTAGCGGGCGCTGACGCGCGAGGCCATTTTGTACATCAGCGCCTGCAGCAGGCCGACCTTTTCCGCCAGGCCGGCGCCTATCACCAGCGCCAAAATAGCCCCCAGCGGCGCAAAGCTGCTGAAGTTATGGATGATGTTGGGAAATATCCACTGCATGCCCGCCACGCTCATCAGATTATTCACCTTGATGAGCTCGCCGGTGGCCGGATTTTTCACCGCCACGTCGAGCCAGGAAAATAGCGCGGTGGCCAGCATAAGCACCAGGATCAAATAGACGAACAGTAAAAACGGATTAGGGATCTTATTGCCTATGCGTTCCACCCAGTAAAAAACGCGTCCGGGGCTTTTATTGATTGGCGTTGTGGCCTCACTCATGATTTTACCCTCTGTGTTTGCTCTGTTGTGTGATTGTTATTATTTGATTTATTTATAATTATGCTTAGTGGCCCGGTGAACCGGGCCCTGTCTGTTCATGCTATTTCAATGGGGAGGGTTTTACCCCTTGTGGGATAGGGCATCGATACGGCTGTTCGGCGCGTTGGTGCTCAAACTCGCTGCGGCAGCTCGCCAGCAGGGCGCTGTCGCTCAGCAGATCGATGGCGGTCGCCGCCATCACCTTGCCGGCCAGGCACATGCCCTTATGGGCGATAGCGGTGCGGCCCTGCGCCACCAGTTGCCAGGTGTGCAGAGGAGTGCCGAGTGCGAAACAGGGGCTAAAGCATTGGGCGGTTGGCGCCACCCAGCTCACGTCGCCAACGTCGGTAGAACCGTACAGCAGGTCGTCGGACTCCACATAAGGAGCGACCTCGTCCATCAGCACCTTATCTCCCAGCAGTTGTACCCACTCGCGCCCGGCTGCGCCGCCGGTGCGGGCTATGTTGAGTTTGGCGTTGCGCAGATCGTCGTGGCTCAGCGTCTGGCGGATTTCCTCGGCGAAGCGGCGTTCGGCGTCGCTGTACTCGGGCAGACCGAAATCACACAGGTTTTGATACATCGCGCGTTCAAGACTGCGGTTCGGCACATAGTTGGAGCAGGCCTTGTCGAAGCGCACGTCCATCTGGGTGTCAGTCATCAGCGCTGCGCCCTTGGCGATGTTAATCACCCGTTGGTAAATGTCCTGCGCCTGGTCGAGCTGCGGCGCGCGGATCAGGTACAACACCTCGGCGTCGGCCTGCACCACGTTGGGGGAGCTGCCGCCGGTGTGGGTGACCGCGTAGTGCAGCCGCGCTTCCTGCACGATATGTTCGCGCAGGAAGTTGGCGCCGGTATTCATCAGCGTCACCGCGTCCAGCGCGCTGCGCCCCAGGTGTGGCGAGTTGGCGGCATGGGCGGCGACGCCCTTGAAGTGAAACGCCGCCTGAATGTTGGCCAGCGTGCTGGTGTTGAACATGCCGCTGAAGCCTTCCGGGTGCCAGGTGAGGGCGGCGTCGACGTCGTCGAACAGGCCTTCGCGCACCATAAAGGTTTTGCCGGAGCCGCCTTCTTCGCCCGGGCAGCCGTAGAAGCGCAGGGTGCCGGTCAGCCGGTTCTGCTGCATCCACGCCTTGGCGGCGAAGGCGCCCGCCAGCGCCGCGGTGCCCAGCAGGTTGTGGCCGCAGCCATGGCCGTTGCCGTTTTCCACCAGCGGCTGCGGCGTGGCGCAGCCCGCCTGCTGGCTCAGCCCGGCCAGCGCGTCGTACTCGCCCAGCAGCGCGATAACCGGGTGGCCGCTGCCGTAGCTGGCGATAAACGCCGTCTCGATGTCGCCCACGCCGCGTTCGACCGAGAAGCCTTCCTGTTCCAGCGCATCGGCCAGCAACGTGGCGGAATAGGTCTCGTTGAAGCGCGTTTCCGGGTGATCCCAAATCGCGTCGCTCAGCGTGCTGAAGCGGGGTTGACGTTGGTCAATGTAGTCGTCGATAAATGCCTGCAGTTCTGAGTTGCTCATGCTCCGCTCCCGAATGTCGGCAGGTTCAGCGCCAGCGACGCCAGCGTTTTCACCGCCACCGCCATCACCTGTTCGTTGAAGTCGAATTTCTCGTTATGGTGCCCGGCGCTCAGCTCGGTGCCGAAAATGACGTATGAGGCCTGGCCGCCGCGGGATTTCACCCGTTCCATCATGTAGGTGGCGTCTTCTGAACCCGCCGCCTGTTCGCGGCGATCGACCACCGAGGTCAGCTCGGTTATCTGCTGCGCCTGGCGGCGGATATAATCCACCCACGGTTGGGTCGGTTTGCTGCTCTGCGCCGCGCCCATCAGCGCGATGTCGCAGGCGACGCCGTGCATTTTGGCGGCGCCTTCGATGGCGTTCAGGGCCTGCTGATAGACGAACGTATTGATCTCATTGGTGGCGCCGCGCGTCTCCACCTTCATAAACGCCCGATCGGCGATCACGTTGCGGCCGGTGCCGGCCTGCAGCACGCCGACATTGATGCGTGAGCTGCCTTCGCTGTGGCGCGGGATGGCGTAAAGCCCTAGCGCAGCCTGCGCCGCCGCCAGCAGTGCGTTGCGACCGTCTTCCGGCTTGGCGCCGGCGTGGGAGGCGACGCCGCGGAAGGTAACGTCCAGCTTGCTGGTGGCCATAAAGCTGTCGCTGCCACATACCAGCTCACCGGCCGGCACGCCGGTGCCGATATGCACCGCGGTGAAGAAATCGACGTCGTCCACCACGCCGGCCTCCACCATCGATTTTGCGCCGCGTGTGCCTTCCTCCGCCGGCTGGAAGATCAATTTGACGGTGCCGCTAAGCAGGGACTCCAGGCTTTTGAACACGTGCGCCAGCCCCAGGCCGATGGTGGTATGGCCGTCATGACCGCATGCATGCATCATGCCGCTGTTGCAAGAGGCGAAGCCTTCACTGAACGGCAGGTGTTCGGGTTCCAGCAATTCGTTGAGATCGAGGGCGTCCATATCCACGCGGTAGGCGATAGTCGGGCCGGGGCGGCCGGTATCGAGCGTTGCGACGATGCCGGCGAAGCCGCCGGAAAAATGCGGCAACCATTTTTCCAACGCGCCCTGATTGCGGGCGCGCAGTTCCTGCGCCTCCAGCTCATCGGACGAGGGCAGTCCCATGCGCGCCTCGGCCTTGATGACCTCGCGGCCTAGCTGCAGGCGGTAACCCAGCCGATCGAGTTCTTCCGCCACCAGGGTGGCGGTGCGGAACTCAAACCAGCCGGATTCGGCATAGCGGTGGAAGTCGCGGCGCCAGGCCTGCAATTGCGGGTACAGATCGGCCACCAACATCGAAAGCGAATTAGTCATAGTGATATCTCATAAGTTATCGCGCGCTGGATCGCTCCAGGCAGCAGTTATGCTCTGAACTGAAATCAGACGGTGATGCTCTTGCAAATAAAAAGGTGTATTTGGTTACTAACTGCCGTGAATGGCGCTTATTGGCGCAGAAAATGCGCTTAATTAAGCGAAATAAGAATTTGGTTATTTATTATGTTTTTTCCGAATGTACACAATGGAATCTGGCTAAATAAGATGCCAATATCTTGCTATTGATAAATAACGGTTATCGCCTTTCGCCTATGCCAGCCTCGATAAAATTGCACCAATTACGTGCATTTGTGGACGTTAGCCGCCAGGGCAGCATCCGCGCCGCTAGCCGTACCTCACGCCTTTCCCAGCCTGCACTGACCAAAGCCATTCAGGAGCTGGAAGAGGTGCTGGGCGCCAAGTTGTTTATTCGCCGTAGCCAGGGTGTGGTATTGACCGACTGTGGCGATAACTTTTTCCAGCATGCCAGCCTGATCCTTGAGGAGCTGCGGGTGGCGCAGGAAGATATCCAGCAGCGGCTGGGGTTGGCGGGCGGCACGGTGAATATCGGCGTTGGTGGCAGCATTGCGCGTACTGTGATGCCGCAGGTGGTCACTCAGTTTCATCGTGAGTATCCCAACGTGAAGGTGCGCATCGTCGAGGGGCAGCTGGTGTCGATGATCCCTGAACTGCGTCAGGGCGAGCTGGATTTTACCGTCAATACCTATTACCCCAGCAGCCTCGACAACGAGTTGCAGTACGAACGGCTGATGGAAAAAGAGTATCGGGTGGTGGTGCGCAAAGGGCATCCGATGGAGGGGGCAACCTCGCTGAAACAGCTGCAGCACTGCGACTGGACCATGCCGACGCCGAAAGGCAGTTATTACCGGCTATTGCACGATCTGTTCGGGGACTTGGGCATGGCGCCGTCGATCAGCGTAACCTGTGAGACCTTTATGGCCTGTACCAGCCTGGTGGCGCAGAGCGATTTTGTTAGCATTCTGTCGGTGGACGTGATTTCGGATCCGATTCTGGGCAAGCATTTGGTGCCGCTTGAGCTGGAAGAGAGTCTGCCGAAAGCGACGTTTTATCTTATCCAACGCAAGGACACCACCCTGACGCCGATGGGCGCGCACTTGGCGCGCCTGTTTCGTCTTTATTGTCGGTGATACCGAGGCCCCATCGGGGGCCTGGGTATCAGAAGGCGATCGACCCCTGCACGAAGAAGGTGCGTGGTTCGCCGACGTACTTGCCGAAGTTATTGTCGTTGGAGCGGGTAAAGTAGCGCTGATCGAACAGGTTTTTTACCCCGGCGCCCAGCGTCAGGTTCGACAGCTGCGGCCCGAAGTTATATTCCCCGCGCATATTCCACACCATGTAACCGGCGATGTTGCCGAACTGGCCATCGGCGCTTTCCTGCGTGATGTACTCCGGCCCGGTGCCCGGCGAATGCTGTTTCGACTGCGCATAACCGTCCAGATTCCATACCCAGCTGCCGGTGGCGTAACGCGTGCCGACGGTATAGACCTGGCGCGAGTAGAACGGCAGATCTTTACCGGCGAAGTCGCCCTTGTCGGTGCTGGCTTTGGTGTAGGTATAGCTGGTGTAGACGCTGGCGCCGTCGAGCGCCCGATTCAGCTCGCTGAGATCGTAGCTGAGCGCCAGCTCGATGCCTTTGTGCTTGGTGGCGCCCATGTTGGTCCAGCCCACGTCGTTGCTGATGTACTGCAGCTGGTTATCGAAGTCGATGTAGAACAGCGTGGCCTCGGCCTTGACCACGGTGTCGTCGTAGCGGGTGCCGAACTCATAGGTGCGCGCTTTTTCCGCCGTCAGCCCCGGCGCCGGCTGGTTGCCGTTGCCGCCTTTGGTCAGTTGGAAATACTGCATGCTGCCGAACGAGGTGTTGGCGTTGGCGAACAGTTTCCAGGCGTCGGACAGGTGGTACATCACGTTCAATGACGGCAGCGGCTCGCTGTAGCTTTTCTCGCGGCTGATGTTGTTGAACGAATCGTCCACGTGGGTGCGAATGCTTTCATAACGCAGGCCCGGCGTGACCGTCCAGTTGCCGACGTTAATGGTGTCGTCGATATAGAACGCGTTGGCTGCGGTACCGCCGGAGGTATGCTGGTAATAGTCCGGGGTATCCGGCGTCGAGCCGATATTCGCCGGATTATACCAGGCGGAACGCGATGCTTTTTCGTCCATGGTTTCATTCAGGTAGCGGTAACCGAGGGTGATCTCGTGCGCCATATTCCAGAAGCGAAACAGCTGCGAATAGCTTGGTTCGATCGCCCAGGTTGAATAGTGGCGCGGATAGGAGACCATGCGCCGCTGGCCCGCGTTTTTGCCGGTGCCTTCCGATTCGATGTTGCTGCCGCGGTAGCTGTCGGTGAAGTAGGTCAACACTTCGAACTGCTTGTCGTCTTCCTGATGTTTGTATTTGAACGACATATCCTTGCGGCGGCCTTCGAACTGATCCCACGGCCGCGTGGACTGGAACGGGTTCTGCGCGTATTGCGCGCTGCTCAGCCCGCCCGGCATGCCGGCTTTGGCGTCGTAGTAGTGGAAATTGGCCAGCAGTTCGTCGCGATCGGTGAACGCATAACGCGTTTTCAGCATGAAATCGTCGATGTCGGTGTTGTCGTTGTTGTCGCGGTAGCCCTGGCCGTGCAGGCCGGAATAGAGCAGCTCGGCGCCGAGGCCGTTGTCTGCGGTGCCGCCCACGGAGGCGCTGGTCAGGGTCTTCAGGCCGCCGTGGCTGGCGCCCTGGGTTTGTACGCTGGCGGTGCCGCCAAACGTTTTGGGAATGTCGCGGGTAACGAAGTTGATCACGCCGCCGACGTTTTGCGGCCCGTAGCGCACCGCACCGCCGCCGCGCACCACGTCCACCGATTGCAGGTTACCGATCGATAGCGGCGCCATCGACAGCTGCGGCTGGCCGTAAGGCGCAACCGCCAGCGGGACGCCATCCATCAGAATGGTGGAGCGCGGAGAAAGACGCGATGTCAGGCCGCGCACGCCGACGTTGAGCGAAATATCGCTGCCGCCGGTGCCGTTGCTGTCGCGCACCTGCACGCCGGGCACACCGCGCAGGCTGTCGGCGATGGTTTGGTCGCCTTGCTCATGCATCTGCTGCTGGGTGACGATGGAACGCGCGCCCGGATGGTTGAGCAGCACCGAACTGGTATCAGGGTTGTCCAGCCAGTTGCCGACGACGGTCACGGTGTCGGTATCGTTCTGAGATGAGTTATCAGTAGCAAGGACAGGGAATGCGACGGCGATGGAAGCCGTCAGCAGGGAAAGCCGAAAAAGAGGTGACATAATAATGCCTTAAGAGTTTCAGACCCGGATGTGTTTTTTTAGAAAAGACAATCTTAATGATAATTATTGGCAAGTAAATAGAATTGTTACGGGATAGTTAAGTGGGTAACTAAATAATGAATGCGGGAAACAGGACCCGACTGGCGGGCCCTGCGGGAGGTTATTGTGGCGTAAGCCAGAAGACGCCGCTGTAATCCAGCGCGGTGAATTTCTGGTGCACCATTTCGATATCCGCTTGCGGATCAATATCTTTAAACAGCGCCGGGTGCAGGAATTTGGCGATCGCTTCAACCGCGATAAAGTTGAGCGGTGTGTCGTAAAATTGATGATAAATCGCCATCACGCGTTTTTCTTTCACCGCTTTCAGCACGTTAATACCGGTACGATCCAGCAGATGCGCCAGTTTCTTTTGGCTGGTGGCCATATCGGTGGTGTAACCCAGCGGTACCGCCAGCGTGCCGCGATGGCCACGGCTCCAGTCGGCGCCGGTCAGCAGATAGAAATCCGGGTTGCTGCTGATCACCTGCTCGACGTTCACTTCTCCGCCCATGTCTGAAAACAGCTTGCTGCCGATATTGTTGCCGCCGGCGGTATCGATGAACTGGCCGAAGCTGCCTTTGCCGAAGGTGTTGCAGCACTGTTCGCCTTTGATGCCGGCGCTGCGCTCGATGAAGACGCTGGGGCGCTGCTCCGGTTTCAGCGTGGCGACCCGCTGGCGCACCAGTTCGAGGCGTTGCTGATAGAGGCGGATAAAAGCATCGGCGTTGGGCTGCTCGTCAAACACTTTTCCCAACAGCGCCATGCTGGCGACGGTGTTGGTCAGCGGCTGCTGGCGAAAATCGATGATCAGCACCGGGATGCCGACTTTTTCCAGCTGGGTCAGCACGCCGCTGTCTTTCAATTTGCTCAGCAGGCCGATGTCGAAAATGATCAGATCCGGTTGGCGCACCACCGCGCTTTCCACGCTGAAATCACTGGTGTAGGGGTTGTCGAAGGTGGGGATCTGCATGACCTGCGGGAATTTTTTCGCGTAGGCCTCCACCAGATCCGGCGCTTTGACCTTCAGCGAGTTGTCCCAGGCGATGATGTTTTTCAGCGGCTCCTGCGGATGCAGAATATTCAGCGCCAGCAGCGCACGGGCATCGGCCAGGATAACGCGTTTGGCCGGTTGCGGCAGGGTGACCTGGCGGCCGGCGACATCGGTGACGACGATCGGCGCGGCTTGAGCGGTGCCGGCCAACAGCAACACACAGGCGGCCAACCAGCGGCCGGCTTTAGCGATAAGAACAGCGGGCATGAAGATCCTTGGGTAATCGGCGAAGAACGAGAACGCAATGATAAGCGATATCCTTTCGCTTTTTGAACTCCCTTGATGCCGATAGATCATCCCTGGCCCATCAGCGGGTCGCTGACGCTGTGCTCACCGTCCTCCAGCCGCCCCGCCAGGCGACGCAGCCAGCCGGGGCCTCGCAGCGTAAGATCATACCAGCCGCCGCTGGTGCGGGCGTCAAACGTTTGCTGGTGGCTGCCGCCCGCAGGCAGCGTAATAGGCCACGGGCCTTGCTGAGTGTAAGGGCAGCGTTCGAGGGTGACCGCTATCGCTTCGGTGCCCGGATTATTCAACTGCAGCTGCAGGCTGCGGCCCGTTGGGCGCAAACGCACTTCCGGCTGCGGCCGACTCAGGACGCCGCGCAGCTCGCGATGAAAGCCGTTGGGGCCGAGCAGCCATAGATGGTACTCATTGTCCGCCTGCCAGTCGTCGCTGACCGCCTTGCCGGCCTCGACGGTATAGCGGCGCGGGATTTGCGTCAGGTCTCGCCGGTCGTAGACGTGAAATACCGCTCCCTGCTCGCCGGTATTGAACAGGTTCAACGTCACGCGGCGCTGCTCGGTCGCGACGGTGGCCTCGACGTGCAGCTGGTAGGGCAGTGCGCGGGAAGGGCGCGCCAGGCGGCGTTGGTGCGGCAAACGCTGGTGGGCGGGCGATGGCAGCGGCACCTGCGGCAGCTGTTCCTGGCGCTGGCGCAGGCCATCGGCGGCGTGGCGGCTGGTGGCGGGCAGGCTTGGCAGCGCTTCGCCGTTAGGGTCGACAAAATTGAACGCTGAGGTGAGATCGCCACACACCGCGCGGCGCCAGGCGCTGATGTTGGGTTCATGCACCTGAAAGCGCTTTTCCAGGAATTGCAGCACCGAGGTGTGATCGAAGACCTGCGAATTGACCCAGCCGCCGCGGCTCCAGGGCGATAGCACCAGCATCGGCACCCGCGGGCCGGGGCCGTAGATGCGGCCGTCCGGCGGCGGCTGATCCTGCGAGCCGGGCGGCGCCACGTGCTGGAAGATCTCGGTATCGAACGGCACCGTCGATTTACCGGCGAAGCTGCCGTCTTCGCGCAGCGACGGCGCGGAAGGCGAAGGCATATGATCGAAAAAGCCGTCGTTTTCGTCGTAGTTGACCAGCAGGACGGTTTTGCTCCACACCTCCGGGTTATCGGTCAGCGCGTTGAGGATCTCTTGCGTGAACCAGCTGCCCTGCACCGGGCTGGAGGGATCGGGATGTTCCGAATAGGCCGCCGGCGCGATGATCCAACTGACCTGCGGCAGTTTGCCCTGCTGCACGTCGGCACGGAATCCGGCCAGCATGGCGTCCAGATCGTTGCCGTCGGCGGCCGGCAGGGTGTTGCCGTTGCCCTTGTACAGCGGCGCGGTCGCGTTGAGCTCGTCGCGATAAGGCACGAAGGCGTTGAAGCCTTTCGGCGGCCGCGCCGGGTTGCCCACCTGAATGCTGGCGGCGCGGTATTGGCGGAAGCCCGCCAGCGGGTTGTCGGTAAAGTTGTCCGGCAGGAATTGGTACACCTTCCAGCTGACGCCGCTCGCCTCCAGCCGTTCCGGATAGGTTGTCCATTGGTAGCCGATCTCCGCCGGGCCGGGGCTGTCCCACTCGTTGACCACCACCGCCACGTCGGCGGCGGACGGGCCGTTGGTGCCGGTCCAGTGGAACAGCCGGTTGGTGTTGGTGCCGGCGTGGATAGCGCAGTGATAGGCGTCGCACAGGGTAAAGGCGTTGGCCAGTGCGAACTGGAACGGCAGCTCCTGCTGGCGGTAGTAGCCCATCGAGGCCGGCGTTTTGTAGGTGGGCCAGGCGCTCATGCGGCCGTGATCCCAGGCGGCTTGCTCATCCACCCACGAGTGCGGCGTGCCGGTGACGCGCTGGGCGTTGCCGCGTTTGCTGTCCAGATGGTAGGGCAGCACCAGCCGCTCGGCGCCCTGCTGCTGCCAGACGAGGCGATCGCCGGGCAATGGGATGGTAAAGCGATCGCTGAAGCCGCGTACACCCGGCAGGGTGCCGAAGTAGTGGTCGAAAGAGCGATTCTCCTGCATCAGGATCACCACGTGTTCGACGTCGCGCAGGGTGCCGGTGCGGTTATTGGCGGGAATGGCCAGCGCTTTGCGAATCGAGGCGGGCAACAGCGTGAAAGCCGATCCAATGGCGGCGGCCCGCAGTAGGTCTCTGCGAGAAAGGTCAGGCATGCGTCGTTAATCTCCGTCAGTGTGCTTTGAAGATAGCCGCTGACGACGATAATGGCGAAAAATAACAGGGAGATGAAAGCGAGGAAACAATGCTCCCTGGCGGGAGCATTGGGGAGTAACGCTTACTGCCTGATCAGGCGGCCGAGCGCTGGCGCCGTTTCGAAATCGCTGCGGAAGGGGTTGATGTCCAGGCCGCCGCGGCGGGTGTAACGCGCGAACACGCTGAGTTTTTCCGGGCGGCAGCTCTGCTTGATGTCGTTGAAAATGCGCTCGACGCACTGCTCGTGGAATTCGTTGTGCTGGCGGAAGGAGATCAGGTAGCGCAGCAGGCTTTCGCGATCGATTTTGCGGCCTTCATAGTGGATCACCACGCTGCCCCAGTCCGGCTGGTTGGTGACCAGGCAGTTGGATTTCAGCAGATTGGAAGACAGCGTCTCCGCTACGTGCTCCCCTTGATCGGCCGCGCCGCTCAGGTATTCCGGTTTGAAGGCGAAGTCGTCGACCGCGATATCCAGATCGTCGATGTTGATGCCCGGCAGACGATCGATCTGCGCGGGGTAACCTTCCAAACCCGGATAAAGCTTGACGGTGACCTGGCCATTGGCCGCCTGCGACAGATCCTTCTGCATGGCGGCGCTCACCTGTTCCACGCTGTCGAAGCGCGTTTGGTTGAAGCTGTTGAGATACAGCTTGAACGATTTGGATTCGATCAGGTTGGAAGAAGAGTGCGGGAAGGTAAATTCGCCGATGCCCACCACCGGTTTGCCCTTGCCGTTGAGCCACGACAACTCGAAGGCGGTCCACAGATCGAAGCCGCTGAATGGCAGCTGCTGCTCGTCCACGCCGATCAGATCGCGGCCGCGCGCGCGCGGCAGGGCTTCGAGCAATGCGGGTGCATATTGATCCGGATAATCGGAGTTCGCGCCAAGATGGGTGATCTTATCTTGCTTTTGGATATGCATATTCATTGCCCTTTGCTTGTTCGGTATTGATGTAGCGGTTAAACAGACTGCGGGTGGCGTAGATCGGCCCGACGCCCAGCAGGGCGTAAACCACCTTGATCAGGAACTGCGACAGGATCATGGTTTTGATGATGTCCCAGCTCAGCACGTTGTAGAACGCCAGCGTACAGAACACCACGCTGTCGATGGCCGACGCCACTACGGTACTGGTGATCACGCGCACAAACAGGTAGCGGGAGTTGGTCAACTCTTTGATTTTGCAGAGCAGGTAGGAGTTGACGTTCTCGGAGATCAGATAGGCCGCCGACGAGGCCACCAGCACCGCCATGATGCTGTGCACGATGCCGTTGTAGGTCTCGCTGTACTCCCACTGCGGAATACTCGGCACCAGCGTTGTTACCCAGACCCCCAGGACGAAGGTCAGGTTGGCGATAAACGAGATGATGATGGTGCGCCGAGCCAGCCGCAACCCATAGAATTCGTTAAGTATGTCCACCAGAATGAACGTGAGCGGGTAGATGAAGATCGCCGGCGGCGTGATGAGATTCAGCACCGGGATTTGGATCGGCTTGACGCCGCACAGCGTTGAGAAAATATAAATCACGCTGAGCGCCACGGTAATAATCAGGTAGGCGTACCAGGAGCGTTCGTGGCGATCGCTGAGCTCGTAGGCGGTTTTTTGTTGGTTATCGCCATAGAGTTTGCGGTACAGCGCCTGCAGCTCGTGCCGGCTCAGATCTTCTGATATTTCGCTGTCGGCCAGCTCATTCAGCCCCATGGTAATGGTTTTGCCGGTGGCCAATACCATGACATTGGCCGCGATGGTGCCATGCCGGGTGAAGCCCAACAGCTTGAACTTCTGATTCGGTTCCATTTATAACCTTTCTCCAACGATGTAACCCAGGAATTGCACGGTGTCCTGAGGGCGTTTGTCCATGCTTTCGCTGTCTTTGTCGTCAACCACAAAGAAGCCGCGTTTTCCCGAGTGATACAGCAAAGGTGAATCGCAAATCAGTACCGGCGGCCTTTTGATGATGATGACCTCGCCGGGAATAAATGACCCTTTAATTTCGGTCTCTATTTTCATTGCCAACATGTTCGACTCATCGCCGAAGAAATAAGTCAGAGGAAACTCGGTGACCAGCTGCCCGATCTTGCGCTGCGAGACGGCCAGATAGCGCGACTGGGGGATCACCGGAATGGCGGAAGGGTTCTTGTTGCCTTCGGTGGACAGCGTTTCGTTGAGCAGCTCCAGTTTTTCCAGATCGTAGTCTTCGATCTCTTCACAGGAGACACCGAAGAAGTCGGAGATCCGATTCACGGTGGATTGCTGAACGTTGTTCACTCTTCCGTCAAGAATTTTGTAGAGGGTAGTGCGCGTCAGGCCGCTGCGATTGGAAAAGGAAGCCTTGGTTTCACCGCGGGTACGCATCAGATATTCAATATTTTTAATGATGTTGATTTTGCGCTGTGCGTTGGTGGTTTTCATTGGCTGTCCTTACAAACATTACGCAGGCTTCACTATATCTTACGCATTGGCGTTGTCCAGATAAAAAGGCGCAGACGAGCGGGTAACGAACTGATTATTAGCGGTAATTATTGTTTACCGTCAGCCGTTTAGCGCAGTGATGTCAGCGGGGGTAGCCTGCTTCCTCTGCGAGAAAGATAAAGCCGTGCAAATCAATTGATTAGGTTTTACTTATAGAAAAGTGAACACAAAAGCCGGTTTTATGTTTACTTTTATGTTGACCAAAGCCGATTTCATGGGCTACTGTTCATGCAAGCTGAAGTTTTTCTTTACGATCAAAATACGGAAGCCGACAGTTTTTATAATAAAAAGCTCAGAGGGGGCATTGCCACACTCTGAGCATAAATGGATAGCTTGCTACCGACACCAGGGACCCTAAACACCACGGCCGTTTGTCTGCGCGATCGGCCCCATCTTTTGCATTGAATCCCCTTTTCGAGCGTCAAACACTCCCCCGATACCGGAGGAGTGCATTACCGCGTGCGCGAAAATCAGAGAGACTTCTGCGAGGCCAGCGGTTTTTGCGCCCGACTGAAGGCCAGTTTAAGCACCCAATACAGCAGGCTGGCCGCTACCAGGGAATTGATGGTCGGTACGCCCCATTCGGTCGCCAGGCCAACGGCGCCGCCGGCGATGCTGGCGACGATCGCCGCCCAGCCGATGGTTGGCGTTTCGTTCGGCAACTGGCCCGTGCGGCGGCTCTCGTCCAGGATCTTGCGGTGGCTGCGCAGCAGGTAATAGTCCACCAACATGATGCCGATAATCGGCGGGAAGACCACGCCAAGCACCGTCAGGAAGTCGACGAAGCGGTCGAGAATGCCCAGCACCGACAGCGTAGTGCCCAGAATCCCGATCACCAACGTGGTGTAGGTGTACTTCAGCTTTTTGCCGGTGATGCCTTCCACCGCGTTGACGATGCCCAGCGAAGAGGAATACAGGTTGAGATCGTTGACGCGCAGGGTGGAGAACACCACTACCAGCAAACCGGCGCCGCCGGCCGCTTGTGACATGATGGTGACTACATCCGCGGTGCCCAGGGTTTTGGCGATCAGGATCGCCAGGCCGTTTACCACGAACTCGCCGGCGATGATGGTGAAGAGCGTGACGCCGAGC
Source organism: Serratia sp. PF-27 (assembly GCF_030053255.1). Taxonomy (NCBI): domain Bacteria; kingdom Pseudomonadati; phylum Pseudomonadota; class Gammaproteobacteria; order Enterobacterales; family Yersiniaceae; genus Serratia; species Serratia sp. PF-27. Next base: position 326,430 of record NZ_JASGBT010000022.1, read on the forward strand.
ACGTGCTTGCCGTTTTTGGAGTAACGGGTCAGATCGGGGGTCATCAGGCTGGCCACGATGGCGCCGCCGACGACGATGGTGATGCCGGCGCTGATGGTCAGCGGTTCACCCGGCGGCGCCAGCTGGATGATCTCCTGCAGGTTATGCCCGGAAAGCGCGGTCACTGAAATAAAGGCCACCAGCATGATGAACATCGGCACCGCGATACGTGCGGCGATGCGCAGCGCCTTGAAACCGAATGCCACCAGGATAGTCAACAGCGTGCCCGAGAGCCCGGCGGCCAAGCCAAAGCCCAGCTTATTGCCGAGCGCGAAGTCGAGCGACTTGGCGAAAATGGCGTTCTGAATGCCGAACCATCCCAGCAGGCTGACGGCCACCACCACGCCGATCAGCACCGAGCCCAGACGGCCGAAGCCGCACCAGCGCGCCAGCAGGCTGCCGGAAATGCCTTCACGCATGCCCGCCAGCCCCAGGCCGTAGGTCACCACGCCGAAGATCAGGCTGCCGACGAAAATGGCGGTGAAAGCGTCAATCAGCGTCATGGAGTTGCCGAGTACGGCGCCGAGCATGAACTGGTCCAGCGCGGTCAACATGCCCATATGCACGATGGCCACGCTTAAAAACGAGACTCTTTTATCCTGCGGCACCCGGGTGAGCGGATAATCTTCGATCTTTATCACGGTGAGATCTTCCTTGCGGTTCAAATAAACTGAATGCCTTTGGTTATCAGGCGATCGGGAATGTAGTTATCCAGATTGGCGTATTTGCAGTATTCCTCAAATTGTTGCTGAGTATGCACGTTGGCCTTCTGGTAAATGTTATAAATGCGGTTTTCGATGGTCTTATTGCTGACGTTATAGATTTTTGCGATCTCTTTTACCGTAAATCGTTGCAGCATAAGAAAAATGACATCGAGTTCGGCACGGGTGAACAGCTCGTTATTGACTTCGGTGGTCAACACGCTGGGTTTTTGCTGATTGATGTATTTCAGCGGTGACAGGCTGTTCATCGGCTTGGCGTTCCAGATCACGCCAATCACCTGTTTGTCATCGTTGTACACCGGTAGCTTTTCGCTGATAAACGGCGTCAGGCTGTCTTTGCCGTACCAGTAGTGGGTTTCTATGACCGTGACCCGATCGCGCGCTGCTTCGGTCATCTTGTCATGCTCGATAAAGTCGGCGGCGGAGTCGGCCCAGTCGGCGGGGAATTCGTGGTCATATTTGCCGGCGACGTCGAAATTCAGCGGCGTATTGGTATAGAGATAAGCGGCACGGTTCATATAGAGGTGGCGGGACAGCTGGTCTTTGATGCCCCAGGGCTCGCTCAGGTGCTCCATCATGGTGATGAGGCCCTTAAAATAAGATTCATTATTTTTATGCGATGAATCCATACCTACCTCTGCGCCGCTCAGGCCGCGTTACAGGCTTTTAGCCAGGTAATGGCGGGTGTGGCGATGCGCGTAGTCGCCCAGCTCGCCGTAGACCCGGTAGCCCAGTTTTTCGTAGAAGCCTCGGGCCTGGAAATCGAAAGTATCGACATAGGCCATATGGCAACCGCGCTTGCGGGCTTCTTCTTCGGCCAGTTGCATCAGCTGGCGGCCGTAACCGCTTTTGCGACATTGATCGCCGACCCACAGATACTGCACTTCCAGGCCGCCCCACCAGGTGCGTGCGACCAGGCCACCGACGATCTGCTGGTTGTCGTCAGTGACGGTCAGGAACAGTGGGTGAATGTCTACGGGCTGGGTTTTATGGTTGTGAGCCCAGAGGCTGTCGATAACGAACTCTTCATCCTGCGGGTTGGGTTTGTCGGTGATATTAATATTCATTTTTAATATAATTCCCTGATTTAATTATTCAAAACTGAACTAGGCGCTTTCGCCCTAACCGCTTCTAATATCACTTTCATTAATGTATTTCAAGGGTGGTTTTCACCCTTTTCCGCCAGGTGAGAGGCCGCTTATAGTAGGTGCCACAGGGAGAAGAAAATAGTGAAACAGGCGGTATTAAAACGCTGAAATGCCCTGCTAACACCATCTTTTCCTACTTGCGCCTCACCAGGGCCCCACCGGGAAAACTGCAGTACTGTATGGCTCCACCGGATAGAGCAAGCTCACTTGCCGACGGGGGAGCCACTTTGTTTTTTGACGCCCCCACCCGCGCCCGCCATTCTCTGTCTCAGATAGTAAACACTCTTCTTATCAGAAGATATGCGCCGCAGATGAAAATATGGCCGATAGCTTCTGATCCGCTGATTTAGTCCTCTGCAATGACGCTGCCCAGCGCCGGCTCGATGGCCGCACCCAGCATGGCGCCGTGTCCCAGGGCAGGCCATTCGCGATAGCCGACGGTGAGACCGTCGAGCTGTGCCAGGTGTTCGGCCAATAAACGCGTTGCGTCCGCCGGCAGAGCGGGGCTCTTCACGCCGGGCGGGGCAGCGCGATCGCGTTCTGCCAGGCCAACCCACAGTTGCAACCTGGCCGCCGGCGCCGCGCGCCGTTCTGTCATCTGCTGTGCTTCTTGCAGGATCATGCCGTCGCCCCACCACAGCGAGGGTTCCACGGCGATGTAGCGCTGAAAGGCGGTGGGATGGGTGAACAACGTATGCAGAACGAAGAGCCCGCCGTAGGAGTGCCCCCACAGCGTTTGCCGCTGAGGATCGACCGCCAGTTTGGCGGCGATCGCCGGTTTGATCTGGGTCTCAATCAATTGCAGGAACGCATCCGCGCCCCCGACGGCCCGCGGCGGTTTCTTCATGCCTGCCGGCAGAGGGAGCGTATAGTCGTAGGTGCGGCCGGCGGCATCGATGCGCAGATCGTTGTCATAGCCGATCATCACCAGCACCGGTGGCCGCTTCGTTGCTGCCAATTTGGCCAGTAAGGCGGCGTTCAACTCCATCAGCACCGCATTGCCGTCGAGGAAATAAACCGTTGGATAGCCGTCTGGCACAGGCGCCTGACGCGGTTGGGCGATGCGAACACGATAATGCCGTTGGCCATCGGCGGAGGTGAATCGCAGATCGCTGAAGCGGTAATCCGCAGTATCGCTATCGGCTACGGTAGTGCCGATCTTGCGTTCCAAATCGGGCCTGGCCATCACGGAGCCCGGCAGCCAAAGGCCGATGGCGAGCGCCAGAAGCGCGGAGATAAAATGCCGGTTGGACAATAACATGCGGATCAACATCCTCGAAAAAGGCCGATAGTAGCATCCGTTCGCGCCCGGTAAAAACCTACCTTTAGGGCGAGCATTCCGGTCGCGAAGCGCTGCCAGCCGTTGCTTTGCCAGGTTAATAGCAACTCATTGTTATTATTGGTAAGTCAGGAATAAGAGGGATTACAATTAATTAGAAATGGTTATGGTTTTTATGGAGGGGGAAATGGTGAAGGTAGGTAAAAACACACGGTTATCAACGATTTTTAGCGAAAAAAGCCCTATAAAATAGGGCAAAGACACACAACAACACCAGGGAAACTTTCCTGTATCTTATATTATAGCTTCCTATACATATAGAACATTTTATTATAAATATGTAAGTGATTCTTATTAATCATTTAATACCATTGTTTTTCAAATGGTTATGTGATCTGACTGGCGTATTGCACTTGGGTCGGGTGTGGGCTGCCAGGGATAGGCAGCAGAGATTTTGCTGTAACGGTGGCATGAACAGGCGAGGTCATCGGCCCGATATCCCTCAGGGCAATACCGGCCCGCGGGCTGCAAAAAGGCCGGCCGGTATTTATCCTCAGGCGCAGCCGATCTTCACTGTGGGATGTGGGACCAGGTGAAAATCAGTGCTGTTGCAACGTCAACATCTCGCCAAGCAAAACATCGGTTGGCGGCAGAATATCCGTATCCAGCCCGGCGGATGGGGTAAAGGTCAATTCGCCGAAAATGATCTGGCCTTTGGAGATGTAGAAATCAACGCGAACAAACTCGAAGGGCGCGGACAAGCGTGAGGCGTACTCAAACAGCTCATCGTAGCCTTCTGGCTTCACGAAGGCGTCTATTTCTTCCTGGCTCAAGGCCAGGCAGTCATCGCTGTAGCACAGAAACTTGAAATCTTTGTCAAAGAAGTAATACTTCGGCGACCCGGTTTCTCTGCCGACACACAGCAATGTGCAGTAAGGTACACCGCGGAAACAATAGATTTTATAGTCTTCAGGTCCGTGACCATTGGCCGATTCGATATATTTCTCCCCAATGATCTTTTTTTGTATCCCTTTGTAGTTGAGCTCTACATAAGTTTTCCAATAATCGTCTTTCATCCAAGCGTCGATCAATTTTTTTGCGCTCTTGATATTCAGCAATTTTTTATTCTGGCAAATCAGGTTATACCCGGAACCGTGATTCCCTTTGATCACAAACTTATCCGGCAATGCGTCCCACGGAATATCGTTTACTGAATCACAGGCAAAGTACAATTCATTAAGGATCTCTTCGCACCCTTGATCTTTGATGTACTGTCTTACCGCATATTTATCTGCACACTGCTTCACCAACGCGTTGTGACTATAGCCATTCAATTTCAGGTGATTGATCTTTTCATTCCAGGTGGACGGCGCCTGCAAGTTTAACGGTTTGCCAAATGCTTTTTTGTAGAGCAATCTGGCCTTGAATTCGGGGGCCAATACGGCCAGCTGCTTCGTAATAAATTTAATGACTTGTCTTTTCATATACGTAATTCCATCAAAGCGTAGTGACAATGATTAAGTCGTTCTTGTATTTAAAACGCGGGTGGTGCGCTTTCACTGCGCCATTGAATGGCTGTCGGCGTTGTTCCCAGATCAAATGGCTTGTGGTCTAACGCCCGATTAAGAATGCGAGCCGACCGCCACGCCATCAGGCTCAACTGCGGATCGGCAATGCCGTGATTGTGCATACTGGCGTTCATGGCGAATAAGCAGTTCTCCGCCGGGCCTTCCCACTCAAAGGTAAAGTCTGGGGCGATGCGGTATTCGCCCTCCGCAGTGGTTAGTAAGCGGTGGGCCAAAGGTTCAAGGAACTCTGGCGTGGCCGATTGATAACCGGTGGCAAAGATCACCACGTCCGCCTTGAAGGCTTCTTCGCCGTGATCGAGATGATGACGCGTTTCGAGTTGGTAGGCGTTATCCAGCGTGTGTTTCACGGCCGTCAGCGAACGGCTGGGCAGCAGGCGCACCCATAATTTCTCGCGCAGGACGTCGAAGCGGTGGTACATGGCGCGATAAATCGCTAGCAGCGACTCACTGGTGATGCCGTCTGAGGTCATTTTCTGTTCGGCCAGCATATGCCGTTTGGCCGCGCTATCCAGTGAGTAAAAGCTCTCGACGTAATCGGGCGTGAAGTATTCGTTGGCAAAGGCCGCTTCATCGAGCGCATTATAGTTGTTGCGGCGCGATATCCAGTCGAGCTGCTCCGGTTGCCCCCATTCCCCTTTAAAAATATTGAGGAATAGGTCTGCGCCGCTCTGGCCGCCACCGACGATCGCCACGCGTTTGCCGGTCAGATCGGGGTTGCGCAGCATCATTTCGCTGGCGTGGAAACAGCGATCGCTTTGCGTTGTCACGCAATCAGGCAGCTTTATTTTCTTGCCAATACCGATACTTACGTGCCTGGCGTGGAAGACCTTATTCGAGGTTGTCACCACGAACTGGCGCTGCCGATCGTCAAATTCGACCCGCTGAACGTCTTGATTGAATGCCAATGATCCCATCCCGGCGGCGGCCCAGGTGAGGTAATCGGCGAACTCTTCGCGCGATGCGGTGCGCTGCTCCGTCGTCAGGAAACGATAAAATTTTCTGTTTTTTACCAGATAGTTGAGAAAGCTGTAGCGATTGGTTGGGGCAACCGCGCTCACTAAATCTTTTAAAAAGTTGGTCTGCATACTGCAGTCCGCCAGGATCATCCCTGGGTGCCAGGAGAAATGAGGTTTGCGTTCAAGGAATTGTCCCGTAAATCCCTCTATTTCACTTCCTAAGGCTGCTAGGCTAAGATTCGACGGGCCAAGGCCAATACCGATGATATCCAAATGCTGATTCATTAATAAGCTCCAGTATAATGAGAATAATACCCAGAAATACGGCCGCAGATAGGGTGGCTTATAGCAACCAGGCTGCCTTTTTCTTATAAGTAAGCTTCACGAATTAAATGTAATTAAACGGTGTGCAGGCCAAAAATACCGCACTTTTAAATGCCCGTTTAGAATTCGGTAGCGCATTAGGTAAAGGCTACGGGTGTATTTCTTTCCATGAAAATTCCTATGAAGGTTTTGCGCGTGTATTTAATGAATATTCCTAAGTAAAAATCCGATCTCTCCCTGATTCATCAAGCCATGAAAACGGCCACCAGGGAGGATGCCCACCGTATGAGTTCTTATCTGCTTTTCTGGTGTCTATGCCATTGCATTGCCGGGATCGGTGTATTCGTTGCTTAGAATAGCCTTAAAATAGGCACGGGGAAGGTGAAATAACGTGATATTAGAGGCAGGATGCTTTTTGCAAAGATGAAATCGGAAGTGAAATTATGAAATCTGCGCGTTGTGATTTAGTTTTTGTCATTAAATTCAATGTGTTATTTTATTTTTTTGCGGCAGGGCATCACACTCTTTCACTAAGGTGATACGCACACTTCTGTACCTTTATCTCTTCTTGTTGCCCCCCGAACGGCAATATTTTACCCCGAGTTGCATCACCCTATGGGCGCGGATGGTTCGCGTTAACTACCGGTGTTAGGGTTCGTTTAATTAATGCCGGGCAAAGGCTGGCCGGAGAGGACGCTTGCTCGAGGCGAGTGTGAAAAACCTGGCCACGCTGGCGCAACGGTTGAATCCGATCCGGCAATCTGCCTTGTCATCATCATTGACCATTCTTACCGACAATAAAAATCTTTTGGTCAGCTCGAGGCATTTTTGCCCCCTGGACTGAATGGCTACCGTTGCGCCACAAGCGTGAAGACCTGCCAGGTTGATCAATCACGGGAGCTTCAAATTGCTGAGATAGTCATACTGGGCTTTCGAAATGTCCAGTTCCCCATCGCTGAAAAAAACTTTTATAAACATATCGCCCTGGCCGACGATATCTACACGCTCGTAGGTTCCCGTTACAAAACGGCGCACGATGGCCTGAATGGCCTCGGCATAGTTAGCAGGAACTGCATTATTATCCGTGACTTTTTGTTCAAATGTAATAGGGTACTCTGCTTGAGGATCGGGGCTGTATTGTGCGCGTTTGGCTGCGCTTTCAAACTTGAAATCATTAAAGGCATTGTGGGTAGAGTTAAACATATCGGCAAGGTTTTTGATATGCGCCGCCATCTGATTCACGACCATGGTTTTATTGGTCACGAAGCGTTTACCCAAATAAGTGCCTGTCACTACAGCGAGCTGGGCGGCATTTCTGCCTAAAATGCTGCCAACGCCAGAACCGGCTCCCGTCCATAATCCCGCGATCAAAACCAGACCGGCCCCGCCTACGGTACTCGATGCGATATTCTCAAAATGCTGAACACGGGCTCCCATTTGCCATGAGGTTCCGGGAAAAGAGACATTAATTCGGTTATCCAGGTGATTAATTCTTCCGCCTGGTCGTTGTCCTGACTCAATAGTGTTGGCTGTCAACCGGCGGTTGTTTTCATCTTTGAGTTCACCCAGCGTAAACGCGATCTGGCCGGTCTCCGTTTTTGTTAATCGAAAGACTTCTTCTGGTGACAGAGACCTGACGAGGATCAGCGCCTCATTTAAAATCTCGCGGGTCAAAAAGTTGGCCGACACCCGATTATTCGATTCGTGTTGCGATGTCAGAGCTAAAATTTCATGTGACTTAGGAAATGCCATAATGCCCCCGTCATTACGATATGCACCGTAATGTGATTAGCTTTCTTTATTTTGCTTAATATCCCAGCCCATCTGCACCGAAGCCCCTTTATTACCTTGCTTCGCTTGCTCCCAGTATTCCATCGATACTTTACCGGCCTGAAAAGAGTACTCAATGCCTAGCGTGGAACCGTGCTCGACACCGATGAAGTCGGTATGAGTCACCAATACATCTTCCAGGGTAATGCGGGTATATTCCACTTCCTGCCCACCGGCTTTGCAAAGAGACAACTGCACCTTGGCGAGATGTTTACCGGCCGAGCAGTATTTCAATAAGGCAGGTGTCGCTTTATCTATCAGAGCCTGTACGGTCAGATCGCGAAAGTTCACTTTACCCGCACCGCCGCCGCCGCCAACGGCCATATTGCCAGGCTGTCGCGCGCCCCAGTTAAAGGAAAAGACATCGATCCATTGCTTGTGATTCGCATTTTTCGATTCACCATTAATGCCTTCAACTTTTAAAAACATATCCATTGCCATGATTTTATCACCCGATCATTAACGTATTGTTAGGTGCCAGAATGCGCTTAGCTCTCTTTATTCTGCTTGATATCCCAACCAGATTTGCTTTCCGCGCCTTTAGTGCCGCTGCTGCCTTGTTCCCAGTAACTCATGGTGACTTTTGACGCCTGGAAGGCGTAATCAACCACGATCGCATCATTTTGGCCTACACCGTTAAAATCGGTTTGCGTCACCAGAACGTCTTCGAGAACGATTTTGGAATACTCCACCTGGTTGCCGCCCGCTTTGCATACGGAAAGCTCGATTTTCGCGACATGTTTTCCACTGGAACAATATTTGAGAATAGCGGGCGTAGATTTGTCGATAAGGGCTTGAATACGGAGGTCTTGATAATTCACTTTTCCGGAGCCACCCCCGCCGCCAACAGCCATATTTCCTGGCTGTGAAGCGCCCCAGTTAAACGAAAGTACGTCGGTCCATCCTTTATGATTGCTGTCTTGGGACTCGCCCGTCATTCCTTCAACTTTCATATACATATCAATGGCCATTGTCGCCGGATCCTCCATTATTTCGTGTTGGCAGCGGAATAGGTTAAAAATGCCTTATCAATGGGTAAAATTCAGCATAGCCCTATATGAATGAATTGACAGTAATGTCGTTTTTATTCGGAATGTTCCTAGTTTTTGTGCAATATATTATTATTTAACAATGGGATGCGGTTATATGTTCGTAACTGTATCCCATCACCGTTCGACAATAAAACACTCAATAAACACGGAATATGAGCGCGTTCGTTTGACGTTCGGGTAGTTGGGGATTGGGGGCGCTCTTTCGAGAGAGTCCACCTGTAATGCGAAGTTACACCCCATCGGATGAAGCGATGGGGAATCCGTACTCCAGAAAGCGAAAAACCCGCCATAGGCGGGTTCTTCTGAATAGGGCGACCGGACTCGGACAACCGGCGCTGGCGCCGTGTTGAACAGCGCTTCAGCGCTGGCCCGCAGGGTGAGGTCTTCAGGCCGAATAATCGAACGCAGTTCGATGGAGAGTCCGTACTCCAGAAAGCGAAAAACCCGCCATAGGCGGGTTCTTCTGAATATGGTGCCCGGACTCGGACAACCGGCGCTTGCGCCGCGTTGAACAGCGCTTCAGCGCTGGCCCGTAGGGTGAGGCCTTTGGGCCGAATAATCGAACGCAGTTCGATGGAGAATCCGCACCCCAGAAAGCGAAAAACCCGCCATAGGCGGGTTCTTCTGAATAGGGCGACCGGACTCGGACAACC
>NZ_JASGBT010000022.1:336031-407269 GCF_030053255.1 Serratia sp. PF-27
GGGCGCATTAAACCGTATTGGCCGGATGGCGTCAATCGCTTTCTGTCACAAAGCCGATCGGTTGCTCTATTTTCAGGCAGATAACCAAAAGGGGAGTGGCGCAGGGAGCCAACGCTACTCAATAAATATGCATATAAAACGTGTATTTATACCACTTTAAAATGCGTGATTTCTTGTTTTTAAATTAAATAACAATTAGTTATGCTTGGTTTAATAGGCGTTCAATCAAGACGATTCTTGCTTGAACCCCGCAACGAATCATGCAATCATTGCGCAAATTTTAGCACTCTCCGTTCCCTGACGGTGTTCCCGCTTCTTATAAGCCAGAGGGTTATTGGCATGACTGGTTTTGTTGCTCAAGCGCTGCTGCGCACCAGACATCTGACGCCGTCACCGTTCCGTCGTTGTTTCCTCCGCACGTCCTCCGCCCGAATACGCCTGCCGGCCATGCGGTAAGGCCGCCTGATGCTCGCTGTTAGGCATGCGTAAAGCCAGCGCTTCTGCCCTGATTTTACTGATGCCTGTCGGATGCTGCCAAGACCAGTTCCCCCGATAGCCGCCTGATGATCCCCCGATCATGAGCCGGTCACGCACGCCGCTTATGCTGCCGTGCCCGGGTATCGCTTTTACCGGGATAACCGCGTTATCTCATTACCGTGCCGGTGGCACACCCTCATCCTTCACCGTTTGAGAGTCAGCATGATGAAAGAATTGAAAATCGCGACCAGCGCCAGCCTGGTCGCCACCATTGAGACGCTGCGCCAGATCGTGCGCGTAGAGCAGACGGACTACACCGACGTGGCGGCGGTGGTGGTGTCGGTCGCCGACGTGGACGCCGGCATTCTGGCGCGCTTGCAGGCGACGGGGTTCGATATTCCGACCTTCGTGGCGGTGGAAGGGGACGAGCATCTTTCCCCGGATTATCTGCCGTTTGTCAGCGGGGTCTTCGCGCTGCTGGCCGGCGCCAGCAAGCCATTCTACATGGCGCAGCTGGAGGCCGCCGCCGACGCCTACGAGCAGGCGCTGCTGCCGCCGTTCTTCAAAACGCTGAAGACCTACGTCGAGATGGAAAACTCGACCTTTGCGTGCCCGGGGCATCAGGGCGGAGAGTTCTTCCGCAAACACCCGGCCGGCCGGCAGTTCTTCGATTTCTACGGTGAAACCCTGTTCCGTTCCGATATGTGCAACGCCGACGTCAAGCTGGGCGATCTGCTGATCCACGAAGGATCGGCCAAGGATGCGCAAAAGCACGCGGCGCGGGTGTTCAACGCCGATAAAACCTACTTCGTGCTCAACGGCACCTCGGCGGCCAACAAGGTGGTGACCAACGCGCTGCTGACCCGTGGCGATCTGGTGCTGTTCGATCGCAACAACCATAAATCCAACCACCACGGGGCGCTGATCCAGGCCGGCGCTACGCCGGTCTATCTGGAAACCGCCCGCAACCCGTTCGGCTTTATCGGCGGTATCGATGCGCACTGCTTCGACGAACGCTACCTGCGCGAGCAGATCCGCGAAGTGGCGCCGGAGAAAGCCGCAGCGGCACGGCCGTTCCGGCTGGCGATCATTCAGCTCGGTACCTACGACGGCACGATTTACAACGCTCGCCAGGTGATCGACACCATCGGCCACCTGTGCGACTACATCCTGTTCGACTCCGCCTGGGTGGGCTACGAAGGCTTTATTCCGATGCTGAAAGAGTGTTCGCCGCTGCTGCTGGAGCTGGACGAGCACGATCCGGGCATTTTCGTCACCCAGTCGGTGCATAAACAGCAGGCGGGGTTCTCGCAGACCTCGCAGATCCACAAGAAAGACGACCACATCAAAGGGCAAAAGCGCCACTGCAACCACAAGCACCTGAACAACGCGTTCATGCTGCATGCGTCGACCAGCCCGTTCTATCCGCTGTTCGCCGCGCTGGACGTCAACGCCAAGATGCACGCCGGTCCTGCCGGGCGCCGCATGTGGATGGACTGCGTCAAGCTGGGCATCGAGACCCGTAAACAGCTGCTCAAGCGCTGCTCGCAGCTGAAGCCGTTTATTCCGCAGCAGGTGGCGGGCAAAGACTGGCAGGATCACGATACTGACCTTATCGCCAACGACGCGCGCTTCTTCACCTTCGTGCCGGGGGAAACGTGGCATGGCTTCGAAGGCTATGCCCAGGATCAGTATTTGGTGGATCCGTGCAAGCTGCTGCTGACCACGCCGGGCATCGACGCCGCGACCGGGCAATACACCGAGTTCGGCGTGCCGGCCACCATTCTGGCCAACTTCCTGCGCGAGAACGGCATCGTGCCGGAGAAGTGCGATCTCAACTCGATCCTGTTCCTGCTGACCCCGGCGGAAAACCCGGCCAAGATGGAGCACCTGGTGGAGATGCTGGCGCAGTTCGAGCGCTATGTTGCAGAGGACGCACCGCTGAGCGTGGTGCTGCCGACGGTGTACCGCAAGAACGAGCAGCGTTACCGCGGCTACAGCATTCGCCGGCTGTGCCAGGAGATGCACGATCTGTACGTCAGCTTCGACGTCAAACAGCTGCAAAAGGAGATGTTCCGCCAGGATCATTTCCCGCCGGTGGTGATGAACCCGCAGGACGCCAACGTGGAATTTATCCGCGATAACGTCGAGCTGGTGCCCATCGGCCAGGCGGAAGGGCGCATCGCGGCGGAAGGGGCCTTGCCGTACCCGCCGGGCGTGCTGTGCGTGGTGCCGGGCGAAGTGTGGGGCGGCGCGGTGCAGCGCTACTTCCTGGCGCTGGAAGAGGGCATCAATCGCCTGCCGGGCTTCTCGCCGGAGCTGCAGGGGGTCTACATCGAGAAAAAAGATCACGGCTGGAAGCGCATCTTCGGCTATATGATCAAGCCATAGAAAAAGGGCCGGTTCGCACCGGCCCTTCTCATTTATCCACGCGGAACGCGTTACTTTCTGCGGTAGCTCTTCTGCGCGGTATTCACTTTCACCAGATAGCGGCGCGACTCGGCGGCCGGGTGCTTGGTGGTCAGCGTCTGGTACACGTCGCCCGGCTGCATGCCGTTGATGATGCCCACCGCGCGCGTTCTGTCGCTGGAGAACACCCGCAGCACGCTGCCTGCGCCGCCGTTGTAGGCGGTGATCACCGCATAGCGGCGCGAGGTCGGGTTCTGAATGCCGCCCAGGTAGTTGTTCTGCAAGATAGCCAGGTAGGCGGTGCCGGTGTCGATGTTGTTCTCCGGATCGAACAGGTAGCTGCGGCTCGGGGTGCCCCATTTGCCGCGCATCTGGAACACATCCTTACCGGCGGTATGCTGCACCACCTGCATCAGGCCCAGTGCGTCCGAACCGCTCACCGCATACGGGTTGAAGCTCGATTCGGTCTGCATGATCGCCAGGATCAGCGACTCGTCCACGCCGTATTTTTCCGACGCCTTGCGCACCATCGGCAGGTATTTATGCGCACGTTTGTCCAGGTGGTTCGGCACCAGCTGGATGGTGACCGAGTAGATCACGTGCAGGCCGGAGGTGCGTTTTTGCAGCTTGGTCTGCAGCAGGTAATCGGCGAAGTGCGCCGCGCGCCATTCCCAGCGGATCGGCGCGCCCTTGTTATCCAGCACCTGGCCGTACAGGAACGGTTCTTTGCTGATCTGGATATCGTTGGCGTCGGAATAGAGATCGATGGACCCCGGATCGTCACCCATCAGCAGCGTGCTGATGATCGCCTGGCGCAGGTGTGCGGCCGGATCGGTGGTGGCGATGGTCTCGATGGTAATGGCGCCGGTGTCGAAGTTGATGTGGCTGCGGGTTTGGTATTGGTCGGTATATTTGACGTAGTCTTTAGGCCCGGCGATCAGAACTTCGTTCAGACCCCAGATGTTCTCGATGTTGTGGGCGAATTGGCCCATCAGAATGTCGAAGCCGTTGGTATCTTTAATCCAGGCTTCGTTGATTTCTTCACTTTTTTTGCCGGAACAGGAGATCAGCAAAGGCGCTATTACGAGCAAAGCTAAAATTTTCTTCATCTTAAAGCCGTTTGGAAGAAGTATAAGAGGATTGAAGCGGGCCAGCGCCTGGCCCCAACAGCGTTATTCGCTCGGCGGCGTATAGCCTTCGATGTGCACGTCGTGCCCTTCGAACAGGAACTTGATCATTTCCTCTTCCAGCAGCTTGCGGTCGTCCACGTTCATCATGTTCAGCTTCTTCTCGTTGATCAGCATGGTCTGCTTCTTCATCCACTCGCCCCAGGCTTCCTTGGAGATCTCGTTGTAGATGCGCTTGCCGACGTCACCGGGATAAAGCTGGAAGTCCTGGCCTTCGGCGTCGCGCTGCAGGAAAGTACAAAAAATGGTGCGGCTCATGCTAATTCCTCATCGATGGCGCTATCGCCATATAAGTTTTGTTGGATCGGGGGCTGCTTCGCCAGCTGTTGCAACAGGCGATCCACCGGCGCTGCCAGCCCGACCGACGGCGGCTGCGCTAAGTTATACCAGAGACCTGCGCCCTCATCCATGCCGCTGCCCGCCGCGTCGAGCGACAGCCACATCGGCACGATATCGAGATGGAAATGGCTGAACGTGTGGCGAAACGCGGTCAGCTGCTCCAGGCACTTGCCTTTCAGACCGCGCTGCTGCAGCCAGAGTTCCAAATCCACGCGCGCGCTGAACTGCGGGAAGCAGAACAGGCCGCCCCACAGGCCCACCGCCGGGCGCTGCTCCAGCCACACCCGGTCGCCGTGCTGCAGCAATAAGAAGTAGGCGGTTTTTTCCGGCAGGGTCTGCTTGGGTTTCTTGCCGGGGTAGTTGGCCCAGCTGTGGTTGGCGTAAGACAGGCAGCCGACGTTGAGCGGGCAGAGTTCGCACTTGGGCTTGGAGCGGGTGCAGACCATAGCGCCCAGATCCATCATTGCCTGGTTGAACTGGCCGACGCCCTGCGCCGGGGTGACCTCTTCGCTGATTTTCCACAGCCGGTTTTCGACTTCTTTCTTGCCCGGCCAGCCCTCCACCGCGTAGCAGCGGGCCAGCACGCGCTTCACGTTGCCGTCGAGGATCGGATAGTGTTGGCCCAGCGCCAACGACAGTATCGCGCCGGCGGTAGAGCGGCCGACGCCCGGTAAATCGGCGATTTCTGCGAAGGTTGTCGGGAACTCGCCGCCGTGCTGTGCGACAATGGTCTGCGCCGCCTTGTGCAGGTTGCGGGCGCGGGCGTAATAGCCGAGGCCGGTCCACAGATGCAGCACTTCGTCGAGCGGGGCTTCCGCCAGCGCGCGCACGTTGGGAAAACGGGCCATAAAGCGCTGAAAATAAGGAATGACGGTGGCAACCTGGGTCTGTTGCAACATCACCTCGGAGAGCCATACTTGATAGGCGGTTTTTTCCAGCTGCCACGGCAGGGTCTTGCGACCGTAGCGCTGATACCAGTCAAGCACCACCTGTGCGAATTGTTGTGCTTGCATCATGAGCAGCGTCGTTATCCGGCAGAAAATGAAGCGAGATTGCAGCATAGAGTCATGGTGCTGTAAACCGGAACTTTCCGACGCCGCACGGCGGGTACAGAAGATGAACACTTGCTAAACCAATGTATCTTTGCATAATGCGCGTTTCCCTAATTGGCAGCCAAACAGACAGAAAGCACTATGATTAATGACGTCATCTCCCCGGAATTTGATGAGAACGGCCGCGCGATGCGCCGTATCCGCAGTTTTGTCCGCCGCCAGGGGCGGCTGACCAAAGGCCAGCAGCACGCGCTGGAGAACTATTGGCCGGTGATGGGCGTGGAGTATCAGGCTGACGCTGTCGATCTCACCGCGTTGTTCGGCCGCGACGCGCCGACGGTGCTGGAGATCGGTTTTGGCATGGGGGCCTCGCTGGTGACCATGGCGGGCAACAACCCGCAGCAGAACTTTTTAGGGATCGAAGTGCACTCGCCGGGCGTGGGCGCCTGCCTGGCCGACGCCCACGAGGCGAAGCTGAGCAACCTGCGCGTGATGTGCCACGACGCGGTTGAGGTGTTGGAAAACATGATCCCGGACGGCTCGCTGGATATGGTGCAGCTGTTCTTCCCCGATCCGTGGCACAAGGCGCGCCATAACAAGCGCCGCATCGTGCAAACGCCGTTTGTCGAACTGGTGCTGCGCAAACTGAAGACCGGCGGCGTCTTCCACATGGCCACCGATTGGCAACCTTATGCGGAACATATGTTAGAGGTTATGAACGGGGTCGCAGGCTACCGTAATCTTTCCAGCGATAATGATTACGTGCCGCGTCCGGATTCGCGCCCACTGACGAAATTTGAATTACGCGGCCAGCGCCTGGGACATGGCGTTTGGGACTTGATGTTTGAGAGGAAAGAATAATGGCTAAGAACCGCAGTCGTCGTTTACGTAAAAAGTTGCACATTGAAGAATTTCAGGAGCTGGGTTTCTCCGTAGCCTGGCGCTTCGCCGAAGGCACGTCGGTGGAAGACATCGACAGCACGCTGGATACCTTCATCGATGAAGTGATCGAGCCGAACGGCCTGGCGTTTGACGGCAGCGGCTACCTGCAGTGGGAAGGTCTGATCTGCCTGCAGAAGATCGGCCACTGCACCGACGAGCAGCGCGAGCTGGTGAAAAACTGGCTGGAAGCGCGCAAACTGACCGACGTTAAGGTCAGCGATCTGTTCGATATCTGGTGGGATTGATCGCGCTTGCCCGATGAGCGCGGCTTCGCGCCGCGCCGTTTTATTGATCTAAGGTGCCTTAACGGCGCCTTTGTTTTGCCCGGAGTGTGACCGAGGTGGTAACAACATTGGATAACGCGTTGCTGGAGGAAATCCTGCAACAGGTGCGCCCGCTGATTGGCCAGGGGAAAGTGGCCGACTACATCCCGGCGTTGGCGGAAGTGCCCGCCGATCGGCTGGCGATCGCCGTCTGCACGGTGGACGGCAAACTGTTCCAGGCCGGCGACGCCGCGGAGCGCTTCTCCATTCAGTCGATCTCCAAAGTGCTGAGCCTGACGCTGGCGCTGACGCGCTATCAGGAGCCTGAGATCTGGCGGCGCGTCGGCAAAGAGCCTTCCGGCCTGCCGTTCAACTCGCTGCTGCAGCTGGAGATGGAGCAGGGCAAACCGCGCAATCCGTTTATCAACCCCGGCGCGCTGGTGGTGTGCGACATGCTGCAAACCCGGCTCAGCGCCCCCAAACAGCGCATGCTGGAGGTGGTGCGCCAGCTGGCCGGCGAAGACGACCTGGCCTATGACCTGCGGGTGGCGCGCTCCGAGTTCGAACACTCCGATCGCAATGCGGCCATCGCCTATCTGATGAAGTCGTTCGGCAACTTCGAGAACGATGTGATTACCGTGCTGCAAACCTATTTCCACTACTGCGCGCTGCGCATGAGCTGCGTGGAGCTGGCGCGCAGCTTCGTCTATCTGGCCAATCACGGCCGCGATCTCAGCGGCGAGGCGGTGATCAGCCCGCTGCAGGCCCGGCAGATCAACGCCCTGATGATGACCAGCGGCATGTACGACGGCGCCGGCGAATTCGCCTATCGGGTGGGGATGCCGGGCAAGTCCGGCGTGGGCGGCGGCATCGTGGCCATCGTGCCGGGCGAGCTGTCGATCGTCGTCTGGTCGCCGGAGCTGGATGCCTCCGGCAACTCACTGGCGGGAACTGCGGCGCTGGAACTGTTGTCTCAACGTATCGGTCGTTCGATTTTTTAATCCCAATCTGGATGGGAGTCAGGAGAAGCTATGTTGAAGAAAACCGGGTTAGCCTTACTGCTGCTGGCGGCGACTGCCGCACAGGCCCACGCTGAGTACCAATGCAGCGTTAAACCCCAGGATGATGTGATCATCAGCCCGCAGAGCGTGCAGGTGAAAGGCGCCAGTGGCGACCTGCAAATATCGCCGGATGGCGACGTGATCCGCAACGGCCAGGCGCTAAGCTTGAACGACAGCCAGCGGCAGAAAGCCTTCAGTTACCAGAGCGCCTTGCGCAAGCAGCTGCCGTGGATCGACGACGGCGCGCAGAAACACCTGGAGAAAGCCCGCTCGGCGCTGGATAAGGTGATCGTTAAAGAGCTGGGCAGCAACAGTAACGTGCGCAACCGGCTGACCACCCTGAATGGCCAACTGAAACAGCAGATGAACCGCATCATCGAACACCGCAGCGACGGTCTGACCTTCCACCACCAGGCGATTGACCAGGTGGAACAGGACGGCCGCAACATCGTGCAGCAGAGCATGGGCGGGGTGCTGCAGGACAGCCTGAACGAGATGGGCGTCAAACAGGCCGCCAACAGCGGCGGCAACCCGCTGCAGGCGATCATGGGCAACCTGGGCGGCTTGCAGAAGGCGATCCAGAACGAATGGAACAACCAGGAGCAGGACTTCCAGAACTTCGGTCATGACGTGTGCAACCGCGTCACCGCACTGGAAACCCAGCGCAAGGATCTGCTGAAGGCGTTGAAGTAACGGATAGGCATAGCCGCCGTGCGTTCTTTGACCTCACGACGGCTATCTGAGAAACTGGCTAAACTATAATCAATCGGCAAAAGGATTTTGCATTGATGCCAGTGATATTCCGTTATAAAGGCTATAGGTTCTTTTTTTATTCAAATGAGGGTGACCCGCTTGAGCCGCCGCATGTTCATATCAGAGACGCTGAGGCTGAAGCGAAATTTTGGTTGGTTCCTGGCGTGCAGTTGGCGCGTAATGATGGCTTTAACGCCAGAACGCTAAAAGAGTTGGCTGGTCTGGTTGATACCTATCAGGCATTGTTTTTGGAGGCTTGGCATGAGTATTTCGGCTAAACGCGTCAGCTTTGACGATACGACGATGTGGGTCGAACTAAGTGACGCCAGAATTATTGGCGTGCCGCTGGCCTGGTTTCCCCGTTTGTTGAACGCGACGGAAGAACAGCGGGCGGGGTATGAGCTCAGCGCTCGCGGCATCCATTGGGACGCGTTGGACGAGGATGTTTCCGTTGAGGGATTGCTGAAGGGGCGTGGCGACGTGACGCACCGCCCTCATAATGCCGCCTGAACATGAAAAAAAGCGCTGATCATTCAGCGCTTTTTTTTTACTCGTCGTCCGCCAGGAACAGTTCCAGCAGCGAGTTGAGTAACAGTTTGCCCTTCTCGGTGATCTGCCAGTGCTCTGCGGTTTCCTCCAGATAACCTTTGGCCAGCGCTTCGTCCAGCTGCGGGCGAATGACGCTTTCCGCCAGCCCGGTGTAGTTGACGAAGTCGGCGCGCGGCGCGGCTTCCAGCAGGCGGAAGCGGTTCATGAAGAACTCGAACGGCCGATCCGCCGCCGCCACCTCATGCTGCTTGTCCATGTAGTCGCCGCGCATAAAGCCGCGCGGGTGCTTGGTCTTGGCGGTGCGCAGGATGCGCCCGTCGCTGAAGGTCACCTTGCCGTGCGCGCCGCAGCCGATCCCCAGATAGTCGCCGAAGCGCCAGTAGTTGAGGTTGTGCTGGCATTGGTAGCCCGGCTTGGCGTAGGCCGAGGTTTCATACTGCTGATAGCCGGCGGCGCTCAGCAACTGGTGGCCGCGCTCGAAGATGTCCCACAGCGCATCGTCGTCCGGCAAAACCGGCGGGCGCGAACTGAACAGGGTGTTCGGTTCGATGGTCAGCTGATACCACGACAGGTGCGGCGGGTTCAGGGCGATAGCCTGGCGCAAATCGTCCAGCGCCTCTTCCAGCGACTGATCCGGCAGGCCGTGCATCAGATCGAGGTTGAAGCTGCGCAGGCCGAGGCCGGTCGCCAGCGTTGCCGCGCGCTTGGCCTCTTCCGGGCCGTGGATGCGCCCTAAGCGGGTCAGCTTCTCGGCGCTGAAGCTTTGCACCCCGATGGAGATGCGGTTGACGCCGGCGCGCTGGTAGCCGCTGAAGCGATCGGCCTCCACGGTGCCGGGGTTGGCCTCCATGGTGATTTCGGCGTCGTCGGTGACGCGAATGCGCGCCCGCACGCCGTCCAGCAAGGCTTGCATCGCCTCGGCGCTCAGCAGGCTGGGGGTGCCGCCGCCGATGAAGATGGTGCTTATCTCCCGGCCGCCGGCCAGCGGCAGGTCGGCATCCAGATCCGCCAACAGATGATCGACATACTCCTGATGCGGCACGTCACCCTTCAGCGCATGGGAGTTGAAGTCGCAGTACGGGCATTTCTGCACGCACCACGGGATGTGAATGTAGAGACTCAGCGGGGGCAGCTTAAGCATTGCGCATGGCTTCCAACATCAGCTTCAGCGCTTTGCCGCGGTGCGAAATCGCCCGCTTCTCGTCGCGGCTCAGCTCGGCGGCGGTGCGGCCCAGCTCCGGCACGTAGAAGGCAGGATCGTAACCGAAGCCACCTTCACCGGCGGCCTGTTCGGTGATCTCACCGGCCCAGCTGCCGTGGAACACCAGCGGCGTCGGATCTTCTGCATGGCGCAGATAGACCAGCACGCAGTGGAATTGTGCGCCGCGCCGGCCCGGCGCTACGCCTTTCAGCGCCGCCAGCAGCTTGTCGAGGTTCTGCCGATCGTCGGCGTCTTCACCGGCATAGCGTGCGGAGTAGATGCCCGGCGCGCCGCCCAGCGCGTCGACCGCCAGGCCGGAGTCGTCGGCGATCGCCGGCAGGCCGGTGACCTGTGCCGCATGGCGCGCTTTGAGAATGGCGTTTTCAATAAACGTCAGCCCGGTTTCTTCGGCGGATTCCACGCCCAGATCGGTTTGCGCGACCACGTCCAGGCCGAAATCGGCCAACAGGTCGGCAAGTTCGCGCACTTTGCCCGGGTTACCGGTGGCAAGAACGACTTTTTGCATAATGACTACCTTGAAAATTATTCGATGAGCGCCGCGACCACGGCGGGGATCTGTTGCGGATTCACGATGCGTAACTGTTTATGCCGCCCCAGTTCGCCTTTCTCGATGGTGACGTTGCTTTTCGCCACTTTGAACTGCTTGGCGATAAACTTGATCAAATGGGCGTTGGCTTGGCCGTCGACCGGCGGGGCGGTGATGGCGACTTTTAGTTCGTCGCCATGCAAGCCGATAATTTGGTCGCGGCTGGCTTTCGGCTGAATATATAGCCTGATCGCCAGCCCGTCCAGCACCGGAGTGACTGCACTCACAGCAGGAACCAGATCTCGCCGAACAGATCCATGCCCAGGTAGTTGATCAGATAGAGGATCAGGATCACCACCATGGCGGAAAAGTCGATACCGCCCATCGCCGGGATGATGCGACGGATCGGCGCCATCAAGGGTTCGGTCAGCTGGTACATCACGTAGTCGATCGGGCTGCGGCCCTGACTGATCCAGCTCATCAGCGCACGAATGATCATCACCCAGAAGATCAGGTAGCCGGCGGATTTCACCAGCGAGATCAGGCCAAACAGCAGGTTATAGGGGCTGAGCGACATCGCACCGCCCTGGATCAGCAGCAGCAGCGGGTACTTGATGGTCATCAGCAGGAACGCCAGCAGCAGCGAAGCGCTGTCGATAGGCCCCAGCGACGGAATGATGCGGCGCAGTGGGCCGACGATCGGCTGAGTGATCTTCACCACAAACTGCGAGAACGGGTTGTAAAAATCGGTGCGCGTCCATTGCATCCAAATGCGCAGCAACAGCACCATCACGTACAGATCAATAACGGTCTTGACCAGGAAAGTCAGCGTTAGCATGAAGTGGTCCTTCTCCTTAACTCATGGTTATTTAAAATAATTTTTCCATCTCTTGGGCACGAGAAACGGCGGCCTGCATCGCTTGCGCCACGGTTTCCGGCAGTTGGCGTTCGTTGAACACCCGCAGCGCTTCGGCGGTGGTGCCGCCTTTGGAAGTCACCTGCTCGCGCAGCGTGCCCAGCGGCGTATCCGGGTTGGCTTCCACCAGCGCGGCGGCGCCGGAAGCGGCCTGCTGCACCAGATCGCGCGCGGTCTGGCTGTCGAAGCCCATGCGTTCGGCCTCTTTTTGCATCGCTTCCATAAACAGGAAGAAATAAGCCGGGGCGCTGCCCGCTGCGGCGATCACGCCGTTGATGCCATTTTCGTCATCTACCCAGCAAACTTTACCGACCGACGCCATTAAATCGCCGGTGTAGTCGCGATCCTGTTGGCTGACCTGCTCCGGCGCGTACAGCCCGCTCATGCCCTTGCCGACCAGCGACGGGGTGTTGGGCATGATGCGCACGATGTCCAGCTGGTCGCCGAGCAGCTGATAGAAACGGCTGACCTGAATACCGGCGGCGATCGACAGCACCAGTTTGCCGCCGAAATCGACCTGTTCGCGCAGCGGCTGACACACGTCGGCCATCATCTGCGGTTTGACCGACAGCACCACCACCTCAGCTTCACGCGCGCAGGCGACGTTGTCGCCGCTGCTGACGATGCCGTAGTCCGCCGCCAGCGCGTCACGGTTTTTCGGCGAAGGGGCGCAGACGCTGATGGATTTGGCCGGATAGCCGCCCGCCACCAGGCCGGCGATGATTGCACGCGCCATGTTGCCGGCGCCGATAAAGGTAATCTTGCGATGTTGCATCAAATCCCTCGTCTGTTTGTCAGGCCTGCGAGTAGTCGCGGGCGCCAAAAATTGCGGTGCCGATGCGCACCAGGGTGCTGCCTGCGGCAATCGCTGCCGCCATATCGTCCGTCATGCCCATCGACAGCGTATCGGCCTGCGGATAACGCTGGCGCAGGGCGAGAAAGGCGTCGTTCATCTGGTTGAATACCGCCAACTGCCGCTGGTAATCCGCTTCCGGCGCCGGGATGGCCATCAGGCCGCGCAGCGTCAGGTTCGGCAGCGCAGCGAGCGCCTCGGCCAGCGCCGGCAGTTCGCTTAATGCAATGCCGGATTTGCTCTGCTCATCGCTGATGTTGATTTGAATCAGCACGTTGAGCGGCGGCAGGTCGGCCGGGCGCTGATCGCTCAGGCGCTGGGCGATGCGCAGCCGATCCACGGTATGGCACCAGGCGAAATGTTCCGCCACCAGCCGACTCTTATTGGATTGCAGCGGGCCGATAAAGTGCCACACCAACTCACCGCCCTGAGGCGACTCGGCGAAATGCCGGATCTTGTCTACCCCTTCCTGCACGTAGTTCTCGCCGAAGGCGCGCTGGCCGGCGGCGATGGCTTCTTCGATCGCCGCCACAGGTTTGGTTTTGCTGACTGCAAGCAGAGCAACTTCTTCTGGCGCCCGCGCGCAGTTTTGCGCGGCGGCCGCGATGCGGTTTCTGACATCCTGCAGGTTCTGTTGGATAGTGCTCATTATTGACCCGGGAGAGTGATATGGATATCGATGAATTCGTGGCCCTTAGTGTAAAGCATAATGCTTCCGATCTGCACCTTTGTGCCGGTCATCCGCCGATGTTGCGCATCGACGGTGAACTGCAGCCGCTGGCGGCGGCGCCAACGCTGACGGCACAAGGCGTGCAGGCCCTCTGCGACGGATTGCTGAATGCGCAGCAGCGCGAGAGCCTGCGGCGGCTGGGGCAGGTCGATCTGGCGCTGCACAGGCCGAGTGGAGAGCGGCTGCGTGCCAACGTTTTTCAGCAAAGCGCGGGGATGTCTCTCGCGTTGCGGCGCATCGCCGGGCAGTCGCCCTCGCTTGCCGAGCTGGCAGCGCCGGCCATCGTGCCGGCGCTGCTGCGGCGCGACGATGGGCTTCTCCTGGTCACCGGCGCCACCGGCAGCGGCAAGTCCACCACGCTGGCGGCGATGATCGACGAGATCAACCGGCACCAGCAGCGGCACATTTTGACGCTGGAGGATCCGATTGAATTCCTGCACCGCAGCCGGCGATCGCTGATCCAGCAGCGGGAGATCGGCCGCGACAGCCACAGCTTTGATGCGGCGTTGCGCGCCGCGCTGCGCGAAGATCCTGATGTGATCCTGCTGGGCGAGCTGCGCGATACCACCACCATCCGGCTGGCGCTCACCGCGGCGGAGACCGGCCACCTGGTGCTGGCGACGCTGCACACCCGCAGCGCGTCGCAGGCAGTGGAACGGTTAGTGGACGTGTTTCCGGCGGAAGAAAAACCCTATGTGCGCGCCCAGCTGGCCGGCAGTCTGCAGGCGGTGATCGCGCAAAAGCTGATGAGGCGGCCCGGCGGCGGACGCGTGGCGATCTTCGAAGTGCTGACGGCGACGGCGGCGGTCAGCAACCTGATCCGCGAAGGGAAAACGCATCAGTTGGCGAGCGTGTTGCAAACCGGCGCACAGTCCGGCATGCAAACCTTTGAGCAAGGTTTGCAGCAGCGGATTGACGCCGGTGTGTTGGGGGACTGTGCGGGGGAGGGAACGGGTGTTTAGCCCAGCTGCCGTTCGAACCAGCTCTCGAGGATCACTACCGCGGAGGCGGAATCCACGCTGCCTTTATCAAGGGCGCGGAAGCCGCCGCGGTCGAACAGGTTGGCGCGCGCTTCCACGGTGCTCAGGCGCTCGTCATGCAGATCGATCTGGATGCCGAAGCGGCCGTGCAGGCGGTTGGCGAACTTGCGCGCCTGGGCGGTAACGGGTTGTTCGGTTCCGTCCATGTTCAGCGGCAGGCCGACCACCACCAAATCCGGCTGCCACTCCTTCAGCAGTTTTTCAATTTTCAGCCAGTCCGGCGAGCCGTCCTGCGCTTTGAAGGCCGGCAGGGCGCGGGCGCTGCCGGTCAACTCCTGGCCGATGGCCGCGCCAATGCTTTTGGTGCCGAAGTCGAAGGCGATAATGGTGCGGTTGCTCATCAGGCGTGTCCTGCGTGGTTGGCGATGCTGCGAATGTCGATACCCAATAGGTTCCCCGCCTCGCGCCAGCGGCTGGCGATCGGCGTGCGGAACAAAATGTCGGTGTTGGCTTCGATGGTCAGCCAGGCGTTTTCCAATACTTCCTGCTCCAACTGGCCCTTTTCCCAGCCCGCATAACCCAGCGCCACCAGCACGTCGTCCGGTTGCTCTGGCGTGCCGAGCGTTTCCAGCACGTCTTTCGAGGTGGTGATCATGGTGTTGGGCGAAATTTGAATGCTGGCGCCGAAGCCGTGGCGCGGCGTATGCAGGATAAACCCGCGATCGTCCGCCAGGGGGCCGCCGGCGAACACCGGCTTGTCCAGGCTGATGGCCGGATCGCGCGCAGGCGGCATGATCTTCAGCTTGCTCAGCACCGTGGCTACCGTGAACTGCTCCACCGGTTTATTGATCACCAAACCCATGGCGCCTTCTTCATTGTGCTCGCAAATGTAAATCACCGAGCGCTTGAAGCGAGGATCCTGCAGCGTTGGCATGGCGATCAGAAAATGGTGCTGTAAATTCATGGCGTTAGTATAAGGTAATCAATGGGTGAGAAAATAAACAGCCGCCAGTATGCGGCTATACCCGCCGCCTTTCAAGCCGCTGCCGGAAAGGCGGGCTTTGGCGGGCGCGATACAGGATAGCGGGCGGCATGCCGCCCGCATGACGCATTACTTCGCCGCCAGGCGCTTTTCAATCGCGTCCATCAGCATGCCGGTAATCGAAATCGGGAATGCCGCCTCGATCTCGCGCGCGCAGGTTGGGCTGGTCACGTTGATTTCGGTCAGGCGATCGCCGATCACGTCCAGGCCGACGAAGATTAGCCCTTTCTCTTTCAGCGTCGGGGCGACGGTACGGGCGATTTTCCAGTCGCTCTCGCTCAGTGGACGCGCTTCGCCGCGGCCGCCGGCCGCCAGGTTGCCGCGGGTCTCGCCCTGCGCCGGAATGCGCGCCAGGCAGTAAGGCACCGGCTCGCCGTCCACCACCAGGATGCGCTTGTCGCCGTCCTTGATCGCCGGCAGGAAGTTCTGCGCCATGCAGAAACGGCTGCCGTGTTCGGTCAAGGTTTCGATGATCACCGACAGGTTAGGATCGTCCTGCTTCACGCGGAAGATAGACGCGCCGCCCATGCCGTCCAGCGGTTTCAGGATGATGTCGCCGTGCTGTTGGTGGAATTTGCGGATGTGTGCGGCGCTGCGGCTGACCAGCGTATCCGGCGTCAGCTCAGGGAACCAGGCGGTGAACAGCTTCTCGTTGCAGTCGCGCAGGCTTTGCGGCTTGTTGACCACCAGCGTGCCTTTGACTTCGGCGCGCTCCAGAATGTAGGTCGCGTAGATGTATTCGGTATCGAACGGCGGATCCTTGCGCATCAGGATCACGTCCAGATCGTGCAGCGCCAGATCCTGCTCGGCGCCGAAGCTGAACCAGCTCTCCTTGTCTTCCTTCACGCTCAGCAGGCGGGTACGGGCGCGCCCGTCGCCGGCGTGCAGATAGAGATCGTTCATCTCCATGTAGTGCAATTCGTAACCGCGGCGCTGCGCTTCGAGCAGCATGGCGAAGCTGGTGTCTTTCTTGATGTTGATGGAATCGATAGGATCCATCACGATGCCGAGCTTAATCATCTTTTCTCCTTTAACCCAGGTCGCCGAAGCGGACCTGCAGAGCGGTAATGGCGGTGAGCGCTGTGGTTTCGGTACGCAGAACGCGTGGTCCCAGCAGAATATCAGTAAATCCGTGGTCGGTGGTCATGGCGATTTCGTCGGCGGACAAACCGCCTTCCGGGCCGATCAGCAGGCGGACGCGGTCTACCGGCTGCGGCAGCGTGTTGATGCTGTGGCTGGCGCGCGGATGTAGGTTGAGCTTCAGGCTGCCGTCCTGCTCGGCGCACCAGGCCTCCAGCGACATCGCCTCGCGGATTTCGGGAATGCGGTTGCGGCCGCACTGCTCGCAGGCGGCGATGGCGATCTTTTGCCATTGCTGGATTTTCTTCGCCAGACGCTCGCCGTCCAACTTGACGCCGCAGCGCTCGGAAAACAGCGGGGTGATGACGTTGACGCCCAGCTCGATGGATTTCTGGATGGTGAACTCCATCTTCTCGCCGCGCGAGATCACCTGGCCCAGATGCAGGTTGAGCGGCGATTCGATGTCCTCCACGCGGCCGTCGCCGAGGCGCACCAGCACGCTCTTTTTGTCCACCCGGACTATCTCGGCGTCGAACACCTGGTTGCTGCCGTCGAACAGCTGCAGCGCCTGGCCGGCGCTCATGCGCAGCACGCGCCCGACGTGGTTGGCGGCGTCCTCGCTGAGGGCGATCTCCGCCCGATCGGTCAACGGCTGCGGATGGTAAATGCGGGGTATGCGCATGGGTAGTCTGATCCTGACGAAACGGCGCCGCGGGTTGGCGGCGCCATGAAAGATAAA
Organism: Serratia sp. PF-27; assembly: GCF_030053255.1. NCBI lineage: Bacteria > Pseudomonadati > Pseudomonadota > Gammaproteobacteria > Enterobacterales > Yersiniaceae > Serratia > Serratia sp. PF-27. The sequence goes on from NZ_JASGBT010000022.1 coordinate 353,152, forward strand.
GGCTATAGTAGGTTAGCTTTTCCGCTGCTGACAAGCCTGTTGAATATAGGGGTTGTGGTTGCCCTGCACCTTGGCGATACGTGCTTCACGCTGACATTCCCATTGGCTCACCGGATATTGCCGGTTCCACACCTCGAACAGCTGGGTTTGCTGGCGTGACAGCCGCAGCTGGTAGCGATCGCGCATGTAGAAGTAGGTGCGGGCAATGGCGCCGCGGGCGCGGGCGGGCGGCTCCGCCTGTTTATTCTTGAAGTCCACCTTCATTGGGCATTGCCCGTACTGGCCTGCACCGCCGTTCCATTGGCTGTACATGAAGTTGTTGCGGTCGCCGTTCACTTCGCCGATCGCCGGCTGCAGGTTGTGCAGATCGGTTTCTATCTGGCGATAGGTGGCGTCCTTGTTGCAATTTTTGCGCCCGCCGTCCTGCCAGCACTGCAGCTGGTGACCGAACTGCCAGGCCGGCACTACGTGTTCCCATTCGATGCGCTGTGCGCGCTGGACGTTTTTACGCACCTGATAGCCGCAGCCGGCGAGATCCGGGATACCCTTCTTGCCTTGCCAGTCGATGCGGCAGCCGCAGTAAAAGCTGCCCGGCGCATCCTGATTAATCTTGGCCGCCGCCGCTTTGGCCTGAGAGAAGTTATTGATGCCGTGCGCCTGTACGGCGCCTGCGGCGAAAACCGCCATAAACAAAATTCTGCGAAGCATATTCCAAAACAGCTCAAAATTGGAAAAGCAGGCAGGGTAACGGAACTTGCCGGCAGTGGCAAATGGCGATATTTGCTTGTTTTAACGTATAAATCGTTTAACTAAAGGCTCTCGCTAGCAAGAAATTTCAGTTTTTCGCCGCACCGGCGGCAGCGGTATTCGCTTTCGCCGCGCAGCACGCGGTTATGGCGGCGAATGGTGAGCTGGTGCTGCCCGCAGCCGCAGCGGTAGGGGAAGGTTTTGCTTTGCACCGAGGCGGTTTCGAAACGGTGAGTGCGGCTGGCGGGGGTCAGTAGCACGCTTTCCATCATCCAGCGCCATTCGCGGCCGTGCGGCGCCACACGGCCGAATTGGCGAAACACCAGCAGGTGCGCCAACTCATGCGGCACCACCTCATCGATAAACGGCTGTTGGTTTTCCAGCAGCAGCACCGGGTTCAGACGGATTTCCCAGCTTTGTAGCCAGGCGGTGCCCGCGCTGGTGCCGCGTTGCTGATAGACGATGCTGGGTTCGGGGAACTCGACGGCAAAATGCTGGCGTGCCAACTGCAGCTTTTCTCGCAGGCAGCGCATCACCGCTTGTTGCAGCGCGATGGGGATTCTTGGTTTGTTCATTGCGGCTAGCTTAAGCAATGGCACGGCGGCTGACAATATGCTCCGACGCAAATCCGCATCCGCGTTTTTTCGCCACATTGATAAAGCGATCGCCGTCGATGGATTGTAATCAATGTGTTAACTGCGGGATAATAAAGCGTGCATGATGAGCCTGTACCCGCAGTTCTCACCGAGCAAGGTTGAAACGCCGCCTGTGGTAATCCCTTACGCAAAGAGCGGTTATTTTGCGATTTGGCGCAATAACTGACTGATTAAAAATACGTAAGGTGGAGGCAGTTTTTTGACAAGGCGCCGCCTCGCGCGCCACAAGTGTGAATTTAACGCAGCTGATGTTGCAAGTGAGAGATCAATGTCGAATAAACCGTTCCACTATCAAGATCCGTTCCCGCTGAAGAAAGACGATACCGAATATTATCTGCTGAGCCGCGACCACGTTTCCGTGAGCGAGTTTGAAGGCCAGGAAATACTGAAAGTTGCCCCTGAAGCGTTAACCCTGCTTGCCCAGCATGCGTTCCACGACGCCTCGTTCATGCTGCGCCCGGCGCATCAACAGCAGGTGGCCGATATCCTCGACGATCCGGACGCCAGCGAAAACGACAAGTACGTTGCGCTGCAATTTCTGCGTAACTCAGAAATCGCCGCCAAGGGTATTTTACCGACCTGCCAGGATACCGGCACGGCGATCATCGTCGGCAAAAAGGGCCAGCGCGTCTGGACCGGCGGCGGCGATGAAGAAGCGCTGTCGCGCGGGGTGTACAACACCTACATCGAAGAGAACCTGCGCTATTCGCAGAACGCCGCGCTGGATATGTACAAAGAGGTCAATACCGGCAGCAACCTGCCGGCGCAGATCGATCTCTACAGCGTGGACGGCGAAGAATACAAATTCCTGTGCATCGCCAAGGGCGGTGGTTCTGCCAACAAAACCTATCTGTATCAGGAAACCAAGGCGCTGCTGTCGCCGGGCAAGCTGAAAAACTACCTGGTCGACAAGATGCGCACGCTGGGCACTGCGGCCTGCCCGCCGTACCACGTGGCGTTCGTCATCGGCGGCACCTCGGCGGAAGCGACGCTGAAAACCGTCAAACTGGCCTCGACCAAGTATTACGATGGCCTGCCGACCGAAGGCAACGAGCATGGTCAGGCGTTCCGCGATCTGGAACTCGAAGCGGAACTGCTGCAAGAAGCGCAGAACTTGGGGCTGGGCGCGCAGTTCGGCGGCAAATACTTCGCGCACGATATCCGCGTGGTGCGCCTGCCGCGCCACGGCGCCTCCTGCCCGGTCGGCATGGGCGTTTCCTGTTCGGCGGACCGCAACATCAAAGGCAAGATTAACCGCGACGGCATCTGGCTGGAAAAACTGGAGCACAATCCGGGTAAATTCATTCCTCAGGAGCTGCGCCAGGCCGGGGAAGGCGAGGCGATCAAGGTCGATCTCAACCGTCCGATGGCCGAGATCCTCAAACAGCTGTCGCAGTACCCGGTTTCCACCCGTCTGTCGCTGAGCGGCACCATCATCGTGGGCCGCGATATCGCGCACGCCAAGCTGAAAGAGCGCCTGGATCGCGGTGAAGGCTTGCCGCAGTACGTCAAGGATCACCCGATCTACTACGCCGGCCCGGCCAAAACGCCGGAAGGCTACGCGTCCGGTTCCTTGGGGCCAACCACCGCCGGGCGTATGGACTCCTACGTCGATCTGCTGCAATCTCACGGCGGCAGCATGATCATGCTGGCGAAAGGCAACCGCAGCCAGCAGGTGACGGATGCCTGCCACAAGCACGGCGGCTTTTACCTCGGCAGCATCGGCGGCCCGGCGGCGGTGCTGGCGCAGCAGAGCATCAAGAGCCTGGAGTGCGTGGAGTACCCTGAGCTGGGCATGGAAGCGATCTGGAAAATCGAAGTGGAAGATTTCCCGGCGTTTATCCTGGTGGATGACAAAGGCAATGACTTCTTCCAGAAGATTCAGGCCGGTCAGTGCTCCAGCTGTCTGAAATAATCGCTGCCCCCTTCGCCGCCCGCGGGCGGTGAAGGGGAGTGTGTAAAGTCCTGTAGCTTGCTGGACGTCGAGTTTTAACCTGTATACCCTACGCGGGTAGCACTAAAATTCGACTAATGGAATATCGGCAACAGAAGGTTCGGCAAGCACATGGGAACGCAGGAAAGTCACATCAAGGAATTGCTGGTCTGGATTGAAGATAACCTGACCAATCCGCTGTCGTTGGATATCGTTTCTGCCAAGTCAGGCTACACGAAATGGTACCTGCAGCGCATGTTCAAAAAGCAGACCGGATTATCGTTAGCCTCGTATATCCGCGCTCGCCGCCTCTACCTCGCCGCCTTCGCCTTGCGCTTCACGCAGAAGAGCATTCTAGACATTTCGGTTGAATATCAATTTGATAATCAGCAGACATTCTCGCGCTGTTTCAAAAAGCACTTCGCCGAATCGCCCAGCGTGTATCGCCATGCCCGCAAGCAGGACTTCAGCAATCTGGTGCGTTCGCTGGCGGCCAGCCAGCCCGGCGATATTCAGGTCGAACGCGTCAGCATCGCCAGAGGGCAATATGCCTTTCACGGCAAACATTACGCGTACCATCTGGATATCGAGAAGCTGGACAAGTCGCACCTGCCGCAGCGCAGCGCGCTTCGGGCGCAGTTCTACATCTTGTTGGGCGAGCGCCCGGCACAAACCTATTCGTTTACCCAACTGGTGCCGGACGGCGAGCGGGTCAGGGTCGACTATACCCTGGGCGTGACGACGGACTACCCGCTGCGCGAAGGCGTGGCGCTGGAGCCGCTGCCGGAGATCCACGGCGAGTTTTGCCGTTTTCGCTATTCCGGCAAGCCGGTGGCGCTCAACGACCACATCATTAAAATTTACACGCAGGTGCTACCCGAAATGGGGCTGGCCCGCGGTGACGGGCCGGACATGACGGTGTTCAGCTATTCGCTGAGCGGGAAAGAGGAGCTGTATCTGGAGCTGCAGCATCTGGTGCCGGTGGTGCCGTTGCACTGATCCCGTCGGCGGCCGGCCGCCGGTTTTTCTGCTGCACGATCGCCGCCATCACTGCCAGGGCGATCTCCGCCGGGGTTTTGCTGCCCAGCGGCAGGCCGATCGGCGCATGAATGCGTTCCAGCTCCTGCGGCGTGAATTCGGCAATCTGCTGCAAACGCTGGCGCCGCCGCGCGCTGTTTCTGAGCGAGCCCATGGCGCCGATGTAAAACGCCGGGGTGTGGATCGCTTCCATCAGCGTCAGGTCGTCCATGCGCGGATCGTGGGTCAGCGCCACGACGGCGGTATTGGCGTGGCAACCGCCGTCCTCAATGAACTTGGCCGGAAACTGGCGCAGCAGCGTCACGCCCGGTTTCAGCTCGGCGGCGAAGTTATCCAGCGCCTCCGGGCGGCTCTCGCACACCAGCACCTCAAACCCCAGCGCCACGGCGAAGTCGGCGCAGTACAGCGCCACGCTGGACAACCCGGCGATCAGCAGGCGTGGCGCGGCCGCGATGTGCAGGGTGATCTGCTCGAGCCGGCATTCGACCTGGGTGGCGCTGGTGAAGTGGCTCTGCTCAAGGCTGTGGCAGGCGTGGGGCAGCGTCAGGCGTTTGATCAACGCGTGATGCCCTTCCAGCGCGCCGGCGATGCGTTGCAGATAAGCGACGCTGGCTTCTCCCGCCGGCAGATACTCGATCAGCACGTCCAGCACGCCGCCGCAGGGCAGCGCCACGTTGGGCGTCATGCCGCCTTCGCCATAACGGATCACCTGGCTGGGCGCCTGATACTCCCCGGCGGCTACGCGCCGTAGAAAGTCCTCCTCCACGCACCCGCCCGACAATGAACCGCTGTAGCGGCCGTCTCGGGTCGCGGCCATCAACGCGCCCGGCGACCGCGGCGAAGAGCCGTAGGTACTGAGCACGGTGCATAACCAGACCGGCTGTTGCTGCAGCCAGCTTATCGCCTGGCTGACCACGGTGACATCAAGATGTTGCATAGGTGAGTTTACTCGCTGGCCGGGAGTTGCGATGGAAGATCAATATCCTGCACGACGCCGGGGTACTCAAGCGGCAGCAGGTGTACCGCCGCGCCTTGCAGCAGTTCACGCGCGCCATTATCGCCGCGCAGTTGGCAAAGCGGTTTGCGCAATCGGGCGGAAAAGCCGACCGGGTGACCGGGCTGTTGCGCATAGCAGGGGCGCACGATCGCGTGTTGCCGTAAGGCATCCGCCACCTGTCGGAAAACGTCGGCGCCGACGAACGGCATATCGGCCAGGTGGATCAGCCAGCCCTGCCAGTGCGGCGTGGCCGCAACGCCCGCGGCGATCGAGTCGCCGAGGCCCGCGCTGGTGAGCAGGGTGACCGGTACTTGCTTGGCGGCGCAGGCTGCCAGCACCGGCAGATTATCCGGCCGGGTTACCACCTGTACCGGCAGGCCGGAAGCCAGCGCCTGGCGCAGAGTGTGTTCGAACAGCGATCGCTGCTCGCCCGCCGCATCGGCGAATCCGGCGTTCAATTTGTTGCCCTGGCCGCCGGCCTGGATAAAGCGCTCCCCGCGTCCGGCGGCGGTAATGACAATGCCCGTGGTCATGGTTGAAGTCCGCGTTTGCGCAAATTATTTATTAGCCTACAAACTACCTGTGTTTTGCAAATGTTTTTTTGTTGAAAACAGTCTGTTAATCATCACATAATTTTAGTTATAAGCATATGCTTATGACGTCTACGGCAAGGTCGTCAGCGTTTGCGCAACAACACCGCGAACAAAAACCAATTACAAGAAAGACGTGAAGGACTTATTTATGAGCAATTTCAACCCGTCGCGGCGCCGCTTTATCAAAAGCGCCGTGATTGCGGGGGTCTCCGTGTACCTAGCCCCCCTGTACAGCCGCGCCTACGCCGCGCTGTTCGAGCAAAAAATCCTCCAGTCGCCTAACTGGGATCCGCAGACCAAACGCGTCCGTTTCCGCATCGATGGCCGCGCCAAGGTCATGGGGCAGAAGGTGTTCGCGCGCGATATCCGCGCGGTGGACATGCCGCACTGGCCGCAGAAACAGGCGCACGCCTTCATTCTGCGCGTCACCAAAGCCGACCGGCTGTTCGAAGGGGTCGATCTGTCGCTGTTGGGGGACGACCTGCAGCCGGATCGCCTGGTGACGGCGGAAGATCTGGCGCGCGATGGCCTGGCCTTCCCGGCGTTCTACGGTGACGACATGCTGCTGCCGAGCGGCAAAACCCCGGCCTACCTCGGCCAGGCGGTGGCGATCCTGATCTATCACGACTTCGCCCGATTCCGCTTTGCCAAGGACAAGCTGAAATTCCGTGAAGAGACCATCAAATTCGGCGCGGTCACCGGCCCGCTGGAGCGCGATCCCTGGGGCAGCTTCCGCTATGTGCGGGTGGGGGGCGATCAACCGTTCGACGACGATCGCTTCTCCAGCCTGAAGGACACGCCAATCTTCCCGGTATCGATGAAAAAGCACCTGCCGGTGTGGCCGGAAGGGCGCGAGGGCGGCAAGCTGGATCAGGAAGGCATGCGCTATGCGGGCCAGATCGCCGACGAGATGGCCAACCCGCCGGCCGACTGGCTGGTGATGTCACGCCGCTACACCACGCAGTCGATCGATACCTCGGCGCTGGAGCCGGACAACGCCAACGGCTGGTTCGACGCGCAGACGCAAACCCTGCATCTGGTGGTGCCGACCCAGTCGCCGCAGGAAGTGGCCGACGAGATGCCGCGCATGCTGGCCAAGCGCAACCCGCCGGTGAAACAGCTGATCCTGCACCCGTGCTACACCGTGGGCTACGGCTCGAAAGATCACTACAACTTCCCCTATTACGGCGCAGTGGCGGCGATGTACGGCGACGGCCACCCGGTGCGCCTGGCCAATGACCGCTTCGAGCAGTTCCAGACGGCGCTGAAGCGCCACGCGTTCGACATGAACTATCGCATCGCGGTGAATCGCCAGACCGGCGTTATGCAGTCGTTCCTCGGTGACATGACGGCGGACGGCGGCGGCCGCAGCAACTTTACCCCTTCGGTGGTGATGGTCGGCGCGACCGCCGCCCAGTCGATTTACTACTTCCCAAAAAGCGATCTGTCGTCGGTCGGGCTGGCCTCACGCGCCATCGACGCCGGTTCGGCGCGCGGTTACGGCACGCTGCAGAGCATGGCCGCCACCGAGATGATGGTGGATGAGCTGGCCGCCGAGCTGAAGATCGACCCGATCGAGTTCCGCCTGCGCAACGTGCTGAAATCCGGCATGAAAAACACCCAAGGGGCGATCCCGGCCGGTGCGATCCGCGCCGATGAAGTGCTAGAGAAGGCGGCGAAGCATGAGATGTGGCTCAAGCGCGCCGAACGCAAGGCCGAGTTTGAGAGCCGCTATCCCGGCAAGCGCTATGGCGTTGGCTTCGGCTGCGTGCAGAAAGACTTCGGCACCGGGGCGGAAACCTCGTTCGCCCGGGTGGAGCTGAGCGAAGACGGGCGCATCACCCTGCATCACAGCGGCGCGGAGATGGGCACCGGCATGTCGACCTCGCAGTCGGTACTGTGCGCGCAGTGGCTGGGCAAACCGGCCGACGAAGCGCACTTCTCGGTCACCGACTGGTCGGTACTGCCGATGGTCACCAGCGGCGATCCTTACCTGATGTCGCAAGAAGAGCAGGACAAGCTGCAAACCAACCCCAACTGGACGCCGAGCTACTGTTCGCCGTCGAGCGCCAGCAATTCGGCCTATTACTTCTCGCACAGCACCCGCGAAGCGGCGCGCCTGATCTTCGATCACGGCCTGTGGCCGGCGGCGATGGCGCTGTGGCAGGCCGGTATCGGCGGCGGCCAGGCGGCGCCGCTGGTGGTGCGGCGCGAAGATGCGCGTTGGGTCGAAGGCGGCCTGACGGCGGCGGGCATGTCGGTGCTGAGCCTCGAGCTGCTGGCCAAGACGGCTTATCAGATGGGCGGCGTCACCGGCGCGGCGGTGCACGTGTTCAACCGCTGGCAGTGGGCGGAGGCCGATTTCACGTTGAACGGCAAAAGCGAGCGCCTGCCGGTCGACGGCATGGCGCTGCGCAACGCCAGCGGCGAATTCAAACCGCTGGCGCGCGGGCAGGTCTATTATCCGCCGACCCAGCGCAACAATGCGGCGGTGACCTACTACAGTGCCGTTGGCACGCTGGCGGAAGTGGCGGTGGATATCGCCACCGGCCAGGTGGAATTGCTGAATCACCACTCGATCATGGAATGTGGCAACCTGATCGTGCCGGAACTGGTTTCCGGCCAACTGCAGGGCGGGCTGGCGATGGGGATCGGCCATGCGCTGCACGAATATTTACCGCTGTACGAAGACGGCCCGGGCAACGGCACCTGGAACTTCAACCGTTACCACCTGCCGCGCGCCAGCGACGTGGCGGTGTGGAAGCAGAGCGGCGACATCCTGCCGGCGCTGTCGGAAACCGATCCGCCGAAAGGCATGGCGGAGGTGGTGATGATCCCGATCGTGGCCGCGCTGGTCAACGCCATCGCCGACGCCACCGGCCACCGTTTCCGTGATTTGCCCGTTCGTGCAGAAAATATTCGTGAGGTATTACAATGAGCATTAAAACCCAGCCGATTTCCCTGACCATCAACGAAAAGCAGTACGGCCCGATCGAGGTGCCGGAAGGCTTGATGATGATCGATTTCCTGCACGAGTACCTTGACCTGACCGGTTCGCGCCTCGGCTGCGGGCAGGGCATTTGCCACGCCTGCGTGGCGATCGTCGATCACCCGAGCGGCACTAGCGAAGAGGTGCGCACCTGCATCACCGGCGCGCATTTCTTCAACGGCAAGAAAGTGCGTACCGTCGAAGGCCATGCCAAGGTGGACGAGCAGGGCGAGGTGGTTGAACTGTCGCCGATCCAGCAGGCGTTTCTGGAGCACTACAGCTTCCAGTGCGGCTACTGCACGCCGGGCTTCGTCAACGCCGCCACCATTTTCGTGGAAAAGCTCAAGCGTGAGCCGATCGCCCGCGAACAGCTGGAAAACGCCATCGAGCAGGCGCTGGACAGCCACATCTGCCGCTGCACCGGCTACGTGCGCTACTACGAAGCGGTGCGCGACGTGGTGCTGAAAACGCCGGGCCTGCTGAAGGAGACGGCGCAATGAAAAAACGTCTCGCAGTGTTGATTGTGCTGGTGGCGATCGTGGTGATTGCGCTGCTGTGGTGGCGGGAAAACCGCCGTTACGACGGCCCGGTGCAGCAGGTGACCGCCAGCGCCGAACAGATCGCGCGCGGCCGCTATCTGGCGCAGGCCGCCGACTGCGCCGCCTGCCATACCGCCAGCGGCGGGGCGCCGTTGGCCGGCGGCTATCCGCTGGACACGCCGTTCGGCACGATTTACGGCAGCAACCTGACGCCGTCGGCCGACCACGGCATCGGGCGCTGGAGCAAGGACGACTTCTTCCTGGCGCTGACGCAGGGCGTGGCGCCGGGCGGGCGACACCTGTACCCGGCGATGCCTTACACCTCGTACAAGGGCATGTCGCGTCAGGACGCCGACGACATCTACGCTTACCTGATGACGCGCCCGGCGGTGGACGTGGCCATTCCGGCCAACGAGATGCCGTTCCCGTTCAACCAGCGCATGGCGCTGATCGGCTGGAACCTGCTGTTCCGCAGCCAGGATCCGCTGCCGGCCAGCTCACAGGGCAGCTCGTCGCAATGGCAGCGCGGCCGCTATCTGGCCGACGTGCTGGGCCACTGTGGCGAATGCCACACGCCGCGCGGCGCGCTGGGGCAGATGGATCTCGGCAAGCCGATGCAGGGCGGCGATCTCGGCCGCTTCATGGCGCCGGACATTACGCCGCACGGCCTGGCGCAGCGCGGCTGGACGCCGCAGGACGTCAGCCGCTTCCTCGGCACCGGCCTCGCGCCGCAGGGTTCGGCCTTCAGTGAGATGCATATGGTGGTGGATCTCAGCACCCGTCATTTGACGCCAGAAGACCATCAGGCGCTGGCGCTGTATCTGATGGGCGAGCAGCCGCCAGCGGCGGTGCCGGTGAAAATGGGGCAGGGCAGCGATGCCGGGCGCATGACCTATCTGGATCAGTGCGCCGGCTGTCATGCGCGCGAAGGCGAAGGCAAACCGCACGTCGCACCGGCGATGCGCGATAACGCCACGCTGCGCCAGGCGGACGGCAAGAACCTGATCGTGTCGGTGCTGGACGGCCTGCCGGCCCAGCAGTTCCCGAACGGTGAAAGCATGCAGAGCATGCCGGGCTTCGGCGAGCGTCTGAGCGATGCCGACGTGGCGGAACTGGTAAATTACCTGCGGGTGACCTGGGGCGGTTTGCCGGCGGACGTCACCGCCGAGCAGGTGAAAGCGCTGCGCAAGTAAGCGGCGTTCAGACGAAAAAAATGGCCCGCATCTGCGGGCCATTTTATTGCGCGGTCACGGGATTCAACGGCTGGTGACGCCGTCGACGCGTTGGCTGCGCTGTTTGATGGCGTAACCGACGGCCAGGATCGCCACCCATACCGGGATCAGCAGCACCGAGATTTGAATGCCCGGCGTCAGGTACATGATCACCAGGATGCCGGCCATGAACAGCAGGCACAGGTAGTTGCTGAACGGGTACCAGAACGCTTTGAACTTCGGCACCACGCCTTCGCGGTTTTTGGCGGCGCGGAACTTCAGGTGCGCCAGGCTGATCATCGCCCAGTTGATCACCAGCGCCGACACCACCAACGCCATCAGCAGTTCGAAGGCACGGCCCGGGATCAGGTAGTTAATCAGCACGCACAGCGCGGTGGCGAGGGCGGAGATGCCGATGGCCACCACCGGCACGCCGCGGCCGTCGACCTTCAGCAGGCTTTTCGGGCCGTTGCCCTGCTGCGCCAGACCGTACAGCATGCGGCTGTTGCAGTAGACGCAGCTGTTGTACACCGACAGCGCGGCGGTGAGCACCACGACGTTCAGCACGGTCGCCACCAGGTTGCTGTTCAGCGCGTGGAAGATCAGCACGAACGGGCTGCCGCCTTCGACCACTTTGCCCCACGGGTACAGCGACAGCAGAATGGCCAGCGAACCGATATAGAAGATCAGGATGCGGTAGATCACCTGATTGGTGGCTTTCGGAATGCTCTTTTGCGGGTTGTCGGCTTCGGCGGCGGTGATGCCAACCAGTTCGAGGCCGCCGAAGGAGAACATGATCACCGCCATCGCCATCACCAGGCCCATGACGCCGTTCGGGAAGAACCCGCCCTGCGCCCACAGGTTGGTGACGGTGGCTTCCGGGCCGCCCATGCCGCTGAACAGCAGGTAGGCGCCGAACACGATCATGCCGATAATCGCCACCACCTTGATGATGGCGAACCAGAACTCCATCTCGCCGTAAACTTTAACGTTGGCGAGGTTGATGGCGTTGATCGCCAGGAAGAATACCGCGGCGGAGACCCAGGTCGGGATCTCCGGCCACCAGTACTGCACGTAGATGCCGACCGCGGTCAGCTCCGCCATCGCCACCAGGACATACAGCACCCAGTAGTTCCAGCCGGAGGCGAAGCCGGCGAAGTTGCCCCAGTATTTGTAGGCGAAGTGGCTGAAGGAACCGGCGACCGGCTCTTCCACCACCATTTCCCCCAGCTGGCGCATGATCAGAAACGCGATGAAGCCGCCGATGGCGTAGCCGAGAAGCACCGACGGGCCGGCCATTTTTATTGTTTGAGCGATACCGAGAAATAACCCGGTACCGATTGCGCCACCTAAGGCGATGAGCTGAATATGGCGGTTTTTCAGGCCGCGTTTCAGCTGGTCACCCTGCTGTTGACCATCCATCAATCTAACCCTCTGTCGTTGTGAATGCCCACCTGCCTGTAAAGCAGTGGTTACGATGTGTGTTTTGTTTTATTTACGGCGTTATAGCTATTAATTCCACGGCGCCGCTACCGTTTGGCAGAGAATAATGTTATGCGCGTCGGTTTGCACCTGCTTTGTCGTGTGAGTGATTAAGATTGCAGCAGTTTAGGAAACAAAATGCGGGTTGTGTGACGGCGGGGGGGATTCAGTGCATGAAATAAGCAACAAATCACATAATGCGCAAAAATAACGTAGATCTGAACGGTGGGGTGCGTTCAAATAATGAACGAACCGCCGTTGCGCTGCTCGCCAAATAGTCATTCATTAAAGCGTCATAACCATGCAATAAAACTCGGGCAAAAAGTTTGCACTCTGCCTTGCGTAAGGTTTGGTAAAAGTTAAATCCCAAACCCATCGCGTAAATGGTAATACCATCACGGCGTTACCGGTTTGCAGCGGGGTTTTCAGCGGGGTGTTAAAATGTGCGGGTAACCTGATTTCGATCAAGGCCCGTATGGACAGGAGGTGAATACTTTGTTACTTTACCGTCACGTTTTTGAAATTGGTATTACCAATTGACTCCGCGCCATTCGCAGAGAAGAATTCACTCATGGCCTACAGCAAAATCCGCCAACCCAAGTTGTCAGATGTTATCGAGCAACAGCTCGAATACCTGATCCTCGAGGGGACACTGCGCCCAGGCGAAAAACTGCCTCCGGAGCGCGAGCTGGCGAAACAATTTGATGTCTCCCGTCCTTCTCTGAGAGAGGCCATTCAGCGCCTTGAAGCGAAAGGGCTGCTCCTGCGCCGTCAGGGCGGCGGCACCTTCGTGCAAACTAATCTGTGGCAGAGCTTCAGCGATCCGCTGGCCGAGCTGCTGGCCGACCATCCCGAATCACAGTTCGATCTGCTGGAAACCCGTCACGCGCTGGAAGGCATTGCCGCCTATTACGCGGCGCTGCGCGGCACCGATGAAGATCTGGCGCGCATCCGCGATTGCCACATCGTGATTCAACAGGCTCAAGACAGCGGCGATCTCGACGCCGAGGCCGATGCGGTCATGCAGTATCAAATCGCCGTGACTGAAGCCGCTCACAACGTTGTGTTACTTCACCTGCTACGCTGCATGGGGCCGATGCTGGAACAGAACGTGCGTCAGAACTTTGAATTGCTCTACTCGCGCCGTGAGATGTTGGCAAAAGTGAGCAGCCACCGCGCCGGAATTTTTGAGGCGATTGTGGCACGCGAGCCGGAAAAGGCCCGTGAAGCCTCGCATCGCCACTTGGCGTTTATCGAGGAAATCTTGCTGGATCTCAGCCGGGAGCATACTCGGCGCGAGAGATCGCTACGGCGTCTCCAGCAACGCAAGGATTAAGAGCTGTCCTCTTCAGGGTACACCAGCCTGCGGGGGTTAAGTTCGAGGTACTTAGTTAAGTACTTAAGCGGCAACTAAACTGATGGGCCTGTCTTCGTGTGTTTTTGCACAGAGCACAGGAAGACAGGCTCCAAACAAACCATTAGACAGATAAGGAATACCACCATGTCAGAACGTTTAAACAATGACGTGGATCCGATCGAAACCCGCGACTGGCTGCAGGCGATCGAATCGGTCATCCGTGAAGAGGGTGTTGAGCGAGCTCAGTTTCTGATTGATCAGGTATTGGGAGAAGCCCGCAAAGGCGGCGTTAACGTTGCGGCCGGTGCTGCAGCGCACAACTACGTCAACACCATCGCGGTAGAAGACGAACCGGCCTACCCAGGCAACCTGGATCTGGAACGCCGCATTCGCTCTGCGATCCGTTGGAACGCGATCATGACCGTTCTGCGCGCATCCAAAAAAGACCTGGAGCTGGGCGGCCACATGGCTTCCTTCCAGTCTTCCGCGACCTTCTATGAAGTCTGCTTTAACCACTTCTTCCGCGCACGCAACGAGAAAGACGGCGGCGACCTGGTGTACTTCCAGGGCCACATCTCTCCGGGCGTTTACGCGCGTGCCTTCCTTGAAGGCCGCCTGACCGAAGAACAGATGAACAACTTCCGTCAGGAAGTGCACGGCAACGGCCTGTCCTCTTACCCGCATCCTAAGCTGATGCCGGAATTCTGGCAGTTCCCGACCGTTTCCATGGGCCTGGGCCCAATCAGCGCCATCTATCAGGCGAAGTTCCTGAAATACCTGGAACACCGCGGCCTGAAAGACACCTCTGAGCAGACCGTTTACGCCTTCCTGGGCGACGGTGAAATGGATGAGCCGGAATCCAAAGGCGCCATCACCATCGCGACTCGCGAGAAGCTGGACAACCTGGTGTTCGTCATCAACTGCAACCTGCAGCGCCTGGACGGCCCGGTCACCGGTAACGGCAAGATCATCAACGAACTGGAAGGTATCTTCTCCGGCGCAGGCTGGCAGGTGCTGAAAGTGATCTGGGGCGGCCGTTGGGACGAGCTGCTGCGCAAAGACACCAGCGGTAAACTGGTTCAGCTGATGAACGAGACCCTGGACGGCGACTACCAGACCTTCAAATCCAAAGACGGCGCTTACGTGCGCGAGCACTTCTTCGGCCGTTACCCGGAAACCGCTGCGCTGGTCAAAGACATGACCGACGACGAAATCTGGGCGCTGAACCGTGGTGGTCACGATCCGAAGAAAATCTTCGCTGCACTGAAAAAAGCGCAGGACACCAAAGGCAAACCGACCGTTATCCTGGCCCACACCATCAAAGGTTACGGCATGGGTGAAACCGCGGAAGGTAAAAACATCGCTCACCAGGTGAAGAAAATGAACATGGAAGGGGTTCACCACTTCCGCGATCGTTTCAATGTGCCGGTTGCCGATGCTGACATCGAAAAACTGCCGTACATCACCTTCGAGAAAGAATCCGAAGAGTACAAATACCTGCACGAACGTCGCCAGGCGCTGAAAGGCTACGTGCCAACCCGTCTGCCGGAGTTCACCCAGAAGCTGGAAATGCCGGCGCTGGAAGATTTCAGCTCGCTGCTGGAAGAGCAGAACAAAGAGATCTCCACCACTATCGCCTTCGTGCGTGCCCTGAACGTGATGCTGAAGAACAAGTCGATCAAAGATCGCCTGGTGCCAATCATCGCCGACGAAGCGCGTACCTTCGGTATGGAAGGTCTGTTCCGTCAGATCGGTATCTACAGCCCGAACGGCCAGCAGTACACTCCGCAGGACCGTGAGCAGGTTGCTTACTACAAAGAAGACGAGAAAGGTCAAATCCTGCAGGAAGGCATCAACGAACTGGGTGCAGCCTCTTCCTGGCTGGCCGCAGCGACTTCCTACAGCACCAACGATCTGCCGATGATTCCGTTCTACATCTACTACTCGATGTTCGGTTTCCAACGTATCGGCGACCTGTGCTGGGCAGCGGGCGACCAACAGGCGCGTGGCTTCCTGATCGGCGGGACCTCGGGCCGTACTACCCTGAACGGCGAAGGTCTGCAGCACGAAGATGGCCACAGCCACATTCAGTCTCTGACCATCCCTAACTGCATCTCTTACGATCCGGCTTACGCGTACGAAGTGGCGGTGATCATGCACGACGGTCTGGTGCGCATGTATGGCGACAACCCAGAAAACGTGTACTACTACCTGACCACGCTGAACGAAAACTACCACATGCCTGCGATGCCGCAGGGTGCGGAAGAAGGTATCCGCAAGGGTATCTACAAGCTGGAAACGCTGGAAGGCAGCAAAGGCAAGGTACAGCTGCTGGGCTCCGGCGCTATCCTGCGCCACGTGCGCGAAGCTGCGCAGATCCTGGCGAAGGACTACGGCGTGGGTTCCGACACCTACAGTGTGACCTCGTTCACCGAACTGGCGCGCGACGGCCAGGATTGCGAGCGTTGGAACATGCTGCACCCAACCGAAACGCCACGCGTGCCTTACATCGCTCAGGTGATGAGCGACGCGCCAGCGGTAGCGTCTACCGACTACATGAAACTGTTCGCTGAACAGGTTCGTACTTATGTGCCGGCCAGCGATTATCGCGTACTGGGCACCGACGGCTTCGGTCGTTCGGACAGCCGCGAAAACCTGCGTCACCACTTCGAAGTCGATGCATCTTACGTGGTGGTTGCTGCTCTGGGTGAACTGGCTAAACGCGGTGAGATCGAAGCTTCTGTGGTTGCTGATGCAATCAAGAAATTCGACATCAACCCGGAAAAAGTTAACCCGCGTCTGGCCTAAGAGGTACTGAATAATGTCTATCGAAATCAACGTACCGGACATCGGTGCAGATGAAGTCGAAATCACCGAGATTCTGGTGAAGGTCGGCGATAAAGTTGAAGCGGAACAATCGCTGATCACCGTGGAAGGCGACAAGGCTTCCATGGAAGTGCCATCCCCTCAGGCGGGCGTGGTGAAAGAGATTAAAGTGGCGGTCGGCGATAAAACCGAAACCGGCAAACTGATCATGATCTTCGAAGCGGCAGGCGCAGCGGAAGCTGCACCGGCGGCGAAAGCGGAAGAAAAACCGGCGGCAGCAGCAGCTGCCCCGGCTGCCGCTGCGGCCAAAGACGTTGCTGTGCCGGACATCGGCGCCGACGAAGTCGAAGTGACCGAGATCCTGGTGAAAGTGGGCGACAAGGTGGAAGCCGAGCAGTCCCTGATCACTGTGGAAGGCGACAAGGCTTCCATGGAAGTCCCTGCGCCGTTCGCGGGCACCGTGAAAGAGATCAAGATCGCGACCGGCGACAAAGTGAAAACCGGTTCCCTGATCATGGTGTTCGAAGTGGCTGGCGCCGCTTCCGCTGCCGCCCCGGCTGCGGCTGAAGCTCCTGCCGCCGCTGCAGCGCCTGCGGCCTCTGCGGCCAAAGACGTCGCCGTGCCGGATATCGGCGGTGACGAAGTCGAAGTGACCGAGGTGATGGTTAAGGTGGGCGACAAGGTTGCCGCCGAGCAGTCTCTGATCACCGTGGAAGGCGACAAGGCCTCCATGGAAGTGCCTGCTCCGTTCGCGGGTACCGTGAAAGAGATCAAGATCGCGACCGGCGACAAAGTGAAAACCGGCTCCCTGATCATGGTGTTCGAAGTGGAAGGCGCTGCGCCTGCCGCTGCCGCCGCTCCAGCCGCTAAAGCGGACGCTGCGCCGGCGCCGGCCGCCGCTAAAGCCGCCGCTCCGGCTGCGAAAGCTGACGACAAAGGCGAGTTCGCCGAGAACGCGGCATACGTGCACGCGACCCCGGTCATTCGTCGTCTGGCGCGTGAATTCGGCGTTAACCTGGCGAAAGTGAAAGGCACCGGTCGTAAAGGCCGCATCCTGCGCGAAGACGTTCAGACTTACGTGAAAGATGCGGTGAAACGCGCTGAAGCAGCTCCGGCTGCTGCCGGCGGCGGTCTGCCAGGCATGTTGCCATGGCCGAAAGTGGACTTCAGCAAGTTCGGCGAGATCGAAGAAGTCGAAATGGGCCGCATCCAGAAGATCTCTGGCGCGAACCTGAGCCGCAACTGGGTGATGATCCCGCACGTGACTCACTTCGACAAAACCGACATCACCGATCTGGAAGCGTTCCGCAAGCAACAGAACGAAGAAGCGGCCAAGCGCAAGCTGGACGTGAAGTTCACGCCTGTCGTGTTCATCATGAAAGCCGTTGCTGCCGCTCTGGAGCAGATGCCGCGCTTCAACAGCTCGCTGTCCGAAGATGGCCAGAAGCTGACGCTGAAGAAATACATCAACATCGGCGTGGCGGTAGATACCCCGAACGGCCTGGTGGTTCCAGTGTTCAAGGACGTGAACAAGAAGAGCATCACCGAGCTGTCTCGCGAACTGATGGCCATCTCCAAGAAAGCGCGCGACGGCAAGCTGACCGCGGGCGAGATGCAGGGCGGCTGCTTCACCATCTCCAGCCTGGGTGGCATCGGGACGACCCACTTCGCGCCGATCGTCAACGCGCCGGAAGTGGCTATCCTGGGCGTCTCCAAGTCTGCGATGGAGCCGGTCTGGAACGGTAAAGAGTTCATGCCGCGCCTGATGATGCCGATGTCGCTGTCCTTCGACCACCGCGTTATCGACGGTGCCGATGGTGCGCGCTTCATCACCATCATCAACAACATGTTGTCCGACATTCGCCGTCTGGTGATGTAATGCAAAAGGGGCGCAGCATGCTGCGCCCCTGATGATTCTGTAGCAGTTTTGTCGGATTTTGCACAACTCGACAAAATTGTTGAGACACGGGTCACTCGAACACGCTTTGCAGATTATTAACAATTCTGTAAACTGCTCGCGGTGTAAGCGTCCCGGTGGATGAAGGGCGTTATGAGATCGATTAGCAATAAAAATGACGTCTGACCCGCCGGACAATCAATTAAGAGGTCATGATGAGTACTGAAATTAAAACTCAGGTCGTGGTACTTGGG
This sequence comes from Serratia sp. PF-27, assembly GCF_030053255.1. Taxonomy (NCBI): domain Bacteria; kingdom Pseudomonadati; phylum Pseudomonadota; class Gammaproteobacteria; order Enterobacterales; family Yersiniaceae; genus Serratia; species Serratia sp. PF-27. The sequence goes on from NZ_JASGBT010000022.1 coordinate 371,671, forward strand.
GCGGGCCCGGCAGGTTACTCTGCAGCCTTTCGTTGCGCTGACTTAGGTCTTGAAACCGTTCTGGTTGAACGTTATTCCACTCTGGGCGGGGTTTGCCTGAACGTGGGATGTATCCCTTCCAAAGCACTGCTGCACGTTGCCAAAGTGATCGAAGAAGCCAAAGCGCTGGCCGAACACGGCATCGTTTTCGGCGAGCCGAAAACCGACATCGACAAAGTGCGCGTCTGGAAAGAAAAAGTCATCACTCAGCTGACCGGCGGTCTGGCTGGCATGGCGAAAGGCCGTAAAGTGAAAGTGGTCAACGGCTTGGGCAAGTTCACCGGCGCTAACACCCTGGTTGTGGAAGGCGAAAACGGCCCAACCACCATCAACTTCGACAACGCCATCATCGCTGCAGGTTCTCGTCCGATCCAACTGCCATTCATTCCTCATGAAGATCCACGCGTGTGGGATTCCACCGATGCGCTGGAGCTGAAAACCGTCCCAGAGCGTCTGCTGGTTATGGGCGGCGGCATCATCGGCCTGGAAATGGGCACCGTATACCATGCGCTGGGTTCACAGATCGACGTCGTTGAAATGTTCGATCAGGTTATTCCGGCGGCAGATAAAGACGTGGTGAAAGTCTTCACCAAGCGTATCAGCAAGCAGTTCAACCTGATGCTGGAAACCAAAGTGACCGCGGTAGAAGCCAAAGAAGACGGCATCTACGTCACGATGGAAGGTAAAAAAGCGCCAGCAGAACCACAGCGTTACGACGCGGTGCTGGTGGCGATCGGCCGCGTGCCGAACGGCAAACTGCTGGATGCCGGCAAAGCCGGTGTTGAAGTTGACGAGCGTGGCTTCATCAACGTCGACAAACAGCTGCGTACCAACGTGCCGCACATCTTCGCTATCGGCGACATCGTCGGTCAGCCGATGCTGGCGCACAAAGGCGTGCACGAAGGCCACGTTGCCGCAGAAGTTATCGCCGGCATGAAGCACTACTTCGATCCGAAAGTGATCCCATCCATCGCTTACACCGAGCCGGAAGTGGCATGGGTGGGTCTGACCGAGAAAGAAGCGAAAGAGAAAGGCATCAGCTACGAAACCTCCACCTTCCCGTGGGCGGCTTCCGGCCGTGCGATCGCTTCCGACTGTGCAGACGGCATGACCAAACTGATCTTCGACAAAGAAACTCACCGCATCATCGGTGGCGCGATTGTCGGCACCAACGGCGGTGAACTGCTGGGTGAAATCGGTCTGGCTATCGAGATGGGCTGCGACGCGGAAGACATCGCGCTGACCATCCACGCTCACCCGACCCTGCACGAATCCGTGGGCCTGGCGGCGGAAATCTACGAAGGCAGCATCACCGACCTGCCTAACCCGAAAGCCAAGAAGAAGTAATTCTGCTGGTTTGACCGGTTAACAAGCGGCTCCTGAGAAGGGGCCGTTTTTTTTTGCTCAGATGCACCAAGCGGTATTTTTGTGGCCGCTGCGCCAAATTCCGATCCTTATGCTTATATCCATTTTAATTGTATGGATATAATGCCCTGCTAGTCCGGCAGCCGATTACGCTGCGCTCAACGATTCAGCAAAGATTTAATGTTGCTTTTATGTGAACGAATTAACAACCGTTTCAAATCCTGATATGCTGGCTGAGCGGAACCGGGCACTGTACCTTACAGTCCAGGACATCGACAGCAGTGCCCCGTCAGGATAGATGGCATCAATATCGCCGTGCGCTCTACCCATCAGTCTTTCATGCTGTAACGCTGTTTGACCGTGCTTGTTTGCCCCAATCACCGTTTCGGGGCCTTTACGGGCCGATCGCCTAGCCACAGAGTGAAACCCCAAGGGTATAAACCCGGTTTGCATATACGCCAGGCACAATAAATGACAATGAGAGCGAGGAGAACGTCGTGCTAGAAGAATACCGTAAGCACGTAGCCGAGCGTGCTGCTGAGGGCATCGCCCCTAAGCCGCTAGACGCCACCCAAATGGCCGCGCTGGTCGAACTACTGAAGAATCCGCCAAAAGGCGAAGAAGAATTCCTGTTAGACCTGCTGATTAACCGTGTTCCACCGGGCGTCGACGAAGCCGCCTACGTTAAAGCAGGTTTCCTGGCGGCCATCGCCAAAGGCGAAGCGACATCCCCCCTGGTTACCCCCGAGAAAGCCATTGAACTGTTAGGCACCATGCAGGGCGGTTATAACATTCATCCGCTGATCGATGCCCTGGACAACGAAAAGCTGGCGCCTATCGCCGCCAAAGCGCTGTCCCACACGCTGCTGATGTTCGACAACTTCTACGACGTGGAAGATAAGGCCAAGGCCGGTAACCCGCACGCCAAGCAGATCATGCAGTCCTGGGCCGATGCCGAATGGTACCTGTCGCGCCCTGAGCTGGCGGAAAAGATCACCGTCACCGTGTTCAAAGTCACCGGCGAAACCAACACCGATGACCTTTCTCCGGCGCCGGACGCCTGGTCGCGTCCTGACATCCCGCTGCACGCGCTGGCGATGTTGAAAAACGAACGTGAAGGCATCGTGCCGGATCAGCCGGGCAGCGTTGGCCCGATCAAACAGATCGAGCTGCTGAACAAGAAAGGCTTCCCGCTGGCCTACGTCGGCGACGTGGTCGGCACCGGTTCCTCCCGTAAATCCGCCACCAACTCGGTGCTGTGGTTCATGGGTGATGACATCCCGCACGTGCCGAACAAGCGCGGCGGCGGCGTGGTGCTGGGCGGCAAGATTGCACCTATCTTCTTCAACACCATGGAAGATGCTGGCGCATTGCCGATCGAAGTGGACGTGTCCGAGCTGAACATGGGCGACGTGATCGACGTTTACCCGTACAAAGGTGAAGTACGCAACCACGAGACCGGTGCGCTGATCGCCAACTTCGAGCTGAAAACCGACGTGCTGCTGGATGAAGTGCGCGCCGGCGGCCGTATCCCGCTGATCATCGGCCGCGGCCTGACCACCAAGGCGCGCGAAGCGCTGGGCCTGCCGCACAGCGACGTGTTCCGTATCGCCAAACCGGTTGCCGCGAGCAGCAAAGGCTTCTCGCTGGCGCAGAAAATGGTCGGCCGCGCCTGCGGCGTCGCCGGCATTCGCCCTGGCGAATACTGCGAACCGAAGATGACCTCCGTCGGTTCTCAGGACACCACCGGCCCGATGACCCGCGATGAACTGAAAGACCTGGCCTGCCTCGGCTTCTCCGCCGATCTGGTCATGCAGTCGTTCTGCCACACCGCCGCGTACCCGAAACCGGTCGACGTGACCACGCACCACACGCTGCCTGACTTCATCATGAACCGCGGCGGCGTCTCGCTGCGTCCGGGCGACGGCGTGATCCACTCTTGGCTGAACCGTATGCTGCTGCCTGACACCGTCGGCACCGGCGGCGATTCCCACACCCGCTTCCCGATCGGCATCTCCTTCCCGGCCGGTTCCGGCCTGGTGGCGTTTGCCGCCGCGACCGGCGTGATGCCGCTGGATATGCCTGAGTCGGTGCTGGTGCGCTTCAAAGGCAAAATGCAGCCGGGCATCACCCTGCGCGATCTGGTGCACGCCATCCCTTACTACGCGATCCAGCAAGGGCTGCTGACCGTCGAGAAGAAGGGCAAGAAAAACATCTTCTCCGGCCGCATTCTGGAGATCGAAGGCCTGCCGGACCTGAAGGTCGAGCAGGCGTTTGAGCTGACCGATGCGTCCGCCGAACGTTCCGCCGCCGGTTGTACCATCAAGCTGGACAAGGCGCCGATCGAAGAGTATCTGAACTCCAACATCGTGCTGCTGAAGTGGATGATCTCCGAAGGCTACGGCGATCGCCGTACGCTGGAGCGCCGTATTCAGGGCATGGAAAAATGGCTGGCGGATCCGCAACTGCTGGAAGGCGATGCGGATGCGGAATACGCAGCGGTGATCGACATCGATCTGAACGAGATCAAAGAGCCGATCCTGTGCGCGCCGAACGATCCTGACGATGCACGCCTGCTGTCCGACGTGGCCAACAGCAAAATCGATGAAGTGTTCATCGGTTCTTGCATGACCAACATCGGCCACTTCCGCGCGGCCGGCAAGCTGCTGGATCAGCACAAGGGCCAGCTGCCGACCCGTCTGTGGGTGGCGCCGCCAACCAAGATGGATGCGGCTCAGCTGACCGAAGAAGGCTACTACAGCGTCTTCGGCAAGAGCGGTGCGCGTATCGAGATCCCGGGCTGCTCGCTGTGCATGGGCAACCAGGCGCGCGTGGCGGACGGCGCGACGGTGGTCTCTACCTCGACCCGTAACTTCCCGAACCGTCTGGGCACCGGTGCCAACGTCTATCTGGCGTCTGCCGAACTGGCCGCGGTAGCGTCCCTGTTGGGCCGCCTGCCGACGCCGGACGAGTACCAGACCTATATGGCGCAGGTCGACAAGACGGCGGCGGATACCTACCGCTACCTGAACTTTGACCAGCTGGGGCAGTACACCGAAAAAGCCGACGGCGTGATCTTCCAAACCGCCGTGTAAGCCGCTATATTGCGCAACTGTTTAACGGGAGGCCTTGGCCTCCCGTTTTATTTTGCTCAGTTGCCAACTTTGCGAGCGCTCACTGAGTTAGTCCGCCATTTATGTTTACACTAAGAAAAAGGGCTCAGGAGGGCATGCTATGGATTACGAATTTCTGCGTGACGTCACCGGTCAGGTGATCGTCAGATTTTCGATGGGGCATGAAGCGATTGGCCACTGGATCAACGAAGAAGTTAAAGGCGATTTCAACCTGCTGGACCGGATTGAAGCCGGTGCGGCCGAGGTCAAAGGCAGCGAGCGTCAATGGCAGCTGGAAGGCCATGAATATACGCTGCTGATGGATGGTGAAGAAGTGATGATCCGCGCCAATCAGCTGGAGTTTGAGGGCGATGAAATGGAAGAGGGGATGAACTACTACGACGAAGAAAGCCTCTCATTCTGCGGCGTTGAGGACTTCCTGCTGGTGTTGAAGGCCTATCGTTCTTTCATGCTGAAGTACTAAGCATCAGGGCGCGGCGTGCCGCGCCCTTTCCATCACAGATGCGGAATATTGCGGCCGTAATAGATTTCCTGCATCTCTTTCCATAACAGATCGGTGATCTGCTTGCGTTCGGCTGCGCTCAACGCCTCCGGCTCCGCGTTAAACAGGTAGTGCTTCAGATCGAAATCTTTCAGCAACATCTTGGTATGGAAGATATTTTCCTGGTAAACGTTCACGTCCATCATGTGGTACAGCGCCTTGATGTCTTCCGACATAAAGTTCTGGATCGAATTAATCTCATGATCGATGTAATGTTTCACGCCGTTCACGTCGCGGGTAAAACCGCGCACGCGATAGTCCATGGTGACGATGTCGGATTCCAGCTGGTGAATTAAGTAGTTCAGCGCCTTGAGGGGCGAAATGACGCCGCAGGTCGAGACCTCGATATCGGCGCGAAAGGTGCATAGCCCGCCTTCCGGATGGCTTTCCGGGTAGGTATGTACGCAGATATGGCTTTTGTCCAGATGCGCGACGACCGTATTCGGCAACGGGCCTGGGTGTTCCGACGTATCGACGTCTTTCGGATCGATGGGCTCTTCGCTGACCAGGATGGTGACGCTGGCGCCCTGCGGCTCGTAGTCCTGACGCGCGATGTTCAGAATATTGGCGCCGATGATCGAGCAGGTCTCGCTCAGGATCTCGGTCAGCCGGTTGGCGTTATATTGTTCGTCTATGTAGGCGATATAGCCGTCGCGATCGTCCGCGGTTTTGGCATAACAAATATCGTAAATACAAAAACTCAGGCTCTTGGTCAGGTTGTTGAAGCCGTGCAGTTTTAGCTTATGCAATTTAGGCCACCTCCTTTATCTTCTCGCTTAACGTGTTACGTTCAGGGCATTGAGCAAATATTGCGGCAGGGCAAAGCTGCCGACGTGAATTGCCGGGTTGTAATAACGGCAGTGTAGGCCGCTTTGGTTAAAGCGCTGTTGCAGGGTAGGCAGATCGCGCTGGCGCAGTGCCGGGTTCTGGCTCGCCCAGGCAAAGGTCATGATGCCGCCGTAATAGGTCGGGATCGCCGCCTGATAGAAGCTGACGTCGCTAAAGTAGCGGCTCAGTTTGGCGTGGCTGTTGATTGCCTCGTCCTGTTGCAGGAAGCAGACGCCGTTCTGCGCAACGAAAATGCCGCCCTCATTCAGGCAGCGGGCGCAGCCTTCATAAAACGCTGAGGTGAACAGGCTTTCGCCGGGGCCGATCGGATCGGTGCAGTCGGAGATGATCACATCGAACGTTTCGTCGGTTTGATTCACGAAGTTGACGCCGTCGTCGATCACCAACTTGAAGCGCGGATCGTCATAGGCGCCGGCGCTGTGGTTGGGCAGGTATTGGCGGCAGAACTCGACGACACCGGCGTCGATCTCGACCATGGTGATCTGCTCCACGCCAGGATGCCGGCTGACTTCGCGCAGCATGCCGCCGTCGCCGCCGCCGATGATCAGCACTTTCTTCGCCTGGCCATGCGCTAGCAGCGGCACGTGGGTCAGCATTTCGTGATAGATGAACTCGTCACGCTCGGTGGTTTGCACCACGCCGTCGAGCGCCATCACGCGCCCCAGGACCGGGTTCTCGAAGATCACCAGATCCTGATGATCGGTCTTCTCGCGGTACAGCACCTTCTCTACCGAGAAATACTGGCCGAAGCCCGTATGCAGCGTTTCGTACCAAATTTCTTTCTGGGTCATGTGCGGGAAACTCCGTAATAACAGCCATGAAAAATCGGCGCAACATCATAGCTAACTCTGTCTGGCGATGCACGGTTGAATTTCAGACAGAGAGAGCGAAAGGCGGGTGGGGGAGAAGGGCGGAATTAGTTGGCGTAGGCCAGCAGGCTCAAAGAGTCGCGCGCCAGCGATTTGCACTTCTTAGGCGTTGGAATGGCGATGCCGCTGAGATCGCGATAGCTGTCTTCGCCCAGCGCCTTCATGTTAAAGCTGTTGTAGTTGCTCAAATCCCAGCGGTTTTGTTGCGCGAAATAGACAATGGCGCGTTTGATTTGCGCATTTGGCAAATCGTTGTAGCCGCAATCATTTTTCAAATAAATAAATACCGCCGTCAGATCGGCCAGATCTTCCGCCTCGGATTCATTCAGCGCCAGACTGGCGTTGGAGAAGCCCAGCATCGCCAGCAACAGCATCGATAACGTTGTTTTTTTCATCATGAAATAGGCCTGTTTGTCGTCTGCTGACGTTACCACACTTGCCTGTAAAGGCACCAAATTTTATTGCTGCCGGGCCGGCGTCGCGCGTGCCGGTCATACTCTCTTGATTGTGAGGCATAGCTTAAAATACCGCCAGGAAAGGCTTGACCTTCCGCCTGGGGGAAGGTTTAGGCTGACGGCATTGAGTTATGTCACTGAGAAAAGGGAGTCAGCGATGTTACGCCGTGATTTTATTAAATTAACCGCTGCGCTGGGCGCGGCGAGCGCATTGCCGTTATGGAGCCGGGCCGCTTGGGCGGCCGATCGGCCGGCCTTGCCGGTACCGCCGCTGTTGATGCCGGACGCGCAGGGAAAGATTGCGCTGGCGCTGCAGGCGGGTGAAACCCGCTGGTTGCCCGGTGCCGCCACCAAAACCTGGGGATTCAACGGCGCGCTGCTCGGGCCGGCGGTGAAGCTGCAGCGTGGCCAGCCGGTGACGGTCGATATCAAAAATAGCCTGGCGGAGGCCAGTACCGTCCACTGGCACGGGCTGGAAATTCCCGGCGACGTCGATGGCGGCCCGCAGGCGCTGATCCACCCCGGCGCGACGCGCACGGTGAATTTCACCGTCGAACAACCGGCCGCTACCTGCTGGTTCCACCCGCACACGCACGGTAAAACCGGCAGCCAGGTGATGATGGGGCTGGCGGGGTTGGTGCTGCTGGAAGACGATGAAAGCGCCAAACTGCCGCTGCCGAAAACCTGGGGGCAGGATGATATTCCGGTGATCCTGCAGGATAAGCGGCTGGGCAAAGACGCGCAGATCGAATACCGCCTGGACGTGATGAGCGCGGCGGTAGGCTGGTTTGGCGATCGCATGTTCACCAACGGCGCGCAGTATCCGCAACATCTGGCGCCGCGCGGCTGGCTGCGTCTGCGTTTTCTCAACGGTTGCAACGCCCGCTCGTTGAATCTGGCGGCCAGTGACAACCGTCCGCTGTATGTTATCGCCAGCGACGGCGGTTTCCTGGCTGAGCCTGTGAAGCTGACCGAGCTGCCGATGCTGATGGGCGAACGCTTTGAAGTGCTGGTGGATGCCTCCGACGGGAAAGCGTTCGATATCGTGACGCTGCCGGTGAAACAGATGGGCATGACGCTGGCTCCGTTCGATCAGCCGCTGCCGGTGTTGCGCATTCAGCCGTCGTTGGCACAGGGTATCAAAACCATGCCGGACAGCCTGGTGAAGCTGCCGACATTGCCTGCCACCACTGGTATCCAGGAGCGTTGGCTGCAGCTGATGATGGATCCGCAGCTGGATATGCTCGGCATGCAGGCGCTGATGGATCGTTATGGTCACCAGGCGATGGCTGGCATGAGCATGAATCATGGCGCGACGGGTGCTGGAGACATGAAAGGCATGGAGAAGGGCGGCATGCAGGGCATGGACCACGGCAACATGAAGGGCATGGATCATGGCAAGATGGCCGGGATGGATCACGGCGGCGCGCAGAGCAAAGCCAAACCGTTCGATTTCAGCCACGGCAACATGATCAACGGCAAGGCCTTCGACATGAACAAACCGATGTTTGCCGCCAAACGGGGCCAGTATGAAAAATGGACCATTTCCGGTGAGGGCGACATGATGCTGCACCCGTTCCACATTCACGGCACCCAGTTCCGTATCCTTTCGGAAAACGGCAAACCGCCGGCGGCGCATCGCAGCGGCTGGAAGGACACGGTGCGCGTCGAAGGTTGGCGCAGCGAAGTGCTGGTGCGTTTCGATCATCCGGCAAGCAGCGAACATGCGTATATGGCCCACTGCCACCTGTTGGAGCATGAAGATACCGGCATGATGATGGGCTTTACCGTCGACGACTGATCGCGGTTCATCGCTCAGGTGGCGGTGCGCTCGCGTCGCCACCGCTTGGTTCAATGAAAGGAAGCCGTTATACTGATTAAAATATCAGCTGTTGAGGAGCGCGTCATGCCGACAAAATTGGATCCCATCGTCTCTGAGTTTGAGACTCAAGAACAGGCTGATAGCTACGATCGTTGGTTCAGAAGCACCGTGGAATCTTCCGTCAATAGCGACACCCCCCGTATCCCCCATGATGAAGTCATGGCTGGTGCTCGTCACATTATCGAGCAGGCGAAAGCCAAAAGAAAATCGGCCTGACCCTTATGTTAACCGTTAAATGGACTGACGAAGCAAAAACGGGTTTATATACGCTGCTGGCTTTTATCGCTGAGCGAAATCCACTTGCCGCTGAGGCTTTGTTGCAACGTATCGAAGAGTCGGTTATCCCGTTAGCGGAACATCCTTATCTATTCCGGCCTGGCAGGGTGAACGGGACTCGTGAAATGGTTGTTCATCCTAATTACATTGTGGTTTACCGCGTGCTGGCTGCACATATTGAAATAGTGAGTGTCCTGCACGCTCGTCAGGAATACCCTTAATAAAGAAAACTCCCCTGTCCGGGAGAGAGGCAAGTCGTAACGGCCTATGCTAAACTCTGCGCCTTTCTTCCGGCAACTGACCTGAATACTATGAAACACACTGTAGACGTAATGATTTCCGAGCAGGAAGTTAAGACCCGTATCGCCGAACTTGGCCACCAGATCACCGAACATTACCGCGACAGCGGCAGCGACATGGTACTGGTCGGGCTGCTGCGCGGCTCCTTCATGTTCATGGCCGATCTCTGCCGCGCGATCGACGTGCCGCACGAAGTCGACTTTATGACCGCCTCCAGCTACGGCAGCGGTATGTCCACCACCCGCGACGTGAAGATCCTCAAGGATCTAGACGAAGACATTCGCGGCAAAGACGTGCTGATCGTGGAAGACATCATCGATTCCGGCAACACGCTGAACAAAGTGCGCGAGATTTTGGCGCTGCGCGGGCCGAAATCGCTGGCGATTTGCACCTTGCTGGACAAACCTGAGCGCCGTGAAGTGCAGGTGCCGGTCGAATATGTCGGCTTCTCGATCCCGGATGAGTTCGTGGTGGGGTATGGCATCGACTACGCTCAGCGCTACCGTCACCTGCCGTACGTCGGCAAAGTGGTGCTGCTGGACGAGTAATTGGATGTGGGGCGCGGCAAGCCGCGCCCGCGGCGGGGTTATACGCCTTTATCCTGCTTCAGTTTGGCTATCGCTTTGCGGTAGCCCATCTCCAGGCTCTCGCGGCTGGTCGCCAGCACTTCCATATCGCGCAGACGGCCGTCCTGAATGCCGTACACCCAACCGTGAATCATCACCTTCTGGCCGCGCTTCCAGGCGGACTGCATGATGGTGGAGTGGCCCAGGTTGTACACTTGCTCAATGACGTTGATCTCGCACAGCATGTCGAAACGCTGTTCCGGCGGCAGCTCGCCCAGCAGCGAGCTGTGCTTGTACCACAGATCGCGAATGTGCAGCAGCCAGTTGTCGATCAACCCCAGCTCCGGGTTTTCCACCGCCGCCTGCACGCCGCCGCAGCCCAGGTGGCCGCAGATGATGATGTGTTCGACTTCCAGCACATCTACCGCATACTGCACCACCGACAGGCAGTTAAGATCGGTATGGATAACGAGGTTCGCCACGTTGCGATGGACGAACAGTTCACCCGGCTCGAGGCCGGTCAGGCGTTCTGCGGGAACGCGGCTATCAGAGCAACCAATCCATAAGAAGCGGGGCTTTTGCGCCTGGGCTAAACGTTCAAAAAATTCCGGGTCTTCCTGACTGATATTGGCCGACCAGGCCTGGTTGTTGGCGATAAGCTCTTCGATTTCTTTCATGAAGGTGATTGACCCGTAACGGACAGATTGCGTTGGAGTAATATAGGGTAAGCGTCACAATTTGGAAATCGGAACAGTGGTGCAACCTCATTTACCGCACGGATTCGACGCAGTGAAAACGCCGTCGATGCTAGGATTATCGTTAGTGTTTCAAGCCTCGCAAACAGGGGCGCGGCGGCATACTCATCGTTATAAGGTACTATTTTACATATGAATTATGCACTGGAATTAGCGCAGCTGACCAAGACTTACGCCGGTGGCGTCAAGGCGCTGCGCGGCATCGACCTGAGCGTCGAAGCGGGGGACTTTTATGCCCTGCTGGGGCCAAACGGCGCCGGAAAGTCCACCACCATCGGCATCATCAGCTCGCTGGTGAACAAAACCGCCGGCAGCGTGCGGGTATTCGGTTATGACATCGATAAAGACATCGTCAACGCCAAGCGCCAGCTCGGCCTGGTGCCGCAGGAGTTCAACTTCAACCCGTTCGAGACCGTGTTGCAGATCGTGGTGAACCAGGCGGGTTACTACGGCGTTACGCGGCGTGAAGCGATGGCGCGCGCCGAGAAATACCTCAATCAGCTGGATCTGTGGGGCAAGCGCAACGAGCGCGCCCGTATGCTGTCCGGCGGCATGAAGCGCCGCCTGATGATCGCCCGCGCGTTGATGCACCAACCGAAGCTGCTGATCCTCGATGAACCGACCGCCGGGGTGGATATCGAACTGCGTCGCTCGATGTGGGGCTTCCTGAAAGAGCTGAACGCCCAGGGCACCACCATTATCCTCACCACCCACTATCTGGAAGAGGCGGAAATGCTGTGCCGCAACATCGGCATCATCCAGAACGGGGAACTGGTGGAAAACACCTCGATGAAGGGGCTGCTGGCCAAGCTGAAGTCGGAAACCTTCATCCTCGATCTGGCGGCGAAGAGCCCGCTGCCGAAGCTGGATGGTTACCACAGCCGCCTGACGGATACCTCGACGCTGGAAGTGGAGGTGATGCGCGAGCAGGGGCTGAACGGCCTGTTCGCCCAGCTGAGCGCGCAGGGCGTGCAGGTGCTGAGCATGCGCAATAAGGCGAACCGCCTGGAAGAGCTGTTTGTCACCCTGGTTAACGGCAATGGAGAAAAAGCATGACGCGTTTGTATTGGGTGGCCTTACAAAGCATCTGGGCCAAAGAGGTAAACCGCTTCGCGCGCATCTGGATCCAGACCCTGGTGCCGCCGGTGATCACCATGACGCTGTACTTCATCATCTTCGGTAACCTGATCGGTTCGCGTATCGGTGATATGCACGGCTTCAGCTACATGCAGTTCATCGTGCCCGGCCTTATCATGATGGCGGTCATTACCAACTCCTATGCCAACGTCGCCTCGTCGTTCTTCAGCGCCAAGTTTCAGCGCAACATTGAGGAACTGCTGGTGGCGCCGGTGCCGACCCACGTGGTGATCGCCGGCTATGTCGGCGGCGGCGTGGCCCGCGGTATCTGCGTCGGCGTGCTGGTGACCATCATCTCGCTGTTCTTCGTGCCGCTGCAGGTACATGCCTGGTGGGTGATTGCGCTGACGCTGCTGCTGACGGCGATCCTGTTCTCGCTGGCGGGGCTGATCAATGCGGTGTTCGCCACCACTTTCGACGACATCAGCCTGATCCCGACCTTCGTGCTGACGCCGCTGACTTACCTGGGCGGGGTGTTCTACTCGCTGTCGCTGCTGCCGCCATTCTGGCAGGCGGTGTCCAAGCTGAACCCCATCGTTTATATGATCAGCGGCTTCCGCTACGGTTTCCTCGGCATCAACGATGTGCCGCTGGCGTTCACCATGGCGGTGCTGGTGGCGTTTATCGCGGTGTTTTACCTGCTGTCCTGGTACCTGATCGAGCGCGGCCGCGGCCTGCGCAGCTGATCGTATCGCGCCCTCGCTTTCCCGGCGGGGGCGCTTTTCTTGATTTGGCGCAGGCGGCGCGTAAATCAATAGAATTGCTCAAATAACCGCTAGTTCCCCGCTGTTCAAATCGTGCTATGCTGGCGCTCCACATTTCCTTCACTTTTGTCATTACGCACTCGTAAGCAGAACATCATCATGCGGTCTCAATACACGTTAACGGCTGGGTTACTCGGCATTCTGATGTCGTTGGTTTCCCCTGTGAGCCTGGCTAATCTGCTGTCGGAAGACGGCGCGGTTAAATCTGAATACATGGAAGCGCAGCGCGATAGCGAAGTCTATGCGTTGGTGGGCGAGCATGTGATCCCGGTAGGGGAAGTGAAGCGCGGGCAGCTGATCCAAGTCTTCCCGGCGGATGCGGAATACTACGAATTCAAATTCGGGCACGGTACCGGCTTTATCGATAAAGACGACGTGCGTGAATTGAAGAAGTCGCGCAAGGTGCAAGACGATTTGGGCGAGCTGAACAAACCGCTGACCAACCAGAATCTGATCACGCAAAAAACGATAGACGTATACACCGCAGCGGACAAGGACAGCGAGGTCTTGGGCACGCTGGAAGGCAACCTGCGCTATCCCATCATCGGCAAGCTGAAAGATCGCCTGAACAACACCTGGTACGAGGTCAACATCGGCGAGCGGCTGGGGTTCATTAATGAGTTGGACTGCGAGATCGATAACGGCATACCGGTACTGACTTACCACCACCTGCTGAAAAACGAAGAGAACAAACGCTTCCGCCACACCTCGACCACCACCTCAGACGTGGCGTTCAGCAACCAAATGACCTATCTGAAGCAGGCGGGCTACGACACCATTTCGCTGTATCAGCTGGAAGCCTACCTGAAAAATCAGATCAACCTGCCGGGCAAGGCGATCGTGCTGACCTTCGACGACGGGCTGAAGTCGGTTTATCGCTACGCTTACCCGGTGCTGAAGGATTACGGTTTCCGCGCCACGGCGTTCATCATCTCTTCGCGCATCAAACGCCACCCGCAGAAATGGAACCCGGACTCGCTGCAGTTTATGAGCGTTTCGGAGCTCAAGCAGATTCAGGACGTGTTCGACGTGCAGTCGCATACCCATTTTCTGCACCGCACCGACGGCAACCGCCAGCCGATTTTGCTGAGCCGTTCGTTGCACAATATCGAGTTCGATTTTGAGCGCTCGCGCCGCGCGCTGTCGCAGTTCAATCCGCACGTGCTGTATCTGTCTTATCCGTTCGGCGGCTATAACCAACGGGCGATTCAGGCGGCGCAGGACGCCGGGTTCCATCTGGCGGTGACCACGGTGCAGGGCAAGGTGAAGCCGGGGGATAACCCCTATACGCTGAAGCGGCTGTATATTCTGCGCACCGACTCGATCCAGACCATGGCGGATCGGATAGCCAACAAGCCGGGTACGGTGGTGGTGCAGTAGGGAAGAACGGGCGCGTAAGGCGCCCGTTTTATTGTCAGGCGACCTGAACCGGCACGGCTTTCGCCTTGCGCTGCAGGTTGTTGTCACCTTCGAAATAGGCGACTTTCGGGTGGTGCTGGCGGGCGTCGGCGTCGGTCATTTGCACATAGGAGCAGATGATCAGTTTGTCGCCCACGCAGGCGCAGCGCGCGGCGGCGCCGTTGACCGAAATGATGCGCGAACCGCGCTCGGCGGCGATGGCGTAGGTGGAGAAGCGCTGGCCGTTATCCACGTTGTAAATATCGATCGCTTCATATTCCAGAATGCCGGCGGCCTCCAGGAAATCCTGGTCGATGGCGCAGGACCCTTCATAGTGCAAGTCAGCCTGAGTGACTTTGACGCGATGCAGCTTGCCTTGCAGCATAGTACGTATCATAGCTTTACCTAACTGAATATCGGCCTTCACAGGCGCTGGGGTTGAACATCTCTCCTGCATCCCTGCAATCTCTATCGTCACCGATTGCCCCGCCATTGTCTACCAATGGCCTGGGTTTCAGGGTGACGATAGTATAAAAAACGGCTTACAGCGTCAGGTCGACCTGCTGGTTGTCGATAAGACGCGCCTTGCCCAGCCAGGCGGCCATCAGCACCACCGCCCGCTGGCTATCTACCGTCAGCGGCTGCAGGCTGTCGGCGTCGCGAATAAACAGCTCATCCGGCGTAAAGCCGGCGGCGCGCAGTTGCTCGGCGGTCTGCTCCAGCAGCGTTTCAACATGGCGTTCGCCATTGGCCAACTGCTGCGCCAGCGCGTTCATGATCTTGCTCAGTTGCGGCGCTATCTTGCGCTCTTCGGCGGTCAGGTAGCCATTGCGCGAACTGAGGGCCAGGCCGTCTTTGGCGCGCACGGTCGGCACGCCGACGATATCGATGTCGTAACCCATGTCCGCCACCATTTTGCGGATCAGCGCCAGCTGTTGGTAATCCTTCTCGCCGAAGCAGGCCAAATCAGGCTGTACCAGGTTGAACAGCTTGCTGACGATGGTGGAAACGCCACGGAAGTGGCCCGGCCGGCTTGCGCCTTCCAGGATGCTGGAGATGCCGGGCACGTCGACGTAGGTCTGCTGCTCCAGCCCCTGCGGATAGACCGCGGCCGGGGCCGGGGCAAACACCAGATCGACGCCGCGGCGGGTCAGCTTCTCGCTGTCTTCCTGGAGCGTGCGCGGGTAGCGCGCCAGATCGTCCGGCCGATCGAACTGCATCGGGTTGACGAAGATGCTCACCACCACCACGTCGGCGCGGGCGCGCGCTTCATCGACCAGCGTCATGTGGCCGTCGTGCAGGTTGCCCATGGTCGGCACCAGCGCGATGCGTTTGCCTTCCTGGCGCCAGCGGCGGATCTGCTGACGCAGCATCGGCAGGGTTTCGATAATAATCATTGGGTGACTCCTGGAACCATCGCTTAGTTAAAAGAGTGTTCAGCCGCCGGGTAGAGGCCTTGCTCCACTTCCTGAATGTAGTGCTGCACCGCCGTGCGGATATCGCCGCTCTGCGCCAGGAAGTTCTTGGCGAACTTCGGCGTGTGGCCGCCGGTGATGCCGAAGGCGTCGTGCATCACCAAGATCTGGCCGTCGGTGCCGTTGCCGGCACCGATGCCGATGACCGGAATGGACAACGCTTCGGTGATCTGGCGCGCCAGCTCGGTCGGCACGCATTCCAGCACCAGCAGCTGAATGCCGGCCAGTTCCAGATTCTGCGCGTCCTGCAGCAGCTGTTTGGCGGCCAGTTCGTCGCGCCCTTGCACCTTATAGCCACCGAACACGTTGACCGACTGCGGCGTCAGGCCCAGGTGGCCGCACACCGGCACGGCGCGCTCGGCGAGCATTTTCACCGTGTCGCACAGCCAGCTGCCACCTTCCAGTTTCACCATGTTGGCGCCGGCGCGCATCAGCTCGGCGGCGTTGGCGAAGGTCTGTTCCGGGGTGGCGTAACTCATGA
Source organism: Serratia sp. PF-27 (assembly GCF_030053255.1). Taxonomy (NCBI): domain Bacteria; kingdom Pseudomonadati; phylum Pseudomonadota; class Gammaproteobacteria; order Enterobacterales; family Yersiniaceae; genus Serratia; species Serratia sp. PF-27. The sequence continues at coordinate 387,957 of NZ_JASGBT010000022.1, forward strand.
ACGGCAGATCGGCCAGCAGCAGGCAGGCCGGCGCGCCGCGGCGCACGGCGCGCGTGTGGTAGGCCACGTCGGCGACGGTGACCGGCAGCGTGGAGTCGTGGCCCTGCAGCGTCATGCCCAGCGAATCGCCCACCAACAGGACTTTGATGCCTTGCTCTTCAAACAGTTTGGCAAAGCTGGCATCGTAGGCGGTAAGGGTAGCAAACTTGCGCTGCTCCTGTTTCCACTGGCGCAAATGGGTCACGGTGGTGGGTTTCATCACAACGTCTCCTGAAACGGGCCGTGCGGCTTACGCAGGCCCAGGCTGCAAAAAAGTGCAGCCATTCTACTGTAACCCGATCGGGGTGGGTAGCGCGGATCGCCATGCTTAAGCGGTTCTTAAGAACCTTGTGGTGCAATGGCGCCAAGACTCAAAAGGGATACTCATGCGAATTCTGTTGATCGAAGATGACAAACTGATCGGTGACGGCATCAAGGCCGGGCTGACCAAACTCGGCTTCAATCTGGACTGGTTCACCGACGGCGCCGTCGGCAAAAATGCGCTGGACAGTGCGCCGTACGACGCGGTGATCCTCGATCTCAGCCTGCCGGGCCTCGACGGCCTGGATCTGCTGCGCCAGTGGCGCCAGGCGGGGCAGGACGTGCCGGTCCTGATCCTCACCGCCCGCGATGCGCTGGAGCAGCGGGTTAGCGGGCTGCAAAGCGGTGCCGACGATTACCTGTGCAAGCCGTTCGCGCTGGCCGAAGTGGCGGCGCGCCTGCAGGCGCTGATCCGCCGTCGCCACGGCCAACTGATGCCACAGCTGACGCACGGCAACGTGGTGTTCGACAGCGCCACCCGCAGCGTGAGCTGCAACGGCGAGCCGGTGACGCTGACGCCGCGCGAATTGGCGGTACTGGAGCTGTTTCTGCACAACAAGGGGCGGGTGCTGGCGCGGCCGTTGATCCAGGAGAAGCTGTACAACTGGGATGACGAGGTGAGCAGCAACGCGGTGGAGGTACATATTCACCACCTGCGGCGCAAGCTGGGCAACGGCTTCATCCGTACCATCCACGGCGTGGGTTACACGCTGGGGGATGCGCCGTGAAGCGTCTCAGCCTGCGGCTGCGCCTGATCCTGATCTTCAGCCTGCTGGCGCTGCTGACCTGGAGCACCGCCAGCGTGGTGGCCTGGGTGATGTCGCGCAACACCATCAACGAAGTGTTCGATACCCAACAGATGCTGTTCGCCAAACGGCTGGCGACCGCCAACCTCGGCGATCTGCTGGCCGATGAAAGTGCGCGCAGCCTGCCGAAAACCAAGAAGCTGGTGCATCATGGCAAGCGCGGCGAGCAGGACGACGACGCGCTGGCGTTCGCCATCTTCGATCGCGACGGCAAGATGCTGCTCAACGACGGTGAGAACGGCGCTGATTTCCTGTTTGACGGGGAGCGTGAAGGTTTTACCGACGGTGAGCGCAAAGGCGATGATGACAGCTGGCGCCTGGTATGGTTGACCAGCCCCGACGGGCGCTATCGCATTGTCGTGGGGCAGGAGTGGGATTACCGGCGCGATATGGCGCTGGGCATGGTGACAGGCCAATTGGTGCCCTGGCTGGCGACGCTGCCAGTGCTGATGCTGCTGATCGCGCTGATGGTTGGGCGCGAGCTGCGGCCGCTGCGTGCGGTGGCCGCCGGTTTGCGTCGGCGTGCACCCGATGACGCCACGCCGCTGGATGCGCGCCAGGTGCCGACCGAGGTGCGCCCGCTGGTGGATGCGCTCAATGCGCTGTTCTCTCGCATCAACGCTTTGCTGGTGCGAGAGCGACGCTTCACCTCCGATGCCGCGCACGAATTGCGCAGCCCATTGGCGGCATTGCGGGTGCAGACCGAAGTGGTGCAGTTGGCGGGGGATGATGCGCCGATGCGCGAGCACGCGCTGGACAATCTGACGGTCGGCATCGATCGCGCGACCCGGCTGGTGGATCAACTGCTGACGCTGTCGCGGCTGGATTCGCTGTCGGATCTGGCCGAGCTGGCGCCTATCGACTGGAACGATCTGGTGACGATGACCCTGGCGGAACAGGATCGGCAAGCCCATGCGGCGGGTGTGACGCTGCGCTATGAACATCGGGGAACGCCACCGCCGCGTCAGGGGGAAACCTTGCTGTTGTCGCTGCTATTGCGCAACTTGCTGGACAACGCGGTGCGCTATACCCCGCAGGGCGGCGTCGTCACCGTGACGCTGAGCGAACGTTCGCTGACGGTAGAGGATGACGGCCCGGGGGTGACCGCGGAGCATCTGGCGCGGCTGGGAGAACGTTTCTATCGCCCGCCGGGACAGGAACAAACCGGCAGCGGGCTGGGGTTATCGATCGTGCAGCGTATTGCCGGCTTGCATGGTTTACAGATCAGTTTCGCCAATCGCTCGGCGGGGGGATTCGTTGCGCGGTTGGCACTGTAGGTGAGTCAGGATTTCGGTTTTGGCTGATGCCATAGCGCCATGCCGTTTTCCGGCACGCGCTTGAGGCAGCTGGCGAGCGGTTCGCCATCGGGGAAAATCAGATCGGGGGCGATTTCCGCCAGCGGGTAGAGCATGAATTCGCGCTCTTTCAGGCCGTAATGCGGTACCGTCAGGCGCTCGGTATGGATCACCTTGTCGCCGTACAGCATGATGTCTAAATCGAGCGTGCGCGGCCCCCAGCGTTCATCCTTGCGCACGCGCCCCTGATTGCGTTCTATCGCCTGGGTATGGTCGAGCAGCTGTTCGGGCGGCAACAGGGTATCCAGCGCCACCACCGCGTTGAGGAAGTCCGGCTGGTTTTGCGGCCCCAGCGGCTTGGTGCGGTAAAACGAAGAACAGGTGACCAGCCGGGTGCGCGGGAGATGCTCCAGCGCCTCCAGTGCGGCTTTAACCTGTTGCAGCGGCTGCGCCAGGTTGCTGCCCAGCGCGATATAAACGCGGATCATTATGCCCCTTCTTTACGCGGTGCCCGGCGACGAGGACGGCGTTGACGCGCGCGGCGCGGCGCCGGATCGTCACCCAGGGTGCTCAGCATGGCTTTCTGCCGCGCCGGCGTGGCGTCTTGGAACTCACCCCACCACTCGGCCAGACGCAGCATCTCCTGATTGTCTTCCACTTCCGCACGCAGCGCCAGCAAATCATAGGCGGCGCGGAATTTCGGATGTTCCATCAGTTTGTGCGCGCGTTTGCCCTGACGGCGGGACAGGCGCAGCTGCAGCTGCCAGATATCGCGCACCAGCGTGGTGATGCGTTTCGGGATCGCCAGCGAGCGGCACTGCTCGTCGAGTACGTCGTTCATCGCCAGCGCGAAGGCGTCGTAGTACGCCAGGCCGCTTTCCTGCGCCAGCTTCTGCGCGTGCTCCAGCAGCGGGTACCACAGCATGGCGGCAAACAGGAAGGCTGGGTTGACGCGCATGTCGTTCTGCAGACGGTGATCGGTGTTCTTCAGCACCTGCGCCAGAATGCGCTCCATCGGCGTATCGTGGTTCGGCGTGAAGTTGCGGGCGATCAGCGGGAACAGCGGTTGGAACAGCTGGTATTCGCACAGCTTCAGGTAGGTCTGGAAACCGTAACCCGCCTGCAGCAGCTTGAGGGATTCTTCGAACAGGCGCGCCGGCGGGATCTCGTGCAGCAGCGAGGCCAGGCGCGGGATCGGCTCGGCGGTCTCTTCGCTGATGCGCATATCCAGCTTGGCGGCGAAGCGCACCGCGCGCAGCATGCGCACCGGATCTTCGCGGTAGCGGGTTTCTGGATCGCCAATCAGGCGGATCACGCCTTGCTTCAGATCGTTCAGGCCGCCGACGTAATCGCGCAGGGTGAAATCCGCCACGCCGTAGTACAGGCTGTTGATGGTGAAATCACGGCGCTGGGCGTCCTCCTCGATCGAACCGAAGATGTTGTCGCGCAGCAGCATGCCGTTTTGCGCCTGCTGAGACGAGTTCTTGTCGGATTCCTGATTCTGTTCGTGGTGACCGCGGAAGGTGGCCACTTCGATGATCTCCGGCCCGAACATCACGTGCGCCAAGCGGAAACGGCGGCCGACCAGGCGGCAGTTGCGGAACAGCTTGCGCACTTGCTCCGGCGTGGCGTTGGTGGTGATGTCGAAGTCTTTCGGCTTTTTGCCGAGCAACAGATCGCGCACCCCGCCGCCGACCAGATAGGCCTCGTAGCCGGACTTGTTCAGGCGATAAAGCACTTTCAGCGCATTTTCGCTGATGTCTTTACGGGAGATCGAGTGCTGTTCGCGCGGGATCACGGTCATCGAGTCGTTGCTCTCGGCGATAGGAAAAGGCGGACGCTTGCGCGGCGTTGAGCGGCGGGCAGGGGCGTTGCTGCCGTTATCGGCGGCGCGCGGCTGCGGCGCAGGGCGGCTTGGCGCCGCGGCACGCTCTTCGCGGACTACGTTTTTATCGCCGGCCGCCGCGTCGTCGCGGGGCAGCTTGTCATCGCGGGTCAGTACCTTACGACAGAAGTTGGCTACTCGGGTAAAAATGGTACACCTCGATAGTGACTGATAAAAATGGAGCTAACAAAAAATAGCGGCTAATCATAGCTCACCATGGCTCCTTTGAGAATGCCGGCGTGTTTTCATCCAGAGGGATAGCCTCCTGACGCGGCACGTTTTCCAACCGCCAGTGTTCGATCGCCCAGCTCAATAATAATGGCAGGTCAAGATCTTGCCAGCTTTCCGGCAGCGGTTGGCGCAGAAATTTCAGCGCGGCGATCAGCACCGGCCGCGGATCGCCAGCGGGCAATGCCGGCGCATGGTTTTGCTTCGACAGCTTGATGCCGTTGGCACCCAGCGCCAGCGGCAGATGCACATAAGTGGGCACCGGCGCCTGCAGCTGGCGGTAAAGGGCAATTTGGCGCACCGTCGGTTCGATCAGATCGGCGCCGCGGACAATCTCGGTCACGCCCTGAAAATGGTCGTCGATCACCACCGCCAGATTGTAAGCGAACAGCCCATCGCGGCGGCGAATGATAAAGTCTTCCCCCGCCAGCGCCGGATCGGCGTGCAATTCTCCCTGCAGGCGATCGTGGAACCGGTAAACGGGGGCGGTCTGACACAAGCGGATGGCGGCACCCTGCGGGCCGAGCTGCAAATCGCGGCAGTGGCCGTCGTACAATCCGCCGATGTGCTGGATGCGGCTGCGGGTGCAGGTGCAGTAATAGCTGAGCCCCTGGCGCTGCAACAGATCCAGCGCGGCGCGATAGGCGTCGTGACGTTGGGATTGATAGATAACCTGGCCGTCCCAATGGAGACCATAATGTTCCAGCGCGGACAGGATGCGAGCGGCGGCGCCGGGGACTTCGCGCGGCGGGTCGATATCTTCGATGCGAACCAGCCACTGCCCGCGTTGGGCGCGAGCCTGAAGGTAGCTTCCCAGAGCGGCAATCAGCGAACCGAAATGCAGATCCCCGGAAGGCGATGGGGCAAAGCGCCCCACATAATGACTTTCTTGCATATCAGAGGGGAGAGGTTCCCTTTTCTCTGTGCGGCGCACGCAGGTGCGCACGCCGCAGCGGTAACAACGGTATTAGCCGGCCATCTGCTTTTCGCGGATCTCAGCCAGTGTCTTGCAGTCGATGCACAGATCGGCGGTCGGACGCGCTTCGAGGCGACGAATGCCGATCTCCACGCCACAAGATTCGCAGTAGCCGAAATCATCGTCTTCCACTTTCTTCAGCGTTTTCTCGATCTTTTTGATCAGTTTGCGTTCACGGTCACGGTTACGCAGTTCAAGGCTGAACTCTTCTTCCTGGGTAGCGCGGTCGGCCGGATCAGGGAAGTTGGCTGCCTCTTCTTGCATATGCGATACAGTACGGTCCACTTCGTCCCTGAGCTGGTTGCGCCACGCTTCAAGAATGCGCTTGAAATGCGACAACTGGGCGTCGTTCATGTACTCTTCGCCCGGCTTCTCTTGGTACGGCTCCACCCCAGCGATGGCGAGAATGCTCAAGGACGAGGTTTTACGGTTTTGCCCTTCTTGCATGTTGCTTCTCCTACATACACACGCACTATCGAATCCCCAATGCGGGGGAAAAACAGGCCGCTATAAATAACAGAAGGAAGGTAGGTTGGCAATTATTCCTGTCGCCCGCTTGACAATCGTGTGAAGGAGGGCGTATTTGGCGATCGTGCTGGCCGGTTGTCTATTTATAGGGACCCGACTGCGCTAATCGATAAAAAACGGCAGCTTATCGCAGAGATAAATACCGTCAGGTGATAATTTTGCCCCATAGCAAACCACTTCCACTCCCAACTGCCGGACCTGTGCCAACAGCGCCGCATAGCGCTCATCTATATGATGTGCCGGTGCGACCTGCTCAATACCGCTGTGTAACACGGCAAAGAACAACACCGCCCGTTGCCCGCTTTCAACCACGCTGAGCAACTCACGCAGGTGCTTTTGCCCTCTGAGCGTTACCGCATCAGGAAAGTAACCACGTTGTTGTTGCAGTAATGTGACTGACTTAACTTCAATATAGCAGTTAACCCGATTTTCTGCCTGTAATAACAAATCGATACGGCTGTTTTCACCGCCGTATTTCACTTCGCCACTAATTTTACTGTAACCGGATAATTCATTGATTAAATTGTGTTCAATCGCCTCGCGCACCAGCGCGTTGGCGCGCAGGGTGTTGACGCAGATCCAGTGTCCCTGTTGGGTATGGGTCAGCTCCCAGCTGTGGGCGTATTTACGTTTGGGGTTGTCCGAGGTGGAGTACCAAACGGTATCGCCGGGCGTGGCGCAGCCGGTCATGGCGCCGGTATTGGCGCAGTGCAGCGTAAAGGTTTCCCCTTCCGGGGTGATCACGTCCGCCAGAAAGCGCTTGTAACGTTTGATCAGCGTGGCGGAACGCAGCGGTGGAGAGAAAATCATGCGGATGCCTGCTTGGCCAGCGGCCACTGTTCGAGGTGTTGATAACGGGTGCGGCCGTTTTCGAACACCGACTCATATAAGGAAAAGGCGTCGGCGCTGAACGCCCAGCCCGGCGTCGCCGGCGGGATGGCTACCGGCTGGGTGGCGGCGCGCAGCAGCGTGATGTGCGGATGGAACGGCAGCGCGCTTTGGTGGCAGCCGCTGCGGGCGGCCTGCGAACGCAGCAGCTCGGCCAGCTGCAGCAGCCCGCGCGGTGCGCGGCGGGTGCCGAGCCAGACCACGCCGGGGCGCGGCCAATGGCCGAGATCGTCGAGCCGCATGCTGAAGCCGGGTTGAACGATGCGGCCGGCCAATTTGCGCAGCGCCAGCTCTTTCTGCGCGGTGACCTCGCCAAGAAACGCCAGCGTCAGGTGCAAATTGGCCGCCGCCACCGGTCGGCCGGCCTCCGGCGCAAACGCCTCGGCGCGCCAGCGGATCACCTGCTGTTGCAGGGCATCAGGCAAAGACAGGGCGAAAAACAGGCGGCGCGAATTGGACATGGGGGCTCGGTAAATAATGACAAATCCGTCAGGAACAGACTTGAATGCGGTTTGCAACGGTCTCGCGCGAAGCGGGGCGCATGGATGAGCTCCGTACTATAGCTAACGACGCCGCAGTTTGAAAGGCTACGGGGGCAAAGCTAATGCTACACTGTACGCCGTTTAACGTTAACCACCACGGAGAGTACAGTGTCTTCATTGCCCGTCAGCGCGGTGCTTGATGAGTTGCTGGCTGCGCTGCAGTCCGCTCCTCAGGTGCTGTTGCACGCCCCGACCGGCGCCGGTAAATCCACCTGGTTGCCGCTGCAGATCCTGGCTAAGGCCGGGTTGCCGGGGCGCATTATCATGCTCGAGCCGCGGCGGCTGGCGGCGAAAAACGTCGCCTATCGCCTGGCGCAGCAACTGGGGGAGGAGCCCGGCCAGACCGTGGGCTACCGCATGCGCGCCGAAAGTAAAAGCGGGCCGCAGACCCGGCTGGAAGTGGTGACGGAAGGCATTCTCACCCGCATGCTGCAGCAGGATGCCGAGCTGCAGGGCGTGTCGCTGGTGATCCTCGATGAATTCCACGAACGCAGCCTGCAGGCCGATCTGGCGCTAGCGCTGCTGCTCGACGTGCAGCAAGGGCTGCGCGACGATCTGAAACTGCTGATCATGTCGGCCACGCTGGACAACGTCCGTATGACGCAGCTGTTGCCGCAGGCACCGGTGGTGGTGTCAGAGGGACGCAGCTTTCCGGTTGAACGTTTATATCAGCCGTTGGCCAGCCATCAGCGGCTGGAGGATGGCGTAGCGGCGGCGGTGAAGCGCATGCTGGCCGAACAGCCGGGGTCTTTGCTGCTGTTCCTGCCGGGCGTAGCGGAGATCAATCGGGTGCTGGAGCGATTGACCGGCGAGGTGGCGAGCGATACCGATCTTTGCCCGCTGTATGGTGCCCTGCCTTTGGCGCAACAGCAAAAAGCGATTCAGCCGGCGGCACCTGGCCGCCGCAAGGTGGTGCTGGCGACCAACATCGCCGAAACCAGCCTGACGATCGAGGGTATCCGGCTGGTGGTGGACAGCGGCCTGGAACGCGTGGCGCGTTACGACGTGCGCAACGGTTTGACGCGGCTGGCGACGCAGCGCATCAGTCAGGCCTCAATGGTGCAGCGCGCCGGGCGCGCCGGGCGCCTGGAGCCGGGCCTTTGCTGGCACCTGTTCGCCAAAGAGCAGGCGGAGCGTGCGGCCGAACATGCCGAACCGGAAATTTTACAAAGCGATCTCACCGGCTTCTGGCTCGAGCTGTTGCAGTGGGGGTGCCATGATCCGGCGCAGCTGACCTGGCTTGATGCGCCTCCGACGGCGGCATTGGCAGCGGCCAGGGCACTGTTGCACCGGCTGGGAGCCACGGATGACGGCGGCAAACTTACCGCGCCGGGGCGCCAGATGGCCGCGCTGGGGTGCGAGCCGCGGCTGGCGGCGATGCTGGTCGCCGGGGCGGCACTGAGCGCCGACGGCCTGGCGACGGCGGCGTTGCTGGCGGCATTGCTGGAAGAACCGCCGCGCGGCGGGCAGATGGATATCGGCTACTGGCTGAGCCGCCCGCAACCGAACTGGCGGCAGCGCGCCGCGCAGTTGACCAAACGCCTGCCGCAACGTGCGGGGCAAGTCGACGTCGATCTGGCGCCGCGCCTGTTAGCGCAGGCGTTTACCGATCGCATCGCCCAGCGCCGTGGCCAGGACGGCCGCTACCTGCTGGCCAACGGCCTGGGCGCGGCGATGAACCAGGACGAGGCGCTGTCGCGCGCCCCCTGGCTTATCGTTCCCAGCCTGTTGCAGAGCCACAACAGCCCCGATGCGCGTATCCTGCTGGCGCTGCCGGCGGACATCGAAGCCCTGGCGGCGCAGCTGCCGGCGATCGTCACGCAGCGCACGGCGGTGGAATGGGATGAAGAGAAGGGCACGCTGCGCGCCTGGAAGCGCCAGCAGATCGGTCGTCTGACGCTGCGCGCTCAGCCGCTGGCCAAACCGGCGGACGAAGAGCTGCAGCAGGCGCTGCTCGACTGGGTGCGCGCACAGGGGTTGGCGGTGCTCAACTGGGAGGGGGCCGCTGAACAATTGCGGGTGCGCCTGCAGTGCGCGCAAGCCTGGCTGCCGGAGGCGGAGTGGCCGGCGATGGATGAAGAGCCGCTGCTGGCGGCGCTGGAGCAGTGGCTGTTGCCGTCGCTGAACGGCGTGCGCGATCTGCGCGGATTGAAGCAGGTCAACATCGCCGAGGCGCTGTCCCGTCTGCTGGACTGGCAGCAAAAGCAGCGGCTGGATAATGCGCTACCCACTCATTACACTGTGCCGACCGGCAGCCGCTTACCGATCCGTTATGAGGCGGGTAAACCGCCGGCGCTGGCGGTGCGTTTGCAGGAGGTGTTCGGCGAGCAGCGCAGCCCGATGTTGGCGGAGGGTCGCATCCCGGTGGTGCTTGAGTTACTCTCACCGGCGCACCGGCCGTTGCAAATCACCGGCGATCTGGCGGCCTTCTGGCAAGGCGCCTATCGCGAGGTGCAAAAAGAGATGAAGGGCCGCTACCCTAAACACGTTTGGCCGGACGATCCGGCCACGGCGGTACCGACGCGCCGAACGAAGAAATATCAGTAGGTCGCGATCATTTAAGGTTTGGAATTCAGATGTTTCTTCTGGTCAGCGCTGCGGCGTAGGCACAGATTAAGCGACTAATCATGGCCGGCAGTGTCGGCAAGCTCGGAGAACAACAGCCATGGCTGGGGATGACCGCGAGCCCATCGGGCGCAAAGGAAAACAACCAAAAAGCACCGCGTCGCGCAAGCCGCCGCGCCGTCGCCGAGACGACGATTATGACGATTACGAAGAAGACGAGTATGACGATGATGAGTATGAAGAGGAGGAGGAACGCATGCCGCGTAAGGTAAAAGCGACTCCGCCGCGTAAAAAACGCCGTTGGCTTGGCCTGTTTATCAAACTGATCCTGGTGATCGCCGTCCTGTTGGCGATCTATGGCGTCTACCTGGACTCGCAGATCCGCAGCCGCATCGACGGTAAAGTCTGGCAGCTGCCGGCGGCGGTGTACGGCCGCATGGTCAACCTGGAACCGGGCATGCCGTACAGCAAGAAGGAGATGGTCAACCTGCTGGAGGGCATGCAGTACCGTCAGGTCAGCCGCATGACGCGACCAGGCGAGTTTACCGTGCAGGCCAACAGCATCGAAATGCTGCGCCGCCCGTTCGACTTCCCGGATGGTAAAGAAGGGCAGATCCGCGCCCGCCTCGATTTCCAGAACAACCGTCTGGCGAAGATCGAAAATCTGGACAGCGGCCGCAGCTTCGGCTTCTTCCGCCTCGATCCGCGTCTTATCACCATGCTGCAGTCGCCTAACGGTGAACAGCGCCTGTTCGTGCCGCGTTCCGGTTTCCCGGATCTGTTGGTAGACACGCTGATCGCCACGGAAGACCGCCATTTCTATGAGCATGACGGCATCAGCCCGTACTCCATCGGCCGCGCGGTGCTGGCCAACCTGACCGCCGGTCGTGCGGTGCAGGGCGGCAGTACCCTGACGCAGCAGCTGGTGAAGAACCTGTTCCTGACCAACGAACGTTCGCTGTGGCGTAAGGCCAACGAAGCCTATATGGCGCTGTTGGTGGATTACCGTTACAGCAAAGACCGCATCCTGGAGCTGTATCTGAACGAGGTGTACCTCGGCCAGAGCGGTAGCGACCAGATCCGCGGCTTCCCGCTGGCCAGCCTGTATTACTTCGGCCGTCCGGTGGACGAGCTGAGCCTCGATCAGCAGGCGTTGCTGGTCGGCATGGTCAAGGGCGCGTCGCTGTATAACCCGTGGCGCAACCCGAAACTGGCGCTGGAACGCCGCAACCTGGTGCTCAAACTGCTGCAGAACCAGGGCGTGATCGACGGCGAGCTGTATGACATGCTGAGCGCGCGTCCGCTGGGCGTGCAGCCGAAAGGCGGCGTCATTACGCCACAGCCGGCGTTTATGCAGATGGTGCGTCAGGAACTGCAAACCAAGCTGGGCGATAAGGTCAATGACCTGTCCGGCGTGAAGATCTTCACCACGCTGGATCCGGTGTCGCAAGACGCGGCGGAAAAAGCGGTCGAAGACGGCATCCCGGCGCTGCGCGCTGCGCGTCACCTGCAGGATCTGGAAGCGGCGATGGTGATCGTCGATCGCTTCAGCGGTGAAGTACGCGCCATGGTCGGCGGCGCCAACCCGCAGTTCGCCGGTTTCAACCGCGCCATGCAGGCGCGACGCCTGGTCGGCTCGCTGGCCAAACCGCCAACGTACCTGACCGCGCTGTCCGAGCCGGACAAATACCGCCTCAACACCTGGCTGGCGGATGCGCCGCTGTCGCTGAAACAGCCGAACGGCGCCGTCTGGCAGCCGAACAACTACGATCGCAAATTCCGCGGTCAGGTGATGCTGGTGGATGCGTTGGCCAACTCGCTGAACGTGCCGACGGTGAACCTCGGCCTGTCGGTCGGGCTGGATCAGATCAGCGCCACGCTGCAACGCCTGGGGATCCCGAAAGCGGAGATCAATCCGGTGCCTTCGATGCTGCTGGGGGCGATCGGCCTGACGCCGATGGAAGTCGCGCAGGAGTACCAGACCATCGCCAGCGGCGGTAACCGTGCGCCACTGTCGGCGGTGCGTTCGGTGATCGCCGAAGACGGCACGGTGCTGTACCAGAGCTTCCCGCAGGCGGAGCGCATGGTGCCGGCGCAGGCCGCTTACCTGACGCTGTACGCGATGCAGCAGGGCGTGGCGCGCGGGACCTCCCGCTCGCTGTCGGTGAAGTTCCCGAACTACAACCTGGCGGCGAAAACCGGTACCACCAACGATCTGCGTGACAGCTGGTTCGCCGGCATCGACGGCAAGGAAGTGGCGATCGCCTGGGTGGGGCGCGACAACAACGGCCCGGCCAAGCTGACCGGCGCCAACGGCGCGTTGACCCTGTATCGCCGCTATCTGGAAAACCAGACGCCGCTGCCGCTGATGCTGCAGCCGCCGGAAGGCATAAACCAGATGAGCATCGACTCTGCCGGCAACTTTATCTGCGGCGGCGGCAGCTGGCGCACCATCCCGGTCTGGACCGACAATCCGCAGGGATTGTGCCAGGCCAGCCAGGCGGCGGTGCAGCAACAGCAGCAACCGGCGGCGGGTGAGCAAAAAGATGGCGATGGCGTCGCCGGCTGGATCAAGGATATGTTCGGTCAGTAATCGCTACCGGGGCGTCGGCCCCGGTGAAAATTTTTTCTTTGTTATTAGGCCCGTAACCGTGGTTGCGGGCTTTTTTGTTTTTCCGCTCGTTTTATTTCCCTGTTAACTACATGGCTAAGCGCCTAATCCTTAACCTATTTGCCCTATGAATTCGGCTTGCAGTTTAATTTGGCTTCTGCATAAAATGCGACGCTTATAATAATTATTATCGTTTACATTCGTCATTTAATAATTCATCAGAGAAATAAATCATGCCGACCAAGCGTCTTTCATCATCCGCGGCCAAGCAGGGCCGTCTCCCCGTCAGCGCGTTAGCGATCACCGTCGCTGCGGCGTTAGGCACGCTGGCGATGCCAGCTTTTTCCGCCGACGCCAAGCCGGCAGCCAAGGAAGACACGATTACCGTTGTGGGCGGCAGCAATTCCGCCCAGCAGGAAAGCGCCTGGGGGCCGGTCGGCACCTATGTCGCCAAACGTAGCGCCACTGGCACCAAAACCGACACGCCGATCGAAAAGAACCCGCAGTCCGTTTCCGTGGTGACGCGTGAAGAGATGGACATGCGCCAGCCGGATACGGTGAAAAGTGCGCTGGCCTATGCGCCGGGCGTATTCGCCAGCCGCGGCAGCTCCACGACCTATGACGCGGTGGCAATCCGCGGCTTCCCGGCTACCAACACCACCCAGTATCTGGATGGCCTGCGGTTGCTGGGCGACAATTACAGCGAAGCGTCCATCGATCCTTATTTCCTCGAACGCGCCGAGCTGCTGCGCGGCCCGGTCTCGGTGCTGTACGGTAAAAGCAACCCGGGCGGTTTGGTCTCGATGGTGAGCAAGCGGCCAACCACCGAGCCGCTGCGCGAAATCCAGTTCAAAATGGGTACCGATAACCTGTTCCAGACCGGTTTCGATTTCAGCGACGCCCTGGACGATCAGGGTATCTATTCTTACCGCCTGACTGGCCTGGCGAAAGACAGCGATACGCAGCAGAACATGAGCAAAGAGAAGCGCTATGCGATCGCGCCGTCCTTTAGCTGGCGCCCGGATGACAAAACCAACTTCACACTGCTGGCCAACATTCAAAACGATCCCTATACCGGTTATTACGGCTGGTTGCCGAAGCAGGGCACGCTGATCCCGTTGCCGGACGGCAGCAAACTGCCGACCGATTTCAACGAAGGCGAAGCCAGCAACTATATGGCGCGCAAGCAGCGGATGATCGGGTACAGTTTCGAACACGCCTTCAACGATACCTGGGCGGTGCGCCAGAATCTGCGTTATATGCAGGTGGACACCGATATGAAGAGCATATACGGATTCGGCTTGTCATCACCGACAACGATCAATCGCGCTTACGTTCAGTCGAAAGAGCACCTGAACAATTTTGCGGTTGATACTCAGGCGCAGGCGAAGGTGAAAACCGGCGATATCGACCATACGCTGTTGTTTGGCGTAGATTATTCGCGTATGCGCAACGATATCAATTCCGACTATGGTTCCACAGACGGCCTGAGCATGACCCAGCCGCAGTATGGCAATGATGTGGTCAATATCAACTTCCCATACAAGTACTTGAACCGTCAGGAGCAAACCGGTTTGTATGTGCAGGAGCAAGGGGAGTGGAACCAGTGGCTGTTGACGCTGGGCGGGCGCTATGACTGGGCGAAAACGTCGGCCAATAACCGCGTTCTCGGGTACACCAACGAACGCTCCGATGGGCAGTTTACCTGGCGCGGCGGATTGAATTACCTGTTCGACAACGGCGTGACGCCGTATTTCAGCTACAGCGAGTCGTTTGAACCGACCCTCGATACGTCAATCAATGGCCAGACCTTTAAGCCCTCGATCGGCAAGCAGTATGAAGCCGGTGTGAAATACGTGCCGAAGGATCGCCCAATCGTGCTGACTGGTGCGTTGTATCAACTGACCAAGAACAACAACCTGACGCCGGATCCGGATAACGCGCAGTTCAGCGTGCAGAGCGGCGAGATCCGTTCGCGCGGTGTGGAGCTGGAAGCCAAGGCGGCGTTGAATGCCAACGTCAACCTGATCGCCTCCTATACTTATACCGATGCGAAGTACACCAAGGACAATACCTATCAGGGCAAACCGACCGTCGAAGTGCCGAAACACATGGCGTCGCTGTGGGCGGATTATACTTTCCACGAAACGGCAGTGAGCGGTTTGACGCTGGGTTCTGGTGTGCGTTACGTCGGCTCCAGCTCGAGCTTCAACAGCGATAACACCACCTTCAAGGTGCCGGACTACACGCTGGTGGACGCGACCATTAAATACGATTTGGCGCGCTTTGGCCTGCCGGGCTCGTCCGTGGGCGTCAACATCAACAACCTGTTCAACAAGACTTACGTGTCGAGCTGCTACCGCGACTACGCCTGCTACTGGGGCGCAGAACGCCAGGTGGTCGCCACCGCAACCTTCCGTTTCTAACCGGATAGCCGGGGTGGCGCCGCGTCGCCCCGGACAAAGCAGGATCTATGCAGGACAAACTTCTTAATCCCGGCGCGGCCTTTGCGCTGGATAACGCCAGCTTCGCCGTCCCCGGCCGGGTGCTGCTGCAACCGCTGTCGCTCAGTTTTCCCCAGGGCAAAGTCTGCGGCCTGATCGGCCATAACGGTTCCGGTAAATCCACCCTGTTGAAACTGCTCGGGCGGCACCATGCGCCCAGCGGCGGCCAGGTCTTGCTCAATCGGCAGCCGTTGGCGCAGTGGGACAGCAAATCCTTCGCCCGCCAGGTGGCCTACCTGCCGCAGCAGTTGCCGGCGGCGGAAGGCATGACGGTGCGCGAGCTGGTGGCCGTCGGCCGTTATCCGTGGCATGGCGCGCTGGGGCGTTTTGGCGCCAACGATCGTCAACAGGTGGAAGAGGCCATCGCGCTGGTGGGCTTGAAGCCGTTCGCCAACCGGCTGGTGGACAGCCTGTCCGGCGGCGAGCGCCAACGCGCCTGGCTGGCGATGATGGTGGCGCAGGACAGCCGCTGTTTGCTGCTTGACGAACCGACGTCGGCGCTGGATATCGCGCATCAGGTTGAGGTGCTGGCGCTGATCCAGCGCCTGAGCCGCGAACGCGATCTCACGGTGATCGCTGTGCTGCACGACATCAACATGGCGGCGCGCTACTGCGACCATTTGGTGGCGCTGCGCGGCGGTGAAATGATTGCCCAGGGCGGCCCGTTGGAACTGATGCAGGGGCCGGTGCTGGAGCAAATTTACGGTATTCCTATGGGCACGTTGCCGCATCCGAGCGGCGGCGCGCCGGTGAGTTTTGTCTACTGATGTCCTCTGCATTCACTTCTTCTCACGATCCGCTGCGCCGCCGTTTGTTGATGGCGCTCGCGCTGTCGCCGCTATTGGGTTCGTTGCCCGGGCGGGCGGCGGAGGCGCCGCCGGATATCGCGCGCGTTGCGGCGCTGGAATGGCTGCCGATCGAGCTGCTGTTGGCATTGGGCGTGACGCCGCTGGCGGTGGCCGATGTGCATAACTACAACCTGTGGGTGGCGGAGCCG
The DNA here is from genome assembly GCF_030053255.1 of Serratia sp. PF-27. Lineage (NCBI taxonomy): Bacteria > Pseudomonadati > Pseudomonadota > Gammaproteobacteria > Enterobacterales > Yersiniaceae > Serratia > Serratia sp. PF-27. The sequence continues at coordinate 404,142 of NZ_JASGBT010000022.1, forward strand.
AAGCTGCCGGCGACGGTGGTCGACGTCGGCCAGCGCACCGAACCGAATCTCGAACTGCTGCAGCAGCTCCAGCCTTCGCTGGTGTTGCTGTCGCAGGGCTATGGCCCGACGCCGCGAAAAATCCAACCCATCGCGCCAACCATGAGCTTCGGCTTCAACGACGGCAGCGGCAAACCGCTGACCGTCGCCCGCCAGTCGCTGCTGGCGCTGGGCCAGCGGTTGGGCATAGAAAGCCGGGCGGTAAACCACCTGGCGCAGTTCGACCGCTTTATGCAGGACGCGCGTCAGCGCCTGCAAAGCTACACCCGCCAACCGTTGCTGCTGTTTTCCCTGATAGACACGCGCCATGCGTTGATCATCGGCCAGAAAAGCCTGTTCCAGGAAGCGATGGACCAACTGGGCATCCGCAATGCCTGGCAGGAGCCAACCGACTTTTGGGGCACGGCGGTGGTGGGGATTGAACGGTTGGCCACGGTGCGTAACGCCCGAGTCATTTATCTCGATCACGGCAATCAGGCGATGATGGACAAGGTCAGCGCGACGCCGCTGTGGCAGTCATTGCCCTTCGTGCGGCAAAACCAGCTGCGGCAGGTGCCGGCGGTGTGGTTCTACGGTGCCACGCTGTCGACGATGCGGTTTTGCCGCCTGTTGGCACAGGCTCAGGAGAGTGCGGCATGAATGCTGGCATCCGGAAATTACCGCTGACGCTGATCCTGCTGTTGCTGGCGGCGGCAGGTGGCCTGACGATATACAACCTGACGCAGCAGCTGCCGCCGGCGCAATGGGCACGGGCGCTCAGCGCGCCGGACATCGACGACGTGCGGCAAATGCTGTTCCATTACAGCCTGCTGCCTCGGTTGACGGTGTCGCTGTTGGCCGGCGCTGGCCTGGGGGTGGTCGGCGTGCTGTTCCAGCAGGTGTTGCGCAATCCGTTGGCGGAACCGTCGACGCTCGGCGTGGCCGCCGGTGCGCAGCTCGGCCTGACCATCGCCACGCTGTGGGTGCTGCCGGGGGGCGAATTTACCCGCCAGCTGGCCGCTATGGTGGGTGCGATTGTGGTGGGCGGGCTGGTGTTCGGCGTCGCCTGGGGCAAGCGGATGTCGCCGGTGACGCTGATTCTGGCCGGGCTGGTGTTGGGACTGTACTGCGGCGCGGTCAACAGCTTGTTGGCGCTGTTTCATTACGATCAGCTGCAGGGCATGTTCCTGTGGGGCACCGGCGCGCTGAACCAACAGGATTGGAGCGCCGTACAGTTCCTCCTGCCGCGTTTGCTGGTGGCAGGCCTGCTGGCGGCGCTGTTGCTGCGCCCGCTGACGCTGCTGGGGCTGGACGACGGCGTGGCGCGCAACCTGGGGTTGGGGCTATCGATGGCGCGCTTCTGCGCCTTGGGGCTGGCCATTATCTTCAGCGCCATGTTGGTGAGTGCGGTGGGCATTATCGGCTTTATTGGCCTGTTTGCGCCGCTGATGGCGAAGATGCTGGGCGCGCGCCGCCTGGCGCACCGCATGATGTTGGCGCCGTTGCTGGGGGCGCTGCTGCTGTGGCTGACCGATCAGGTGATGCTCGGGGTGACGCAGGTGTGGCGTGAGATCCCGACCGGCGCGGCCACTGCGCTGTTCGGCGCACCGCTGCTGCTGTGGCTGTTGCCGCGTTTGCGCAGCGCCACCACGCCGCCGCCGATGAACCTTGGCGACAAGGTGCCTGCCGAGCGCGGGAATCTGTCCGGCTGGATCCTGCTGGGTGGCCTCGTATTGCTGATCGGTCTGACGCTGGCGCTGATGCTGGGCAAAAATGCCGGCGGTTGGCACTGGAGCCTGGGTGCGGAGCTGGATTCCCTGCTGCCGTGGCGCTGGCCGCGGGTGCTGTCGGCGCTGGCGGCGGGCATGATGCTGGCGGTCGCCGGCACGTTGATCCAGAAATTGACCGGCAACCCGATGGCCAGCCCGGAAGTGTTGGGGATCAGCTCCGGCGCCGCTTTTGGCGTCGTGATGATGCTGTTTATGGTGCCGGGCGACGCCTTCGTTTGGCTGCTGCCCGCCGGCAGTTTGGGAGCGGCCGCTACGCTGCTGATCATCATGATCGCCGCAGGCCGCGGCGGTTTCTCGACGGAACGCATGCTGCTCGCCGGTATCGCGCTCAGCACCGCCTTTACTACCGTCATCTTCCTGCTGTTGGCCAGCGGCGATCCGCGTATGGGGGGCTTGCTGACCTGGCTCTCCGGTTCGACCTATTCGGTGGAGCCGGCGCAGGCGCTGCGTACCGCTCTGGTGGCCGCCGGCCTGATGGTATTGGCGCCGCTGTGCCGCCGTTGGTTGACCATCCTGCCGCTCGGCGGCGCCACCGCCCGCTCGGTGGGCATTGCGCTGACGCCGGCGCGGTTGACCATTTTGTTGCTGGCTGCCACCCTGACCGCCATGGCGACCCTGACCGTCGGGCCGCTGAGCTTTGTCGGGCTGATGGCGCCGCATATGGCGCGTATGCTGGGCTTCCGCCGCGCGCTGCCGCAGATGGTGATCGCCGCGCTGCTGGGCGGCTTGCTGATGGTGTTTGCCGACTGGTGCGGGCGTATGCTGCTGTTCCCGTATCAGATCCCCGCCGGGTTATTGGCGACCTTTATCGGTGCGCCGTACTTCGTTTATCTGTTGCGTAAGCAGACGTCGTAAGCTTCAGCCCTACTTTGCTTTCTCCGCCCTCAATGGCCCTGCGTTGCTGGGCCTTTTTTCAACGCCTTGCAAGGCGTTGCGTGCCGCTGCGCAAGAAAGACATTTAACGTGAAAAGGAACGCGGGAAGAGAGGGGGAGGTGAATATACTGCGGGCGGGTGCTCTGGATCTTTGTCTCTGGAGCCTGCGTGAAAGATACAAAGAGAAAAGCCCCGAGTCGATATCCATCAACCCGAGGCCTACTCTAACGCACGACAACGTTAAGTTAGCCTCTTACCCGCCGCGAGGCAAGGAGAAGAAGGCATGATGCCGAACAAACGGAGCCTGTTAAAATTGGTGGTTATTTGTGCCACGGTAATATCACTGGCATGGATAACCCGCAGCACGCTGTGTGAGCTGCGTATCCGATCGGGCACTACGGAGGTTGCGGCCATTTTGGCTTACGAATCCGAACGGTAAGGCAACC
>NZ_JASGBT010000022.1:407279-428981 GCF_030053255.1 Serratia sp. PF-27
GCGGGGGCTTTGCCTCCGCTGGCCGGCAGTCGATGCGTTGATCCAGGAGCACCCATCTGCTCAAAAAAAACGGCGAGCCCAGGCTCGCCGTTTTCATGTTGATGTCGGGGCTTATTTCAGGCCGGCGGCATCGCGCAGCAGTGCGGCTTTGTCGGTCGCTTCCCACGGGAAGTGCTCGCGGCCGAAGTGGCCGTAGGCGGCAGTTTCGCGGTAGATCGGCTGCAGCAGATCCATCATCTGGATCAGGCCGTATGGGCGCAGATCGAAGAATTCGCGCACCAGCAGCGTCAGCTGTTCGGTTGGCACTTTCTCGGTACCGAAGGTTTCCACCATGATGGAGGTCGGTTCCGCTACGCCGATAGCGTAAGACACCTGAATCTCGCAGCGATCGGCCAGGCCGGCGGCAACGATGTTTTTCGCCACGTAGCGCGCCGCGTAAGCCGCGGAACGGTCAACCTTGGACGGATCCTTACCGGAGAAGGCGCCGCCGCCGTGGCGAGCCATGCCGCCGTAGGTGTCGACGATGATCTTACGGCCGGTCAGGCCGCAGTCGCCCATCGGGCCGCCGATAACGAAACGGCCGGTCGGGTTGATGTGGTATTTGGTGCCCGCCGTCAGCCATTCCGCCGGCAGTACCGGCTTGATGATCTCTTCCATCACCGCTTCTTGCAGATCTTTCAGCGAGATGTCTTCTGAGTGCTGGGTGGACAGCACCACGGCGTCGATGCCGACGATTTTGCCGTCGTCGTACTGGAAGGTCACCTGGCTCTTCGCATCCGGGCGCAGCCACGGCAGGGTGCCGTTTTTGCGCACTTCGGACTGGCGCTGCACCAGACGGTGCGCGTAGGTGACCGGTGCAGGCATCAGCACGTCGGTTTCGTTGGTGGCGTAGCCAAACATCAAGCCCTGATCGCCGGCGCCCTGCTCGAGAGGATCGGTACGGTCAACGCCCTGATTGATGTCCGGGGATTGTTTGCCGATGGCGCTCAAGACTGCACAGGAGTTGGCGTCAAAGCCCATGTCCGAATGAACGTAGCCGATCTCGCGCACGGTCTTGCGGGTAATCTCTTCGATATCGACCCAGGCACTGGTGGTGATTTCACCGCCGACCAGCACCATACCGGTTTTCACGTAAGTTTCGCAGGCGACGCGCGCTTTCGGATCTTGTTCCAGGATGGCGTCGAGGACGGCATCGGAGATCTGGTCGGCGATTTTATCGGGATGTCCTTCGGAGACGGATTCGGACGTGAAGAGGTGTTTAGCCATTGTGTTCTTTACCTTGCATAAGACGGGTTAGAAATTACTGCACAGCGCTGGAGATCCGGCATCGAAGCGAAGGGTCTTCCGCTGATGGCGCGAGATGCATCCTGCAACGCCCCTCAGGCAAAGCCGTTAAGCAGTTTATCAGTTAACCAGTATAGATGGATTAACATCTGGACGTCTATTTTAGGTCAGGGTTTAGCCAGATTGCCAGTAATTTTTTGCGCTTTCGCTCTTTTGCGCAAACGGGTTGGCGCCATTTTCATCGCTTGAAACAGTTTTCGGCGAATTTTCATTTTGCTTTTTCACCTGCTTACCGGTATAAACTGCGCGCGCGGTTCATTTGCTGCACAGTACGGCGGTCTGGCGTGGGGGGAAGGTGCGATAAACTTCCGCTTTGCATTCGCCAGCGTTGCGCTATTATCCGTCGCGGGCGTTCGCCGCTTCATCGAACGGTCACGTTCTTACACTATATTTAGAGGCTGGGTCGTTCACTCCGAACGGCGCGCGTGGAGGTGGTTGGATTAATGATCCGTTGTCTACCGGTTGTTGGTTCTCAACAGCAGTGCCGTTCTGGCGCACATTCTTCTGCTATTTCCCGTCTTGTCTCTCTGTCACTTACCAGGTGCGATAAACACTTGGCCGCTACTCAGGATTCTCGGGCCGGCTAACGGTCGTCTGAAGAACTGAACAAGGGTAGCCTGCAGCCTTCCTGTGGGATGTTTCTTGGCCCGATTCACGAGGTTTGAACAGGGTGTCTTACAATTATATGAGTGATAAACCGATCGCTGACCGCGAACGGCAGTTCTCTTCGCTGCCGCCGGCGCGGCTTGTTGGGTTGTTCTCGCGGGTTGTAGCTGCGATAGTGGCTGACGGTTTCGTCAGTAGGGAATGTGAGGCGAACCATGTCTGATGATCTGTTGATTCACCGTCCGCCGGTTGCGGGCGAGTCTTTATCTTTGCGCTCCATGCAGGAGGTTGCCATGAATGATCGTAATGCCAGCAAGATGCTGCGTACTTATAACGTCGCCTACTGGGGCAACAATTACTATGACGTCAACGAGCTGGGCCATATCAGCGTGTGCCCGGATCCGGATGTCCCGCAGGCGCGCGTCGATCTGGCAGAACTGGTGAAAACGCGCCAGCAAGACGGCCAACGTCTGCCGGCGCTGTTCTGCTTCCCGCAGATCCTTCAGCATCGCCTGCGCTCTATCAACGCCGCGTTCAAACGCGCGCGTGAATCCTTCGGCTACCAGGGCGGTTATTTCCTGGTGTATCCGATCAAGGTGAACCAACACCGCCGCGTGATTGAATCGCTGGTGAACTCCGGCGAACCGCTGGGGCTGGAAGCCGGCTCCAAGGCCGAACTGATGGCGGTGCTGGCGCATGCCGGCATGACCCGCTCGGTGATCGTCTGTAATGGTTATAAAGATCGTGAATATATTCGTCTGGCGCTGATCGGGGAAAAGCTGGGGCACAAGGTGTACCTGGTGATCGAGAAGATGTCCGAGATCAACCTGGTGCTGGAAGAGGCCGAGCGGCTGAACGTCATACCGCGCCTGGGCGTGCGTGCGCGTCTGGCATCGCAAGGCTCTGGCAAATGGCAGTCGAGCGGCGGCGAAAAATCCAAGTTCGGTCTGGCGGCGGTGCAGGTGCTGAAGCTGGTGGAGACCCTGCGTGAAGCGGGCCGCCTCGACAGCCTGCAGCTGCTGCACTTCCATTTGGGTTCGCAGCTGGCCAATATTCGCGACATCGCCACCGGCGTGCGCGAATCGGCGCGCTTCTACGTTGAGCTGCACAAGTTGGGCGTCAACATTCAGTGCTTCGACGTGGGCGGCGGCTTGGGCGTCGACTACGAAGGCACCCGTTCGCAGTCCGATTGCTCGGTCAACTACGGCCTGAACGAATATGCCAACAACGTGATTTGGGGCATCGGCGACGCCTGTAACGAACACGGCCTGCCGCACCCGACGGTGATCACCGAGTCCGGTCGCGCCGTGACCGCGCACCACACGGTGCTGGTCTCCAACGTGATTGGCGTCGAGCGCAACGAGTTCAGCGAACCGCAGCCGCCGGAAGCCGACGCGCCGCGCGCGCTGGAAAGCATGTGGGAAACCTGGCTGGAAATGAACGAGCCGGAGAACCGCCGCTCGCTGCGCGAATGGCTGCACGACAGCCAGATGGATCTGCACGACGTTCATACCCAATACGCGCACGGCATGCTGGACCTGACCAAGCGCGCCTGGGCCGAGCAGCTGTATCTGAACATCTGCAACAAGATCCAGCAGCAGCTCGATCCGAGCAACCGCGCGCACCGTCCTATCATCGACGAACTGCAAGAGCGCATGGCGGACAAGTTCTACGTCAACTTCTCGCTGTTCCAGTCGATGCCGGATGCATGGGGCATCGACCAGCTGTTCCCGGTGCTGCCGCTGGAAGGGCTGGATAAGCCGCCGGAAGGCCGTGCGGTACTGCTCGACATCACCTGCGACTCCGACGGCACCATCGATCATTACGTCGACGGCGACGGCGTGGCGACCACCATGCCGATGCCGCCGTACGATCCGGAGAACCCGCCGGCGTTGGGCTTCTTCATGGTCGGCGCGTACCAGGAGATCCTTGGCAACATGCACAACCTGTTCGGCGACACCGCCTCGGTTGACGTGTACGTGTTCCCGGACGGCAGCGTCGAGACCGAGCTGTCCGACGAGGGCGATACCGTGGCGGACATGCTGGAGTATGTGCAGCTCGATCCGAGCGCGCTGCTGTCCAAGTTCCGCGATCAGGTCAAAGAAACCGATCTGGACAGCGAGCTGCAGGCGCAGTTCCTGGAAGAATTTGAGGCCGGTCTGTACGGTTATACGTATCTGGAAGACGAGTAACCGCCCTCTTCAGGGGGGCGCTGTTGACCCCCTTGAAGCATGAACAAAATGCGGCCATAATCTGCCGTATCGGTAGCACCGAAACACACATCGAATAAATCCCTTTCTCGTCGGGCTAACGACGCGGGAGGGATTTTTTTTTGTAACGGCCCGGCGTCTGCGCCCGGCAACTTGTTGAACTACGAGGGTTTACTATGAGCACCTTAGGCCATCAGTCCGATAATTCATTAGTGTCCAACGCCTTTGGTTTCCTGCGCTTTCCGCTGAACTTCATGCCTTACGACAGCGATGCAGAGTGGGTCATCACCGGCATTCCGTTTGACATGGCGACCTCCGGTCGCGCCGGCGGCCGCCATGGCCCGGCGGCCATCCGTCAGGTGTCCACCAACCTGGCCTGGGAAGGCAACCGTTGGCCGTGGAGCTTCGATCTGCGCGATCGCCTGAACGTGGTTGACTGCGGCGACATCGTGTTCAACTTCGGCGATGCGCAGGACATGAGCGACAAGCTGCAGGCGCACGCGGAGAAACTGCTGAAAGTCGGTAAGCGCATGCTCTCGTTCGGCGGCGACCACTTTGTCACCCTGCCGCTGCTGCGCGCGCACGCCAAGCATTTCGGCAAGCTGGCGCTGGTGCACTTCGACGCCCATACCGATACCTACGCCAACGGCAGCAAGTTCGACCATGGCACCATGTTCTATCATGCGCCGAACGAAGGCCTGATCGATCCGCACCACTCGGTGCAGATCGGCATTCGCACCGAGTTCGATCACGACAACGGCTTTACCGTGCTGGACGCCGCGCAGGTGAACGATCGCAGCGTGGACGATCTGCTGACCCAGATCAAGGGCATCGTCGGCGATATGCCGGTGTACCTGACCTTCGACATCGACTGCCTGGATCCGGCGTTCGCACCGGGCACCGGCACGCCGGTGATCGGCGGCCTGACTTCCGATCGCGCGCTGAAACTGGTACGCGGCATGCAGTCGCTGAACATCGTCGGCATGGACGTAGTGGAAGTGGCGCCGGCCTATGACCAGTCCGAGATCACCGCGCTGGCCGCGGCGACGTTGGGTCTGGAGATGCTGTACCTGCAGGCGGCCAAGAAACACGCCTGACGCTTGGCCACGCCTCGCTGAAAAAGCGGCTCTCATCGTATGGGGGGCGCTTTTTTTATTTCATTTTTCGCCATCCGTGCGGCGATTTTCAGTCTGTTGCAACGCCTTTGCGCAATTTTGCGCAGAAATGAAACGGAGTCAGTAAAAAGGAATCGGGATAACGGGGAGGATGAATATACTGCGCGCGGGTGCTCTGGATCTTTGTATCTAGAGCCTGCGTGAAAGGTACAAAGAGAAAAGCCCCGAGTCGATATTCATCAACCCGAGGCCTACTCTAACGCCAGCAACGTTAAGTTAGCCTCTTACCCGCCGCGAGGCAAGGAGAAGAAGGCATGATGCCGAACAAACGGAGCCTGTTAAAACTGGTGGTTATTTGTGCCACGGTAATATCACTGGCATGGATAACTCGCAGCACGCTGTGCGAGCTGCGGATCCGATCGGGCACTACGGAGGTTGCGGCCATTTTGGCTTACGAATCCGAACGGTAAGGCAACCCGGCGACGGGGGGGGCCCCCGTCTGCTGGTTGTTGGCGTCCAGATCCATGAGCACCCTCTCAACGCTTTCGGTTTGCCGCCGTAGAACACGGTGAAACGGATTTATGCCCGTTTCACCTGGCGCGCCAGCAACATGCGGCTAAACAGCGCGCCGCCCGCCAGCAGCGTCAGCAGCTGTGAGGCAATCAGTACCGCAAAGCCCGAGGACACCTTGCCCTGGCTGGCCATCACCATGCCCATCGCCATCGGCACAAACGCCGAGAATAGATTGCCGATGCCGTTGATCAGCCCATAGGCGCTGCCGACCGCCTCCGGCCGCGCATAATGTTGCAGCAGGGTAGGGATCGCCGCGCCCTGCGCGCCCCAACAGGCATTGGCCGCCAGCAGGAAGAAGGCGATCCAGCCAAGCTGATGGCTGTTCATCACGCCATAGATGCACAGCGCGGTCGCTGCGCCGCCGCAGACGAAGATCAGCGGCGCTTGATAAGGGCGGATACGATCGAGCAACACGCCGCCGAGGTATTTGGAGGCGATGCTGACGATGAAAGGCAGCGCGGCCATCCAGCCCATCTGCTTGATGGAGAACCCCTTTTCATCGGTCAGATACGCCGGCAACCAGGAGCTGGAGCCCCACAGATAGCTGAGCGTGGCGATCTCGATCAGCAGGATCCAGCCGAGCATCGGCGTGCGCCAGGCCAGCGTAAAGGTGTGCCTGACGCGGCTCAGCACCGGTTGCGGAGCAGCAGGGCGCGAGGGTGAAGACAGGGCGAGGGGATGAACGAACCGCCGCACCAGCGCCAGCCCCAGCAGCAGGTTGAGCAGCGCCAGCAGGTGAAACGACATCACCCAGCCGAAATGCGCCATCAGAAAACTCACCAGCGGAAAGCCGAGCACCAGCCCCAATGAAACGCCCAGCGTGCTGACCGCGTTGGGCTTGCCGCGCTCGTCGGCGGCGAAATGATCGCTGATGTACATGGTCTTCAGCGAGAACAGCGGCCCCTCGCTGACGCCAAGCAGCGCGCGCACTACGCACAGCAGCATCAGCGATCCCGCCAGCGGCGAGGCGGCGGTGAGCAGCGCCCACAGCACCACGCTCAGCGTCAGCGCGCGGCGGTAGCCCATCAGCGTTTCCAGAAACGGCGTCAGCAACATGGCGGACAGGCCGTAACCGAGTAAAAACACCGTCATCAGCGTGCCCTGATGGGCGCGGTCGCCGCCGAGTTGAAAGTGTTGCAGGAAGTCGGGATTGACCAACATCACGGCGATATTAACCCGATCCGCATAGGCGATAACGATCAGAAACAGCAGGGCGATCACCCCAAACCAGCGTTGACGTTGTTGCACGGCGCGTTCCTCAGTGCGAGCGGTTGACGAATTCAGGCAGCAGTAAACTCGCCCGCGGAGGCCATTACGCGCAAACGCGGGGGACGAGGCTGATCAATGTAAATTAATTGTTATTAAATTGAGTGTAAAAGACAGTGAGAAAACACTTTTACGCGCAATGCGCTGCCGGGATCAACGCATTTTTTGCCATAAATTAGCGGAAGAGCGCACAACTGACATAGGTTTTTCATATCGGTGCATGATTTCGTGATCCCTCCCGCATTTGTCATTTTTAAACAACCTTTCATTAACATTTGCCGTTCCGCTCGCTTGACGAAAGTTTCGCCAGACTTATAGTGGCTGTATTAAATAAGAAACTGAGTTTCATATATGAAACAATCAGATAGAGGATAAAAGCAATGAGCTGGAAGAATGTGTGCGAAGTGTCTCAGGTGAAAGAAGATTTTCCTTTCTCCGGCAAAGTGGAAGGAAAAGAGATCGGGGTGTACCTGCTCGACGGTAACTACTACGCGCTGGAAGACGTCTGCCCGCATGCTTATGCCTTGCTCAGCCAGGGGTTTGTAGACGACGGTAAGGTTGAGTGCCCGCTGCACGAAGCGCTGTTTGACGTGCGCACCGGCCAGTGCCTGCGCGAGCCAGGCGGCCGCGATCTGCAAACCTATCCCACCCGGGTGGTCGACAACCAAATCCAGATCACCTTTATCGCGGAGGAGTAATCATGCAGCACATCACCGATTTCAATCCCTGGCTGCCGGACACCCAACAGGTGACGCCGGCCCGCGAAGGCGGCAACGGCCAAATCCATCAGCCGGGCCAGTTCCGCAATGTCATCTGGCAAAACCGCGCCCGGGTGCCGGACGGTTTCGAAACCGCGCTGGTGGCGGCGCTGGAAACGATCTTCGATCAGGGGGCGGAAGAGCTGGAGCAGATCGTCAGCGCGTTGAATCAGCGCCGCCTGTTCGATCGCAGCGGCCAACCGTGGAATGAGGCGACGTTCCGCGAATTCCTTCACGTTAACGGTTTCTGAGCCACATCCGGGAGAAGACAATGACAGCAAACACAACATCCTCCGAACAGAGCCTGCAGGACTATCTTGACCAGGGATTGCGCGGCATGTGGTATCCGGTGCTGGCCAGTTGGGAAGTGGGCAACAACCCGGTCGGCATCACCCGTCTCGAGCAGCAAATCGTGGTGTGGCGCGACGGTGAAGGCCAGATCCACGCGTTGGAAGATCGCTGCCCGCACCGCGGCGCGCGGCTTTCCATGGGGTGGAACCTCGGCGATCGTATCGCCTGCTGGTATCACGGGGTGGAAGTCGGCGGCGACGGAACGGTGAAAGACGTGCCGGCGGTGGATCGCTGCCCGCTGGTGGGGCAAAAATGCCTGCGGTCTTACCCGGCCAAAGAAGCCTACGGCGCAGTGTTTCTCTATTTCGGCGTGACGGCGGATGAAGCGCCGGCGGCGCTGACTTTCCCGCAAGAGCTGGCGGACGAAGCGTCGTACAGTAATTTTCTGTGTACCGCCAGCTGGGACTGCAACTACCAGTACGCATTGGAAAACGTGATGGATCCGATGCACGGCACCTACCTGCACTCTTCCTCACACTCGATGGCGGAAGGGGATCGCAAGGCGGATATGGGGCTGGAGCCGACCGACAGCGGGTTTATCTTCAAAAAGAACGGACAGATCGGGGTTAACTTCGACTGGGTGGAATTCGGCAGCAGCGGCGCGTATTGGATGCGCCTGTCGATCCCGTACAAGAAGCGCTTTGGGCCGGGTGGTCACTTCTGGATCATCGGCATGGTGGTGCCGGAAGACAAGGATCACTGCCGGGTGTTCTTCTGGCGCATCCGTAAGGTCAAAGACTGGCAGCGCGACATGTGGCGCTTCATGTACCGTAATCGCCTGGAATCGTTGCATTGGGACGTGCTCGAGCAGGATCGCATCGTGCTCGAGAACATGGCGCCTAACGCCCGCGGCCGCGAATACCTGTACCAGCACGACGTCGGTCTGTCGCGCCTGCGCCGCCTGATGCAGAAAGAGGCGCAGAAACAGCTGGCGACGCTGCGCGAGCGGGAGGCGGCGCAGTGAACGGCTTGCTGGACGGCAAGCGCATCGTGGTCACCGGTGCGGCGCGCGGCCTGGGCTACAGCTTTGCCGCCGCCATCGCCGCCGCCGGCGCGCAGGTGGTGATGTGCGACATCTTGGCGGATGAGCTGGCGGCGAGCGGCGCCGCGCTGCGCGAGCAGGGCGCTCGGGTGGAAACGCAGACGATCGATCTGGCCTCACCGGATTCGATCCGCTTGGCGTTCGAGAAGATCGCCGCTGGCGGTGGGATCGACGGCCTGGTGAACAACGCGGCGCTGGCGACCGGCGTCGGCGGTAAAACCATGATGGAATACGATATCGATCTGTGGGATCGCGTGATGCAAGTCAACGTGCGCGGCACCTGGCTGGTGAGCCAGGCGGCGGTGCCGCTGCTGGCGCGCAATCCGCACGCCAAGATCGTCAACGTGGCGTCGGACACCGCGCTGTGGGGCGCGCCGCGCCTGATGGCCTATGTCGCCAGTAAAGGCGCGGTGATCGCGATGACCCGATCGATGGCGCGCGAGCTGGGCCCGCAGGGTATCTGCGTCAACGCCATCGCGCCGGGCCTGACGCGAGTGGAAGCCACTGAGTATGTGCCCGCCGAGCGCCATCAGCTGTACGAGCAGGGGCGCGCGCTGGCCGGGGCGCAGCACCCGGACGATGTGAACGGTACGGTACTTTATCTGCTGTCGTCGCTGGCGGATTTCGTCACCGGCCAACTGCTGCCGGTCAACGGCGGCTTCGTATTCAACTGAGGCCCGCAGGGCTGGCGCACAGCGCAGGAGCGAGAGATGGCGGACGAGCAAGCATGTAAGTATCTGATCCCGGGACTGGATCGCGGGTTGCAGTTGCTGCTGGCGTTTGGCGAGCAGCATAAGGAAATGACCTTCGCCGAGTTGCATCGCCTGGTCGATATGCCGAAGGCCACCGCCTACCGCGTGGTGCAGACGCTCGAGCACCTGGGCTTCCTGGAGCGCAATCCGCGCACCAACACCTTTGCGCTCGGCATCAAGGTGCTGCGCCTCGGCTTCGAATACATCGCGTCGTTGGACGTCGCGCAGGCCGGCCAGCCGGTGATCGAGCAGTTGCGTGATCGCAGCCAGTGCAGCAGCCATCTGGCGATCCGCGACGGGCGCGACGTGATCTATATCGCCCGCGTCAGCGCCGCCGGTTCACAGATCAATCAGGTCAGCGTCGGCACCCGCTTGCCGGTGCACCAAACCTCGCTCGGCCGCATGTTGTTGACCAGCGCCACCCGCAGCGAGTTCGAACAACTTTATCCGGACGCACAGCTGCCGGGCAATGCGCCGGGCACCCCGGCGGATCGCGAAACGCTGTGGCAGATGGTGCAGCAAGACAAAGCGCGCGGCTATGTGATCGGCGAATCGTTCTTCCGCCACGGCATCTCCTCGATCGTCTACCCGATCTTCAACCGCGAGCAGCGGGTCGAGGCGGTGGTCAGCATCATGGTGCCGTCCGATGAGATCCCGAAAGCGGATCGCGAGCGGCTGCGCATGGAAGTGCGCGACGCGGCGGAGAAAATTTCCGGCTTCCTCGGCGCGCCGCCGCAGGCCAACGTCGGCTAACCGGCAGGACCGACTCTTTTACTCAGGCAGGGATAAGGCCCGTAGCAAACAGGGGCCGGGGTTCACTCATGCCTGAAAACCGTATGCAGCGAGAACGTGAGGCTGAACAATGAGCGTAATCGGAATCGAAAAACTGGAGTTTGGCGTCGAAGATCTGCCAACCTGCGAAAAATTCATGCAAGACTTCGGCCTGCAGCCCGCCACGCAACATTGGGGCGAACCGCAGCGCGAATTCACCACCCTGAGCGGGGCGCAGGTTGTCCTGCACCCGTTGCAAAGCGCGGCGCTGCCTGCGGCGTTTGAAGGCGGTTCTACCCTGCGCCGCATGACCTGGGGCGTGGGCTCACCCGCCGATCTGGCGCGCCTGCAGCCGCGTTTGGCGTTGATGCCCGGCTTCCGTCAGGTGGGAGAAGAGCTGGAATGCCTCGATCCCAACGGCATGACGCTGCGCTTCGTCGTCAGCCGCCAGCAGGCGGTTGAGGTGCCGGTCACGCCGATCAACCAATGGGGCGACGTGCGCCGCATCGATCAACCCAGCCCGGTCTATTCGCAGGCGCAACCGATCAATATTGGCCACGTAGTGTTCTTCGTTGACGATCTGGCGGCGACCGAGCGTTTCTATCGCGAGCTGTTGGATTTCCAGGTTTCCGATCGCTATATCGATCGCGCCGTCTTCCTGCGCACCCAGGCGCGCGGCGGCCACCATAATCTGTTCCTGCTGAAGCTGCCTAACCGCCCACGCGGCCTGAACCATGTGGCGTTCACCGTGCGCGATATCCATGAAGTGATCGGCGGCGGCATCGCCATGAACAAAGAGCAGTGGAGCACCTTTATCGGCCCCGGCCGCCACCCTATTTCCTCGGCCTATTTCTGGTACGTCAACAGCCCGACCGGCGGTGCGTTCGAGTATTACACCAACGACGATTATCTGACGGAAAACTGGCAGCCGCGCGAGCTGGAGCATTCGCTGGTCTCCTTCACCGAATGGGCGGTAGAGGGCGGCATCGATCACGACACGCGCCGCCAGCATAAAAAGGCGCAAGCGTTATGAACCGGCCAGAACAGACGGGCATTGTCATCGTCGGCGGCGGCCAGGCCGGCGGCTGGGCGGCCAAGACGCTGCGCGACCGCGGTTACAGCGGCCGGCTGACGGTGGTCAGCGACGAGCCCTACGATTTTTACGAGCGGCCGCCGCTGTCGAAAGCGGCGCTGCTGGATGCCGCGGCTCCCCTCAGTCGACTGTTCAGCGAACAGGCGGTGGCGGAGCTGAACATCGACTGGCGTCGCCCGCTGCGCGCCGAGTCCATCGACGCTGAACAGCAAATCGTCACGCTCAGCGACGGGCAACGGCTGCAGTTCGAGCAGCTGCTGATCGCCACCGGCGGGCGGCCGCGTGTGCCGGGCGCCGCTTGGGCGCAGCATCCGCGCGTGATGACGCTGCGTTCCTGGGACGATGCGGCCCGGTTGCGGCAGGGCCTACAAGGTTGCCGCCGTCTGGCGATCGTCGGCGGCGGTTGGATCGGGCTGGAGATCGCCGCTTCTGCGCGCCGTCTCGGCGCCGAGGTGACGGTATTTGAACGCCAGCCCGCGCTATGTATGCGCAGCGTCGGCGCCGATGTCTCGCAGGCGTTGCTCGAACTGCATCGCCGGCAGGGCGTCACGGTGTTGTGCGGCTGCGGCGAGATCTCGCTGGAAGATCGCGATGGCGCCGCCTGGATCGGCAGCGAAGTCAGCGATCCGCAGGTCTTCGATCTGGTGGTGGTGGGGATCGGCGTCGAGCTGAATCTCGAACTGGCGCGCAGCGCCGGGCTGGCGATCGAGTCCGGCATCGTGGTCGACGGCCAAGGGCGTACCAGCCATCCGGCGATCTTCGCCGCCGGCGACGTGGCGCGCCACCCGACGCTTGGCCTGTGCCTGCAGTCCTGGGCCTACGCGCAAAATCAGGCCATCAGCACCGCCTGCGCGATGCTCGACGCCTTTGCCGCTCCGTATGACGACGTGGCCTGGCTGTGGTCGGATCAATATGACGTCAATATCCAGATCCTCGGCGTGCCGAGCGGCGGCGTGCACCATGTGGTGCGCCGCACGCCGCAGTCGCAGGTGTTCTTCACGCTGAACGCCGATCGGCAGCTGGTGCAGATGGTGGCGTTCAACGACGCGCGCACCATCAAGCTCGGCAAGCGCTGGTTGGCGAGCGGCCGGGTGCTGGATCCGCAGCAGCTGGCGGATGCGGAGTTTTCTTTGATGGCGTTGAAATAACGCCCGAACCTCGGGAGCGTTTTATGACTACGCAAGACATTGACGCCCGCGCTGGACGGGCGGGGGAAGCCGTTGCCGAAAATCCGCAGCAACGGGTGCGCTGGTCGGTGCCGATCGCGCTGTTCGCCTGCGTGCTGCTGGCGTTTTTCGACAAGATCAGCATCGCGGCGCTGTTTTCCGACGCCGAGTTTCAGCAGGCGTTAGGGATCGGCTTTGACCCGGCGCGGCTGGGCTTGCTGATGAGCGCGTTTCTGTTCTCCTACGGCATCTCCTCGATGCTGCTCAGCGGCATCGGCGATCGGCTTAACCCGGTAAAAGTATTGATTGGCATGATGGTGGTGTGGGGCGTGCTGATGGTATTGATGGGGCTGGTGCGTTCCTATCACGCCATGATGACGCTGCGCATTCTGCTCGGCATCGCCGAAGGGCCGCTGCTGCCGATGGCCTACGCCATTATTCGTCAGGCCTTTCCGCCGCAGCTGCAGGCGCGCGCCACCATGCTGTGGCTGCTCGGCACGCCGCTCGGGGCCGCGCTCGGCTTCCCGGTCACCCTGTACATCCTCAATACCTTCGACTGGCAGACCACCTTCTTCTTTATGGCGTTTCTGACGCTGCCGGTGATGTTGCTGGTGCTGTTCGGCATGCGCCACCTGAACGTCTCGCGCCCGGCGGCGGCGGCCAAGCCGGCGGTGTCCGAACGCAAACAGCACCGCCGCGAGCTGCTGCGCAGCCCGCATTTCTGGATGATTTGCCTGTTCAATATCGCCTTCCTGACCTACCTGTGGGGCATGAACGGCTGGTTGCCGAGCTACCTGATCAAGGGCAAAGGCATTCATCTGGAGCATGCCGGTTACCTCTCTTCGCTGCCGTTCATCGCCATGCTGCTCGGCGAAGTGCTGGGCGCCTGGCTGTCGGACAAGCTGGATCGGCGCGCGCTGGCCTGCTTCCTGTCGCTGTGCGGCGCGGGCCTCGGCCTGGCGGTGGTGCTGCACCTGCAGGGCACCTACAGCGTGATTGCGGCCATGGCCTTCAGCACCTTTATGTGGGGCGCCGGCGCGCCGAATATTTTCGCGCTGTTGGCGAAGGCGACCAGCAGCAAGGTCAGCGCCACCGCCGGCGGCATTTTCAACGGACTGGGCAATTTTGCCGGCGCGCTGGCGCCGGTGCTGATGGGGGCGTTGATCGCCGCCACCGGCAATATGGATAACGGCCTGCTGTTCCTGGTGGTGATGGCGTTCGTCGGCTGCCTCATTCTGCTGCCGTTGCTGAGAAAGTACTGAATTAACAATTGCTAAGCCCAATGGATTTCATGCTGTGGCTAGGCGGCAAGTTCGTGAGTCTCCAGGAGCTTACTGCGGTAAGTGACTGGTGTGAACGAATGCAGCCAACAACGCCACAGCGTGAAAGACGAAGGGGATAACCATTTGATTCAACAGAGGAGTGACAACATGTCTCAGGTTGAGAACAAAGCCGGCGTCAAGCCGCAGGATCTGTCGATGGAAAACTGGGTAGAGTCGCGCATCGCCCGTTTCGAGGGCCGCAAATACGACTGGAACGCGCTGAAATTCCAGGCCGACTTTGACCCGAAATACCGCCGCGCGCAGATGCGCTACATCGGCACCGGCGCCACCGGCGTGGCCAGCGACGCCAACACCATTCCGGCGGGCAACTTCACCTTCTCCACCATGGTGCTGCCGTCGAAGTGCGAGGGCCCGCTGCACCTGCACGACGACGTGGAAGAAGTGTTCTTCATGCTGAAAGGCAGCATCACGCTGATGATTCAGGATGGCGAAGAGTATTACGAAACCAGGCTGAAAGAGCGCGATCTGATCTCGGTGCCGGCGGGCGTGTACCGCGGCCTGTTCAACCACGGCGAGGAAGAGGCGCTGATGTGCGTGATGCTCGGCACTGCCAAGCCGGAGATCCCGACTTATCCGGCGGACCATCCGCTGTCCAAAGTGAAGCGTAACTGATGAACGGCCTGGCGCAACGCCAACGGGCGCGCTGCGGGGCGTACACCCTGAGCTGGCGCGAGGCCGGGCAGGGGCGGCCGGTGGTGTTGCTGCACGGCATCAGCTCCGGGTCCGCCTCGTGGATCAAGCAGTTCAACGACAGCGGTCTGACGGACGGTCACCGCCTGTTGGCGTGGGACGCGCCGGGCTACGGCGGCAGCCTGCCGTTGGCGGACCCGCAGGCCGATGCCGCCGGTTATGCGGCGGCGTTGGCGGCGCTGATTGCTGAGCTGCAGCTGGCGCAGCCGCTGATCGTCGGCCATTCGCTGGGGGCGCTGATCGGCAGCGCCTATGCCGCCGGCTATCCGGACGGGTTATGTGGATTGGTGTTGGCGGATCCGGCGCAGGGCTATGCCACGGCGCCGGAGGAAAAACGTCGGCAGGTGTACGGCCAGCGCCAACAGATGATAGAGACGCTGGGGCCGGTGGGCTATGGCGAGCAGCGGGCGGCGGCCTTGCTGCGTGAGGGGGCGGATCCGCAGGATATCGCCTGGGTGCGCAACGGCATGCAACAGCTCGATCCCGACGGTTTTCTGAGTGCCGCCTGGATGCTGGCCAATGACGATATCGCCCGCTATCTGGCGCGCTATCGCGGCCCACTGGAAGTGTGGTGCGGTGAACAGGATCGCATTACGCCACCGGAGAAGGCGGCCGAGCTGGCGCGTGAGCAGGACGCGACGCTGCGTTTGATCGCCGCCGCCGGCCATGCCAGCTACCTCGACGCGCCGGCGTGTTTCAACCGCTATCTGCGGGACTTTACGGGAGCAATCCAACGATGAATTTTCAGCTTGAGAATCGGGTGGCGGTGGTGACCGGCGGCTCGTCGGGCATCGGTTTCGAAACCCTGAAACTGCTGCTGGCCGAAGGGGCGAAGGTGGCGTTCTGCGGCCGCGATCCGGACAAACTGGCCGGCGCAGCAGCCAGCCTGCGTGCGGAGTTTCCGCAGGCGGAGATCCTGGCGCTGCGCTGCGACGTACTGGACGCGCAGCAGGTGGCGCAGTTCGCCGACCAGGTGACGGCGCATTTCGGCGGCGTGGATCTGCTGATCAACAACGCCGGTCAGGGCTTCGTCGCCCATTTTGACCAGACGCCGCGTGAAGCCTGGCTGCATGAGGCGGAGCTTAAGCTGTTCGGCGTGATCAATCCGGTGCAGGCGTTCTTACCGGCGCTGGAACGATCGGCGATCGCGTCTATCACTTGCGTGAACTCGCTGCTGGCGCTGCAGCCGGAAGAACACATGATCGCCACCTCGGCGGCGCGTGCCGCGCTGCTCAACATGACGCTGACGCTATCGAAAGAGCTGGTGGACAAAGGCATTCGCGTTAACTCGATCTTGCTGGGGATGGTGGAGTCGGGCCAGTGGCGCCGCCGTTTCGAAGAGCGCAGCGATAAAGATCAAAGTTGGGAGCAGTGGACGGCGGCGATCGCCGAACGGCGCGGCATCCCGATGAAGCGCCTGGGCAAGCCGCAGGAGCCGGCGCAGGCGCTGCTGTTCCTCGCTTCGCCGCTGGCTTCTTTTACCACCGGCGCGGCGCTGGACGTTTCCGGCGGCTTTAACCGCCATGTGTAGCAGGGGCCGAAAAAGATGAAGAAGATCATGATGATTGGCTACGGCGCGATGGCGAAGGAAGTGATCGCCCGTTTGCCGGAAGGCGTGGAGGTCGGTTGGATCCTGGCGCGCGCAGCTCATCATGCGGCGATCGCCGAGGCTTTTGGCGGGCGGGTGCAGGCGCTGGCCCATCCTGGGCAGTGTTCGCAGCAGCCGGATCTGGTGCTGGAGTGCGCCAGCCAGCAGGCGGTGGCGGAGTTTGGCGAAGCGGTGCTGCAGCGCGGCTGGCCGCTGGCGCTGATCTCGACCGGCGCGCTGGCGGACGCCGCATTGCAACAGCGGCTGCAGCAGGTTTGCCGCCGCCATCACGGGCAACTGATCGTGCTGTCCGGCGCGGTGGCGGGGATGGACGGGCTGGCGTCGGCGCGCGAAGGCGGGCTGGAGAGCGTGACCTATCAGGCCAGTAAAAGCCCGGCCAGCTGGCGCGGCAGCCCGGCGGAACAGTTGATCGATCTCGATGCGGTGAGTGAAGCGCAGGTGTTTTTTGAAGGTTCGGCGCGTGAAGCGGCGCGTTTGTTCCCGGCTAATGCCAACGTGGCGGCCACCATTGCGCTCAACGGCCTGGGGATGGACGCCACCCGGGTACGCCTGCAGGTCGATCCCGCCACCCGACGCAATACCCATCGCCTGCAGGTGTGCGGCGATTTTGGCGAGTTTCACATCGAGCTGAGCGGCACCCCGCTGGCGAGCAATCCCAAAACATCAACCCTGGCGGCGCTGAGCGCGGTACAAGCCTGCCGCCGTCTGGTGGACGGCGGTTTTATTGCCTGAACGGCAGGAGCGGAGCATGGAACGATTGAATATTTTTGTCGCCGGACGCTGGCGCGAAGGGCGTGGCGAAGAGATGGCTTCGGTATTCCCGGCCGACGGCAGCGTCAACGCGCGGCTGCGTGCCGCTAACGTCGAGGACGTGAATGAGGCAGTGGAGGCAGCGGAACGCGCCTGGCGCGCGCCGGAGTGGCGTGGGTTGGTGCCGCACCAACGCGCCTCGATCCTCTACCGCGTCAGCAACCTGATCCTGGCGCAGCAGGAACAGCTGGCCGAGCTGCAGACCCGCGACAACGGCAAGCCGCTGGCGGAGACCCGCGGGCTGGTGGCCAGCGCAGCGGCGACCGCGCGCTACTTCGCCGCCGCCTGCGAAGTGTTGGAAGGCGAATTGCCGACCCCGCGCAGCGCCGAGGTGATGACGCTCAGCCAGTATCAGCCGATGGGGGTGATCGCCGCCATCACACCGTGGAACTCACCGATCGCCAGTGAAATGCAGAAGGTGGCGCCGGCGCTGGCGGCGGGCAACGCGGTGGTGCTCAAACCGGCCGAAGCCACGCCGCTGATGGCGCTGAAGCTGGCCGAGCTGTTCGAACAGGCGGGCCTGCCGGCCGGGCTGCTCAGCGTGCTGCCGGGCAAAGGTTCGGTGATCGGCGAGGCGTTGGTGCGCCACCCGCTGGTGAAAAAGATCGCCTTTACCGGCGGGACCAGTACCGGGCGCCATTTGGCGCACATCGCCGCCGACAAGCTGATCCCCACCTCGCTGGAATTGGGGGGGAAATCGCCGACCATCGTGCTGGAGGACGCCGATCTGGAGCAGGCGGCGCGCGGCATCTGCTACGGCATTTTCAGCTCCGCCGGCCAGGCGTGCATCGCCGGTTCGCGGCTGTTCGTGCATCGTTCGCTGTATCAGCCGCTGCTGGCGCGCTTGACCGAACTGACGGCGGGGCTGCGTATCGGCAACCCGCTGGTGCCGGGCGTGCATCTCGGCCCGCTGATCAGCGCCAAACATCGGCAAAGCGTGGCGGACTACGTGGCGCTGGCGCGGCAGGAGGGTGGCCGGGTGATCATCGGCGGCGAAGCGCCGGCCGATCCGCAACTGGCGAGCGGTAGCTATTACCTGCCGACCATTATTGAAGGCTTGAACAATGACGCCCGCGTCTGCCAGGAAGAGATCTTCGGCCCGGTGCTGGTGGCGCTGCCGTTTGACGATGAGCAACAGCTGATCGAACAGGCCAACGACTCGGTGTACGGCCTGGCGGCCGGCATCTGGAGCCGCGATTTCCCGCGGGCGATGGCGCTGGCGGAGCGGCTGGAAACCGGCACCGTCTGGGTCAATACCTACAAAACGTTCTCGATTTCTACACCGTTCGGCGGTTTCAAGGAAAGCGGGCTGGGCCGCGAAAAGGGCCTGAACGGCATCAAGGCCTACATGCAGCAGAAAAGCGTGTATCTGGCGCTGAGCCATCAGGTGAACCGCTGGAGCGACTAGGCCGACACCTCTACGCATAACCCTAATAACGACTACCCTAAGAAGGCAGATGATGAGCGATAAAATCACGGTTGGCGAGGCGATAGCCCGGACTCTGGAACAGTACGCGGTGTCGGCGATGTACGGCATCATTTCGATTCATAATCTGCCGATCGCCGATGCGGTGGGGCAGCGCGATAAAATTCGCTTCGTGCCGGCGCGCGGCGAAGCGGGCGCGGTCACCATGGCCGACGCGCACGGGCGCTTCTCCGGCCTGGGCGTGGCGTTGACCAGCACCGGCGCCGGCGCGGGCAACGCGGTGGGGGCGATGATTGAGGCGCTCAACGCCAACACGCCGCTGCTGCATATCACCGGCCAGGTGGAAAAAGCCTATCTGGACGCCGACGCCGGTTTTATTCATGAAACCCGCGATCAGCTCGGCTTCCTGCGCGCCTGCTCCAAGCGCGCTTACCGGGTCAATTCGCCGGAGCAGGCGGTGGCGGTGATCCAGCGGGCGATCCTGGATGCGCAAACCGTGCCCTGTGGCCCGGTGGCGGTCGAGATCCCGATCGATATTCAAAGTAGCCTGGTTTCCCGTTCGGTGTTGACCGAAGCGTTGGCGCCGGCGCCGCTGCCGAAGGCGGACGATGCGGCGGTGGAGCGGCTGCATCAGCGGCTGAAACAGGCCAAGCGTCCGCTGCTGTGGTTAGGCGGTGGCGCCTTGGCCTGCGGCGACGCGGTGCGCAAGCTGGCGGACGCCGGCGTGGCGGTGATCTCCAGCACCCACGGGCGCGGCATTCTACCGGACAGCCATCCGCGCAGCCTGCGGGCGTTCCACAACTCGCCGAGCATCGAGGCGATCCTGACGCAGTGCGACCTGACGCTGGTGGCTGGTTCGCGCCTGCGCAGTAATGAAACCCGCACCTGGACGCTGCCGCTGCCGCGCCCGCTGGTGCAGATTGACATCGATCCGGCGGCGGCCAACCGCAACTACCTGGCCGATGAGCAGATCAACGGCGACTGTGCGGCGCTGCTGGCCGCGCTGGCGGCGCGGCTGAGCCCCGGCGAGAAGGTTAACGCCGAGTGGGATGCCGAGATCGCGGGGGCGGTGCAGCAGGCGGAGAGCGCGTTGCGTCAGCAGTCCGGTGAATACGCCAAACTCAACGACGCCATCGACGCCGCGTTGCCGCAGGACGGATTGCTGGTGCGCGATATCACCGTTTCCGGCAGCGTCTGGGGCAGCCGTTTGTTCCGCGCGATCTCGCCGCTGTGCAACATTCACTCGCTGGCCGGTGCTATCGGCATGGGGCTGCCGATGGCGATCGGCACCGCGATCGCCAACCCGCAGCGCAAGGTGGTGGGGCTGGTGGGCGATGGCGGTTTGGCGCTGGGCCTGGGGGAACTGGCGACCATGGCGCAGGAACAGGTGAACATCACCCTGCTGATCATGAACGACGGCGGTTATGGCGTGATGCGCGGCATTCAGGACAAGTATTTCGCCGGGCGCCAGTATTACAACGAGCTGCATACGCCGGCCTTTACTCAAATAGCCGAAGCGATGGGGCTGAAAGCCTGGAAGGTCGAGGCGGCGGCGCAGTTCAACGGCGTATTGGCCGAGGCGATCAACTACCCGGGGCCGTCGGTGGTCGAGGTGGACATGAAGCAGGTCGGGCCGCTGACCTTCGCCGGGCCGCCGCAGAAAACCCTGTATTGAGACGATAAAAAACGCCCGGCGGTTGCCGGGCGTTCTCGTTGTTACTTCTCTGCCGCGATGCGATCGCGAATGTGCTGCGCGCGCGCTTGGGAAGACGGGTGATCGTCGAACATGCTGCTCTGACGGCCGGCTTCCATTTGGGCCAATTTTTCGAAGCTGGTGGCCAGGCCGTTCGGATCGATGCCGCGCTTTTTCAGCAGATCGAACGAGTAATCATCCGCTTCGCTCTCCTGCTTCTGCGAGAACTGGGCGCTGACCAGTTTCTCGCCGATATCCGCCAGCTGCGACTGCGACAGCGAGCCGATGACGCCGCCGGCGGAGGACGCCGCGGTGCGCAGCGCCACGGTGCCGTAAGCCACCTGCATCGCTTTACGGGTGTGGCCCAGCGCCACGTGGCCCATTTCGTGGCCCAGCACGCCTTCCACTTCGTTGTCGTTCATCATGTCCATCAGGCCGCTGTAGACGCGGATACAGCCGTTGGCCATCGCCCAGGCGTTGACGTCTTTGGTCACGTAGACCTTGTAGTTGGCCGGGGTGCCGTTGATGTTGTCGCCCAGCGCCGCAGCGATTTTGTTGAGACGCTTGGCGTAGGTGCTGCCGGCCGGCGCGATTTGTGCCTTGCTGTCCATCTCGGCGCAGGATTTATCACTCAGGGCCTTAACGTCGTCGTTGCTCAGGGTCGCCGCCTGGAACGCCTGCGCGCCGGACTGCATCAAGGTTTCGGTATTCAGGTTTTGACAGCCGGTTGCCAAGGTGGCAATGCCCAACGCAATCAAAGAGGTACGGATCTTCATAACGCCATCTTCCTGTGAAGGTAACAAGGTAAAAGAGTCATTTTGCTTTGAGGAAATCTTGTCGCAAGAGCCTAGTGTACGCCAGCTAAGGCGAGAATAGTGTTATTCCGAAAAAGCGTCCAATCGTGCTAATAAGTGGTGAACTCGCTCTCATTTGGCATTAGGGATTGCCGTTGTGATGTGGAGTCTGAGAAAATAGGGAACTTGACTGCTTTTTTTATCCGACCTGGAGTAAAACATGTCCTCTCGTAAAGAGCTTGCCAACGCCATCCGCGCACTCAGCATGGACGCCGTACAAAAAGCAAATT